>JAFSYU010000028.1 GCA_017443595.1 Clostridia bacterium
CAAACAAGAAATAGCCAACCGCTTTAGCGGTTGTTTGTGACCGCTTGCGGTTGGCAGATTATTTCAGAGGGCTTCAAGCCCTGCCAGAATCATGCCCTTTTAGGGCTGAGCAAGCCACCGGCTTAGCCGGTGGTTATGACTACTAACAAAGAAAAGAGCCCGCGTGAAGCGAGCTCTTTGTTTTTGCTGTTTACGGTATCAATATACCGATTTCCATTCGCCTATGTTGGAAGGATCGAATTTGAACGGTGCGCCGAGGATTATCTCGGAAGCGGTCGTTCCTTCAACAGCGGTAAGTGTGTAGGGGCTGTTTTCCATGTTGCCGGCTTCAAATTTATCGCCGACAGCGCCGGTGATCTTGCCTTCAACAAGAGCTATTGACGCGTATGCCGCGAGTTTGCCCAGATCGATCGGGTTCCATAAGAACATATACGGGCAGCTGTGGTCAGCGTCGTTGCCGATATATTCAGCCATTTCGGACGGCAGTCCGAGACCGGTCAGTTTAACTGCGGATTTCTTGTCCTGGAGAACTTTGCCCGCCGCCATGATGCCGACTGTCGTCGGAGCGCAGATAACTTTGAGGTCCGGATATTTGGATAACAGAGCCTGAGTCTGGTCGGTGGATTTCTGGAGCTCGTCGTCGCCGTAAGCAACTTCAACGAGATTCAGTTTTCCGTATTTTGCGCTGTCAGCAGCCGCTATTGCTTTCATAGCGTCTATCCAGGCGTTCTGGTTTGTAGCCTGAGAAGTTGCGGAGAGTATCGCGTAGTCGCCTTCGCCGCCGGTCAGATCAAGAACGGCGTCTATAAGAGCCTGAGCGACCTGCTGTACGCCTGCCTGGTTGCAGAACGTAAGTCTGTCCGCTACCGCTACGTCTGAGTCAAGCGTTAAGATCTTTATGCCCTTTGCTTTTGCGTCCGCTAAAACGGAGGACAGAGCGTTGGGGTCGTTTGCAGCTATCGCTATTGATTTAACGCCCTGGGAAATGAGGGAGTTGATAACGGCGATCTGTGCTTCTACGGTCGCCTGCTCGGGATGTCTGATTATGTAATCGTTCGTCGTCAGACCCGCGGCTTCCATAGCGGCTTTAAAGCCTTCCGCCTCTTTTTCGTTATAGGCGTTTCCGGCTGCTTTGGTAACAAGCGCGTATTTTGCGCCCGTTGTCGTCGTTGTTCCGTTGCATGATGCGAATATCGCTATTGCCATTACAACGACAAGGATTAGGGAAATGATTTTTTTCATGTTTTCCTCCTGAAAAATTTTTTACAAGCGGTTTTCCGCTTATGCTTTCTTCTTTTTGATTTTTTTACCTCTCATCTGGCTTATGCCGGAGATAAGGACGGATATGATGAGCAGCAGTCCTATGATTATAAGTATGAGCTGCGGGTTTGTATTGATAAGTCCGAGCGCTATACGCAGGCAGACTATGGAGAAACCGGCGAGCAGAGCGCCGAAGAGGTTGCCCTTGCCGCCCGTCGTGGCAATGCCGCCGAAAACGCACATCGCAATAACGTCCATTTCATAGTTCTGACCTGTTGTGGTGTTTGCGCCGAACGTCGTAGTCAGTATGAACATGGCGCACATACCCGCCATAAGACCTGCCAGCGCGTAAACTATAAGTCTTATTTTGCTTACTTTGATACCGGCGTACTGTGCCGCCGTTCTGTTGCTCCCTATAGCGTAGAGCTTTCTGCCGAACGTGCTTGTAGATAAAACGACAATGAATATCGCCGCGGCGATAAGCACCACGAAGAATGCGACGGGGAACGGACCGAGAGTTTTAGACAAGATGCCTAAGTCTTTGCTGTTGACGTATGAAAGTGAGCCGCCCGAGCCGAGCGTTACCTCGGCGATACCGCGGAATATGATCTGTGTTCCAAGCGTCACTATCATAGGCGGAAGCTCCGGCCATCTTGTCAAGATAAAGCCGTTTAACAGTCCGCACGCAAGACCCGTTGCAAGACATATCAGCATTACGAGCGGGAAGGGAAGACCCGCGTTTCCCGCAAAGCACGCTACCGTTGCGGAAAGGCAAACGATAGAGCCTACGGATATATCTATCTCTCCCATTATGAGCACGAAGCCCATCGGGAAAACTATCAGAATCTCAGCTAAATATTTCGGCATTTCGCGCAGAACGTTGTCAAGCGTGAAATACGGGGACATTATCCTGCCCATTACAAGCACTGCTATAAATATCAGTACAAGTGCGCCTTCCCAGGAGAGCAAACGTTTAAGTATGGATTTCTGCGGAGTTGCACTTATAGTTCTTCCGGATTTTCCTGCCATATCAGATCTCCCTCCTTGCCAGCGCCTGACGGTTCATAGCGCGCTGTGTAAGCACGTTTATGATGACCACGCCTAATATTATCACGCCTTTGATGAGATTCTGCCAGATCGCTTCAAGCCCGACAAGCGGCAGGGCTTTGTAAACGACCGCGTAGAATATACCGCCGAGCAGAGTGCCGACAACGGTGCCGCGGCCGCCGCTCATCGCAACGCCGCCTATGACGCACGCCGCAATAACGTCCATTTCCTTGCCCGTCTGCATATTCGGCTGAGCCGAACCGTAGATAGAAACGGAGAGCGCGCCGGCGAGACCGGCAAGCAGACCCATAAGCGTATAGACCGCTATTTCCACACGGTCAACGTTGATACCGGATATACGCGCGGCTTCGCGGTTGCTGCCTATGGCGTATACTTTCCTGCCGAAGGGCGTCCACTTCATCACTACAAAGTAGATGACGAACGCAAGAGCGAGGATTATGTACGGGCCGGCGGAATTGCCGAATTTACTGAAGGACGTTACGTCCTCGCCGCTCGCCCACTGGTTGTTGCTTATAACGTATGCAAGTCCGCGGTAAATATACATTGCACCTAAGGTGCAGATTATAGGCGAGACTTTGCCTTTTGCTATAATAAGTCCGTTTATGAAACCGCAGGCGGCGCCTATTGCAAGCGCTATGACGAAGAGGAGCAGAGTATTATGTATAATATCGTACTTCTGCAAAAGTCCTATCGTCATACCGGCGAACGCAAGAGTACCCGTTATTGAAATGTCTATGCCTCCGGTGATGAGCACGCAGAGCATACCGAGCGACATTATAAGCGTTAATGCGTTGTTTTTGAAAATATCGCCTATATTTTCAATACCGTGGAATTTGAAACCGGATAAGATGTCAACAACAAGAAACAGGACCACGAGTATTATTGCAAGGCTGACTTCATGGTTGCCGGTGATCTTTCTTAAAAACGCTTTCATGCCTGTTCCACCGCCTTTCCTTTTTCCAGCATTGCGAGATTCAGTATTTTTTCCTGATCCGCTTCCGCTCTGTCAAGACATCCGGTCACTCTGCCGTTGCACATGACGTATATTCTGTCGCACATACCGAGTATCTCAGGCATTTCCGACGATATCATTATAACGGCGTACCCCTTTAAAGCAAGCTCGCCTATTATGGCGTATATCTCGGCTTTAGCGCCGACGTCCACGCCTTTTGTCGGCTCGTCAAGGATTATGACTTTCATGTTGTCGTTAGCAAGCGATTTTGCAACGACGACCTTCTGCTGGTTGCCGCCGGATAAAGACGAGGCGGGGTCGAATATCGTGACCGCTTTCGTATCAACGGATTCAAGCAGATCACGAGACATTTCACGTTCCGTCTTGTTGTCGTTGAAGAAGTGTATCTTTGCGAGCTTATCCTGGACGGGAAGCGTGACGTTCATGCCGAGACCCCACGAGAGTATCAGACCTTCTTTGTGTCTGTCCTCGGGCAGAAGGATTATGCCCGCGTCCATGGCGTCTTTAGGCGTTTTTATTTTCAGCTTTTCGCCGTTTAAATAAACGTTTCCTGCGGACGGCTTCGTAATGCCGCAGACGCTCTCCATCACCTCGGTACGTCTTGCGCCTACAAGTCCGGTAAGGCCTACTATCTCTCCGGCGCGGGCGTTTAAGCAAACGTCCTTATAATATCCCACGCGGCTGAGGTTTTCAATACGGATGACCTCGTCACCGATCTTGACCTCGGGCTTGGGATACATATCTTTTATTTCGCGTCCGACCATGGCTTTTACGAGATCCGCGG
Organism: Clostridia bacterium; assembly: GCA_017443595.1. GTDB lineage: Bacteria > Bacillota > Clostridia > Oscillospirales > CAG-272 > UBA1248. The sequence continues at coordinate 4,086 of JAFSYU010000028.1, forward strand.
TAGTTATGCCGTTTACGTCGTACGTGCCTATGTACTGCGCGTCGCGGAAAACGGTAACTCTGTCCGCCAGCTCATACATATCCTCCATTCTGTGAGAAATGAAGATGATCGAAACGCCTTCGTCTCTTAACTGTTTTACTATTCTGTAAAGCTCCTTGGATTCGTTCGCCGTAAGAGACGCGGTCGGCTCGTCAAGGATGATTATGCGCGCGTTGGTCGATAAAGCTTTGGCTATCTCCACCATCTGCTGCTGCGCGACGCTCAGCGTGCCCATTTCAGACTTGGGATCAAAGTCCGCGTTGAGCCTGCCCAGCAGTTCCGCTGCTTTTGCGTGCATTGCTTTCCAGTTCATGAAAGGACCGTTTTTGATCTGGTGCCCCATGAATATGTTCTCCGTAACGGAGAGATCTGGATACGTCGTCGGATGCTGATAAACAGCGGCTATTCCGACGGCAAGGGAGTCTTTTGTGCCTTTGAAAACAACTTCCTTCCCCTCAAGGAAGATTTGACCCTCTTCCGGTGGAAAAACGCCGGTAATGACTTTAATAAACGTCGATTTGCCGGCGCCGTTTTCTCCCATAAGAGCGTGTACCTCTCCCTTGCGGAGCTGGAAGTGCACGTTATTCAAGGCTTTTACTCCCGGGAATATTTTTGTTATTCCCTTAAGCTCAAGGATCAACTCGTCGCTCATAACTGCACTTTCCTTTTAAAATTATTTTTTAGTTATATTCTACAAAAAAATATAATTCAATTCCTATTATATATGCAATTCTCCAACATTTATTTTATTTGAATTATGTTTAGCCGTAATGAGCAATTTGTAAATATGTTATAAATATTGGCACTTGTATTATTCATTATTCGTGATATTTGCATTAAAAAACGTCTTATAAAGCCTAAATATAAACAAACGGCACATCAGGCGTGAATAATAAAACCGCGGCGGTATTTTTACCGGCCGCGGTCAGGCGTGACAGCTTATATAATCCGTGAAAGGACTTTTCCTATTGAGTCGTTTATCTGCACCGTTTCCGCATGCAAAAATCTTAGATCAAGCGGTGTTCTGTTTATCACCGCCAGATATCTGCCGCGGAAATACTGTATGTAGGAGGACGCGGGGTAGACGGTCAGGGAAGTACCGCCTATGATAAGCATATCAGCGTTATAAACGGCGTTTATCGCGCCGGAAACGGCGTCCTCCGGCAGCTGTTCCTCGTATAGCGTGACGTCACAGCGGACAATACCTCCGCAATCGCAGCGCGGCACCGGATCCGATGATTTGAAAATATAGTCTGCCGGGTAGCTTTTTCTGCACCTCATACAGTAATTTCGCGCTGTCGTTCCGTGAATTTCATAAACCGTTTTACTTCCGGCTTTCTGGTGCAGCCCGTCTATGTTCTGCGTTATGACGGCTTTCAGTTTTCCGCGCCGCTCAAGCTCCGCAAGCGCTTTGTGCGCGGCGTTAGGCTCGATACCGTGAGTATCGAGCTTCTGACGGTAGAACTCAAAAAACACTTCCGGTTCGTTTACGAGGCAACTGTGACTCAGAAGATATTCCGGCTGATATTTTTCAAATCTTACGTCGTGTTGATTATATAACCCGTCCTTACTGCGAAAATCAGGCACGCCGCTCTCCGTGGAAACGCCGGCGCCGCCGAAGAAGACGATGTTATTTGATTTATCAATAAATTCTTTCAGTCTCTTTATTTTTTCGTCCATTATATTTTCCTTTAAACTATCCGTTCAAAATCTTTATCCCGAGATTCAAATAACCCGCAAACGCCGCCCATACTATATACGGTATCTGTAAATACGCCGCCGGCTTATAAACATTATAATAACATATAACCGTGCGTATTATCAGATACAAAAGCATAAGAAGCCATAAAAACGCAGGTAAAAACAGCCGCAGATTGAAAAACAAAATGCTCCATACAAAGTTGAAAACAAGGCTTGCGCCGTAATAATAAAGAGCTTTTTCCGCGTTTTTGTCCGTCTTTCTGTATTTCCATATCATAGCGCAGCTTATGCCCATAAGGACGTATAAGACCGTCCATACGACAGGGAAAAGAAACGACGGCGGAGACAACGGCGGGGTTTTTATCTCTTTGTAAATATCCGTATTTCCCATAGTGAAAAGCGCGGATAAAACGCCCACGCAGAGCGGCACGGCTATGCTGATCGAGTAAATAAGGATATTCCTTTTTGTTTGTGCTTTCATTAAACGCCCCTTTGCTTTAAAATACTTTACACGTATTATATGCGCGGGGGCGGATCGTTTATTCGTTTTTGCTCAGATGTCGCTTTTTAAAAACGCGGCGGCGTCTTTTGCGTCGCGGCAGAGACGCAGCCCGTCAAAACCGAGCAGAGAAAGCTCGTCTTTTAAAACGGATACGTCGGATACGGCGTATTCTTTGACGGTCAGGGCGTCAAGCCTTCTTTCCGCTTCTTTTTCACTTGTGCAAAGACCGCTTACGATATAAGCGCCGTCACCTTTGCCGTATGGAGTGACGAACAGCGGTTTTAACAGATCCGCCGGGTCTGTATCGCGGCGGAAAAACGGTTTTTCCGTAGTTATTTCTTTATACAGCTCCTCCGGCGCGTCGTCAAGATATCTTGAACCGCCTTTAAGCTGCTGGAATCTGTTTGAAGCAAGCGAGGCGTACGTCGTTTCAAGCAGCTCGCGCTTCTTTGCAAAGGAGAGCTTAGGCAGGCATGACAGTATCAGCGCGCGGTCGCTTTGAGGATACGATAAATAACTCTTCGGCACGGCTAAAACGGATATTCCGTCGCCGTTATCCGCAACGGACGCGGCAAGCGCGGTCAAAGGATCCGTATATACTTCCGTTATCCTTGAAGGACAGCCGCAGGCGTACAGCGCGGCGAGTTTTTCAAAATGTGTGCCTGACTTGAAAATATCCGGGCAGATAACGCTCATTTTTGTATAGAAAACGTCTTCTTTTTCAAGCGCGCCGTCTTTTAACGCGGCAGGGACCATACGCTTTGAAGGGCAGAAAAACAGCTTGACCGTTCTTTTTTCTCCGGCGTCGAATATCTGCGGATTCCTTACCTTGTCAAGCGTTGCGATGATACCGTCAAGAGTATATTCAAAATACCGTTTTTCATTGTCGGACAGCTCAGGATCGGCGCATACGGATCTATACGACGATATAAGCGTATCTGCCGATACGGCGTCGCTTTGATATGACTTTGTGATATCGCCTATCAGTTCCGATACACGGGATATTTTCATTACTTCGCTCATTTTGACCTCCATAACATTTACTATACGCATTATATAATATATAACTCTGAAAATCAAGAGTTTATATGTAAATACACAAGAAAATTTAACATAACCCGTCTTGTTTTTTATAAATAAGGATGATATATTTTTAACGAATAATAAAGCGGAGGCAATTATGACAAAAGTAGATATTTTTTCCGGTTTTCTGGGAGCGGGGAAAACCACTCTGATAAAAAAACTCATAAAAGAAGCGTATAAAGGCGAGATGATCGTCGTAATAGAAAACGAATTCGGCAAAATAGGCATAGACGGCGGCTTTCTCAAAGAAGCGGGAATACAGATAACGGAGATGAATTCCGGCTGTATCTGCTGCAGTCTCGTAGGTGATTTCGGCAAGGCGCTCGCAAAGGTAAAAGCGGATTACGACCCGGACAGGATAGTTATAGAACCGTCCGGCGTAGGTAAGCTTTCAGACGTTATACGCGCCGTGCAGGACGCCGGAGTGGAAGGACTTGAACTCAACGCTTTTACAACGGTCATAGACGCGTCAAAATGCAAGATGTATATGAAGAATTTTGAGGAATTCTACCGCAACCAAATAGAATTCGCGTCCTCCGTCATCCTTTCAAGAACGGACGGAATAAAACCGGAAAAGCTTGATGAGGCGGTGCAGATAATACGTTCTTTAAACAAAGACGCATCGCTTATAACAACTCCGTGGGATCAGCTTGACGGAGCTGTGATACTTCAGACGCTTGAAAAGAAAAACACGCTTGAAGCGGAGCTTAAACATCTGCTTGAAGAGCAGAAAGAAAAAGACGGTCATCATCACCACCATCACCATGACGACGGTGAAGAGTGCGACGATCCGGAATGTGAATGTCACCATCACCATGACGACGATGACGACGATGACGAGCACGAACATCATCATCACCACCATGACGATGATGAAGAGTGCGACGATCCGGAATGTGAATGTCACCATCACCATGACGACGATGACGACGACGAACACGAACACCACCATCATCACCACCATCACGATGATGAAGAATGCGACGATCCGGAATGTGAATGTCATCATCACCATCACCGCCACGACCACGATCATGACGCGGACGAGGTTTTCGTAAGCTGGGGCATGGAAACGTCGGATAAATTCACGCAAAGCGGTATTGAAGACTGCCTTGACGAGCTTATGACGGGTCGCTACGGCATGGTCCTGCGCGCCAAAGGCATAGTTGCCGGTCAGGACGGAGCATGGATACATTTTGACTACGTACCCGGCGAAAAGGAAGTGCGCACCGGTCCTGCCGACGTCATAGGCAAGCTCTGCGTGATAGGCACGGGCTTGAATAAAAAAGGACTTGAAGCGCTGTTTAAAGCGGAATAAGCAAGGAGAATCAAATGGATATACCCGTATATCTTTTTACCGGGTTTCTTGAAGCCGGAAAAACGAGATTTTTACAGGAAACGCTGTGCGATAAGAGCTTTTTTGACAACAAGCGCGACAGAACGCTCGTTTTGCAGTTTGAGGAAGGCGAGGAAGAGCTTGATCCGTCTCCGTTTGCTTCAAAAGAGATATATATTGAGAAAATCGACGATAAAAAGAAACTCAATCCGGATAAATTGGAAGCTCTGCGCGCAAAATACAAAGCCACGCGCGTGCTTGTTGAATACAACGGAATGTGGCTCATATCGGAGCTTGTACAGGCTTTGCCGGACGGCTGGTTCATCTGTCAGGAGATGAATTTCAACGACGCGTCCATGATAGACGTTTATAACGCCAATATGCGCAATCTCGTAGTTGATAAATTCAACAACGCGGACCTTGTCGTATTCAACCGCTGCGCGCCTGACGAGGATATACAAAAGCTGCACAAGCTCGTACGGGGCGTCACTCGCCGCGCGGAGATATTCTATGAAAAAACAAACGGCCAGGCGGCTTATGACGATATAGAAGACCCGCTGCCGTTTGACGTGAACGCTCCGGTCATAAAAGTTGAAGACCGTGATTTTGCGCTTTTGTACCGCGATCTTGCGGAGAATATGCCGGACTATAACGGCAAAACGGTCAGATTTTCCGGTATGGCAAACAAAGTGCCGCGTACGACCGGAGACGGATTCATTATAGGCAGACCCGTAATGACGTGCTGTGTTGAAGATATACAGTTCAGCGGGCTTTACTGCGAGAACGGCGCTGAAAAAGTAGAATCCGAAAAATGGTATGATCTGACAGCAAAAATAACCGTAAAACCCTGCCGCGTTTACGGCAGAAAAGGACCGGTGCTTTCGCTTGTGGATATAAAGCCTGCAGAAGCGCCTGCAGATCCCGTGGCAACGTTTTATTGAAATTAAGATCCGGAATTCAGACTGCAGGGGTCGGCGCCCGCGGCGACCGTTTTGAAATTATATATTGTTTTATCGGGAGAAATTTATGAGATATTCCGAAAAATTGAACGGATACTGGGAAGAAGGGTATCACTATTATTTTGAGATACGCGGCAGCAGCTTCATTCTGCGCGACGCGTCAAAGCGTATCGCTATTGATACGACGCTGAAATATGACGCAAAAAAGCTTGAATCCGGTGAAAAAACGGAGCTTGAAATAAAAGATACCGTATTAACGAGAAGCTATAAAGGCGAGCCTATGTGGTATATCACCGCTTTGTATTATGAAAACGGCGAAATACGTATGGATACGCATTATACCATTACGGGCGATGATACCTACGTTTTACATAAAGTCGAACACGACGCGTTTTATAACTATCTGATCTTGGATAAAGAATATCTGCCGCGCCTTCAGGGCGAATGGGTGCAGTGGTATAAAAACGGAAACACAAAAAGCACTATGGTAATAAACGGAAACGAGATAAGGTTTTTATACGGCGGCTCGGTTTTAAATAAATACAGATTTCACGTTTTAGCATACAGATCATATCCGCAGAAGGTGTTTTTGAATAACGAAGACTTGACCGTATCAGGCTTAGGTTGTTATTCTTCACTTGACGTTTTTCCTGATATGCTTACCGGATATGAAATGGTATGCGATATGGATATGCCGCTTTCCGTCTTTGCGCGCCGTGATATGCTTGATAAAATAGAAATACCGCCCGCCGCCATGCGCGAGCCGAGAAATACAATGATATGTGAGCCGAGGGTGGATGAGACGCCGGAAATCAAGGTGAAAGAGATAAGAAAAGATGAAAACGACAATTAAAATCAACAGCAAAAACACAAAAACGGTCGCTCACAGAGGCGTAAGCGCGCTTGAGAGGGAGAACACGAATCAGGCGTTTATCGCCGCCGGCAACCGCGAAAAATATTACGGTATAGAAACGGACGTCCACAGGACAGCGGACGGAAAATACGTCTGCATACACGACAGCAGCACGCTGCGCGTTTCCGGCGTTGATCTGAACGTTGAAGAGTCAACGCTTGATCAGCTCCGGTCGATACGCTTGTTTGATATGGACGGCACGACAGACAGAGCGGATCTTCGTATCCCGACGCTGAAAGATTATATAAATATCTGTCACAAATACGGAAAAGTCTCCGTTTTAGAGCTTAAAACGCCGTTTGAAGAACAGCACGTGCGTGAGATAGTTGATATAATACGCGATCTCGGTCATCTTGATATGACCGTATTCATATCGTTTCACAGGCAGGATCTTATTTATCTGCGCAAATATCTGCCGGATCAGCCCGCACAGTTTTTGACGGGCGAATGGAACGATGACGTTAAAGCTTTTGTAAAAGAATACAGGCTTGATCTTGATATTTGCTATCCGCCGCTTACGAAAGAAGTTTTTGACGATATAAAATCAACCGGCATAAAGCTGAATATCTGGACGGTGGACGACAAAGATCTCGGTGAAAAATTAGCAGACTGGGGCGCCGATTTTATAACAACGAACATACTTGAATAATTAAATACTCGGACGGGCGGCTGTTGACCGCCCGTTTTAAACAAAAAACGGCGGGAGCAAAACTCCCGCCGAAATTTGATTTATTACTGTTCTTTCTGCGCTTTCAGTTCCGTGATAGTAGTCAGTATCTTCTTTTCTTTGTACAGGAAGAAGAGCAGAGCGCCTATCAGGCACGCGCCGGTGGCTATGAATGCAACGGTGCGGTACTGAGCCGGAGTGACCGCTTCCACGCCGCTTTCCGTAAGTCTTTTAGCTGTGACCGACGTGTAAATAAGCATTGATAACGCCTGACCCATTTTCATTGCAAACGTTCTTGCAGCGAAAAACATTCCGGAACGGTCTTCGCCGGTTTTCAGCGTGTTAAGCTCGGATACGTCCGCCACGCACGCCTGCGGCAGTATTCCCAGGATCGCCATTGGTATGCCCGCCAGGACCGCGACCAGTATACCGAATATATGCACGCTGCCGACAGTTGCGGAGGACGATAAAGCGGTTATCAGAAATACGACTGAATACGAGAAAAATCCTACGATTATAATATTTTTTTTGCCTATCTTAGGCGCAAGGCGGTTGACAACCGGGTAAAGCGAAAGGCTTATCACGGTCATAAGGACCGTCAGTAAAAACGTTTTGTCCGAAGATATGCCCATCAGGTTCGTTTCAAAGTCGGCAAGTCCGGTCTGAAACAGCGTTACGGCAAAGAAGTATATAACGTCGCTGTAAACAAAGCGGCGGAACTGTCCGTCTTTAAACGTTGCGAGCAGAGATTTGAAAGCCTTTGTCTTGACCGGCTTGCTTTCAATATAGTCGCGTTCTTTTATAAACAGAGCCGGAAGAAACATAGCTATCGCGGCAATGGCGGAAAGAATACCTATCGCAAGACGTATCGACGTCTGCTGACCTACCGCGCCTTCAAGCAGACCCGCTAAGTTCGGCATGAACGTTGCAACGGAAAAACCCGCTATATACGTAAAAGATATATAAGTAGATACGTTTATCCTGTGCTGCTGCGTATCTCCGAGCTCCGCGATAAGCGCGTTGTACGGGGTGCAGTATATGGTCATAAACAGATAGAACAGCATCAGAAGCGTGAATATTATCGCGTCGTTAGCTATTACGTTTGAGGTGACCGGAAGAACGAAAACGCCTACTGTCACCAAAGCGAACGGAATGGCTATCGCCTTCATAAAAGGTATACGGCGTCCGCCTTTGTAGTTGCTCCTGTCCGACCAGCTTGCAATAAGCGGGTCCGTTATCGCGTCAAATATACGTCCGACCGCGGTTATAACGCCGAAAAGCGTTATACTTGCAAGTATCGGATGCTGTGTGATAAAACCGCTGAAAATGCCGTTTGTGCTGCCTGCCTCGGTATTTCCCGTGTAAAGATGGACGAGCCACGTTGATATTATACCGGAAAGCAAACTCCAGCCAAACTGTCCGACGGCAAACAACCATAACAGCTTGTTTGTGATCTTTTTCTTCATGTTAACGTCCTTTCAATGTAGTCTTTGTAACATAATAACATAAATAAATCAAAAAATCAAGCCGTTTTTGATATTTATTACAAATATTTATCCGTTTGCAAGTCTTTTGGCTGTCTGCGCTAATTTTATTTTTTCTTTTTTGAATTCCTCCGGTGACAGATCCGCCTGCTTTACGTTCGTTTCAAGAGAGAAAACTCCCTCAAAGTCTGTATCGTGAAGCGCAAGTGAAAATTCCGCCCAGTTTATGACGCCCGTCTCCGGCAGCCAGTGGAAGTCGTTTGCCCCGTCGTTATCGTGAACGTGAAGCACGCGCAGGTATTCTTTACCTATCGCTCTGACGGCTTCCGCCGGATCGTTTTTAGTTACGGCGCAGTGACCCGTGTCAAGACAGACGCGGAAATACGGTGAGTTTATCTTCTTTACAAAATCAAGTATCTGGTAAGGAGTGGCAAGCGTGAGCGCCGGCATGGGCATATTTTCAAAATCTATTATAACTTTCGCCTTTTTTGCCTCTTCCGTAAGTCTGAAGAAGAAATCGAGATTCATCTCCATGAATTCATCGGGATGCGGATTCTGATAGTCGCCGAAAGGCATTATGGGATGTATCACCATATCCGTGCAGCCAAGCGCCGCCGTGCCGTAAAGCGAGCGCACCATTTTCTCAAACCGCTCATCCCTGTCTTCTTTCGTCGCGTCCTGCGGCGGCCAGCGCCACGGTCCGTGCGTCTGGCTTACGGTCAAGCCCGCGTCAGACGCGGCGTCATAAACGAGCTTCAGCAGTTTTTCAACTTCGGAAGGCTCGCCGAAAAAATCGTTTTCCGTATGGCAAAACGACTGAAAATCAACGCAGTCGTAACCGAGCTCTTTTATCTCGTAAAGCTCGCCCAGTGTTTTTTCAACGTCGTGCTCGGGGCACCACTGAATACCTGTTCTCATAATTACTCCTTTTCATTTTCATATGAAACGGCGTCCGCCGGTCAGCAGACGCCGAATTTTTATTGTTTAGGCAAAAAAGCATCCTTATGGTCAAGAAACACCTTGACAAGGGCCGGGTCAAAATGCGTGCCGGATTCAAGTTTTATGGCGTCAAAGGCTTCTTCCGGCGGTATGGCGTCTTTATAACAGCGCTCGGATATAAGAGCGTCGTAAACGTCGGCTATCGCCATTATCCTCGCCGCAAGCGGTATCCTTTCGCCTTTCAGCCCCTTCGGATAACCGCAGCCGTTCCACCATTCGTGATGATACGTCGCAATATCGGACGCGATGGAGAGATATTCCTCGTCCGTTATCCCGTTCAGTACCTGACGGATGACCGAGCCGCCGGCGGATGCGTGTACTTTCATCTGTTCGTACTCTTCCGGCGTGAATCTTCCGGGCTTCTGAAGTATAACGTCAGGTATCACGATCTTGCCTATATCGTGCATGGGCGCAAGAGTGCAGAGAAGCGTGATAAAATGATCCGTCAGCTGATCCGCGTATACTCCGTCCGCTCTTGCAAGCTCTGAAAGCGTTTTTACGTAGTACGCCGTGCGCGTTATATGACCGCCCGTATCAAGATCGCGGTTTTCAACAAGGCTGGCAAGGCCGGAGATCATGTGATCCTGCATATCGGACATCTTTTTCTGCTTTGTGACAAGCTCGGTTTTTATATCCTGCTGTATAAGGTCGTTATAATAGATATAGCATAAGCTCGCGCTCATGGCTATGGCGGTATAAGTTATATTCAGTTTCAGTATCGTCATAGGAAGTATGCCGGCAATAAGTATTATAAGCGTCATACCTATGGTCCACATATCTCTGTGGCGGAATTTTTTGCCTACGAGCACAAGACCGACGATAAGGTATAAAAGACTTAACAGATAAAACGCGCCGTATATCAGAAAATAGTTGCCGCGGTGATATCCCGATTCATCAAAATAGAATATCCAGCCGAAAAACGCGGCCACGGTCTCGACAACAAGGTTTATTGAAAAGTAAATTACAGCGATCTTTGTCTGATTACGCAGTCCGAGAGCGCCTATGAACAGAACGCCGAGTATCGGCGCGGCGGAGAACTGCAGCACGGTAAGGATCGTAAGGGGTATGGCAAAAGACTCGTTATAATAACCGCAGTGAACGGCAAATTCCGCACCGGCGCAAAGCATAACGCAAATGAAGGTCAGTAAATACCAGATCTTCTGCTCCTTTTTGAATCCCGAATAAGTCAGAACGTGAAGAGACATGGCAAGCATCATAAGCTCAGTCAGACCGACAAGACACGAATAAAAGTCCATGAAAACTCCTCTTTTGATAGTAGTATTGTTTTTTATTTCATAATATTATAACGCAAATTTGTGAATATTTCAACATTTTATAAGAATATGACGTATATTAAATCAAAAAGGACCTCATATGAGATCCTTTTATGATATACCGGATTCAGTATCATTCAAGAGCCGCGGTATTGGGGCATACAAGAGGTATGTTTTTGTTCACCGGGCAAGCCCACCGCACCGCGTTCTTTAATATTTTCTGTATATATTCATTATGGTATGATCTGTTAGTCTCGTGACCGGGCTGCAGGTAGAATATCTTTCCGTTTCCGCGCACCCACGTACAGCCGGAACGGAACACCTCGCCGCCGTTGAACCAGCCCATGAATATCACCTCGTCCGGTTCGGCAATGTCAAACGGCTCGCCGTACATTTCCTCTTCATCAAGCGCAAACGTCTCGGGGATCCCCGCGGCTATGGGATGATTGGGTTTTATCGTCCATATGCGCTCTCTTGCGCCGTCGCGCCATTTGAGATTGCACGTTGTTCCGAGCATCCTTCTGAAAATCTTTGAGTGATGCCCGGAATGTAAAACTATAAGTCCCATACCGGACAGCACGTATCTTTGAACTCTGTCTATTATCTCGTCCGGCACGTCGCCGTGCTTTACGTGTCCCCACCATAATAGAACGTCGGTATCGGAGAGGACCTCGTCGGTCAGCCCGCATTCCGGCATATCGAGCGTTGCCGTGCGGACTTCTATGCCGTCGTCTTTGATGAATCCCGCAATGAATTCATGCAGACCGCCGGGGTATATCTTCATAATATTGGGATCAAGCTTTTCGTGTACGTTTTCGTTCCAGACTGTGACTTTCATAATAACCTCCGCAGTTTTATTGATTATATTCTACCATAAAAAACACAAATTGCAATACCAATATGCGTTTTTTTAAATTTTTTTGCTTTTTTCGGAAAAAGACTTGATTTTTTATAAAATATGTGGTATACTACGCACGCATGTGAATAAAAGCACGGGCAAACGGCTATGGAAAGATGGCTGAGTTGGTCTAAGGCGCACGACTGGAAATCGTGTAAGCGCTAATACCGCTTCCAGGGTTCGAATCCCTGTCTTTCCGCCATAAAAAAAGGACGCCAAACGGCGTCCTTTTTCTATGGCGCTCGGTATATAACAGGGATTCGAAGCAGCGTTAAGAAAACAGTCCGGGGGACTGTTTTTAGCGGTGACCGAAGGATTTTGCAAGGCACCGAGAATGAAGTCTGCACTCATGCCTTGCAAAATCCAAGAAGAATCCCTGTCTTTCCGCCATAGCAAAAGGACGCCAAAGGGAGAGGCTACGTAAGGAAGTAGCTTCTCCCTTCGGCTTTTGTAATCAGCCGGAATGATTGAATTCATAGGACAAATTCAATTTATATCGGAGGATTACTCAAATGGAAAAGTACATTACAGACGAAAGAACCGGGCTGAAGTATGAATTGGCAGGCGACTACTATTTCCTCGTCGGAGATG
>JAFSYU010000029.1 GCA_017443595.1 Clostridia bacterium
TAGGACTCAAACGGATGAAATTTCGAGATATTTTCGGCGCGGAGGAAGCAGGAATACGCCGGTATTCCAATGACGACAAACCGAAAAGAGCCGAAATAGCGCCGTTTGAGCGGGTTCGGATAACTCTTGTTACCCTAAGCACATACAAAAGGGTGTCCCGATGGACACCTTTTTGTATGGAAGAAAAACTAAACATACGGGGCTCGAAGCAGCGTTAAGAAAACAGTCTATCTCTCTTCAAAAACCCATTTTGAATATATATTCATTTATTCTCGCATAAAATAAATATAAAATGTAAATTTTACATAAATCCGCTTGAATATTGTCCTATATGGTGTTATACTATAAAAAATATTTAATATAAAGGAGATACGGTCTTGAAAAGAATAATTTCTGTCCTTATCGTTATGTTCCTGCTCGCAACGTCTGCTCTTGCGACGTCCCGCACGTTTGAGACTCCCGCAACAGACAAACTTAACATAGTTGTTGACGGCGGTCTGTCCTCCGTTGAAGGTGTTGCAGGCAAGGAAGTTGCCGTTTGCATCAACCTTTTAAACAACCAGAAGCTGAGCTCACTTAAACTGACGCTCGAATACAGCGAAAAACTTTCAGTTGTGACCTCCAAAAGAAGCAGCGGCGAAGAAGTACCGAAGGTAACGTTTGATATAGTAGATCCCGAAGACAGCTCCGTATTAAGAAGCAGTCAGCTCGACGCGGGCACAAGAACCCTGAAGCTGAACTGGGTATCCGGCGAAAGTTACGTTGAAGGCGACTGCAAGTACGCGACTATAATCTTCAAAGTTGCGGAAAATGCAAAAGACGGCGATTTTCTGCCCATCACCATTACAAAAATAAACCCGAACGACGTATTTGACGAAAATCAGAAGAACATCTCCTATAACATAATAAACGGCGGCGTTGACGTTGTTGAATATATCAAAGGCGACGTTGACGGCGACGGCGCGCTCTCCAACAGAGACGTTATGATGCTTTCAAGACATTTGAACGGCTCAACGCCTAACGGTTTTGTTGTAAACGCCGCTGATTTCAACGGCGACAGCAAAGTTGACGGTACTGACCTTGCCGACCTTTTCGCGGCGATAAACGGATACACGTACGCTGTACCCGACACGGACAACGACCCCGATGAAGTTCCCGAAAACAAACTCGGCCTCGTTGTTGACGGCGGCGAATCCACCCGCAGAGGTCTTGTAGGCCGCAACGTTGACGTTAAGATAAGCCTTAAGAACAATCCCGGTATAAGCTCTCTTAAGAGCGTCGTTTACTGGTCCGATTCTCTTACGCTTGTTGACGCTAAATACGATATATACGATGAAAACGATAAGACCGCCGTTATAAACACTGTTGACGACTGGTCAAAGGTCAAAGATTCCTTCGCGTTCAACTGGGTAAGCGGCAGCAAAGAAGTTACTGAAGACACAGCGTTCGTAACGCTTACGTTCAAAGTTCCCGAAGATGCAAAAGACGGCGAATTCATGTACGTTGCGGTGACCGCGGACAACATTTTCAACGCATCCGGCAACGAGGTTAAATTCGTTATCATAAGCGGCGGCGTCAACGCTCTTGACGTGGAACTCGGCGACGCCTCCGGTGACGGCGCCATAGACAACAAAGACGTTGTCACCCTGTTCAGATACGTTTCCGGTTCCGTTACGGACGACGACGTTGTTCCCGAAGCAACAGACTTTGACGGCGACGGCGAAACAAACAACAAAGACGTTGTCGCTCTGTTCAGATTCGTAAGTTCCTCTCGCAGCTGATTATATACCGATCAGAAATATTAAAGAGACTGTCATTTCCCGGCAGTCTCTTGGTTTACTAAGTAAGGAGATGACGCATTGAAAAAGATAACAGCAATAATTCTTGCCTGTCTGACGCTTATTTTCACCGTTACGGCGGGAGCCGCGAAAGTGTCAAAAGGGGACGTCAACCGCGACGGCACAGTGGATAACAAAGACGTAGTCGTATTGTTCAGACACGTTTCCGGAGTGATTTACGACGTTTTTGATCCGGAAGCGGCGAATATGAACGACGATAACGCCGTAAACAACAAAGACGTTACCCTGCTTTTCCGTTATATTTCGTCGCCTCACGAGCCGACGGACAAACCCGTTGTGATCGGAATGAGTTACGTGGACGGACGTTATCTTGTCTACGGTTCAGCCGAGCCGTTTTCGGTCATACGCAGCGTTGACGCATACGGCGGCGAGGCTGAAAACGTATGCAACAACAAGTATTTCTACGTAGAAGTTTCCGCGAGCGAAGGCGATAAATTATCATTTTACGCCACGGCGCCGGGCAAGCTTGAAAGCCAAAAGACGTCCGTTACCGTTACCGCTTCCGCGTACAGCTCAAACATATTCGTCGGAAAGAACTCAAGGATATTCTATTTGCCTACACGCAGTTTTTTGGAAGGATGCGAGGCTGATACGAATTCGCTTGCCGCGATCAAATCCTATATATCCGGCAAAACGATAAAAGAAATTCAAAAAGTTACAGGCAAAAAAACGAAGTTGATCTACGCAATAATCCCCGACCCCGCGACCGCGTATTACGACGAGCAGAATTTTGAAATTGAAGAACCGGTCAATTCTGCTATGCGGAGCTTTGTAAAAGAGATAGACGGCTGTCACGAGGACGTTTACGCGCTTGACCTGTTTTCCGTTATGAGAGAGCATAAGGATGAGCGTATATACTTCTCAACGGACACGCATTATACGGAACTCGGCGCATATTACGTTTATATGGACCTAATGAAGAGAGTCAGCAAGGACCATCCCGACACGGTAGTCAAAACGCTTGAAAACGAAGATTATAACGTTGAATATATCGACGTTCCCGGCGGAGATATGTGCGGTATGGCGGGCATCTCCATGAATGAAGTCGTGCCGTTCTTTGTCGCAAACTTTACCGACACGGGATCGTATTACATATCCAAGAGAAACGACGGTATCAAATCAGCGGGATTCGGTCCGACAGGATGGCAGAGAGATTCCGAGCTCAGCAACTCAGCAAATCCGACAGCGTACTTTATCGGAGATTCCTACGGCTGTTACATACTGCCGTTTATAGGAGCGAATTTCTCAAAGGTATGGACCAACGAGAAAGTTTTGTGGAACTACCCTCTTGATAAATCCATTCTTGAAGAAAACAAACCGGATTACGTGATATTCCTTGTATGCCAGAGAAACGTGGGAACGGATTTCTTGAATAATCTGATCGCAACGTTCTCTATGAGTGTAAACGAATTTTGATCTTACGTTACGGCAACGGAGCTTTAAAAGCTCCGTTGTTTTTTATATGCAGTATCCTTATGCGGAATTATAAATAATAAAAAATAAAAATATTAAAGCTTTTACGCCAAAATGCCGTTGACATTTATAAATAAATTTGGTATAATAAACTGATAATAATTATAAAGAGAGAGCTTATATGAAAAAAGGTGCGATATTTGGTATAGTTGCGGCGTTTATCGTGATCGCGATGCTTATATTCATTCCGGTCATGGTAAACAACAGCAAAGTTCCCGCGGACGCCGTAAGCACGTCTGTTTCCGACAGCGCGGAAAACAGCGATCTGGCGCCGTCTCCCGGCGGGGAAACTTACGTGTGGGATCAAACGGAAACGGAGGAAGAAAAAACGGATCAGCCTTCCGAAGACACGACCGGCACGGAAGAAAGCGAGTCTGAAGCGGATACTCCGATCGAAGACGAAACGACAAAAGAGCCCGAAACCGACGCGGAGGAAACAACGAGCGCAGCCACAACGACGAAACGCCCGGATACGTCAGAGCCCGAGACAGACCCGGACGAGACTACGTCCGCAGCCACGACGACAAAACGCCCGGAGACGGAAGAACCCGAAACGGATGAGGAAGAAACAACGACCGCCGTGACGACAAAACGTCCGGAGACAACGGAAGAGCCCGAAACCGAAGAGGAGGAAGTCACAACTTCCGCGCGCACCACGTCAAAAGTCGAGCCGCTTGATCCGGAAAAGAAATACGTGGCGTTCACGTTCGACGACGGTCCGCACCCCGAAAACTCCAAAAAGATAACGGACAAGCTGCTTGAATACGGCGGCAAAGGTACGTTTTTCGTAGTCGGAAATCTGATCTACGGAGACCGTGAAAAAGGCATGCAGTATGCGTACGAGCACGGAATGGAAATAGCCATCCACTGCTGGTCGCATGAATGGTATTATACGAAAAATCCCGAAAAATATCATGATGAAGTCTATAAAGCCGCGGACGCGATTAAAAATTCAATAGGCATATGGCCGACGCTTATGAGACCGCCCGGAGGAAATATTACCGAGTCACAGTATAAATCTTCTGAATTCCCGGTCATCATCTGGGACGTTGACTCAAACGACTGGAGATACAAGAGCAACAAAGAAAAATCTCAGCGTGAGAACATAGACATTATAGTTAACAACATAATGTCCGAAGTAAAACCCGGTTCCATTATACTTATGCACGAGATATACGAAAACTCGTATCTTGCGTTCTGTGAAGCTATAGAAAAATTAGCCGATCAGGGCTACGAATTCGTAACGGTATCGGAGCTTTTGCAGAATCCGGAGACGGGATATAAATACTACAGCGCAACTTATAAAAAAGGTTAAGAGGATATAAAATGAAACTTGAAAAATTAGTGGGCGACAGATTCAAAGAGCGCCCCTCGGAATGTCTTGTAGACAGCCACGCACTGATGCTGCGCGGCGGATATATGAAATTTGTGGCAAGCGGTATTTTTTCACAGTATATGCCGCTGCGCCGCGTGTGCAGAAAGATAGAACAGATAATCCGTGAGGAAATGGACAGAATAGACGGCCAGGAAGTGCTCTTCCCCGTTGTTATGCCCGCTTCCATCTGGCAGGAATCCGGAAGATACAGCAGTATAGGCGCGGAGATGTTCAGATTCAAGGACAGAAACGGCGCGGATCTCGTCCTCGGCATGACGCACGAGGAAGCGGCTGTCCAGCTCGTCCGCGAATACGCGAACACATACAACAAATATCCGTTTATGATATATCAGATACAGACAAAGGAGCGCGACGAGGCGCGTCCACGCGGCGGCCTTATCCGCGTACGCGAGTTTACGATGAAGGACGGATATTCTTTCCACACGTCCCAGGAAGATCTTGAACAGTATTACGATAAATGCCACAAGGCGTACGAGCGCATTTACGCGCGCGCAGGCGTGCCGGAGGTAATATCAGTAAAATCGGATTCCGGTATGATGGGCGGCTCCGTGAGCCACGAATTTATGCTTTTGACGCCTATCGGTGAGGACAGCATAGTTATCTGCGGCGAATGTGATTACAGAAGCAACATGGAAGCGGCGGACAGCATAACTGAAATCTCCGACTACGGCGACGCGCCGCTTACAAAGGTAAAAACGGGCGACGCGCATACTATAGAAGAAGTCTGCGCGCTGCTCAAAGCCGAAGCAAAGCAGTCCTGCAAAGCCGTTATGTATCAGAAAAACGCTGACGACAGCTACGTTATAATATTCTTACGCGGCGATCTTGACGTAAATGAAACAAAGCTTACAAATCTGCTCGGCTGCGACGTTCATCCCGCCGCCGTTGATGAAAAATCCGGCATCGCCGCCGGCTGCACAGGCCCGGTGAACTTCACGGCAAAAGCGACTTTACTGTTTGACAAGTCGCTTAAAGGCGCAAAGAACCTTATATGCGGCGCAAACGAGGACGGTTATCACTACACCGGCCTTACCATGGAGCGCGACGTGCCCGGCGCGGAATATAACGATCTGGCAAAAGCTGTTGAAGGCGGTATCTGCCCGGTCTGCGGAAAACACAGTCTGAAAATTTCCCGCGGCGTTGAGGTCGGAAACATTTTCATGCTCGGCACAAAATACACTAAAGCGATGGGTATGCAGTACACGGACGCAAACGGCGAGCTTCAGTACCCGATAATGGGCTGCTACGGCATAGGCGTCGGCAGACTTGCCGCTTCCGTATGCGAGGCTCACCACGACGAATTCGGGCCGATCTGGCCTAAATCCATAGCGCCGTGGCAGGTGCATCTCTGCTGTCTGCGCGCTGACGACGAAGAAACTCACGCATACGCAAACGAGCTTTATAAAAAGCTGGAGGACGCCGGGATAGAGGTCATCTACGACGACAGAAACGTATCCGCCGGCATAATGTTCTCCGACGCGGATCTGCTCGGCATCCCCTTACGCGTCATAGTAAGCCCGCGCAACATGAAAGAAGGCGCGGTGGAGCTTGCCGCAAGAGATAAATCCTTCCGCGACAAGATACCGGTTGAAGAAGCGTTTGATCAAATAGTAAAAAGAGTTAAGGAGTAAGACGGCAAAGGAAGACGCAAGTCTTCCTTTGCTTGATATTTTGAAATGATAAAAAAGTTATCACACTATATAGGCGAGTATAAAAAGATAACGGTCATCACGCCTATACTTATGGTGCTTGAAGTCGCGTTTGAGGTCGTCATACCGTTTCTTATGGGACATATAATCGACGACGGCATCAAAGTCGGCGATATGGATTACGTTATAAGAACGGGCCTTTTGATGATGCTGATGGCGCTTATGTCGCTTTTGTTCGGCGCTCTCGGCGCTATATTCGCCTGCAAAGCCGCCGCCGGATTTGAAAAAAATCTGCGCCGCGGTCTTATGAGCAAGGTCCAGCAGTTCTCGTTTGCAAACATAGACAAATTTTCCACCGCAAGCTTAGTCACAAGAATGACTACGGACGTAACAAACGTGCAGATGGCGTTTCAGATGATGATACGCATATGCTTCCGCGCGCCCATAATGCTCGTCTCAGCGCTTATCATGGCAATGGCGACGAACCGAAAGCTGTCTCTCGTTTTCGTATTCGTTATCGTACTGCTCGGCACGGCGCTCGCGGCTATTGTGGCAAACGCTTTTCCGCGTTTCAGATACGTTTTTGAAAAATACGACGGCGTAAACGCCGGGGTGCAGGAAAATCTGACCGGTATACGCGTAGTAAAAGCGTACGTAAGAGAAGATCACGAAATAAAGAAGTTCCACAAAGCGTCGGAATTCTTATATAAACGCTTTGCCGCCGCGGAAAAGATCGTCGCGCTCAACGGTCCGGCCATGAACCTTGCCGTATACGCGTGCATGGCAGGCATTTTCTGGTTCGGCGCCTCGATCATAGTAAAAAGCGGCGGAGTTGATATGCAGGTCGGCCAGCTTTCCACGTTTATGGTCTATACGATGAATATACTGATGAATCTTATGATGATATCAATGATATTCGTCATGCTTACTATGGCTAAAACGTCCGGCGAGCGTATTGTTGAGGTCCTTGACGAACAGATAGATCTTACTCAGCCGGGATCGCCGGTAAACGAGGTAAAGGACGGAGAGATAGTATTCGATCACGTCAATTTCTCATATTCCGGCAATGAGGACAATCTCAACCTTGAAGATATAAACGTCACCATCCCGTCCGGCTCGGTAGTCGGCGTGATAGGCGGAACGGGCGCGGGCAAATCGTCTTTCGTGCAGCTCATACCGCGGCTTTACGACGTTACGGGCGGCTCCGTAAAAGTAGGCGGCGTGGACGTAAGAGAATACGATCTTAACACCCTGCGCGACAAGGTCTCAATGGTCTTGCAGAAAAACGTGCTTTTCTACGGCAGCATAGCCGATAACCTGCGCTGGGGCAATGAAAACGCGACCGAAGAGCAGATGGCGGCGGCGTGCGAATCCGCGCAGATACGCGAATTTGTGGAAAATCTGCCGGACGGCTATAACAGCCACGTGGAACAGGGCGGCACGAACTTCTCCGGCGGCCAGAAACAGCGTCTCTGCATAGCCCGCGCGCTTTTAAAAGAGCCTAAAGTGCTTATACTGGACGATTCCACAAGCGCGGTAGACACAAAGACGGACGCGGCGATAAGAGCGGCGTTCAGGCAGTACATACCTGACGTTACAAAGATAATAATAGCACAGCGCATATCAAGCGTAGCGGACGCGGATATGATAATAGTGCTTGACGAAGGCAAGATAAACGGTATAGGCACACACGAACAGCTGCTGCAAAACAATAAAATATACCGCGAGGTATTTGAATCACAAATGAAAGGGGCTGATTTCGATGAGTGATAACGCAAAGAAAAAAGGCAAAGCCCCATTAAAAACTCTCGCCCGCACGCTCGGTTTCGTTATTAAGTCGTATCCCGTTCACTGCGTCGTAGTGCTTATCTGCATAATAGTCACGGCAATAGTCACAGCGCGCGGAACAATGTTTTCAAAAGAGCTGATTAACGACTTCATACAGCCGATGCTTGACGGAACGCTTCCGCAGGACAAAGGCTTCCGTGACCTCGGCATAAAGATGATATTCATTATCTTAACGTACGGAGCAGGCGTTCTTTCCACGTTTTTGATGAACCGCCTTATGGTATACGTCACGCAGGGAACGCTGCGGATAATCCGCGACACTCTGTTTGAGCACATGGAAAAACTGCCTATAAGTTATTTTGACAAAAACGAGCGCGGCGATATAATGAGTATCTACACGAACGATACGGACACGCTGCGCCAGCTCATATCTCAGTCCGTTCCCAACATGATATCAAACGTGTCCACCGTCGTGACCGTTCTGATATCAATGATGATCTTATCTCCGCTTCTGACGCTTACCGCGCTTATAGTCGTAACGTGCGCCGTTATGATAACGAGAGCGCTTGCAACGCGCAGCGCAAAGCATTTCAGACGCCGCCAGAAGAATATAGGCGAGGTGAACGCGTTTGTTGAAGAGACCGTTGAAGGACAGAGAGTTGTAAAAGTCTTCACGCACGAGGAAAAGATACTTGAAGCGTTTGATGAAAAAAACGAGCGTCTCTACGACAGCACGCGCTTAGCAAACGGACTTGCAAACGTAGTTATGCCCATAATGGGTAACTTAGGTTATCTCAATTACGTTATAGTCGCGGTCGTGGGCGGTTTTCTTGCGATAAACAAAGTAGGAGACTTTCAGATAGCGGCGCTCATACCGTTTTTACAGTTCACACGCCAGTTCAATATGCCAATATCGCAGTTCTCGCAGCAGCTCAATTCGATAATCATGGCGCTTGCCGGAGCGGAACGTATCTTCGGTCTGCTTGATCAGCCCATCGAACAGGATGAAGGCTACGTAACGCTTGTAAACGCGAAAGAGGACGAAAACGGAAATCTCACGGAATGTGAAGAAAGAACCGGCGTCTGGGCGTGGAAGCATCCCCATTCTGCCGACGGCTCTGTAACGTACACGCGCCTGCGCGGCGATATAGTGTTTGAAAACGTGGATTTCGGATACACGCCGGAAAAAACCGTGCTGCACGATATAAACCTGTACGCTCACCCGGGTGAAAAAATAGCGTTTGTCGGAGCGACCGGCGCGGGCAAAACCACAATTACGAATCTGATAAACCGATTCTACGATATACAAAACGGAAAAATCAGATACGACGGCATAAACATACAAAAAATCAAGAAAGCTGACTTGCGGCGTTCTCTCGGCGTGGTTCTCCAGGACACGCATCTGTTTTCCGGAACGGTAGCGGACAATATAAGATACGGCAAGCTTGACGCGACGGATGAGGAGGTACACGCCGCGGCGAAGTTAGCAGGCGCGGATTATTTCATAACGCATCTGCCGAGAGGGTACGATACTGAAATATCGGGTGACGGCGCGAATCTGTCACAGGGACAAAGACAGCTTATAGCCATAGCGCGCGCCGCAGTCGCGGACCCGCCCGTGCTCATACTTGACGAGGCTACGTCCTCCATCGACACGAGAACGGAAGCGATCGTCCAGCGCGGCATGGACAGCCTTATGGAAGGCAGAACGGTGTTCGTAATAGCCCACCGCCTCTCTACCGTCAAAAACTCGTCGGTTATTATGGTCTTAGCCAACGGCAGGATAATAGAGCGCGGCAGTCACGAATCCCTACTTGAAGACAAGGGCGTATATTATACGCTGTATACGGGCAGCAAGACGGCAAATTAAGAATCGCAGGGCGGGGGCTTGCTCCCGCCGTCTTGTTTTATATTTTTGTAAACAATGCGATTTTTCTGAAACTTTTTACTCTTCCCGTGCACCTTGATATATGAAAGGCATAAAACGAAAGGATAAAGCGATGACAAAGGATGAATTCGTCCGCGCTGTTTCTTTAACGGAGAAAAAGCTGTATTTCGCCGCGTTTTCCGTTACCGCAAACGCGGAGGACGCAAAAGACGCTGTCGCGGACGCCGTGGCGTACGCCTGGGAACATCTTAGCGGCCTAAAGGATGAGCGGAAGTTTGATCTGTGGCTTCTGCGCATCACGTACAGCCAGGCGAAAATGATAAAAAGAAAGAGCCGAAGGTATGAGAATATCGACGAGCTGGCGGATGGATTCAGCTACGAAGCCGATACCTCCGAGATCGAGTTTTTTGACATTCTCGTCCGCGCAAAGCTCACTCTTGAAGAACGCAGGATCCTTACGCTTTATTTCCTTTACGGCTACACCATGCCGGATATAGCGGAAATGACCGGTAAAAAGCAGAACTATATAAAAACAAAGTATTACCGGGCGCTGCAAAAGCTTTCAGATATGAAAGGTTTAAAATAAGGTGCGTATATGAAAAAGAATTTTGATTACGAGCAAACGGAAAAGTGGCTGTCCGAAAAGATATCAGCTTCGGAGCAGCATCTGAAATACGGCGGCGGCGCGCTTGGCAGTATAGATAAGAAAACCGCACGCGTCGGTTTCTTTCAATATCCCGCCGTGCGGATCGCCGGCGCGTTCCTTGCGCTTGTGCTTATCGGCGGCAGCATGTTCGGCGCGCTCAAATTCCTTGAATACAAAGGCGTGCATATATCCGCCTCACAAAGCGCGGCCGGCAAATATATTTACAGCTTTGATTTTGATATAAACGGCAAAGTACCGAATACGGCCGCGGAAATATCGGAAGGTGAGACGGCTTACACCGTTTCCGACAAAGACGGAAACAGGTATGAAACGGTATACAGCGGCGACGAGTTGATATACGAGCGTATAACCGATAAGGACGGCAGGATCTTATATACCGCCGAAATTGAGCGCTATCCGGTCACGGTATGCGTATACAACGGCGACGAGCCTATTTACGAGCGAACTGATGAGGACGGCAGGATCTTATATACCATTGACATAGAACGTTATCCGGGCACATCAGAAGACATTGACTGCACCTTTACAAGCACAAAAACGTATATTTACAAAAACGGTTATCTTATAAAAGAAGCGTCGTGCTGTTTCTGCGAATGTGACGACGCACGGATCGCCCCCGCATCCCTCTCTATGATCAGAGAAAGCGAGATATCAAAAGATAAAATATATGAAAATCTGTCAAGCCGCGATATCTCGGCTTCAAAGTTTGACAGCCTGATACCGCTGTTCGAATTACCCATCGACGAATATTTAAAAATACCGTATCTGCAAAAATACTATGATCACGTATGGGGTTACCGGCCTTTTAACGGTAATTCTTTCAGCCAGTATGAGCTTGATTATGAATACAAAAACGGCATAAGATATGTGTCCGGTATAACTTATTCAACGGATTTTGCGTCAGGGACCGGAAAACTCGGCTATGACGGCGGCGTCTGTACTATTGAATTTTCTTCCGACGGCAGATTTGTTGATATCTCCGGATTTCCGGGCGCAGGTAATACCGAGGCTCCCGAAATAATAAACGATATATTTAAACCCTCATATTCATCTTCCGAGATCAAAAGAGGCTATAAACCCGCAAAAACCGATAAAGAAAAGTCAGAAAAAAGCTATACCGCCGAGTTTTACTATACGGTCAGTGACGGCGTCTGCGCCGTCGCGGAGCTTCCGTTTTCACAAACGTTCTATGATAGCGGAGCCGTGTCGCAGATATGCAGATATAACGCGGACGGCACGATAACGGAATCCGAACATTACTCACCGGGCGAATTGACCGCTTTTTTCACGTACGAGTACGAAAACGGTCTGCCGAAAAAAAGGAGCTTTTATAAAGATATCGAAAAAACGGAGAAAAACGCGGATTATATCTATACCTACGATACAGCCCGTCCGGACGTTATCAGCAAAGAGGAGATCATATATTACAAAGACGGAAAAATAACGGGGACCAAGCGTACTGATTATAATTATACTTCGGACAGCGGATCCGCCAGGATCGAAACAAAATACGACGGAAACGGTGTGCTGACAGAAAAAAACAAAATATATATTAACAGAGACGGATCTCTGTCAAAGAAAGAATTCACGCAATACGAAAACGGCAGCGTCAAAAGAATTTTGACAGAAGACTACGGCTTATCTGATTCAAACTCCCCTCTCGTCAGGGAGTACGACGGCAGCGGCACTCTTGTAAACAAGAGTTGGTATGACGCCGACGGTACGCATCACGATTATTCGCTTTATGAAAGCGGCTGCAGATATACGGTTTATGACGGAAAAGGAAACCTTTTACTTGAAGAAGAAGTGGAAAAGATACCGGATTAAAACAGAGCTGTAAAAAACCCTGCGATATATTTTCGCAGGGTTTTTAACACGTCAACGCAAAAAATTAACATAAATAACTCAAAATACAGTAAAATGTTACTTGATTATATACTATATATTTTATATAATATTATATATGCTGAAATTATAATATCACGTAGTGTGTTTTTGTATATTTTGCATAAATAATGATTATATAAGAAAAGGAGGTGCTTTATGGAGCTTTGGTTGGCAATCATATTGATCGTCGCCGCTGCGGTCGTCGGTATTGTAGTCGGTATCCTTTTGAGAAAAAGCATTGGTGAAAAAGCTATCGGTTCGGCTGAGAGAAAAGCCAAAGAGATAGTTGAAGAGGCTGAAAAAGACGCCGAAACAAAGAAAAAAGAAGCCTTGCTTGAAGCAAAGGAAGAAATACTGCGCAGCAGAAACGAAGCTGAAAAAGAGCTGAAAGAGCGCCGCAAAGAGGTTTCCAGACTGGAAAGCCGCGCGGTCGCGCGTGAAGAAGCTCTTGACAAAAAGCATGAGAGCCTCGATAAAAAAGAAGAGGTACTTAACAAGAAAATAAAAGAAAACAGCGAGCTCACTGCCGAGATAGAGCGTATCAAGGAAAGTGAGATGCAGATGCTTGAACGCATAGCCGGACTCTCCGCCGAAGAAGCGAAGAACGAAATGCTCAAAGATCTTGAAGAAGAAGTAAAGATCGAAAAAGCGCACAAGCTCCGCGATCTTGAACAGCAGTTCAAGGAAGAAGCGGACGACAAGGCAAAAAGCATCATAACGCTTGCTATACAGCGTATAGCGGCGGACCACGTGGCGGAAACGACGGTATCCGTCGTAAACCTGCCTAACGATGAGATGAAGGGAAGGATAATCGGACGCGAAGGACGCAACATCCGCACGATAGAAACGCTTACCGGCGTTGATCTTATAATCGACGATACGCCTGAGGCGATAACGATATCCAGTTTTGACCCGGTAAGACGTGAAATAGCGCGTCAGACGCTTGAAAAACTTATCTCCGACGGACGCATACATCCCACAAGGATAGAAGAGACCGTTGAGAAATGCAGGCGCGACGTTGACGCCGCTATCAAAGCGGCGGGTGAAAGAGCGACGTTTGAGGTCGGCGTTCACGGTCTTAACAGCGATCTTGTAAAACTGCTCGGCAGACTGAAATACCGCACCAGCTACGGTCAGAACGTACTTAACCACTCCGTTGAAGTCGCGTACATCTCCGGCATAATCGCATCCGAGCTCGGCGTTGACGTTGCCCTTGCAAAGCGCGCGGGCTTACTGCACGACATCGGTAAGGCGCTTACGCAGGAGGTCGAAGGCAGCCACGTTCAGATAGGCGTTGACATCGCAAAGAAGTATAAAGAAAACAAAGACGTTATACACGCGATAGAAGCGCACCACGGCGACGTTGAGGCAAAAACGCTCACAGCCGTTATCGTTCAGGCGGCAGACGCGATATCCGCGGCAAGACCCGGCGCCAGACGCGAAGACCTTGAAAACTACATCAAGCGCCTGCAGAAACTGGAAGAGATCGCAAAGAGCTTCCCCGGCGTGGAAAAATCCTACGCCATACAGGCGGGACGCGAACTGCGCATAATGGTAAAACCGGAAGAAGTAAACGACGAGAAGATGATACTCGTTGCGCGTGATATAGTGAAGAAGATAGAAGCTGAGCTTGAATATCCCGGACAGATCAAGGTAAACCTCATCCGCGAAAGCAGATGCGTTGACGTAGCAAAATAATTAAAAAAGGACTGCGCGGCAGTCCTTTTTTTCGTTTTTATTCTTTTTCCGCTGTAAGCTGAGCCAGCGTTGCGTACAGTTTATCCGGCTCTACCGGTTTTGACAGATGCGCTCCGACGCTTTGAGCTTGACCGTGACGGTAAATACGGAACCCACGCCTTTGTCGATAGAGAAAACGACAAAAAAGCGCCTGCTTTGAAGCAGGCGCTGATCGTTTGTCAATATCAGTCGATAGTCATGGAATCTATCATGGTGTTGAACTCCGTAACGCCTTCCGGTATCGTCGGAAGCGTTGCAAAGTTGATCACTATGGTATAATCGTCAAAATGTACTCTTACAACAGACTGGATTATGGCTCTGTTTTCCCATGAGTAGTCAAGCTTTGTAACGGTGTGGCCGTTTACCTCGTAGGATTTGAAGCCGTCCACGGTGTACGCGCCGATCGGCAGAGACAACGCTACGCTGTCAAGGAACGGTGTCACGTCTTCTTCCGTCATCGGGATGACCGGATCGGTCGTGCCGAAATTGAAGAAGCAGGTACCGTCAGGCGTGCCGTTTTTAAGTCCGGAGGGAAGTCCGGAAAAGTCCTTGAACGTATATCCGGCGGGTTTTGTAAGCGTCATTCCCTCAAATTCATATTTGTCGTCAGCTGCGGGCTGAGTTTCAGCTTCCGTTGTTACCTCCTGTGTTGTAACTTCTTCTGTCGTAACTTCCTCGGTCGTTACTTCTTCGGTCGTGACTTCTTCGGTCGTGACTTCTTCGGTCGTGACTTCTTCGGTCGTTACCTCTTCAGTTGTAACTTCTTCGGCAGTAACCTCTTCGGTCGTTATCTCTTCAGTCAAGACCTCTCCGGTGACCTCTTCTTCTGTCGTTACCTCTTCTGTCGCCGCCTCTGTCGTCTCCTCTGTCGCCGCCTCGGTCGTTTCCTCTGCTCCGGTCGTCTCGGCAACGGTATCCGCAGTTTCCGCTGCGGTCTCCGTTTCGCCGCCGGCGCACGCTGCAAGCGTAAGCAGCATCGCTGCCGCTAAAAGCATGGCAAATAATTTCTTCATTTTTTCTCTCCTTTTTTTATTTATCCTAATTATACATAAAAAATCCGCTTTGTCAATACTTTTCCGTTTTTTATTTGCAGCAAAAAACAGACCTTTTCCGGTCTGTTTTAAATATAACGGCTTTATTTGCTGTCTCTTCTCGCCGCCGCAAGCATGAGTTTTATGCGGTTGAGCTGATTCACCTCGGATGCGCCGGGATCGTAGTCCACCGCGGCGATATTCGCATTTGGATAAACCTTTTTCATCTGCTTTATAACGCCTTTGCCCACAACGTGATTAGGCAAACACGCAAACGGCTGTATACATACGACGTTAGGCACGCCGCTGCTTATTAGCTCCGCCATTTCTCCGGCTAAAAACCAGCCTTCTCCGTACTGATTCCCCACGGATAAAAACGGTTTTGTAAGCTCCGCAACGTCTTTTATCTTCATAGGAGTGCTGAAGCGTTTGCTTGACTTAAGCGCCTCATGAGCGTGTTTTCTTATCATGGCAAGCGCTTTGCCGCCGGCTTTTGATATTACGGAGTGTACGGCGCTTTTGCCGAAATACTTGTGCTTGTAATCCATGTTGAAAAGATAATACCCGAAAAAGTCCATAAGGTCCGGCACCGTCGCTTCCGCGCCTTCGGCTTCAAGCAGCTGTACTATTTTGTTGTTTGCAAGCGGCATATATTTAACAAGTATCTCCCCGACAACGCCAACGCGCGGTTTTCTTACGCTGTCGTCTATCGGAAGACCGTCAAAATCCGCCACTATATCAAAGCAAAGCTTTTTGATGTTCGCGCGCCGCTTATTTGTCAAAGCTTCAATACATTTTTTCTGCCATTTGTCGCGCAGAGCGTCGGCTGAACCGGGTCTTATCTCATACGGGCGCGTGCGGTACAGGCATCTCATTATAAGGTCGCCGAACATGAGCGCGCGCATACCGTCTTTTAACATCGGCAGCGTTATCCTGAATCCGTCGTTTTTCTCCATGTTGTTGAAATTGAGGGAAATAACGGGTATATGCGACAGCCCTGCTTTTGCAAGCGCGCGGCGTATAAAGCCCACGTAATTGCTTGCGCGGCAGCAGCCGCCCGTCTGCGTCATAAGAAGAGCTAATTTATCCGTATCGTACTTTCCGGAAAGCACCGCGCTCATCAAAAGACCTACCATAACTATGGAAGGGTAGCACGCGTCGTTGTTCACGTATTTGAGTCCCACGTCCACGGCGGCTCTGTTGTCGCCCTCAAGCATTACGACGTTGTAACCGTATTTTCCGAAAACGGGCTCAAGCAGCTTGAAATGCACCGGGCTCATATCGGGCGCGAGTATCGTATATCCCTTTTCGTACATTTCTTTTGTGAATACGGTGCGCTCAAAGCCTATCGGTGCCGGTTTTGCCTTAACGCCGCAGCCGCGCCGCATATCCATGGCGGCAAGCAGACTGCGCACGCGTATACGCGCCGCGCCGAGATTGTTCACCTCGTCTATTTTCAGCACCGTGTAGAGCTTGTTGCTTTTTTCAAGTATCTCGCAAACCTGGTCCGTCGTAACGGCGTCAAGTCCGCAGCCGAACGAATTGAGCTGTATTATCTCCAGATCGTCGCGCTTTGACACGAACTCCGCGGCGGCGTAAAGGCGGGAATGGAACACCCACTGGTCCACTACGCGCAAAGGTCTGTCAGAGTTGCCGTCATACGGCAGGCTGTCCTCGGTAAAAACGTACAGTCCGTAAGAATTTATAAGCTCCGGTATGCTGTGATTTATTTCCGCGTCTATATGGTAAGGTCTGCCGGCTAAAACTACGCCGCGCGCGCCTTTTTGCTCCATGTCGGATAAAAGTCTGCCGCCTTCTTTTCGTATATCGTCTTTTGCGCGGCGCATTTCGACCCACGCCTCGTGCGCGGCTTCTTTGACTTCACCGGATGAGATATCCCACGCAAAGCCGCAGAACTGCACAAGTCTGTCCGTAACGGTCTTTTCGCTTGTCATAGCCAAAAACGGTCTGTAATACGTCACGTCGCCGTCCGTTACGGCTTCAACGTTGTTTTTTAGATTTTCCGGATATGAAACGACTATCGGGCAGTTATAGTTGTTTTCCGCTTTTTCAGTCTCTTTATACTCGTACATCACGCACGGATGGAATATCCGTTTTATGCCGTGATCTATAAGCCACTGCACGTGACCGTGCGCCAGCTTTGCCGGATAACATTCGGACTCGGACGGGATGGATTCCATTCCAAGCTCGTATATTTTTCTGTTCGAAAACGGCGACAAAACGACAGAAAATCCGAGTTTTTTCAAGAAAGTCGCCCAAAACGGATAGTTTTCATATATGTTAAGTACGCGCGGTATGCCCAAAACGCCGCGCGGCGCCTCGTCCGCGGGCAAGCTGTCATAGCCGAAAATGCGCGTTCTTTTGTACTCAAACATATTGGGAGAATCGGATCTGCCGGCTTTGCCGGTCATTCTCTCACAGCGGTTGCCTGATATGTGGCGCGTGCCGTCGCTGAACGTGCTGACGGTAAGAAGGCACTTGTTTTCACAGCCGGCGCAGTGCGTGGTTTTTGTAGTATACGTAAGCGACGACAGCTCTTCTTTGCTTATAATACCGCTTTTTTCGCCGGCTTTCGCTTTTGCGGACAAAGCCGCGCCGAAAGCGCCCATAAGCCCCGCAATATCAGGACACACCGCCTCCGCGCCGGAGACGAGTTCAAACGCGCGCAGAACGGCTTTGTTGTAAAACGTGCCGCCCTGCACTACAACGTGTTTGCCGAGATCCGAAGCGGACGAGAGTTTTATGACCTTGAAAAGCGCGTTTTTTATAACGGAATACGCAAGTCCGGCGGAAATGTCCGCCACCTCCGCGCCTTCCTTCTGCGCCTGTTTTACGTTTGAATTCATAAACACGGTGCAGCGCGTGCCGAGATCAACCGGAGCTTTGGCAAAAAGCGCTTCCGATGCAAAGTCAGACGCGGTAAATCCGAGAGACGAGGCAAAATTTTCAATAAACGATCCGCAGCCGGAGGAACACGCCTCGTTCAGAAGCACCGTGTCAACCGTACCGTTTTTCAGTTTTATGCATTTCATATCCTGCCCGCCTATATCAAGCACGCAGTCAACGTCCGGCAAAAAATATGAAGCCGCCGCGGCGTGCGCCACGGTCTCCACAACGCCGTGATCGAGACGGAAAGCGGCTTTCAGCAGAGCTTCTCCGTAACCGGTCGAACACGCTCCGCGTATAACGGCGCCCCGCGGCAGTTTGCCGTAAAGATCGGAAAGCATTTTTGACGCCGTTGTCACCGGGTCGCCCATGTTGTTTGAATAAGCGGAAAACAAAAGCTCTCCGTCGTCGGACAAAAGCGCCGTTTTAGTCGTCGTGCTGCCGGCGTCTATGCCGAGCCAGCAGTCGCCTTTATAAGTATTAAGCTCCGCTTTTTTCAGCGTCGCCTTCGCGTGACGCGCGGAAAACGCGTCGTACTGCTCTTTGTTTTCAAACAAAGGCGGCAGACGCTTGAGTTCAAATTCTATTTTAAGATCGCTTTCAAGCAGTTTTATAAGATCGGATACTTTTTTGCCCTTATTCCCGTCGGATTCAAGCGCGGCGCCGAGCGCGGCGAATAGATGTGAGTCGTCCGGATCCACTATATGCTCGTCGTCAAGCTTCAGCGTTCTTATAAACGCCTTTTTCAGCTCCGGCAGATAGTGAAGCGGTCCGCCTAAAAACGCCACCGTGCCGCGTATCGGTTTGCCGCAGGCGAGGCCTGAAACCGTCTGGTTGACGACAGCCTGCAGAACGGACGCCGCTATGTCGGACACCGCCGCGCCTTCGTTTATAAGCGGCTGTATATCGGTCTTTGCAAAAACTCCGCAGCGCGCGGCTATGGGGTAAAGCTCTTTATATTTTGACGCGGCTTCGTTCAGCCCGTCCGCATCAGTCTGCAAAAGCGCCGCCATCTGATCTATAAAAGCGCCCGTGCCGCCGGCGCAGACGCCGTTCATGCGCTCGTCAAGTCCGCCTTTGAAATATATGATCTTCGCGTCCTCGCCGCCGAGTTCGATCGCCACGTCGGTTTTCGGATAGTATTTTTCAAGCGCGCCGGACGTTGCGACGACTTCCTGCACGAATTCTATCCCAAGCGCTTTTGCAAGGCTTATGGCGCCGGAACCTGTTATTCTCGGATCAACGCAAAAATCGCCGAGAGTTTTTTCGGCGTCCGAAAGCAGTTCTTTTAACGTCTGCCTTGTTCTGGCAAGGTGGCGTCTGTACTGTCCGTATATTATTTTTTCATCCCCGTCCAAAACAACGAGCTTGACGGTGGTCGATCCTATATCGATCCCGCATCTGTAAGCAGTCAATTTAAATAACCTTTCAGTTTTTTACTCTCTGTTTATACCTGATTTATACCGGCGGTTACATTGATTTTCAAACACAAATTATAAGACGGCAGAATAAACTGAAACTAAATTGCGCCCCCCGTTTTGAGAAGACGCCGGCAAACAGTTTTTTTAAACAAAAAAAGGCGATAATTTTTTGTTATCGCCTCTGAATATATTATCAGTTTTTGACCTTTTCCAGATACGAAAGTTTAGCGCAGACGCAAACTATATGTATCGCCGCCGCAAGCTCTTCTACCGGCGGGAAGGACGGCGCAAGGCGCAGGTTCCTGTCGCGCGGGTCGCGTCCGTAGGGGAACGTGGCGCCGGCGTTCGTTATCTTGACTCCGGCTTCCTTGGCGAGTCTGTACGTCTCTTTCGCCGTGCCGTCGTAAACGTCAAGCGATATGAAATAGCCGCCTTTCGGCTTTGTCCATTCCGCTATACCGGCGGGCGCAAGCTCTTTTTCAAGCGTATCTAAAACTACTTTGAACTTGGGTTTGAGCACCATGCCGTGCAAACGCATATGGTCGTTTATACCCTCCGCGTTTGTAAAATATCTGACGTGGCGCAGCTGGTTTATCTTATCCGGGCCTATGGTCTGTACTTCGATTATCTTTTTTGCGGCTTCAAGGTTGCGGTCGCTTAACGCGAGAAGGGCGACGCCGGAGCCGGGGAACGATATTTTTGACGTGGAGAAGAAATAGTAAAGCTGATCTTCAAACTCCGTGCCCTGTACGAGACGGAAAATATTAAGCAGCCTGTCACCGTTGTCGTCTAAGTCGTGGACGGCGTAGGCGTTATCCCAGAAAATGCGGAAATCTTTAGCTTTGCATTTAAGGCGTGCAAATCTTCTTACCGTCTCATCGGAATACGTTATGCCCTGCGGGTTTGAATATTTCGGCACGCACCAGATACCCTTTATGCTCTCATCCCCGGCAACAAGGCTCTCGACCGTGTCCATATCCGGTCCGGTCGGCGTCATTTCGACCGGTATCATCTCAATACCTAAGGATTCGCATATATGAAAGTGTCTGTCATATCCGGGCGAAGGGCAAAGGAATTTGACTTTGTCAAGCTTGCACCACGGTTTATCCGAGCCGGGCACGCCGTAAAGCATGGCGCGTGAAACGGTGTCGTACATCATGTTGAGCGACGAGTTGCCGCCTAAGATTATATTATCCGCGGGTATGTCAAGCAGATCGGAAAACAGCTCGCGCGCTTCTTTCAGCCCGAAAAGCTGGCCGTAGTTGCGGCAGTCTATCCCATCCTCGGTCTTGCAGTCGCTGCCTTTGTTGAGAATATGCAATAGCGACTCCGTCAGTCCGAGCTGATCCATGCTCGGCTTTCCGCGCGACATATCAAGCCCGTAGTGACGCGCTTTTATATCTTCATATTCCGCGCGGACGGCGTTAAATTCCGCCGCAAGTTCTTCTTTTGTCATTTCACTATATTTTTTCATATTATTTGTCCCGCTATAATGAATTTTGCAAAAGGAATGTTGAAATACTGCAAAATTACGGTATTTCTAATTTATTATATACTCTAATTTGCAATTTTGCAATATGAAGTATTGAATTTTTTTAAAACACGCGTCAATTTGGCATATCGGAAACGTAGGGGCGATCATCGATCGCCCGTTTGCCTTCCGCAAGGTGGATCATGGTGGATGAGGCTAAATTTGCCTCCCTCCCCGAGGGAGGTGGCACGCGAAGCGTGACGGAAGGAGTAAAACTCCCTCAGTCGCCGTGCGACAGCTCCCCCAAAGGAGGAGCCTAAAAATGCCTCCCTCCCCGAGGGAGGTGGCGCGCGAAAGCGCGACGGAAGGAGTAAAACTCCCTCAGTCGCTGCGCGACAGCTCCCCCAAAGGAGGAGCCTAAAAATGCCTCCCTCCTCGAGGAAAGCGGCGCGCGAAAGCGCGACAGAAGGAGTACTCCCTCAGTCGCTGCGCGACAGCTCCCCCAAAGGAGGAGCCTATGTTTACCTCCCTGTGACAAAGAGCTTTTCCCGAAAAAGAAACATCCCCCCGGTATTCCGGAGGGATGTGTATTGACTTTTATGAAATTATCTTAA
>JAFSYU010000030.1 GCA_017443595.1 Clostridia bacterium
CGCAAAACTGTCCGTAGTAACCAACTCCAAGGGCAAAGCACAGGTCAAATTCGGACTTACCGCAGTTGACGAAGACGCACAGGTCATGACGGCTGCGAACGATTATCCGGATGATCACAAGCTTATACTTAACTGGCAGGCGCTCGACAGCGAAGTACAGGGCGATACCGTATATGCGACTATCACCTTCAAAGTAGCTGAAGATGCAGAAGAAGGCGTATTCCTTCCGATCAATGCCGACATCAACCCGAATGACATATTCAACTATGATCATGACAATGACGACGCTATGGTAAACCTTGAGTATCATCTCATCAACGGCGGTATCGACGTTTTAGGTGTAGAAACCGAAACCGAGAGCGAGACCGAGACCGAGACTGAGACCGAGACTGAGACCGAGACTGAAACTGAGACCGAAACCGAGACCGAGGCTGAGACCGAGGGTGAACCCAGCAACCCGGGCACTGCCGATGCTGCTATCATAGCTGTAGCTTCCGTAGCCGCTATCGCACTTGCCGGCGCTGTTATCGGTAAGAAAGCTCTTAAGAAATAATCTTACCTCCATATAAATAGATTTTAATTTTCTCTCTGCTTAAACGGCACGATCCTGCAAATGGTCGTGCCGTTTTTTTATAACATATTATTCAGATTTATATTTGCAATGTTATTGCGTGTAATTGCAATTGCAATTGCAAAGTGCAAGTGATATATTGTTTTTATGAAATAACAAGTATAAAACAAATAATCAAAAAAGGAGCAAAAAATGAAAAAAATAATCGTATTTGCAATAATTCTTGCAATAACAGCGGCAGCTCTTATGTTGAACGTGACCGTCAGCGCCGAAGAAGATAATTTCAATTTTGCAAGGATATTTGCGTCAGGCGGCGACCCGTATCTTTACGTTCATTTCAGCGGAGGCAAATCGATAGATCCGGATTCAACGCAGTGGACGGCTATCAAATACAGATCCGGTGCAAAAAACGACGGCGCGGTAATCGAAGTATACGCTTCAAGTCCCACGGCGCCGGGCTCAAACGACAAACTCGTGAGCGACGGAAAGTGGAATATCGTTGTTTTTAACGTCAAAGACGCGGGAAACTGGAACGGAGAAGATTACGGCGACAAGACGAGAGTACGTATAGATCCGTTTGACGGAAAAGGCAACGGATCTGTCAAAACCGGATCATATATCGATATAGCGTGGGCGGCGTTCTTTAAGACCGAAGCGGACGCAAAAGCATATACCGGAGAACAGAATACGCCGGAATGCATTGCTTTACCGGAGGATTTCGTAAATGCAGTGGCTAACAATGACGTTGCCCAGATCTCCGGTATAGAGAACATAACGGACAAGAAGGATATCGCTCCGGTCGACTCCGAAGGATATTTTAACTACGCATATATAGTCATGAGCGGCGACGACCCGCATTTTTACGCAAAATTCAACAACTATAAAGTAATTGACGCAGACTCCGTAAAATGGGCTTCAATAAAATACAGATCCGAACCGGACAACGAAGGAAACTATATGCAGATATACGCATATTCGTTTCCGATAGAAGAGCCGTGCAAACGGTATGACACAAAGAATACCGGTGATTGGGTAACGGACGTTATCAGCCTTGAAGGTACTGCAAACTGGAACAGCGACGAATATATCAGACCTAATACGGTCCGTATAGATCCTTTGAATGAAAAATGTGCTTATAACGGAGCGATATTGGAGATAGCGTGGATAGCGTTCTTTTCAAGCGAAGAGCAAGCAAAAGCGTACGACGGAACGCAGCTGACACCTGACGCCATAATATTGCCGGAAGACATTTTAAGCGCGTCCACGGCAATCGACCAAAACCATATAGGCTCAGTTGATATTTTTGAAGACTGTGTAAACTCCGAAGAAGCAACGACCGAAGATCCTGAAACAGAAGAATCAAAAACCGAGGATTCCGCGGAAAATACGGAAACAGAAGAATCAAAAGCCGAGGATTCCGTGGAAAATACGGAAACAGGGGAAACAGGACCCGAAGAAACGAAACACGAAGGATCGGAACCTGAGGAAACAAAAGACGAAGAAACAAAATCAGGTGACGTAAACGGTGATAACGAGGTAAACAATAAAGACGTTGTGGACTTGTTCAGATATGCGTCGTCAGGCGATCATACAGCAGAAAAAGACGCAAAGTATGATATAAACAGCGACGGTGAAGTCAACAACAAAGATGTTGTTGAACTGTTCAGATCCGTATCTGTCAAAAACTGATATTGCCGATCTTGTTACCGGCGTCCGCGGCGCGACTCATTACCGGATCGCGCCGCGTTTCGGTATTGCATGTAATCAAAAATTTACTTCTTTAAATCATTATTGCAATTGTATTTAATGAAAAGCGCGGACGGATTTTCATATCCCGTCCACAGTCATACCTCTTATGAAATACTTGCCGTAACAAAGGGAAAATGCGGCATGATCATAGGAGATACAGAGTATGAATTCGGAAAAAACGACGCCGCGTCAAGATGCGGATTTTACGATTATTCCGTATTCTGCAAATCCTTTGTAAAACACTTTAAAATCTCCCCTTCCTCCGTCAAAAACAACCGTGATATCCCGTCATGATTTTTATTAGTAATAAGCAAAGCCGACTGACCCGAAAACCGGTCAGTCGGCCTATTTTACTGAAGCTTATATTCCATAGACATACGCGATACGCTCATTCCCATTTTTTTATAAAACTCGATCGCCGCCCCGTTGAAAGCCCAGACGTTCAAGTCTATACGCTCGCATCCCGATCCTTTGCCTATGCGTTTTGCTTCTTCAAAAAGAGCCGTGCCGACGCCTTTATGAGCGTACCGTTTGTCAACGCATATATCGTCTATATAAAGCGTTTTTACTGTTTTTATGTGCGGGCCGCTTTCATTTTCAACTATCTTTGCTATCATATAGCCTATGACATATCCGTCCTCCGTCGCCGCGACCAAACGGTAGTTTTCGTCGTCAATAAGGCGGCAGACGGCTTCTTCGTCATACTTGGGCTGACCCGATATAAAAACGTCCGGTCTGCCTTTTCTGTGTACTTCGCAAATGTATTTGAGCAGTGTGACTATCTCTTTCGCCTGCTCTTTTTTTGCTTTTTCTATAATCATTTATTTTTTCTTCTTTTATCTTCTATTCTCTTCTTCTTTTTGCGGTAGATTATATAAGCTCTAAGATACATAATAGCGTAAGCCGCCGCCGCGAGCAGGATTATACAAATTATTATTACGATTATGGTTTTTGCAACGGATCCCGCCGCCGCGTCCTTGTCGTGTTTGGCAAACGATACGCCGTTTATGAGCATTTTGTACTGCCCGTTGTCCTCTTCCTTATGCGGTTTTGCCCATACGCTTATGCGGTAAACGCTGTCCTTGCATACGCCGCGGAATTCCGTAAGATCGAAATATATACGGTAATACTGCCCGAACGTGACGGACGTCAGACCCTCGTAGACCGCGTCCGCGCCGTTTTCGTTTTTGCCGTTTAACCGAAGGACAACGTCTGCGACGCCTGTCTTGTCGTCAGAGGTCAGCTTCATATCGAGCACCGCGTATTCCGCGTCCGCTACGTCAAAATCACCGTTAACGGAAACGCCTCTGTATTCCTGATAAGAAGCGGTATTGAGCTCGGCAATAAGAGAATATTCGGAGCCGTAGAGAGCCGCCGCTTCCCCGTCTCTTTCCGTGGTTATCATACGCGTGTTTTCGGACGGGTAGAAATCAAGCTCGGCTTTATTGAAATCCGATGCTTTAACGAGCGAAGCGTTTTTCAGCCCCGGAGTCTCCGACGTACCGGAACCGGATATCACGTAACGCCTCGAAGGCTGTGACAGGCTGTAGCCGGAAACGGCTTCTCCCCACGTGGTAAGTCCGTAATAAGACAGATACGGCTCCGTTATGACGTTTGAATAATCCGTATCTATATAGCGGAAAACGTTGTAAATGCTTTTCTTTATATCCGCGGTGTTTTCCGTTCCGTTTGCCCTTGTATAAAGTCCCGCGTTTTTTTCGTCTGACGCGGAATCCACCTGCTGTGAGTATATTATGGCTTCTATCTGTTCGTTTGCTTCCGCCTTGTAGTACGCAAGGCTGAAAGCCGCCGCCTGCGCTTTCTGCTCATCCTCGGTATTGCCGCCGCAGGGATAGCTTATCTCACCTATTATTACAGGTCTTCTCTGCCCGTTATACATATAAGCCGGCTGTGAGAAAAGCGACGTTATTATATTTATATTATCCATTGTGATATAACGCGCGTCGTATGAATATTCGGAACCTTCCGCGTCTTTGAAATCCGCTTTGTTTCTGTCTATATTATACGGATCCACGGAAAGCCGCCACGGAATATCTCCGCCTTCTTTTATCTTATCCGACAGATGAGAGCAGAAATCCATGACGGAATAGTCAAGCGTGGAATCCGCGTTATTGTCGTATGAAGGTTTATTGAAGTTGTTTGCAACGGACACGTAAACTCTGCCGTTTGAATAGACGGAGCGCAGAGCGCTGTCAACTATACGCAGAGCCGCCGCGTACGCTTCCGTATATTCGGATACGGACATGGGTCCGGCGTTGTTTTTATATCTGTTTGAGTTTACCTCTGATCCCAAAATATAGCTGCCGCAGAATCCCACTCTGTTTTCAGACGTGTATCTTTCCGCTAAATACGAAACAAAGGCGTAAAGCGTATCGCACGCCTGCTTTGAATATACGTTTATTGCAAAACAGTCCGCTTTTTCATCCGCGTCGGCAAAATACAGATATTCCGGCTGACCTTCGCCGCGCTTTGTGAGCAGAAGCTGTATATATACTCTTATGCCCGCGTCGCTGTAGGTCTTTACCGTGTGGTCGAGAAGCGCTGTTCTGCTTTTGTCAAAGTAATACGCAAAACCGCCGAACTTATATACGGTCGCGTTTGAAGTATCTGTCGTAAGATACTCGTTTATCGGCACTTTTATAACGGCGTGAGACGCGCCGAGCAGCTGTGCGTCGGCAAACATAGTTATATCAAGACCTTTTTTGCTTTTAACTTCCGGATAATCGTAAGTATTTGCGGCAAGAACGTCCGGATTTGATACGTAGGCGTAATTCGTTGCCGGCGTCACGCCTTCCTCCTCATCCTCGTACGCAAGAACGTAGCAAGTTTTCGTTTTATCTCTGAACGACACCTGAAGCGATAAACGATCTCTTACCGTTATGTCTTTCTGCTCAGCCGGTTCCTCTCCCGGATACGAGCCCGGCGCCACGGCGAAAAGGGACAGGGTCTTGCCGGAATATTTTTCAATATCCGACAAAGAAAACTCTGCCTCTAATTCTACGTATTGTCCGTTTTTGCTTATGCTTGCCGTAAGGTGCGTCACGCTGTTTTCTTTTGCAGAAGCAAAAGAGGAAAACAGCAAAGACACAAATGTTACGGCAAGTATAAGCGAGATGATTTTTTTCATTATTCTGCCGCGGCTACGATAGCGGCGAATTTTGACGCAACAAGCGATGCACCGCCTATAAGACCGCCGTCCACGTTGTATTTTGCAAGAAGCTCAGGCGCGTTTTTCTCATTCATGGAGCCGCCGTACTGTACGGTGAGCGCCTCGGCGGCAGCTTTGCCGTAAAGGCCTTCAACGGTTTTACGTACAACGCCGTTGCCTTCGTCAGCCTGCTCAGGCGTGGCAACTCTGCCGGTGCCGATAGCCCAGACGGGTTCGTATGCGATAATAACGTTCTTCAACTGTTCCGCCGTAACGCCGGCAAGCGCTATTTTTGTCTGCATTGCAAGAACTTCCGCCGTTATGCCGAGATCTCTCTGCTCTAATACTTCGCCCACGCAGAGTATTACTTTAAGTCCGGCGTTAAGCGCGGCAAGCACTCTTTTGTTTACCGTCGCGTCCGTTTCGCCGAAATACTGTCTTCTTTCACTGTGGCCGATTATAACGTATTCAACGCCGCAGGCGAGCAGCATTTTTGCGGATATCTCACCGGTAAAGGCGCCTTTTTCTTCAAAATGCACGTTTTCCGCGCCTATTTTGATCCTGCTGCCTTTCGCCGCCGCTGTCGCCGCGGGGATATCTATTGCGGGAACGCAGAGCACCACGTCACAGCCGCGTCTGCCCTTGATCATGGGGCGCAGTTCCTTTATCATAGCCGTCGCTTCGTCCGGCGTCATATTCATTTTCCAGTTGCCCGCTATAACGGTCCTTCTCTTTCTCTTATTCATAACTTAACCTCTTTCTTATTCTTAATTTATAAAATGCGGCTGCCGCAAACACGACAGCCCGCATTTATGATCATTATTTATCCTGCAGGCAGGCTATTCCGGGAAGAACGAGTCCCTCAAGGAATTCAAGCGACGCGCCGCCGCCGGTGGATATATGCGTTACCTTGTCGGCAAAACCGAGCTTTTCTATCGCCGCAGCGGAGTCGCCGCCGCCGATTATGGACACGGCGCCGCTGTCCGCGACAGCCTGTGCAACGGCTCTTGTGCCGGATGCGAATTTATCCCATTCGGAAACGCCCATCGGTCCGTTCCATACAACAGTCTTTGCACCCTTTATAGCGTCGGCAAAGAGAGCTTCCGTAGCCGGACCTATGTCAAGACCCATCCAGCCGTCCGGTATCTCATCGGAGTTGACGAGCATGAAGTTGCATTCGGGATCGTACTTATCGCCTAATCTGTTGTCTACCGGCAAAAGCAGATCAACGCCTTTATCCTTTGCCTTTGCAAGAAGCTGCAGCGCCAGATCGAGCTTGTCCTCTTCGCAGAGGGAGCTGCCTATCTTAAAGCCTTTTGCTTTAAGGAACGTGTAAGCCATGCCGCCGCCGATGATCAGCGTGTCGACTTTTTCGATCAGGTTGTTTATAACGCCTATTTTATCGGAAACTTTCGCGCCGCCTAAGATGGCTACGAACGGATGCTGTGGACGTTCAAGAGCGCCGCCCATAACGTCAAGCTCTTTTTGAATAAGGAAGCCGCATACGGAAGGCAGATAGTGTGAAACGCCTTCTGTTGAAGCGTGCGCTCTGTGAGCGGTACCGAACGCGTCGTTTACGAAGATCTCAGCCATGGAAGCGAGTTCTTTTGCAAATTCCGGATCGTTCTTTTCTTCTTCCTTGTGGAAACGGACGTTTTCTATAAGCATAACGTCGCCGTCTTTGAGCGCGGCGGCTTTTGCCTTTGCGTCTTCGCCTATAACGTCGCTCGCCATTATAACGGGTTTGCCTAAGTATTCGGAGATCTTTGCCGCAACGGGAGCAAGGGAGTATTTCATATTGAATTCGCCCTTCGGTCTGCCCATATGGGAGCAAAGTATGACTTTTGCGCCGTGCTCGGAAAGATACTTGATAGTCGGCATAGCGCCGGTGATCCTCTTGACGTCCGTTATAACGCCGTCCTGCATGGGAACGTTGAAATCACAGCGGGCAAGGACTTTTTTGCCTTTAACGTCAATATCTGTTATTGATTTCTTGTTATACATAAATTTACCTCTCTCATTTTATTCATTCCGTATAATATTATCATTTATTTAAATCATTATCAAGTAGAAAAAGAAAATAATTTGAAAACACAGACTGTATTTATATGCGCAAAAACCGCATATACGCTTTCTATATCACATATTTTCCGTATATTCATCATATTTTAACATTCATATTTTGAAATGCAGTAATTAAAAAGATATAATGTATTTATGAAAAAAAGTATTGTGACCGTAGGGCGGGGGCTTGCTCCCGCCGGAATAAATTCGTCCCGAAGAGACACCGATTTATATTCTTTCTTATTTATTATTTAACGGCGGGAGCAAGCCCCCGCCCTACCATCTTGTTCTTTTAAGGAGAACCCGCCATGTTCCATATGCCGCCCGACAGACGGGCAATAGATCAGTACCGCATCCCGCCGCCGAAAAATATTAAAGAAGTCCCGGGATATCTGGCAAAGCTCTTCTCGTCTTTTTTTAAACGGTTGGGATATATAATAAAGCTCGTATGGGAGGCAAGCCCGGCGATCGTTTTCGTCATGTCTTTCATGGCGCTGTTCGACGGCGTTATGCCGGTCCTCGGAACGTATATAAGCGGTCAGCTGATAAACAAGCTGGCAAGCGCGTACACGCGGGAAATAACGAATTT
This sequence comes from Clostridia bacterium, assembly GCA_017443595.1. GTDB lineage: Bacteria > Bacillota > Clostridia > Oscillospirales > CAG-272 > UBA1248. Next base: position 8,143 of record JAFSYU010000030.1, read on the forward strand.
CAATATAATAACGTGGCTTTTGATAGCGCAGTTCGGCTACCTGCTTTTCACAAGCATTATAAGACGTATAGACGGCATTGTGGTACGTATTTCCGGAGAGCTCGTTTCCAACCACATTAAGATCAAAATAATGGAAAAAGCAAAGGAAATTGACTTAAAGAGCTTTGACTCGCCGGATTTCTACGCAAAAATGGAAAACGCCAACCGTGAAGCCGGAAACAGACCGATACAGGTGCTTAATTCATCGTTTTCCATAATCTCCTCCGTCATCAGCATATTCTCTTATATCGCTCTTATCGCGGTCATCGGCGTGCTTCCGGCGCTTCTCGTTATAGCCGTTGCGATACCGTCCACGATAATCAACTTTGTTTACAGAAAGAAAAATCACGACTACATTTTCAGAAGAAGCAAGGACAGGCGCCAGATGTCGTATTATTCGGAGGTACTTGTCAACAAGGACCTTGTAAAAGAAGTGCGTATGCTCGGGCTGGCGGACGATTTTACAAACAGATACAAAGCCGTTTTTAAAAGATACTTCGGCGGACTTAAAAAACTTATGCTTGCTGAAATGTGGTGGGGCATAGGCGCTACGCTCCTTACCACCGTAGTCAACTGCATACTGTTCGTATCCATCGCGCGCGGCGTTTTCAACGCCGACTATCCCGTCGGTGATTACAGTATGTATACCGGCGCGTTAAGCGCCATATCAAGCGGCATAGCAACGCTTATAGGCACTTCCGCTACTATTTACGAAGGCACTATATTCATAAACAACCTGATAGCGTTTATGGAAGAAAAACGCACGATAGTACCGAGCACGGATAATCCGAGAGACGTTGTACGCGGCGTAGGACACACCATAAAATTTGAAAACGTTTCGTTCCGTTATCCCGGATCCGATCACGATACGATAAAAAATATAGATCTTGAAATAGATCCGGGCGATACCATAGTAATGGTAGGTCTCAACGGCGCCGGAAAAACGACGCTGATAAAGCTGCTGACGCGTCTTTACGACCCGACGGAGGGCAGGATACTGCTTGACGGATACGATCTGCGCGAATACGACGTGCAGAAGCTATACGATATATTCGGCATCGTTTTCCAGGATTACGGCAAATACGCCGTATCCGTGCGCGATAACATTGCGTTCGGCGAGATCATGAAGGAAATACGGCAAAATAAGATAGAAGAAGCGGCGCAGAACAGCAACGCTTCCGGCTTTATAGAAAAACTGCCGGATAAATACGACACGCCGCTTATGCGCTATTTTGAAGAAAACGGCACGGAGCTGTCCATAGGTCAGTGGCAGAAGCTGGCGATAGCGCGCGCGTTTTATTCCGAATCCGATATTCTTATACTTGACGAGCCGACGGCTTCTCTTGACGCGATAGCGGAGCAGGAGATATTCAACCAGTTTGATGAACTGCGCGGCGGCAAAACGTCAATATTCGTATCTCACCGCTTATCCTCCGCAACGACGGCGGACAAGATAATCGTTCTAAAAGACGGTCAGCTTATAGAAGAGGGCAGCCACGCGGAGCTTATGCGGGCAAAGGGAGAATATTATACGCTGTTCTCCACGCAGGCAAAGCGTTACATAACGCCGGTGGACGACTACGAAGCAAATCCGGAAAATCATCACAACCGCAGACCGGTTGGCGATAATATATTCAAAGGAGATAATAATTATGAAGGTACTTTTCCAGGGTGACAGCATTACGGACTGGGGTCGCGACAGATCGGATCCCCATAATCTCGGATTCGGATATCCGGGATACGCCGCAAAATACATAAAAGAAGCTATGCCGGATACGGATATCGAATTTATAGACCTCGGCATAAGCGGAGATCAGACCGCGGATCTGGTAAAAAGACTGCAGAGCGATTTTGTGGATATCGGCGCGGACGTCGTATCCATTCTCATAGGCATAAACGACACGTGGCACAGAGCCGACACGCGCGAATATCTTGACGACGCGATATTTGAGCAGAACTACCGCACCGTGCTTGAAGCGGTAAAAAAGACGGGCGCGAAGATAATGATGCTTGAGCCGTTCATCGTTCCCTGCCCCGACAAAATGTATTTCTACGAGGATCTTTACAAAAAAATTCTCATAGTGCGCAAACTGGCGCGCGAATTTGCTGACGCGTACATCCCGCTTGACGGTATTTTAGCAGCGGAATGTTTACATAAAGACCCGACGTTCTTCTCCGAGGACGGCGTTCATCCCGCTCCCGGCGGCGCGGACTTCATCGGCAAACTGTACGCGGATACGTTTGTGAAAATGGTGAAATAAGAATTCAGAATTAATACGGGCGGCACGTGCCGCCCGTATTAATTTTTATTATTCAGCTGATACGGGATCAATCAATCTCCCATTCATAAACCGTTTTATCGACAACGGCGCCGTTCTCCGAGCTTACCGTATATTCTATGACGTTGTTTTCTTCGTCGTATTTATATGTCAGACAGGTTTTTTCAGCCGATCCCGCGACGTACGACGTCTGATCCTCTCTTATAACAACGTCGCCGTCATACGTGTATGAACACTCGCTTTGAAGCTCTCCGTTTACAGTAGTTTTTGTCAGCTTGCCGTGTTCGTCATATTCGTTTTCCGCTATTCTTTCTTCACTGTTTATTTCGGATACGCTTTTTATCATAAGTCCCTTTTCGTTGAACGTTACGGTCACCTTCGGACCCGGGCCTGTCAGGATATAGCTTCCGTTTTCATCCGTGTACATGAATTCATATACCGACTTAGCAGCGTCTGTCTGCTGCTCCATGCGTACCACGCGTCCTCTTTCATCGTACTCGTACTTCTCGGTGTATACCGACGTTCCGCATGTCTTTGAATTCATATACGACGTCGTCTTCACGTACTTTGATATAAGACGCCCTTCGGCTGAATATTCGCGTTCATCCTCGGTCACCGTACGTTGTTTACCCGCGTATTTATGATCGGTGTACGTTTTTATCAGATTGCCAAAGTTGTCATACGTATATTCGATCGTTTGCGACTGCGTACCGCTTTGCGAGCTCTCCGTTTCCTTTATCAGCCTGCCGAGCTCATCGTATTCGTATACCGTCGTCGCAGTACTTCCGGATACAGTCCTTGTTTTTTTTGCAATACGGTAATGAGACGGGGTCTTTGTATCAGCCGTCGCTTCCGTTTCGGCAGGCGCGGACGCTTCCGGCTGGCCCGCCGCGGCGCCGCCCTTATATTCAAGATACTTCAAGCCTGCAAACATACCGCCGAATATTACGATACAGGCCGCAAACGCGCCCAGTATACGCGGGACAGGGCTGTACGTCCCCGCTGCTTTTCCGTTTTCGGAAAGCGTGTTTTCGGTTTTTATAAAATCAGCCACGTTTCCCTCGTCCATACCGGATACGGCGTTATATAACATCTCTTGTTTCTTTATATTTTTCATATTGTATATCCCTCCTTCAAAAGCTTTTCTTTTAAGCCCGATTTGATAGACGCAAGTTCTTTTTTGACCGTTGATACGCTGACGCCGAGTTTTTTTGCCGTTTCGGCTACCGATCGGTTTACGTAATATCTGCTCATGAATATATACCGCCGCCTTGATGAAAGAGATTTGACGTAGCTGTTTATTATGCCGGAAAGCGTTCTTTCGTCAAATAAACTCTCCGTATCGTCTCCCGGCAAAATTTCCGCAAGCTCGTCAAGCGGCGCGTACAGCTTTTTCGGTATGCGGCGCGCTCTTTTGCTCTTTTTTATTTCATCAAGCGCGGCGTGCCGTATAAGAACGGTAAGATAAGCCTGAAGCGACGCGGGTCTGTTCGGCGGTATGGAGTTCCACGCGGCGAGATACACGGCGTTGACACATTCCTCCGCGTCGCGCCTGTCGCTTATCATACCGGCAGCCACGGCGTTAAGATACGCGCCGTATTTTTTGTCAACTTCGGTTATCGCTCTTTCGTCCCGGTCAAAAAACAACGCGTTTATCTCTTCATCTTTTAAAAGCATTTCGCTTTTCCTTTCGTTTGAGGTCCCTCTGACATATAAGGCGACAAAATTGCAAAAAGGTGTAAAATAAATATACAAAAACCGCCCTGTTAGGGTAACGAGAATTATCCGAACCACGTTTTCGGACGGCATCTCGCCGCTCCTGCTTCGTTAAACCCCTTGCTGTTACGTATAGTAGCACCTGCGGGCTTTGCCTCGCAGGAACAACGATCTGTTCGTCCGAAAATC
>JAFSYU010000031.1 GCA_017443595.1 Clostridia bacterium
AAATGATCATACGGACGTACAGCGCCGACTCGTCCCGGAAGAACCGATACAGCCCGTAGCCGAATCCGATCCCGGCGCATATCGTCAGCGCAAGCGATAAATACAGGTACATGGATAAATACCTCCTTTATTTTGCGTTTTTTATAGCATTTTTTTACAATTACATTCTATCTTTTTCCTCTTATTTTTTCAAGGGGGTGTTCCAGAATGGAACATCAAATTTTATATATTTTCAACAAAATATATTGCTTTTTATGGAATTTTGGTTTATAATATCACCAATAATAAACCGTATTGTATATTATGGGGTATGTGTTAATGAAGAACCGTTATTTTTCAGATACTCTTAAAAAGCTGCGGACAAAAAAAGGTCTGTCGCATCAAGCGCTGGCTGAATTAATGTTCGTTACAAGATCAACGGTCGTCCGGTGGGAGACGGGCACACGTCTGCCGGACGCCGTGATGATCACACGGCTATCCGAGATTCTGGGTGTTGACGTCAACATATTGCTCTCCGCAGCGGCTGAAAGCGACGAAAGCCCGAACGTAATACTTGTCGACGACAGAAAACTGATTTTGCAGGGCGCCTTGCCGGTGCTTGAAGAAACTATGCCGTACGCGGCGGTCACGGGCTTTACGGAAGCTCCGGACGCCATTGAATATGCAAAAAAGAACCGCGTCGCTCTGGCTTTTCTTGATATAGAATTACGAGAGATGACAGGGCTTGAGCTGTGCCGCGCGCTGCTTGATATAAATCCCCGCACAAACGTCATATATCTGACAGCGTACAGCAACTACGCTCTTGACGCGTGGAGCACCGGAGCAAGCGGCTTTATGCTTAAGCCCATAACGTCAGAAGGCGTAAAAGAACAGCTTGAAAACCTGAGATATCCGTTCCGTTTCGGAGGTGACGACTTATGATCGGTCTGCTCGATCTTATCGGTTTTGCGCTCGGCGGCGCGATAGTGATCACAATGGCGATAGGCATCGCGCTGTCCGTTTTCATGCCCGCGCTTGACAAGTGGAACAAGCGGTATTTCATCGTTATGTTCTCGCTTATGTTTCTGTGCTCCGTAAGCATCTTTTTGGCTTTGGTCTTCTGGTACGATCCTTCCATGGCGACTGCGTCAAAAGTTATCTATTTCTTAGAAGACTTATTCATTGTAACACCTATATTTATGCCGACGCTCTTCATCCTGCATTACAGCGGCGAAAAGATAAAAAACAGCCCGCTGTTCTGGCTTGTGACGTCGATCCTCGGCGTATACTTCGCAGTTAATATCGTCGCTCAGTTCACGGACGTTTTCTACTTCGTCACGCCGGATAACCGGTTTTTCCGCGGTCCGATGTGGGCGTTTCTGCTGTTTCCGCTTGCCGTATGTATGGTCCTTAACACAACGGGGTTGTTTTACAGGATAAAAAAGATACCGAAAAAGTATTTTGTCGCTCTTCTCATATATTTGCTTTACATGACCACGGTCATACTCGTCCATATGTTCTATTCCGTTGAGATATCCGTCGTACTCGGTATGTCGCTGTTTGCGATAGTTTCATTTGTTATGATTCTTACGGATAATATGGAAAACCATATAAAAAAGGAGCATCAGATCGCTCACCAGCGCGCAGAAATCATGGTGCTTCAAATGCGGCCTCACTTCATTTTCAACACGATGATGGGAATTTACTACCTCTGCGACCAGGACGCAAAAAAAGCAAAGCAGGTCACGCTGGACTTCACCTCTTACCTGCGGAAGAACTTTGCCGCCATCGCAAGTGAGGAACCGGTACCGTTCAGCGATGAATTAGAGCATACACGCGCATATCTTGCCGTTGAGCAGGCGCAGTTTGAGGATACGCTGTTTGTAAACTTCGATACGCCGTACAGAACGTTCCGTATTCCTCCGCTGACGCTGCAGCCGATAGTGGAAAACGCCGTAAAGCACGGTATGAGCAAAAGCAAAGATCCTATACATATTTCCGTTAAAACAAGACAGACAGGCAAGTCTGTTGAGATAATCGTGGAGGACGACGGCGTCGGCTTTGATCCCGCGCGCAATTCCGACGATAACGACCCGCATATCGCTTTGAACAACATCAAAGACCGGCTTGAAATGATGTGCAAAGGCAAGCTGACTATCTCACAGCGCGAAGGCGGCGGCACGTCGGTGAAAATAACGCTGCCGAAAGAGAGCTGAAAAGCGCTCGTTTCACGAAAATATACAGAATTATAAAAAGAGAGGATCATTATGAAAAATTCAAAGAAAACCGCATCCCTGATCGCCCACGTAGCCGTTCTGGCTTTGCTCTGTGTTTTGAGTATCGTGAGCGCCGTCATCATTTTCACCGGGAACATTCCTTCCGGTTTTGAAGCAAGCGAAGATGCCTACAAAGCCACCGCCGCCCTGTACGGTGCTGCGCACGTTGCCAACGCGCTGGCGCTTGGCTGCGGTATCACTTATCTTTTGAAGGGCAGCGGCAAATCGGCGGCAAACTGGTACAAAACGCTGATCCTGCTGATAGCTCTCGGCGTAACGCTTCGTCTTATCGGCACGCTGATCCATCCGGGTTTCGGCGTTAACGTCTGCCTGATGATCGGCATTATCCTCGCTCTGCTCGCCCTCCGGTTTATCAAAAACCTCGGCAAAACGAGAACGTGGATCATCTTTTGCATCCTTCTTGCCCTGGAACTTGTCCTCGCCGTACTCACGTTTGACAAAAATGAAATCTTTTCCAGCATAGCCGGAAATCTTTCAAGAATCATGCTTGACTGCACGATAGGGATCGCCATTTACGAAAAGTACGCGGATAAGGCGAGAAGAAAAGCAAAACTGAACGAGAGCAAATAACATCATGCGAAATGTTTAATAAATTAAAGTTGGAGGAAAAACATCATGGACCAGAACACACAAGTTTTAACACAGCATTTTACACTCGGCAAACTGTTCAAATACGTTTTACCGACGATCTTTGCGATCTTGCTCGCATCTGTATACGGTATCGTCGACGGTATTTTCGTATCGAATTTCGGCGGAACTACGGCTTTTGCGGCAATAAACCAGACGTCACCTATCTTTATGATAATTGCGGCGATAGGCTTTATGTTCGGTACGGGCGGAAGCGCGTTGGTCGGAAAAGTACTGGGAGAAGGCGATTCAAAGAAAGCAAACGGTCTTTTCTCATTCTTTACATACGCTCTGATAGCAATAGGCGTTACTTCATCAATAATCCTTACCTTTACTATGGAGCCTCTGCTCAACCTGCTTGGCGTGACGGAAACAATGATGCCGTACTGTCTTGCATACAGCCGCATCATAATTCCCGCTATAACGCTTTTCATGCTCCAGTTTTTCTTCCAGAGCTTCCTTGCGACGGCTAAGAAACCGGGTCTCGGACTTCTTTGCACGGTCCTTGCCGGTGTTACAAACGTCGCAGGCGACGCGATCCTGGTAGGCGTTTTATCCAAAGGCGATCCTACCAAGGCGGTCCAGGGCGCGGCTATAGCGACGGCGGCCGGTCTGTTTATCGGCGGTGTTGTTCCGCTTATTTATACAGCCTGCAAAAACAAGAGCCTCCTTCGTCTCGGAAAACCGGAGATGAGCGGCAAGGCTTTGCTGAAAGCCTGCGGAAACGGCTCGTCTGAATTCTTTGCTAATATTTCAGGTTCAATCATAAACGTTGTATATAACAGTCTGTTCCTTTATATGCTGGGCGACATAGGCGTTGCCGCGTACGGTACGGTCGGTTACGTCAACTCGATCTTTGCCGCTATAGCTTCCGGTTTCGTTATCGGCGTCTCACCGCTGTTTTCTTACAACTACGGGGCGGGCAATAAAGATAACTTAAAGAATCTGTTTAAAAAGAGTATGATACTGGTCGCCATAATCAGCGTCGCCGCCACCGTTATAGTAGAGATCCTGTCGCATCCGCTGGCAAGCGCGTTTTCACACGGAGACGAATATCTTATGCAGATCACGATCGACGGTCTTTCGATCTTTACTCTGTCTTTCCTGTTTAAAGGCGTCCCGACCTTCGGCTCCGGCCTGTTTACAGCTTTCAACAACGGTAAAGTTTCCGGTATAATTTCGATCGTAAGAACGCTCGTTTTCAACTTAGCGACAATCGTCGCCGTGCCGGTCATCTTCTTCTATGCGTTCGGTTCAAGCTATGAAGCCGCGTTCTACGGCGTATGGTATTCCGTAGTAGCCTCTGAACTGCTTGCTACGATTATGACGATTCTGTTCTTTAAAAAATATAAAAAGGTTTATCACTATTAACAGGATTTGCGGCATATATTCCGGAACAAAGTGTTGACGGTATGCGGCCTTCTTCCTGTTTCACCGTCAATCTTATACGGCATAAAAATAATGTAAAAGGAGATAACCCCATGAAAATCACGAGCTTTAACCCCCAGATCTTCACAAAAAACGCCGATCCGATCGTAGCTCTGTTTGAAGAACTCGGCTTCGATGTGCGCCACGACCAAGAGGGTATCGGCGAATTGAACGTGGAAGGCATCCGAAT
>JAFSYU010000032.1 GCA_017443595.1 Clostridia bacterium
ATAGGACTCAAACGGATGAAATTTCGAGATATTTTCGGCGCGACAGGAAGCAGGAATACGCCGGTATTCCAATGACGACAAACCGAAAAGAGCCGAAATAGCGCCGTTTGAGCGGGTTCGGATAACTCTTGTTACCCTACGCGCTTATCACAGAGTTACCCGGTCGTATCCCGGTTTGCCGGGGTTTGATCTATTCTTTTCTCAAACCGGAACATACCGTCGTTTTCATCGTCTTCAAAGCGGTTTTCGCCGCCGGTTTCCGGATCGTGCGGGTCGGGGTGGTGACTGTTATAAAACTCCACTATGTGAAAGCCGCAGCGGTTGACGTAGAAATGAATGTTCCGTTTTTCAAAATACGGTGTGACGGTCTCCCACACCTTCACTTCGGGATGAAGTTTCTCAACGGCGCACCACGCGGCGTAGCCGATGCCTTTGCCGTGCAAATCAGGCGATACGAAAAGCAGATCAAGATCGCCTTTTTCTCCGTTTACTTTTATTACAAGTCCGCCCGCCTTTTCATAACCGCGCATTATGCGGTAAGCCTCGCCTTCATCAATAGAGCGCTCGATCGTTTGACGTGAGATTATCTCGCCGTCTTCTTCAAAGTGTTCTTCGCGGCGGCCGAATTCCAGCAGCGCACCGTAGTTGAACGCATCCTGGTTGTCGCGGACGAACCGGTCGCGGTCGTCCTGCGTAAGCGGAGCAAGATATACCGTTTTATCAATACGTTCAAAAAGACGGGCTTTTAAAAGCTCGTATCTCTGCCGCTTTTCTTCTTTTTTGAAATGCACCTCACGGAACTGTTCGGGGCAGTTTTCATAATTCAATTCAACTTTGCCGAACTGCTCGCTCGTCAGATCGAAAACGCAGCCGCCCGCGTCGTTATAGCAATGATAATTTCCGTCGCCGAGCGGTACGCCGTAAACTTTTCCGCCGTAGATATCCTGCATAAGAAAAGCTGTTATGGAGCATTGACCGAGCGTTTTGTTTTCAGCCGACCAGTCGCCGCGCATCCTCGGCGCGCAGGTCTTTACGCACCAGATCTCGGAAAGTATATCGTAATAATCACGCGGAGTCAGTCCGTTTTTATCTTTTATATCGGCATTTTTCCAGCCGTAAAATCCGTATTTTTTCATTTTAGCTCTCTTTATTTCTGCTGTTTGCCGCGGACAGAAAGCGGCGGAGCATTTCGTTTCCCATAAGCTGTTGCCGCAGCCGCTCGGGGAAGTTGTCCGCAAACTGCTCCATGCTGCAGCCTACGTAAAAATCTCCCGGCAGCTCTTTGCAGTATTCGCCGCCGCCGTAGCTTCCGGCGGAGCTTCCCGGCGTAAAGCAGTTGTAGTGGATATCCGGTGTGCCTTTTTCATGAAAACGGAGCGTGATGATATCGTGTTCGTGGGCGATCTCTATATCGTCATCGGCAAGATGGATGTCGCAGTGTAAAAACTTCAGCCCCTTTTCCCGCGCGAACTCCTCGGCGTACGTGTCGTATTCACCGCGTATCAGAACTTTGTTTTTGCAAAGCCTTTTATCAAGCTCCGGCGTTGTGGCGACAGATTCCACCGTTCTGCTTAAAATAAGACAGCCGATCTTCGGAAAAGATTCAAGATATCCCTCCCCGAGCCCCGTTATGCCTTCTTTGACGCTCAAAACGTTATATTCGCTCTGCCAGTTTCTTCCTGAAGTCGGCCAGGCCTCGGCGTCCTCTTTGCACAGGGGCCCTTCGCCCTCAACCTCAAGCAGTCCGCTGTAATGGTTTATATAGACTGTTTTTTCGTTGTGTTTTGAAAAATACATAACTGTTTACCTCATAAAACCGGAATTTAACGGTATAAAGTCATTCTGATTCCTGCTGCTCCTACGGATTCGCTCATCTTTTCTTTTCCGTCAGGCATAAACCCGCATTTTTTGTAAAAGCGAAAAGCTTTTTTATTCTCCTTCAAAAGCCATACA
>JAFSYU010000033.1 GCA_017443595.1 Clostridia bacterium
TTTCGGACGAACAGATCGTTGTTCCTGCGAGGCAAAGCCCGCAGGTGCTACTATACGTAACAGCAAGGGGTTTAACGAAGCAGGAGCGGCGAGATGCCGTCCGAAAACGTGGTTCGGATAATTCTCGTTACCCTAAGCAGAGACTTATATCAAGTCCCGTATTTTTATTTATTTCATTTATTTTATCCTGCAGTATCGCGGCTTTTTCCGGCTCTACAGGTTTATCCGTATATTTTCTTACACTGTGACGGACAAAGACGGCTTCGTATAACGTCATTTTATTTTCCTCCCGGATATTTCTATTTCTTCTTTATACTTTTCCGGTTCTTTTTTATAAAAATCCTGATGATATTCTTCCGCAGTATAAAAACGTTTGTATTTCTCCGCCGCTACCGTGTTTTCACAGCCGAGTTTTTTTATAATTAAAAGCGCCTCTTCTTTTTCTGTTTCATCCGTATAATATACGGCAAGAGTATATGAATGACCTCTGTCTATATATTGCCCGCCACCGTCTGTGATATCCACGTTTTCAAAGAAAATCTGTAAAAGCGTTGAATATGACAGCACGTTTTCATCATAGTCTATTTTTACCGTCTCTCTGTGGCCGGTCTTTTGAGCTTTTACGTCTTCATAGCTCGGATCGGCCTCGTCGCCGCCGCAGTAGCCGCTCGTTACGGATATAACGCCGTCAGTTTCGGCAAAAACGGGGGTTATGCACCAGAAACAGCCGCCGGCAAAATAAGCGCTTTTCATATTATCCTCTCAAATTCCTGCACGAAGTCCGTCAAGCCTTCCGCGTCGTATTCCGTAAATCTGTACGTATAAGGCGCGTCGATATCAAGCACGCCGAATACGGCTCCGTTTTTGTGTATGGGTATGACTATTTCCGATCTTGAATCAGGATCGCACGCTATATGACCGGGGAACTTATGCACGTCGTATACGAGCTGGATCTCGTCTTTTGCAACGGCGGTACCGCATACGCCGCGCCCGACCGCTATTTCTATACACGCGGGCTTGCCCTGAAAAGCGTTTAAAACGAGCTTTCCGTTTTCCATAAAGTAAAATCCCGCCCAGTTTATATATTCAAGCGTGTTGAAAACTATCGCGGCGGCGTTAGCCGCATTTGCGGTAAAATGCGGTATGCCGTCCGTAAGCGCTTTGAGCCGCTGCGTCATATCTTTATAATCCGGTCTGTAAACGCGGTGAATAACGGAAAAGATATTTATAATTTCGTTTGCCGCACCGCCTCCCGGTTTTGTACCCGTATCCGATGCGTTAAAGTCAAGCTCAATACTTAACTCCGATCCGTTTATTTTACCAATGTTTTCCAAACCGTAGTTATGTATAATATCAAAAAGCGCATCGATAAAAGGCAGCGCGGTTTTAAATTCCGCGGTACCGCTTTCATCTTTGCGCTTTATTTGTACTAAATAACAGTCTTCCTCTTTTTCTGCCCGGTATAAAGAACCTAACACTTTAAAAGAAAAAGTTTTTATATCTTTTGTTTCCATATGAGTATCTCCTTAACAGGAGTATATCATACACTTTGGCTTTTTTCAACCCTTTTTTTGTTATTTATCAGATTTATTATCCATAAAACCACGCTTACGGCAGTTAACACGCCGAACGTTATAAAATAAACGCGCGCTAATTTGTTTGTAGTTCCGTAGATCTGTAGAACGCCTTTGAAAATAAATCCGACCGTCAGCGTTGCAACGCCGGAATTATAGAGGTTGAAAGCGATCCTTCCGGGCATACCTTTACCGATAAGAGATATGATAAAGAAGGGAAGCGCGCCGTGTACCAGCGGGACAAGAAAGTTGAACGCCATGAAAAACGAATACACGCCGTGACTGAAATACTCGTATATCAGACCGAAGACGGCGCAGAAAACGGATACGCAAAAATATACGATCGCCGTCTTTTTTGCTCTTTTCTTAATATCCGATGTAGACAATGTCCGATACGCTCCTTTCAGATATTTTGCTTCCGCTTGAGGTAGGGTTGTTTATGATCTTTCCGTTGAATACAAGCGTGGTAGAGCCGCCGCCGTCAAGATTGTAAACCGTTCCCGCGCCGGTCTCTTCCTGTATAAATGTCGCAAGCTCATACAGGCTCAAGCCCTTGTCGTTTTTCGTGCGTCCGTCGGATACCACGAAAACGTAGTGAAGTTTGTCTATATATCCGATAGCTGTTCTCGGGTTGCTCGCCTTTGCGGCTCCGACCTCCTGATCTACCGATACGTTTATCTTGCCGTCTATTATAAGTCCGGGACCGAAGGAGAATACTTCCATCGCGCCGTACTGGTAAAGCTGTTCCGCTGTGACCTCGGATTCTTTTATTATCTCCATGCTGCCGTCTTCGTATATGACGAGATCTTCCTGGTTGTCCGGATTTGCTTTGTTTCTGTACAGCACGCCGTTTCTTATAACGTAGCCTGTCTCTCTTGCTCCGTAATAGTCGCCGTTCATTGCGATAAGAGCGCCTACTCTTTTTGACATTGCGGACGTTTTTTCGACTACGTTTTTGCCGTATTTGTTTTTTGCAAGCGCGGTCTTCAGATATTCGGGGGAGGATAAAACGATATCTGCAACGTATACGTTTGAATCGTTGTATCTGTACGTTTTAAGTTCTATTTTTATATTTTTATCCTGATAAAGGCTGTCTGTCTGTATGGGTTCTTTTATCTCCGGCTCCGTTTCCGTTTCGGTCTCCGTCTCGGTCTCAGTTTCGGTTTCCGTCTCTGTTTCCGTTTCTGTCTCAGTCTCGGTCTCCGTCTCGGTCTCGGTTTCGGTTACCTTTTCCGTTTCGGTTTCCGTTTCGGTCTCGGTCACCTTGTCCGTCTCCGTTTCAGTTTCCGTCTGCGCCGCCGTCTCGGTCTCGGTCTCGGTAACTGTTTCCGTATCCGTGGCGGTCTCCGTATCCGTTTCAGTTGTTATATCCGTATCTGTTTCGGTATCCGTATCCGTTGCGATCTCAGATTCGGTTTCTGTGTCGGTCTCTGTTTCGGTAACGGCGTCCGTATCTATCTCGGTGTCGGTCTCGGGTTCATCCGTAACTGTGGTGACCGGTCTTGTTATTCTTTCAGGCTGCGGCGGTACATCTAATTCACGGGCTATGACAAAAGTGTCAAGCGCGGCGTAAACAGTGAACGCCGTAAGCAGCACTCCGAAGATGCAAGCCCATAAAAACTTCATTCGCATCGTATAATCCTCCTAAACATCACCCTATATAATAACTCATAATTATGTTTATTTTATAATGAAATGATGAATTTTGTAAAAAACCGGCGAGAAGCCGGTTTTAATTTTATATATAAATATATTTAAAAAAGGTAATTTTGCCAAAGTTTTACTTTTTTGCCTTTTTTATCAGGTAAATAACGCCCGCGGTCAATAAAGCCGCCGCTGCGAGCGCCGCGCCTATCATAACACCTGTTTTCAGCGTATTGCGCCTGCTGTCTTCCTGTGTTTCTTCTTCCTCTGACGTCTGTTCCGGCGCGGTATCGGTCTCCGTTTCGGCAGGCTCGGCAGATTCGGTAAAGTATTCAAATTCATACTCTGCGGCTGTCTGCTCATCGGCTGTTTCCGCCGCTGTGTCGGCTTCGGTTACGCCGGCTTCGGAAAGCATGGTTTTTATAAGTATATCAAGCTCTTTCTGCGTTGTAAATTCGTTTTCAAGCGCATCTTTTACCGCTTTGAAAGCCGCGCTGTTTTCATCGCCGCCGTTACCGGTAAACAGCTTTACCGCTTCATCAGCGGCCTCGCGGTCTATATACGGTTTGCCGTAGACTTCTATCTCACCTAACTGCAGCATGAATCCGTCCGCGTCCGTTCCGCGCAGCTTCGTTGCGTTTATCATTACGAATCTGCCGTGCACGTTCTCCGGCTCCGTTATATACGACTTTTTCGGTTCCTTGCTGTTTTTTTCTGTTGCTGTATCCGTAAAGCCTTTACCGTCGCTTGATACGCTGACTGTGAAATCCTTGGGCCAGCAGCCGTTTTTGAATATTTCTATTTTTTCGATACTGAACTCGTCCCCGAGGTCAACTATCGCGTATTCGTTTGCGTTTTCACTGCCGAAATGGACCTTTACGTTGCTCGTCCAGCCGTTGTTCTTATTGCCGTCCGTCAAAAAATCGGGCGACCAGCCCCACGTTACGTAGTCCGGACTTTCCGGATATGAAGATACCGTAACGGGCCTGCCTTTTGCAATATTTCCGCCGTTGTAAGTTACGGGATCTCCGCCCGTGTCAAGTTCTTTCATACCGTATTTATATACTTCCGTGCCGGGCAGCGTTCCGTCGTCGTTATAGATCTCAATTTCGCACAGCTCCGATATTTTGCCCGTGCATTCAGTTATCTCTATCTTGACGTATCTGCCCGAAACTTTATTGAATTTAAGCGACGGAGCGCTGTTGTCGTGTATTTTAAGGCCGGTCGCTTTTGCAATATCGCGCCACGTTTCGCCGTCTTCGGAATAACTGACGGTAAAGCCGCCGGGCATATGGCTTCCGTACCCTTCCGCCGCACCCGCGGGGTACAGATCTATCCGGTTGAATTCAAGCGTCTGTCCGAGATCCACGGTTATTGTGTCAAGTCCCGTCTTGCTTGCCGACTGCCAGCCGTTTACAGCGGAATTCGCAAAGCGTTTGCCATCGTTTAAATTGTCCATATACCAGCCGTTTGCTCCGGCGGATGATGAACACGTTATAAGCGCGTCTTTTGCAAGGTCATCCCCCGGCGCGTAAGAATTTTCTTTATTTGCGCAGTAGTCGTAGCCCTCGGGTAAAGCCATGATGATCGCTTCGCCTTTGCCGAGGTTCAGTTTTACTTCGCCGTTTTCCATAGGAAGATCGTATAACTGCCCGTCTTCGTATGAAACGTACTGCAAAGAGGTTATACTATCGTCAAATTTAAGCGCGGTGTTTTGTTTTTTGTTAAAGAAATTATTTACCGCCATGCAGTAATTTCTGCCGGTGGTCTTATCTTTTAAATACGACACGGTAAGATCGCTTTTCTTCGTCGGATGAACAAAGAAACCGTCCGGCAAAAGCTCAATGGCGCCGCGCGTATCCGACGTTTCGTACACCTCGTACGCGTCAAGGTTTATCAGAGTTTTGCCTACGTTGTGTACCATTTTGTCAATTTCACAAATGAACGTATATTTTTCGTTCGGTACGCCGGTGTGCGTTATGATGCCGTCGTCAAACGGCTCGTTTCTGTTGTACGGTGTAAACCATGTGAAATATGAAAACTGCTTTATACCGAAAGCAAGTCCTATATTGAATTCAAACAGCGTTTCCTCGCGGTCAAGCGAACGGAAAGCGACGGTCTGAGATACGGACTGTATATACATGGCAGTCTTGACGTTGTTTTTTAAACCCACTTTCCTTACGGATTCAAGGTTTTTCAGCATAGGCGTCCATGATACGCTGCCTTTTTCAAGCGGGAACGGGTACATATCGTACATTATGTATTCCTGCGGATATCCCGCGCCGGCGCAGAGCCGCAGCCAGTCGTTCATCTGACTTTCGTATATCTCGTATGAAGCGTACGCGTGCCCCGGCAGGAAATTAAGATGCATATACCCTTTTGGATCGGCCTCCTTCAGCGCTTTGTACGCGTCTATGAAAGTGTTGGCGTTATATGGCTCGTCAAGCATATAATAACCGTACGCGCCCGGTACGTCCTTGTATTCATCTACGAGTTTTTTTATTTTTTCCGGCTTGTATTTGAGCAGATTTCCGCCAAAGCGGTCGTCGCCCACGCACATTCCTATACCGTATTTACTGCAAAGTTCAAGCATTTTCAGCTGATCCGCTTTTGAGCCTATGCCGTCTCCTGTGCCAAGTACCCAGTCAATCTCCGCGTCCGCCATATACTTATACTGCTCGTCGTTTATATATTCGGACGTGGGCGGCCAGAATATGGATATAAGTATATTTTTGTTGAAATCAAAATCGGTTTTTGGCGTATTTGAAATATCGCTCATCTCGGTTCCTCCGCTGCTGACAGCCGCCGCGGGCGCGAAAGCACCCGCGGATACGGCAAATAATATTATTGAAAGGATTATAAATCTGATACTTTTTTTCATTTTTCTGCTTTAAAAAGATTATAAAATTCCGTGTTGTTCACGCATTTTATACCGGTTGCTTCCGTCATCATTTTCGTTAAAGTCTCAAGCTTGCCGTACGAGTCGTTGAAGTCAAGCTCGTACGCGTGACACCATACGTAAAACAGCGCGTCTTCATTTGTTTTCAGCGAAATGAATTTTTCGGCGAGCTCAAGCACTCTTTCATCGGAAAAAGAGCAGGTCGGACGCCAGATCATAAAGTTGTCCGGCAGTCTGTAATCGTACGTCGATTCAACTCCGCGGCTGTACCTTATATCGGTCGTTTCAAGTATCGTTTTTATCGTCTTTTCCGTACACTGAAACTCGCCTCCCGGCCACGACATACCTACGGGGGAACAGCCGAAGATGCGTTTTATGTTGTTCGCATCCTCCTGCACCTCTTCCGTTATTTTCTCCGGCGTATCATCGTAATACGACAGAGAGGGGTGGTGAAGCGTGTGCACCGCAACGTCAAAACCGTCGTAAATGCCGGTTTTCAGCTGCTCTTCGGTAAAACGCAGATGCGTGACGTCGGGTCTGCCGAACTGCTCGCCCACCCACGGCCAGCTTGCGCCCAGAAGCCCGGTGTTTAAAAAGAACGTACAGCCGTAAAAACCGTATTTTCTGAAAATCTTTGTGACGGCGATATCCTGAGTCACTCCGTCGTCAAAACTGAAAGTGTAATATTTGCTCATTTTATCCTCATTCAGCCGGAATATACGCCGGTATCTCGTCTTTGAAGAGCTGATAGAATTCCGCGTTTGTAACAAGAACTACCTTTCCGTCTTTTACCGCTTCTGATAACATTTGAATAAACTGTTCAAAAACGCCCCACGTGTCGTGCGCGTCAAATTCAAATCCGTGTGAAAAGCCGTAGAAGAGCATATCTTCGGTACATTCTCTTTTCAGATAATTCTGGAAAAGCGACAATACCGAACTGTCGGACATGGTATTCGTCGGTTCCCACAAAAGAAATTCCTTAGGCAGCTTATAGCGTGCTTTAAGGCTGTTCTGGAAAACAGTTCCCCGCGCAAATCTCAGATTCGTATTCTCATATACGAGTTTTCTCGTTGTCTGCGTCTGGTCACCGGTCCCGCCGGGCCACGCCATGCCCGCGGGATAAATACCCGTAAGGTTAAAGATGTTGAGAGCGTCCTGCATACATTCCCTTTTTACAGATGCCGGATCGGAGTCATATTGTTTCATTGAAGGATGGTTAAGCGTATGGCTTTCAAGATCATAGCCGTTATAAATACCGGTCTTTAATTCATCCATTGTAAAACGTACGTGAGATACGCCAACATACGCAGTCCAGTCTGCGCCGCAAAGTCCCGTGTTTATAAAGAACGTGGCTTTGTCTATACCGTATTTTTTCAATATCTCAATAACTTTTAAGTCTTGCTGCGTCGCGTCGTCAAAACTCATTGTGACGTATTTTTTCGGCGTGCCGTCGCGCACTATGCCGGAATGCGTGCCGGCTATAGAGTCCGTATATTCAAGCGCTTTGTCAAGCGTTTCAAAGAAGCCTATTTCGGTAATCGTCGCCTCGGCTCCCGTTTTCGTTTTGCTGCATCCCCAGTCAAAGCGCAGCGTGGAGAGCTTTTCATCTTTTACGACTTTTGTTGACGTCATATCGAATAATATATAACGCAGATCGTCGCCGTTCGGTATGTATGACACGGTCTTTGAACCGTCGGTCGTTTTTTTGCCGTAAAGCTGAAAATCACCGTCTGTCGTTGATTTGAGCTTTAAAACGATATAATTGGCGTCTGCTCCGGTCAAAGAGCGTTTATTCTTGATCCTCGCATATTCGGCAACGTCAAGTGTAAAGCGCGGGTCTGCGCTGGAGCCCGTTCCCGTGTATTTGAGCGCTATACCGTTGTTTTTGAGCTGAAGATCTGTCTGTTTCAGCGAGGAGAAAGTGTTGATAACGGAATCGTCCCATTCCGTAAATACGTTATCGTATACTACCGGAGGTTCCGCAGTCTCGGATTCTGTATCGGACGACTCTTCGGTTACGGATTCTTCTTCGGATACTTCTTCAGTCTCTGTAACAGTCTCGCTTTCAGCTTCCGTTGTGTCCTCATCGGTCGAGTCGGCGTCTGCTGTCTCTTCCGTTTCGCTTATCTGTTCGGTTTCCGTCGTATCTGTCGTTTGTTCTTCCGTCAGCTCTTCCGTCTCTGCCGTATCCGTATCGGGGTTTTCTTCCGTACCGTATGATATTTCATACGCGGGATCGCTTACGTATCTGAAAAGAGCCACAACGTCTTTATTGTCAACTTCGCCGTCGCCGTTGGTGTCGCAGGCTCTTTCGTCAACTTCCGTTTTATCGCCGCTCAGATGGCGGAAAAGCGCAACGACGTCCTTGTTGTTGACTTCGCCGTCGCGGTTTATGTCACCGGCAACGTTTTCCGCGGCGTTCACGCTGATAAGCGTCGCCGCCGATATCGCGACACAGAGTATCGCGGATACGGCTCTTAAAAATGTTTTTTTCATATATCCCTCCGGTTTTTATTGTTCGTCCAGAATAACGGCGGGTATCTCGTCCTTGAAAAGCTGATAAAACTCGGAGACAGTCACAAGTTCTATACCCTCTGCCTCTGTGACCATTTTTATGAATTTGTCAAGCTTGTCATAGCTGTGGTAAATATCCAGCTCATAGCCGTGTCCCCAGCAGAAGAACAGCATATCTTCCGTGCATTCCGCGTCAAGGAATTTCTGAAAATCGGAAAACAGCGTCGCTTCGCTTATCTCAGCCGTGGGTTCAAGCCACAAAAACTCCGTCGGCAGTTTAAAGTTGTGCGTAGACTTGGTGCCGCGTCCGAGTCTTATGGACGTGTTTTCATACGCTATCTTCATAAGCTCGCGCGTCACGTTGGGATCTCCGCCCGGCCACGCCATGACTACGGGATAAATACCGGTAAGTTTATATATATTTTTCGCGTCTTTTTCTATTTCGTTAGCTACTTTTTTTACGTTGTTCTGATATTGGTCGAGCGGCAGATGATTGAGCGTATGTACCGCAAGGTCAAATCCGTCGTAAATGCCGGATTCAACTTCTTTTTTCGTAAAACGCACGTGGGGAACGCCGACGGCGGACGACCAGTCAACACCGTACAGACCCGTGCTTATAAAGAACGTCACGTCGTAGTAATTATACTTTTTGCAGGTCTCTATTATCTTCAGATCCTGCTGCGTAGCGTCGTCAAAACACAGACAAAAGTATTTTTTCGGCGTGCCGTCGCGCACGATACCGGAATCCATGCCGGCGTATACCGTTTCCGGCGTCGTATCAACAGGCTCTGTCTCTGTTTCCGTTTCCGTCTCGGTTTCAGTTTCCGTCTCCGTTGCGGCGGCTTCTGTTTCGGTGTCCGTCACAGGCTCGGTTTCGGTCGTTTCGGTCTGCGTTGTGCACGCGGCAAAAGAAATGACCGTTGCGCAAAGTACAAAAACTGTAAGAATACGTTTGAAGTTCATCTTTATATCCCTCACTTTCTAAAATCATTTTATCACAAAAAATATAAAAAGTAAAGATATTTTCCGTTTTTTATTGACTAAAAAAATAAATTATGATAAAATAAACAAAAAACATAAGGAGAAACAAAATGACAGAAGCCGAAAGATTAAAAAATCTGACCGTACCGTCGGGAACAGTCGACTGCGTCCTCGATACGGATACATATAACGAGATAGACGACCAGTTTGCGTTGTCACTTCTCGTAAAGCATGAAAAAACGAACGTAAAAGCGATATACGCCTGCCCGTTTTTCAATTCCAATTCATCTTCGCCCGAGGACGGAATGGAGAAAAGCTACGATGAGATAATGAATCTGCTGACGCTCATAGGCGACGAGGAGATGAAGAAAAACGTATATAAGGGAAGCAGAGAATATCTGCCGGATGAAAAGACGTTTGCAGAAAGTCCCGCTGCGCGCCATTTATGCGGGCTTGCAATGCAGTACAGCAAGGAAAAACCGCTTTACGTCGTTGCAATAGGCTGTATAACGAACGTCGCTTCGGCGCTTTTGATGAGACCGGAGATAGCGGATAATATCGTTGTCGTCTGGCTCGGCGGTCACTATACGTCCTGGATAGATACTAACGAATTCAATATGATGCAGGATATAGCCGCGGCAAGAGTCGTTTTCGGCAGCGGCTGTCCGCTGGTACAGCTGCCGTGCATGGGCGTCGTTTCGGCGTTTTACGTATCGGGTCCGGAACTCGATTACTGGTTAAAGGGCAAAAACGCGCTCTGCGACTATCTTGTAAAGCATACGACGGAAGCGGCGGAGGAATACGCAAAAGGCAGAGTATGGAGCAGGATCATATGGGACGTGACGGCGGCGGCGTGGCTTTTAAACGACGGCGGACGCTTTATGTTATCCGAAATAATACATACGCCTATCCCCGAATACGATCATCAGTACGCGTATGACAACAGAAGACATTTCATGTGCCGCGTTACTCACATCCACCGCGACCCGCTGATGCAGGAGCTTTTCAGAGTTTTGGCAAAATAAAAAAGGGAGCGGAAGCTCCCTTTAATTCTGAATTCATAATTCATAATTCTTAATTTTCTTCAACCATTCCACCGGTCCTTTCAATCCCGACGCGGGGATCGGCAAAAATGCGGAAAAACCGTCGTGCAGCGCGTTTGCAAGCGTGTTTGATACCTCAATAACCATTTCATTTTCGCCCTCGCGCAAAGCGGTTGACAGATCGTAGCTGTACGGCGGGCAGATGCGGACGCCGAGGTCGACGCCGCTGCAGAAAAGGTGCGTCGTTTGTCCGGCAAAACCCAGATCTATCCCGCATACGCCTTCGGGTTTTTCAAATTTGCAGGTATAGCGTATCCTGCCGGAAAATCCGGGCGTTATATCGGGCAGTTCATCCGAGCTTACGCCGTCCGCGAAAACGGTATAATTATCCATATCCGTATACGGCGCGGTCTCGATTTTGAAGAGCAGTTCGGCTTTTTTATATTTTTCAACCTTGCTCTCCGGCTCAAGCCCGTCAAGTTCTTCGTCGCCGCGGTCAAAAACGGCGATAACGGACTGATACGGCGACAGATCAAGTTCAAACTTTCCGCCGTTTAACGCAACGGCGTATTTTTTGTCGTTCAACATATCAAGCGCCGCGCCGCGCTTTATACCGTTTGCGGAGCGGATAAATACCGAAGTTTTCACCGGCTTTGCGACGCTCTCGTTTACAAACATATATATCTCGGCGCTGCCGTCCGTATAGTGGACACAGCGCAGATACGGGAAATCCCCGTCAACTTTTATATCGCGCTCAGAGCATTTATCAAATGCCGAGATCAGATCGTCTTTCGTCGTTTCTTCAGTCATGCGTATAACGGCAAGACCTTTGTTTTGCAGATCTGAAAGAGCTTTTTCAAGCTTTTCCGGCAGCTTTTTCGCCGCCGGGACGATCAGGCATTTATACCGCTGTTTGCCTATGCAAAGCGTATTATCTTTAACCGCCGCTTCAAAAACGCGGCTGCCGGCGTTTATGAAACAGTCCGCGGGCAGTATGTCAAAATCTATATGCTCGTCACAGAGCGTTTTCGCCGGGACCTGCGTCAGCATCGCGCCGCCGACGCCGTTATACCATTCCGCGTCAGCGTGGTAAAGTATCGCCGCGTCCGCTCTGTGTACTCCGCCGGAAAGCAGATGCGCCGCCCGGTTCGTATAATCCATCAGTTTTGTAAATCCCTCAAACTGCGGATCGACGCCCTCCGCGCCGAAATGCGGCGGACAGTCCGGGTCGGGGAACTGCGGAGAAAACGCGTGAGGTACGAAACGGTTTACGCCGCGCACGAGCAGATGATCTATAAGCCATTTCATCAGCGGCGTTCCTTCAGCCCAGCCGTAAGCGCCGAAAACCTCGCACATCGCGCGGTTTTTCGTCTGCGTGCCTATATGCGCAAACGACGACGCTAACTTTGCTAAAACGTAGTCGAAAAACTCGGGATCTGCGTTGTTTCCGAAAGTGCTCGCAGTATGTATATGATCCGACAATCCGGGGATCATCTGGTGCAGAACTATGTCAATGCCACTCATATGCTGACCGTCAAGCGAGCGGAAATAATGGCCGCCGCTGCAGCCGAGCCGCGCGTGGGCGTTCATGTCTTCTATAATATGACCGATATACTGCACCCCGTGCGCTTCGCACCAGTCGCCCAACTGCCTTGTGAAACAGTCGCGGTACAGCTTTGTCACCGCGTCCATATAAGCGTGGCGTACGTCGCCCGTTTTCTCGCCCAGATAAAACCACAAAGCGGGAAAATAGGGCAAAGGATCATAGCCGAGAGCATCCTTCATCATGTCAAGGACACGCTCGTTATACGGCAGTGCGAGACCGGGCATACCCACGGTATGAGTATACATACCGGGATCGGTCGAATGCGGACCGGACCAGGTGTTGCCGAAAAACGGCTCGTCCGAGAAAAATCCGGCAACAGTTTTACCGAAATGCTCTTTATAGCGCGCGTAATGCGGCTCGTATACCGCGTCTATCAGTAAACGTACGGATCCCGGACGGATCATATCGACGTAGTCGTTGTGTGACGCTCCGCGTCTTGATTTGTAAAAAAAGAATATGCGGTATACTCCTTCCGGTACGGAAAAGTGAAGAAAACCGTCCTTTATCCGGGCTTTGACGTCGATAGGTTCAGGAAGACACCCCTCGCCTTTATCCGTGCGCGGATAAATATAAGCGCCGATAAGTATGTGATCTTCGCCTTCGTCCTCCGTTATCATAAGCGCGTCGTCAAGAGGACCGGCAACGTCCGTATGCCGCTCATAAAGCATCCATTTGCGCATTTCCGGATGAGCTTTTACCGCGCCGTTTGCGTGACCGGTCGGGAAATGGTCGTCGTCAAGTATCCAGATTTTCATATCTCGGGCTTTGCATTCCGATATGATAATATCCATATCCGCCCACCAGTCCGGACCGCAGAAATCCTTGTGCGGGCGCGACTCAACGCAGAGCGCGCGGCAGCCGCTCTTGTATATACGCTCTATCTGCTCCGGGATCTTATCTCTGTGATCTCCGTGCTGCCAGTAAAACGGCAGCAGATAATTGTCCTCACGTCCTTGAAGAACGTCAACAAGTCTTTTGTACATATCTTATCCTTGATTCGTAATTATTCCGTTGCCGGCTCAAGCAATGTGAAGCGCCTGTTCTCGCAGTCTATCTCATATTTCAGTCCGAGCGGCAGTATCCCTATCGGATACGCGTGACCGACGTTTACGTTATATAAAACGGGAAGGTCGGGTCTGCCGGCTTCAAACAGCGCTGTTTTTACTGCTTCTTTGTATTTTTCGTATTTATCCTCATAGTCCGGCTTGCCCATTACTATGCCGTTTATTTTATCAAACATTCCGTCCGCCGCCATTCCGCGCAGCGTCCACAAAAGATAATCCGGCGGCATATCGTCTTCGCTCGTCTCAAGCAAAAGCAGCTTGCCGCGCCAGTCAACGTCTCTCCACAGACTTGTAAAGGCGATCATCATTATGACTTCAACACAGCCGCCCATTAGCTCGCCCGTTGCCTTGCCGTGACCCTGGAGAATCTCGTAGCCTTTGTTTTTATGCAGGTTAGGTTTCTTATCCATGTTCTCAATGCCCCAGTGTACCCTGTCACACTCGCAGGCGTAAAATTCGCTGCACGGTATATCAAGGCTCGGCCGCGGATTTATCAGCGTATTTTCAAAAGAAGCTTTGAAATACGGATTCATCTCTACGTATTCGCCGAAATCGCACATTATATTGCCGCCGTAATATGAAACCAGCCCGGCTTTGTGCATCATAAAATGATTTGACGTGGTATCGGAATAACCCGTAAATATCTTAGGGTTGTTTCTTATCACGTCAAAATCTATATAAGGTAAAAGTCTTACCGTATCGTCGCCGCCTATGGCGCAGATCACCGCTTTTATTTCCGGGTCTGAGAAAGCCTGCATCAGATCGGCGGCGCGATCCTCCGGATGCCCGTAAACATATTTTCTGCCTTTCAACGCGTGCGGCATGGCGATAAGCTCAATGCCGTATTCTTCAAATCTGCTTTTTGCTATATCAAATTTATGTATGAGCTTTTCTTCGCCGAGAGAGCCGGCGGATAAAGAAACTGCGGCGACTTTGTCGCCGGGTCTCAGTCTTTTCGGTTTTATCATTGCATATTCTCCGTTATGTATTCGTTCGCTTTGTATAAAAGTGATTTTGAATCCTCGTGACGAAGGACGCCGATCGCCGTTTCATAATCCATAAGCTTTACGTCCGCTATCTCCGCCTGCTGAGGAACGAGCTTTTGATTTTCGTAATATGCAAGGAAATACGTGACGCGCTTCAGCACGTTGCGTTTTCTCGGCAGATAAAACGCCGTCTGCTCGTAAAAGCCGTCAAGCAGCGTTGCGTCAACGCCTATTTCCTCTTTTATCTCGCGCAGGGCCGTCTGGCTTTCGGTCTCGTCTCCCTCGGTATGACCTTTCGGAAAACCCTGATCGCCTGTAAACGAACGTATCAGCGCGTATTTTATATTGCCGTCTATCACCGTGTAGACAACGGCGCCGCACGATATCTCGCACGGATGTATCATATCTCCGTCCTTTTCGTAACGCAGCTCGTAGACGTACGACTGGGCGCCGAACTCGTCCGGATGCTCTTCCGCACGCCTGAAGCCCGCTTTTGACAGACAGTGATATGAAACGGAATTATCTTTATGGCATACGGCGAAAACGGGATAAACGCCGAATTCGCAGAGTTTTCTGATCGCAAAGCCGAGCATCATCTGCCCGTATCCTTTGCCGCGCAGGGAAGGACGTACGGAATAACCTATATGACCTATACTTTTGACAGCTTCGCCTTTTAAATACGGCCTTATCTGGCATTCGCCTATGAACGTATTATTTTTAAAGCACCAGTATGTGTACGTTACGGGGAAATCCTCCGGCAGACCTTTACCGCTTTTCATGTGTTTATACATTTTGGGCGCGTAAAAACGGAAACGGCTGAGATTTTCCGGCTTTACCGGAGTCCATTCCGTATCCTTATTTTCGATCGCTTCACGGCACGCCGAAAGATATTCTTTATAATACTTTCTTTTCGGTTCCGTGTAAATAAATCCGTTCAGATCTGCCATTTGAGTATCCTTTTATCTTCTTCCTGCGCCGCCTCCGCGGGAGAATCCGCCTCCGCCGCTGTGATGAGAACCGCCTGAAAATCCTCCGTGACTTCCGCCGAAGGAGCCTCCGCTGTGGTGTGAGCCGCCGAAATTGAATCCTCCGCTGTGATGCGTCCCGCCGAAGTTGAAATTACCGCCGTGGTACGTGTTACGCGGCCGGAACGTATGAGGATTTATATTTATCCCGCCTCTGAAGGTGCTGCGCGGAGGCCTTACTCCGCCGCCGGAGCTGAATACGGAAGCGATGATTATAAATACCGTTACGGCTATCGTTATAATTATTACGATTATGATCACTGCGACCGCTACAGCCACCACAATGCCCGAAACAGTCTTGATCAGCGTCCATAAACTGAATTTGCCGGACTCCGCCGCGGCGGTATCTGCCTCCTCCGGAGTATAGCTGCCCACGGAGTTGATCGAAAGCTGTGCGACGCTGATCGAATATATCTGCTCAAACTCCGCTATAAGCGAATCAAACAGCGTGCGAACTCCGTCAGCGTACTGTTTTTTTGCAAAAAACGGTTCAAGATCCGTATCGAGCATGAGTTTCAGCGTGCCGGACTGAATAAGATCTTCAAGCCCTTCGCCCTGCAGTACCCAGTAATCGTCCTCGCCGATCGACAGAAGGATAAGTATGCCGTTGTTGCGCGAGCTTGAGCCTATGCCCCATTTATTGAACATATCGGCCGCGTAATCTTTGATATCCGCCGCGCCCGTTGTATTTATACAGGCGACGACTATCTGCCCGCCGCATTTTTTGTATAAGTCCGCGTTTTTGCCTATAATATACTCTTCCGTATCGCTGTCAAGTACCTCTGCCGCGTCGTAAACGTAAAATGCGTCAGTCGGGTCGGGTATATCACTTGTTTTCTTTCTGCCGCAGGAGCAGAGAAGAATAAGCACCGTAAGAGCGGCAAGTATCAGCGCGGCTGCACGTTTTCTGTTTTTCATTTGTCAAACACCGCCGCGTCCGGCTGCTTGCCGGTAAGTAAATTTGCCGGAAAAGAGTTTTTCGCTTTATTGTATTTCTGCGCCGCTTTATTGTATTCGCTGTTGTTCTGCAGCCGCGTGAGGATCGAATCCATTTCGTAGTAATAAGATTTTGCGGACCTTGACTGCTGTTCGTCAACGTCTTTTTTTGCCGCAAGCTCGTTATACGTCACGGAAGCGGATGAAACTATGCCGGATACGGCTTTGCCGCTTTCCGCAAACGGAGAATCCGTATCAAGCGCGGCTATGCTTTGATCCAGCGCGTCGGTATTACAGCCGTTCGCCTTTGCGACAGATGAGAGCTGCGATGCGAACGCGGCGTATTTTTTTAAGTCCGACGAGGCGGAATCATCCGACGACGAAAAAGCCTTTTCCGCTTTATTCTTATACGAATAAACGGTGCGGTTCACACCGCCGAATATGCCGAGCAGAACCGTCAGTACCAGGACGCCGATGGCGGCGGCCCTGTTGTACTTGAAAAATTTCTTCATTTATTTCCTTATCTCTAAAAGCTTGTTTTTGACCTCTGTTTCAATACGCGCAAGCTCCGCTTCCGCGGCGATACGCTTGTCGTGACCTTCTTCGCGTATCTTCTGCACTTCGTCCAGAGTCGAAATAAGCTCCTGGTTAGTATGTGTTAATGTTTCTATGTCTATTATACCGCGTTCCGCCTCTTTTGCGATGCCGACCGTGCTCTGATGCAGTTTTTCCGCGTTCTTTTTAAGCAGCTCGTTCGTCATCTCGTTTACGGCGTGTTCAGCCTGCAAAGCCTGCTCGGAATGTGCAAGACCGAGCGCAATAAGCATCTGGCTCTTCCACAGCGGTATGGTGTTCACTATGGTGGACTGTATCTTTTCGCTCATAACGCTGTCGTTGTTCTGAACGAGGCGTATCTGCGGAGCCATCTGTATGCAGACCATACGCGTAAGCTCAAGATCGTATATCTTCTTTTCAAATCTGTCGCACATGGCGGCGTAATCGTTGGCTTTCTGCGCGTCATCGGCAAGACCGGATTCCTCGGCTTTTTTCTGAAGCTCGACAAGCGTGGTCTCACGCTCCGTCTTCAGCTTCTGCTTGCCGGCTAAGATATACATTGAAAGCTCTTTGAAATTGACGAGGTTCTTGTCGTATAACTGGTCAAGTATGTTTATATCTTTCAGAAGCGTTACCTGATGTCCGTCAAGCACCGTGACTATGTCGTTTACGCTGACCTCGCATTTATCGTATTTTGCTTTGAGCGTTATGGCTTTTTTCTTTATGCTCTTGAAAAGGGAAAATTTGCTTGCGCCGTCTATTTCCTTGTTGAACGTCTTTAACTCGCCCACGAGCTTTGCTATCATCTCGCCGGCTTCGCCAAGCTGTTCCGTGCGTACGTTTTTGAGCGCGGAATCGGAAAAATCCGCCACTTTCTGCTGTGATCCGGCGCCGTACTGCAGTATGGACGCCGTGTCCGATATGTCTATTTGCTGTGCAAATTCAGCTATCTGCGCTTTTTCTTCTTCGGTAAGGTTCGCGGAGGTAAGCTCCGAAAGCTCCGCGAGCTTCTGTTCCTCCGGAATGTCCTGCTGTGCTATTTTTTCCGCTTCCTTTACTCCAAACGGATCGAGCGTTAATTTGATCTCTTCTGACATTGTTTTATATTCCTTTCAAATTATTATTTCAGGTTATCTCTTTGCAGCATCGTTTCAAGAACTTTGATCTCGGCGGACGCGTCCATCGCGTCGTCTGCAAACAGCGCGTCGTGCTGTTTTTCAAAGGACTGTTTTATCTGATCAAACACGGCTTCAATGGAAGAAAGCGTCCTCTGCGCGTTTTCACCCTCGCTTTTAGCCTCCAGAGCCTTCTGATATTTTTCGGCGAGGTTTACCGTCGTCGGCAGATAATAATTGATAAATCTGCGTACGCTCGTTATATCGTCCGGTGAATTTATCAGCGCCTGCCTTATTTTTTCGATCTGTTCGCAAATGCCGTATATCTTATCCGCCGCGGACGGAGAATCGGCTGATATGCTTTTTCTCACGTTTTCAAGCGCGTCGTTTGCCCGGTCTATCTCCTGTACTATGCCGTCAAGCGCAAAATTGCCGGAGGCGAAGGGCACTTCGACCTGCCGCGTTTCTTTCGGCAAAACGAGCTTAACCGTTATCCCGACAGCCGCCGATATCAGCGCTATGATTATTATGTGCCAAACGCTGTAAAACGGTATGAATACAGCCGCAAAAAGCCACACGGTAGCCGCGCACCATATCGGTATCGCGGACTTTACCGGTACTTCTTTATATCTGCGCCCGATTGGCGCTTTATTATCGTTCATTATATGCTCCGTTTAAATCTTTTTGTAAAAAATAATCTCAAGCGGTTCGTCAGGCAAGAGCAGCGACCCTCTGTCAATATATCCGAGCTTTCTGTAAAAGAACTGACCCTCCTCGTCTGACTGTGTGGACGTCAATACAAATCCATACCCTTTATCCGACATTTCTTTCTCCCAGAATGATACTAATTGCCTGCCGTAACCTTTGCCTCTTTCGCCGTCAAGGATGTAAAGCAAATTCATAAACGGTATGTTGTCCCAGAAAAGATTGTACCTTAACCATCCGACAAAACGGCCGTCTTCGAATAATACGATCACTTTTTGCGATGTGATTGATTTTTCCAACTCTTCCGGTGAAATATCGTCGTCATACTCCGATAACAGCTCAATATCTTCGCTGCCTGCATATCTAATAACCATATATCCGGTATCCTTTTTTCGTCATTTTTCACATATATATTACCACAAATTTTATTCAAAGTCAATGCCAATACTTGACATTTTATTAAATATATTATATAATTCATTTATCCACAGAAAGTTGGTTTAAGATATGGTAATAAGAAAAGCGGTTTATAAAGAAATAGAAACCATAAAACAAATATATGAAGACGCTCGCGCTTTTATGCGGCAGAGCGGGAATATGAAGCAGTGGACGGGTGGTTATCCCGCGGAAGCGGATATAAGATCCGATATAGACAACGGTATCCTGTACGTCGCGGCGGACGGCGGAGAGATCGCCTGCGTTTTCTGCTGCATGGATACGCCGGAGCCGACGTATGAGAAAATATACGAAGGCAAATGGAAGGACGACGGACCGTACAGAGCGGTGCACAGGATAGCCGTGTCAAAAGACTGTCACGGCAAAGGCGTTGCCGGTCTGTGCTTTGACTTTGCGCTGTCCTTCTGCGGAAGCGTGCGGATAGATACGCATAGAGACAATATCCCTATGCAGAAAACGCTTTTAAAAAACGGCTTTGAATACTGCGGTATAATTTATCTGCAAAACGGCGAGGAGCGCCTCGCGTATCAGAAGACTGTCAAAACGGAAACGAACGAGCTGTTTGATATCCTTGATATGAACGGTCTGCCCACGGGCAAAACAAAACCGCGCGGCATACCGTTTGAAGAGGGTGAATACCGCCGCGTTGTGCATATCGTCATTTTGTCGGGCGACGGCAAAATGCTGATACAGCAAAGGCAGTTTTTCAAAAGCGGTTATCCCGGTCAGTGGGATCTGACGGTAGGCGGCAGCGCTGTGGCGGGTGAGAACGGCAGGGAAGCGGCGCAGCGCGAATTAGAGGAAGAAATAGGTTTAAAAGTTGATTTTTCAAATATAAGACCTATAGTGACCCTCGCGTTCGACCGCGGATTTGACGACTTTTTCGTGTTTGTAAAAGACGTTGATATAAACACGCTCAGACTTCAGCCGGAAGAGGTAAGAGACGTAAAATGGGCAGACTGTGATACCGTGCTTGATATGATAAGAAGCGGCGAATTCATACCTTACAAAGAGGATTTCATAAAGATCTTGTTCGGCCTTACAAAACCGACGTTTTTGCAGACAGAGGTACAGTAACACAATACAGTAAAGCTCCGTATAATAGAGGTGAAGGATGATAAAAAACTTTTTATACGGAGGATGATATGACAGATAACAGAGGTTGTCAGGATCGCGCAAGCGCGTATATTGACACAAACAGGATATTTGACAGCTGCCGCGACAAGGACTGCTTTGAGGATACGGCGGTATTTCTGACCGATTACGGCAGAGATATAGTTGAACATTCAACAAACGTGCGCTGCTGCTCGGCTGAGATCGCCGCCGCGGATATAAGCGTTGACCCGGTCCCTTTCAATAACGGATTTTACCGCATTGACGCGCGCATATATATAAGAATGACGTTTGAATGCTGCGTCAATATGACGAACAGGCAGATAATAGAGGGACTTTGCGTTTGCGACAAGCGCACGGTGCTTTACGGCGGAGAGGGCGGCGCGTCCGTCTTCAGATCAGACCCCAATACGGACGGTTTCTGCTCCGGCGCGCCCGATATACCGGAATCAAATAAATGCGGCTGCGGAGTCTCGTCTTTGCCGACCGCCGTGCTTGAGGTGGCGGATCCGGTAGTGCTCGGCGCAAAGATAATAGAACGCAGAGTACCGCATCACTGCCCGTGCGGCTCTGAGCGCGACATCCCGGCGGGCGTAGCGTCGCGCATCGGCAATTTAGCTCCGCAGGGAGAACGCAGGCTCGTGGTTTCCGTCGGACTTTTCTCGGTAATGAGACTTGAAAGACCCGCACAGTACCTGCTTGACGCGAGGATATATTCGGTCCCCGAAAAAGAATGTCAGTTTACCGAATCGGACGACGCCTGCTCCGTATTCCGCAATATGGAATTTCCCGTATCCGAGTTTTCAAACGAGCGGTGCGGCAAATGTGACGGCTGAAAAAAAGGACTGCCGCAAAACAAATGATTTTGCGGCGGCCCTGTTATTTTATGTAAATGTGACCGTAAAAATGTCGTTAAAACAACTCACAAAGCAGGCTGTCAAGAACTTCAAAAAGACAGCACGGCGTCACGGTGTTTCTGCAAAGTATATCGTAGATACGCTCCGCTGCGCGCGCGTTTGACGCGACGTCAAAGACAAATTCGCTGTCCGTTACCGTGTCTTTTTCAAACTCTATGCAAAGAATGCTGAAAACGTCTTTATCGCTTTCTATGGCTTTGCCTTTCAAAAGGTAATATTGGACTGTTACGGTGCCGTAAATACGGACGGTCCGTTCTCTTATGTTTTTGTATTTGCCGTACAGAGTGTCGGCTCTGATCAGATCGCTGTTCGGCAATAACGCGTCCATAGTCAGTTTCTCCCGATGAATGATTTTCGGGAATCATAATAAAGCAAAAAGCCGGATTTGTCAATACGAAACGACTATAATTTACAAAGAATCGTTCGACAGAAAATTCACGGTTCGTTTACAACTTGGCGTACAGAGCGTCGCTCAGACGGCGGAAATCAGCCGTGGAAAGCGTCTCTCCGCGGACAAGCGGATCAAGCCCGCAAATTTTTATCGCTTCCTCAACATCCTCTTTTTTTAAGCGTTTGTCGGCAGATAAGGCGTTTGAAAGAGTCTTTCTTCTTTGCAGAAAAGCATACTTTATAACCTCAAACATAAGCGCCTTGTCTATTGGTTCATATTCTGTTAATTTTCTCAATTTGAACCTTACAACGGCGGAATCGACCTTGGGCGCGGGATAAAAGCAGCCGGCCGGAACTGTGAACAACCTTTGAACGTCAGCGTAATAGTTGACGGCGGGAGTTATGGCTCCGTAGTCCGCGCTGCCGGGTTTTGCTGTCAGCCTGTCCGCCACCTCTTTTTGCACCATAACGGTAACGTTGTCAAAAGGAACTTCCGATTCAAGCAAAAACATAATTATGGGAGAGGTGATGTAATACGGCAGATTTGCGCATACCGTAACGCGCATTCCGTCAAAGTGTTCTTTGAGCAGACTGTCAAGATCGGTTTTCAGAATATCGTTTGAGATGAGCGTGAAATTGTCGTGATCAGCCATAGTTTTGCCTAAGATCGCCGCCATTTTATTGTCGATCTCAACGGATACGACTTTTTTGTATCTTTCGCACAGCTTCTGCGTAAGGACCCCTATGCCCGGACCTATTTCAAGTATGCCGTCGTTTTCGTTTGCGCCGCAGCCTTCGGCTATGTTTGTTACGACTTTTTCGGATATCAAAAAATTCTGCCCGTACCTTTTGTCCGGCGCCGCTTCAAACTCGTTTAACAGATTTCTGACGGTATTCAGCTCAGTAAGTTTCAAAAAATCTCACCTCACAAATAAAAAAAGAGAAAAATATCTTGACAATTCATAAAAAAAGTGGTATAATCATTCACGCTTGATGCAATTGTATCACAAAACAGAAAAAAAGTCAAGTACGCTAATGTGGCTCAGCTGGCAGAGCAGTTGATTCGTAATCAACAGGTCATGGGTTCGAATCCCATCATTAGCTCCATAGCAAAAGGGCAGGTAACACCTGCCCTTTTGCTATGGAGGATAACAGACGAGGGATTCGAACCGGCGGTAGTGAATGAAGCGCCGGGGGCGCTTCAGAGCCGCCGGCGACCAAGCGCGGTTCACGCCGCGCGCGACCGAATCCCTTGAAAAATCCGAAGAGGATTTTTCAACTACGGAGTCCGCTATATAAATCCGAAGCGAATAACGAACACGAACCGGCGGTAGTGAATGAAGCGCCGGGGGTGCTTCAGAGCCGCCGGCGACCAAGCGCGGTTCACGCCGCGCGCGACCGAATCATATGAAAAATCCGAAGAGGATTTTTCAACTGCGGAGTCCGCTATATAAAATCCGAAGCGAATAACGAACACGAACCGGCGGTAGTGAATGAAGCGCCGGGGGCGCTTCAGAGCCGCCGGCGACCAAGCGCGGTTCACGCCGCGCGCGACCGAATCCGTTTACGACAGGATTTTTCAACTGTGTTTATTTTTCTATTTTACATAATCAAATATCAAAATATCATTTTCAACGCCGTGATACCCTATCGTATCAATAAGTTCACCGTATTTACCGCGCATTTCTATCATCACTTCTTCCATAACGGTTTTATGCAGATCGTCGGGAACGTCTACCTGATCGGAGAAGCCTTTGCCTGAGAAGCGGGGAAGAAATGTATCTGTAAGTTTATTAAAGAAAGGCTTGTTACGCTCGATACGCTTTGTTTCAACAGTACTGAATAAAGAACGGCACGCCGTATCCCTGTCAAATTTCCAACTGTATTTTTTTGCCGTTATACCCACAGAATTCAGTTTTGTCCAGTACGACGCGTATATCTCGTTTGTGATCTGAATAAACGCCGTGTTTTCATCCGCAAATTCTTCACCTGTCTTTGCTGTTTTTCCGGGAGCGTCGTCTTTGCAGATAAAATGTCCGCCGGGTTTTAAAACTCTATATATCTCGCCGATCACTTTTTCAGGATTTGAGATCAGGTGCAGGACGCTGTTTGCGACGGCAGAGTCAATGCTGTTGTCTTCTATCAAAACATCAAGCGCGTTCATACGGCAGAGCGTGACGTTTTGCAGCGAAATACCGTTTTTCCCTGCACGTTTTTGCAAGATCGTCATCATAGTGTTTGAAATATCGCCTGCTATGATCTTCGTACCGTTTTTTGCACAAGGGACGGTTAAACACCCGTCACCGCAGGCGAGATCGAGAAAAACACCGTCTCCGGTAATTTTTGAGATATATTCCGCAAACAGCGTATCGCCTTCATCGATCAGATATTTGCGGTTTCCGGAAAAAGCCCCGCCTATATGTTCGTAGCCGATATATTTATCGCCTTCGCCCGTCGTTACAATATCCGGTGCGTCTGTCAGCTGCCATATACCGTTTTGATTTTCAACGGTATTTCCGCAGTTTTCACATATCGGAATCATAAATTTCTTTCTGCATCCGGGACAGATAAACATACAGATCACCTCGCTTTGTTTTCTGATAATATTTTATCACAAAGCAGAATTTGTTACAATATGAAAACAAATATTTTATGTAAATATTTTAAGGAAGCGTACCCGTTATATGACAGGCGATCAATGATCGCCCCTACGGGCGGGTCGTCGAAGGCGCCGACACTACTTGAAAAATTCATATTTATACGATATGATGAATACAGCATTAAAGATATTAT
The DNA here is from genome assembly GCA_017443595.1 of Clostridia bacterium. GTDB lineage: Bacteria > Bacillota > Clostridia > Oscillospirales > CAG-272 > UBA1248. The sequence continues at coordinate 24,317 of JAFSYU010000033.1, forward strand.
AAAATTGAGGCGTATATAATGCTGATATATAAGAACAAAGAACTTAAAACCGAAAAAGGCGAGACGTATTTGGCGGTATCAAAGAAGGTGCAGCCGGAATACGACGCGCCTATAATCCTTGCGAAGCTCGGTCAGAAAATAGTTGAATTGAATAAAGAAATACCGGACGAGACGGAGCTTGTGCGTCTCGGTATGGCGGACAGAGAGCTGACCTTCATAACCACAAGGGACAGAGACGGACATAAAACGTACGAGCGCGGAGCGACTATGATGTTTTTGCGCGCGATGGCGCACGTTTTCGGCAAAACGATACGCAAATTAAAGCTTGAATACGCGGTAGGGGAATCGCTTTATTTCACCGTCGTCTTCAAGGACGGTTCCGACGCCGACGCGATAACAGAAGAAAAGCTTGGTGAAGTAAAAGCCGCAATGAGGCGCTACGTTGAAAACGACGATAAATTCATAAAGACCAAGATACCGACGGACGAGGCCGTTGAGATATTCCGGCGCCACGGTATGACGGATAAGGAAAGACTGTTCCATTACCGCCGCACGTCAACTACGAATATCTACCGTCTCGGTAATTATATCGATTATTTTTACGGCTATATGCCGCCGTCCGCCGGATACGTTGATATTTTTGATCTTAAACTGTCTCATAACGGTATAATGCTCATAATCCCGTATCACAACCGCCCGACCGAACCGGGCAGGGAGGAGATACCGGAAAAACTGTTTGATACCATGTATCAGACGACAGAGTGGTGCAAGAATATCGGCGTGCCGACCGTAGCGGCGTTGAACGACGCGATAGCAAACGGAAAAGGACTTGATATAATCTTATCTTCCGAGGCGTATCAGGAGCACAAGATTGGTCAGATAGCCAGGCAGATCAAAGAAGAGGGACGCCGTATTATAATGATAGCCGGTCCTTCGTCGTCAGGAAAGACCTCGTTTTCACACAGGCTATCTATCCAGCTCGGAAACGTGGGACTGAAAGCGCATCCGATAGCCTGCGATAACTATTACGTTGAAAGATCGCTCACGCCGAGGGATGAAAACGGAGAATATGATTTTGAGTGTCTGCAGGCGCTTGACGTCGAGCTTTTCAACAAGCATATGACGGCGCTTCTGAAAGGCGATAAAGTGGAAATACCGACGTTCAACTTTAAAAAAGGCGTGCCGGAATACAACGGGAACTGTTTGAGCATAAAAAGCGACGAGGTCCTTGTGGTCGAAGGCATACACGGATTGAATGACGAGTTTTCGTACGCTATATCAAACAGCGATAAATTCAAAATATATATAAGCGCGGTAACGGCGCTCAACATTGACGAACACAACAGGATACCTACGACGGACAACAGAGAGATACGCCGCATGGTGCGCGACAACAGGACCAGAGGCTTTTCCGCAAGGGATACGATAGCAAGGTGGCAGTCGGTACGCCACGGCGAAAAAAAGCATATCTTCCCGTTCCAGGAGGACGCGGACGTGATGTTCAATTCCGCGTCGATCTATGAGCTTGCGGTACTCAAAACGTTTGCCGAGCCGCTGCTGTTCGCCATACCGCACGATTCACCGGAATATCCGGAAGCAAAAAGACTGCTTAAATTTCTTGAATATTTCCTCGGACTTTCGTGCGAGGACGTGCCGAGAAACAGTCTGATCCGCGAATTCATAGGCGGAAGCGTTTTCCCGGTGGGATAATAAAGACGTAACAGGAAGGTTAAAAAATGCTGGAATTGAAAAACGTTTCCTTTTCCGTTGACGTAAACGGAAAAGAGAAAGATATAATAAAAAACATAGATCTTGTTATACCGGATAACAAGCTTATAGTCATTACCGGGCCTAACGGCGGCGGCAAATCTTCGCTTGCCAAGCTGATAGCCGGAATTTACGTCCCCACGTCCGGAAAAATATATTTTAACGGAGTTGATATAACGGATATGGGCATTACCGAGCGAGCGAAACTCGGCATCGGCTTTGCGTTTCAGCAGCCGGTAAAATTCAAGGGTATAACAGTGCTCGATCTTTTGCGCATCGCCGCGGGCAAGCGTCTGTCCATAACGGAAGCGTGCGAATATCTTTCGTCCGTCGGACTTTGCGCAAGGGACTATATAGACCGCGAAATAAACGCGAGCCTTTCCGGCGGCGAGCTTAAACGTATAGAGATAGCAACGGTCATCGCGCGTAAAACGTCGCTTTCGCTTTTCGACGAGCCGGAAGCCGGAATAGACCTGTGGAGCTTCGGAAATTTAATTGAGGTGTTCCGCCGCATGAGAAAACAGATCACGGACGGCTCAATAATCATTATCTCGCATCAGGAACGGATCTTAAGCACGGCGGATGAGATAATAGTGTTAAAGGACGGCAGACTTGAAATGCAGGGAAGCAAAGACGAGATACTGCCGGCTCTGATAGGTACGTCGTCCGCAATAACGGACTGCAAAATGGGAGCCATGAAAGGAGGAGCGGAAGAATGATACAGCTTGACGAAATACAAAAAAGACTGTTATCCGAAGTAGCCGACCTTCATACCGTGCCGGAAGGCGCGTATAACATACGCTCCAACAGTCAGTCGGCCGGACGCAGATCCACGGCGAATATAGAGATCGTATCAAAAACGGACGTTTCCGGACTTGAGATACACATAAGACCCGGCACGAAAAACGAAAGCGTCCACATCCCCGTTGTCATGACGGAAAGCGGACTTAAAGAAACCGTCTATAATGATTTTTATATAGGCGATAACGCGGACGTCGTTATAATCGCCGGCTGCGGCATTGACAACTGCGGAAATCAGGATTCGCAGCACGACGGTATACACAGATTTTTCGTCGGTAAGGGCGCAAAGATTAAATACGTGGAAAAACACTACGGCTCCGGCAGCGGAAAAGGAAAACGCATACTCAATCCCGTTACTGAGGTGTATCAGGAAGAAAACAGCTCCGTTATAATGGAGATGGTACAGATAAAAGGCGTTGACGATACGGAGCGTACGACGAAAGCCGTGCTTGATACGGGCGCAAAGCTCGTTGTAAGAGAACGCCTTATGACGCACGGACAACAGCGCGCGATAAGCTTATACAACGTTGAACTTAACGGAAAAGGCGCAAACGCGGACGTTGTATCACGCTCCGTCGCAAGAGACGATTCGTATCAGAAATTTGACGCAAAGATCATAGGCAACGCGGAATGTACCGGTCATACGGAATGTGATTCCATAATCATGGATAACGGAAAGATCCTCGCAGTCCCCGGACTTGAGGCAAACTGCGTTGACGCGTCGCTCGTACATGAAGCGGCTATTGGCAAAATAGCCGGAGAACAGCTGATAAAGCTCATGACTCTCGGACTGACCGAGCAGGAAGCGGAAGAGCAGATAATAAACGGATTTTTGAGGTAATTAAGGTGTCGGCTGCGCCGACAAATTATGGTGGGTTCCCACCCCACAAGCTCGGGCTACGCCCGAGAACCCCCCATACCCCCCTGTCCCCTCCCACAATCTCTGACGAGATTGATGGGGCGCGATATGTTTCTGACGAAACGCGATTTGTCCTGCGGACGCGATATATTCCTGCGGAATGCGATATGTTTCTTCGAAACGTGATAAGAAGTAAGAATTAAGAGGTTTTGTATGATACCTGTACCGGAGAAAAGAGTCGCCGAATTTGAAGAAAAGGCGTTCGGGATGTTTATTCATTACGGGCTTTATTCGCAGCTCGGCGAAGGTGAATGGATAAAACATTTTGAAAACATACCGGACGGGGAATACAACAAGCTGTTTGAAACGTTTGATCCGTCCGGATTTGACGCAAGGGCTATAGCGCGGCTGGCAAAGCGAGCCGGCATGAAATACATAACGCTAACGACGCGGCATCACGAGGGATTTTCGTTATACGATACCTGCGGATTATCGGATTTTGACGCGCCTCACGCGCCGAACTGCCGCCGCGACCTCATACGTGAATTCGTTGACGGCTGCAATGAAGAAGGCATCACGCCGATGTTTTATCACACCACGCTTGACTGGCATCAAAAATCGTTTAACGGTGATTTCCCGGCGTATTTGCAGTATCTGCGCGACAGTGTTGAGGTGCTTTGCACAAATTACGGAAAAATAGGCGGGCTGTGGTTTGACGGGAACTGGTCAAAACCGGACGCGGACTGGGAGGAAGACAAGCTCTACGCGGTCATCCGCCGTCATCAGCCGGACGCGATAATAGTCAACAACACGGGTCTTGAAGCGCGCGGAAGAACAGGAAATAAAGAGATAGACAGCGTCACGTACGAGCAGGGAAGACCGGAGCCGATGAACAGAGAGGGAATGAGCAAATACGTCGCCGCGGAGATGTGCTATACGATGAACGATCACTGGGGTATAGGCAAGCTCGATCTGAATTACAAAAGTCTGCCTTCTCTGATCGAAACTCTTTGCGCGTGCCGCAAAGCCGGCGCAAATCTGCTGCTGAACGTCGGTCCCGCCGCGGACGGGAGCATATTACCGATCCAGCAATGTTTGCTGTCCGGTATGGGAGACTGGATAAACAATTTCGGCGCCTGTATTTATAAAGCAAAACCGTGTGATGTCAAAGGCGAGGGCAAGGACTTTGCTCTGCGTGATAACGATAAGCTGTATCTTTTTTTACACGATCTCACAACGGCCGGAAAAGGTGCTGTTAGGACATTTAATAACGTCTGCGGCAAAGCTGAAAGCATAAAGTATACCGATAATAACGAAAAACTTGATTTTACACAGGAAAACAAACAACTCTGCGTCAATACGCCGTCGTTTCCGTACGGCACAAACGGCGTCGTAAGAGTAGCGGAAGTTAAGTTATCAGTGTAATAAAACAACAAAACGGTGCGGTCCTTTCTGGATCGCACCGTTTTTTGTTTGTTCGGCTTAATGAGCAAGAGCCGCTTCAAGCGTGTCGCCTAAAAGAACTCTTACGGCGTGGATGTAGTCGTCGTTGTTTGCATACGTTACGACGCTCGTCGTGATACGGCTTATCATTTCATTTGCCGCTTCTTCGCCTAAAGCGTCTTCAAGCATACACAGCATCTGATAATCTTCTATACCGTCACGAATGCTTTCGAGACGCAGAGAAGAAACAGGATATGCCATGCGGCCGAAGAAATAACCGCTGTATATCAGAATCCCGTCTCCGAAAGGAGTGCCTGAACTGTTGTTCATATAGTTGACGCCCTGATAGTTGTTGACAGCCCAGTAAAGCATACCTGTAACGTCGTATTCCTTCATCTGCCACATACTTACTATTGCTTCGGTACCGTCAGAAAGTATCTGCCAGTTTGTATAAGGCTCCGTGGGGTTGATGCATATATAAGTCCACAACTCGTCGCCTTCTGAAACCTCTTTTTTCATTCTGTCCATGTACGTGCCGTATTTTTCATCCTGCTGTTCGCTCTGCAAAAACGATACGCGGGAAACAAAGCTCAGATCGCGCGTTGTGAACGCATCAAGCTTCGGACACCAGATCTTCACGTAATCGCTGAGATATCCGACCAAGTCAATATCAGAGGCTGCAAACGACGAAGCTGACGTTCCGGCGGATGTGAGGTCAGGGTTGCGTTCAAACGGAATTACCATCCTGTAATCCGGTGTATTAGCTTTGATCCTGGCCGTGATATTTCTCATGTTTTCAAGGTCAGTTGCAATAGAGCGGTGTGCTCCGGGTTCGTCCAATTCGCCGGGATAATAAATAACTTTGTCTATCCAGCCGGGCGTTACACCGCCGACGTCCTCCGTAACGCTTGTATCACGGTTGTCCCAACGGCAGGTATTTGTTCTCGGGTCACTCATGTAGGTGACTCCTTTGCTTGATGTCATACCGCCTTCGCTCGCCGGGAAATCCATTATGTTTATTCTGTATTTCTGGAAAAAGTAGAAGTAATTTCTGACTGCATCATAATAATCAAAGTCTACAACGTCCCAGTTATAATGGCTGCTGATATATCCGGTCCACAAAGCAAACGCCGTACGCAGCTCGGTTTCGTCTGTAAGTGCAAAGTCCCATACTTTAACAGCTGCCGGAGCTCGTTTTATCTCTTTGTTTGTGTCGGCGTCGTAGATATGTATTACGGATTCATAGAGCCCCGCAGGCGTATTCTTTGCCGTTGTAAACTGTATTAAAAATCCCTGTGAATTGCCCGCAGATATATCGATAGGATCGGTAAGCGGCGGTATCGCATCCGGCATCATTGTATTATTTATGTTATGATAATACTCATAAAATACTTCAAACGGAACCGTGTTTCCCTTACCGTCATTAAAATCATCGATTTCAACTCTTACTTTTAGGTCTTTTTGCGGAGCTATGAAGAACTGGCAGTTTTCCGATTCGTTTTTCGCCATTCTTACGGTATAACCGGTACGTCCGGTGCTTTCCGTATCGTTTTGATACGTTTTCTCAGTCGTCTGATCGAACCAGAGCTTTACGCTTTCATCTTCGTACGGTGCGACAAGAACGCTGTTTGCAAGTACGTCGTTATCTGTCAGGGTGCTGTCGTAATTAAGGCAGTATTCCTCGTGATTGCAAAGCGTAAGCGCGTCGTTTATGTTATCGCTGATCACAACGCCTCCGATCTCAATACTGCCGGCGGGATTAAAATTGTTGACTGTGATACCTATCTTTTTGATAAGTTCCTCAGTAAGTTCTATATCGCGTATGTTGAACATAGCGCCCTGCCAGTCTTCATTTGAATAGTCTAAATATGATTTCTGGTTAGAAACCCATTTGATTGTTCCAGACACGTCTGTAACGCTCGACAGAGCAATATTCATATTGGTTTGACCTTTAGCTTTGACGCGCACGGCAACATAATCGCTTTTTTTAACGTATTTTCCGTTTTGTTCCGCTATAGAACGAAGATCAAGTGTTAATTTTAACGTTTTTACCGCTGACGTGATGAGAGCCGTATTGACTCCGCTATCGTCAGAATGGGTTATAGACGTTTTTTCAGTTGTAGTCGTTATATAATCCGATATCTCACCGTTATTCGGGAAATATAGGGAGTTTTCATATTCGTATTCCAGATCTGCCGGCGTCATTTTCGTATAAGCGAGAGCAGATTCAAAATCGGCAAAGAAGCCTATTTCGGATATGGTCATAGTCATACCTTTGACTGCGTCTCCGCCCGCCCAGTCGATACGCATGGTACTCAGCTTTTCAGGCTCTGTAAACGTTGTCTTTGTCATATCGACAATTACATAATGGAATTTATTGTCCGCTCTGTATATTGCTGAGGCTGTATCACCTGCCGCCGGATTATGCGTGAATAATTCGATATAACCGTCCGCGTTCGATTTTAATCTGATAACAACGTATGAACCGTCTTTACCGGAGAGCGCGGGCTTTCCGGTCAGTTCAGCGTATTTTGCTATGTTGAATGTCGCGTAGGGATCTGACGTGCCGGATGTGGTTGTACAGGTAAGAGAAATGCCTGTATTTGCTAACGACACAGTTGTTTGTTTGATGCCGGCAAGCGTCGATTTTGTCTTATCGTTCCATAACCTGTATACGTTGTCAAGTTCGGGGAGCGCACCGTAGAATATTTCATAATCCTCGCCGTTCAGATAACGGAACAGAACGGTGACGTCCTTATTATTTATTTTGCCGTCGCCCGTGGTATCGCAGGCTGTAACGTCGACGTCGTTATCACCCAAGCTTCCGCTGAGATAGCGGAAAAGACAAACGACGTCTTTGTTGTCCGTTTTTCCGTCTTTGCTGACGTCGCCGGGAAGCTTTGAATCAACAGCATTTGAGCTGATCGTTCCGATCAGCGTGCAGATCATCATCGCGACCGCAATAACGGCGGAAAGCGAACTTTTTAAAGTTTTCTTCATTTGTTTTCTCCTTGTACTGATTGCTTTAAAACGGATCCGTACAGATCCGGGATATAACATCTTACAGTATACCATAAAAAGAGTAAAAAATCAAGCAAAATAATAAAAAATACCGGAAAAGAATATCGTTTCTTTTCCGGTTGTCTTTATTATCAGTCTTTCTTGTTTATAGTTTTGAGTCTCTGTACGTTTGAAAGGATCTTTTTGCGCAGGCGCAGAGATTTCGGAGTTACTTCCATAAGCTCGTCGTCCGCGATGAATTCTATAGCTTCCTCAAGCGTGAATACCTTGGGCGGTACGAGACGCAGCGCTTCGTCGGCTCCGGCGGAACGTATTGCGGTAAGATGCTTTTTCTTGCATACGTTAACGGCAATGTCCACCATCTTCGGACATTCGCCTACGATCATTCCTTCGTAGACCGGCGTCTGTACGCCTATGAACATCGTGCCTCTGTCCTGCGCGTTGAACAGACCGTACGACGTTGCTTCGCCGTCCTCGCTGGCTATGAGCGATCCGGTGAATCTGCGCGTTATCTCGCCCTTGAACGGCTCGTAGCCGTTGAAGATAGAGTTTATTATGCCTTCGCCGTGTGAATCCGTCATAAGCTCGGAGCGGTAGCCGATAAGGCATCTTGCGGGAATATTGTATTCAACTTTAGTTCTCGTGTCGCCGAGAGGCTCCATTGTAAGAAGCTCGCCTTTTCTTGCGCCGAGTTTCTGCATAACGGCGCCGACGTATTCGTTCGGCACGTCTATCGTGACAAGCTCCATAGGCTCGCACGTTTTGCCTTCTATGGTCTTGAAGAGCACGCGCGGCGTTGAGCAGCAAAGCTCGTAGCCCTCGCGGCGCATCGTTTCTATAAGTATGGAGAGGTGCATCTCGCCTCTGCCGAGCACTCTGAACTGGTCCGTCGTCTCTCCGTCTTCAACACGAAGCGAAACGTCACGCAAAAGCTCTTTATAAAGTCTTTCACGGAGCTGGCGGCTCGTAACGAATTTGCCCTCGCGTCCGGCAAACGGGCTGTCGTTTACGGAAAACGTCATTTCCATAGTCGGCTCGGAGACTTTTACGAATTCAAGCGGTTCGGGCGCGTCCGTCGCCGTTACCGTATCGCCTATTTCTATATCTTCCGCGCCGGAGAAGCAGACGATGTCGCCGACTGTCGCCTGATCCGTGTCAACGCGTTTGAGTCCGTCTATCTGCATCAGCTTTACTATCTTTCCGCGGCGCGTCACGTCCGGGTTGTGATAGTTGCAGATCATCATATCCTGGCCGGCTTTGATAACGCCGCGCTCGATCCTGCCTATGCCTATCCTTCCGACGTAATCGTTATAGTCGATTGATGAAACAAGAAGCTGAAGCGGTCCGTTTTCGTCTCCCTCGGGGCAGGGGATATGGTTTATTATAGCTTCAAACAGAACTTTCAGATTTTCTTCCTGATGATCGGGTGAAAGCGAAGCCGTGCCGGCGCGGCCGTTGCAGAAAATAACCGGGGAATCAAACTGCTCGTCCGTGGCGTTCAGGTCAAGGAACAGTTCAAGCACCTCGTCAACTACCTCGTGGCAGCGCGCGTCCGGTCTGTCCACTTTGTTTATAACTATGATAACGCGGTGATTCATTTCAAGCGCTTTTGACAAGACGAATCTCGTCTGCGGCATGGGTCCTTCCGCCGCGTCAACAAGCAGAACTACGCCGTTGACCATTTTAAGTATACGCTCCACCTCGCCGCCGAAATCCGCGTGCCCGGGGGTGTCTATTATGTTTATCTTTATACCGTTGTAATGAACGGACGTGTTTTTTGCAAGTATGGTAATGCCGCGCTCGCGTTCAAGCGCGCCGGAGTCCATAACGCGCTCCGTAGTCACCTGATTTTCACGGAAAATACCGCCCTGTTTGAGCATTTCGTCAACGAGAGTCGTTTTGCCGTGGTCGACGTGTGCGATAATTGCTACGTTTCTCAGATCTTCTCTTTTCACTTAAAATTTCCCCTTAATAAAATTTAACCAAAAAATTATATCAGTATTTTTTTATAAATTTTTATCAATATTGTTATTTTATTGTAAAAACACAGCTATTTTAAAAAAATAAGAAAAATTCAAATATACCGTTGATTTTTCGGGATATATTTGGTATACTGAATATAATATAATATTTTGCGGGAGTAAAATGTTTTACAAGGATACTTTATTAAAACAGGTTTTAAAACCGGGAAGATACACCGGCGGTGAATACGGACAGGTCATAAAGGACTTGAAAAATATCAAATGCCGCTGGGCTTTCGCGTTCCCGGACACTTATGAAATAGGGATGTCTAACTTGGGCGTCCGTATACTTTACGGCGTTTTGAACGAAGCGGACGACGTTTACTGTGAGCGCGCGTACGCTCCGTGGGTGGATATGGAGGAACAGCTTATAAAATACGGTCTGCCTCTGACGTCGCACGAAACGGGAACGCCGCTGTCCGAATTTGATATTTTAGGCTTCACTCTGCAGTATGAGCTGTGCTATACAAACGTGCTTAATATGCTGAAGCTGTCGCATATACCGCTTTTGTCGGCAGAACGCGGAGAAAACGATCCGATCGTTATAGGCGGCGGGCCATGCTCTTATAATCCCGAGCCGTTAGCGGATTTCTTTGACGTGTTTTCGATAGGCGAAGGCGAAGAAGCGCTGCCTGAATTTTCGCGTCTTTACATAAAAATGAAAGCGGACGGCAGCTATACGCGAAAAGCGTTTTTACACGAGGCGGCAAAGCTGCCCGGATTTTACGTTCCGTCGCTTTACGACGTTTCATATAACGAAGACGGCACGGTCAGGGAATACCGCCCTGTATACGACGATATACCTAAAACCGTTACAAAACGTATCATAGAGGATTTCAATAAAGCGTATTTTCCCGATATGCCCGTAATGCCTTATATAGAGTGCGTTCAGGACAGGATAACGCTTGAGATAATGCGCGGCTGTATACGCGGATGCCGTTTCTGCCAGGCGGGTATGATATACCGCCCGATACGCGAAAAAGACCCGGCTTTGCTCAACGAACAGGCGAAGAAAACGTTTGAAAATACGGGATATGATGAAATATCGCTTTGTTCGCTGTCCACGTCGGATTACACCGGACTGCGCGAGCTGACCGACGGGCTTTTGTCCTGGACGGATGAGAATATGATAAGTCTTACGCTGCCGTCGCTTCGCGCGGACAGCTTTACGGACGAGCTTATGAAAAAAATAAGCAGCGTAAGAACGTCAACTCTTACTTTTGCGCCGGAAGCCGGAACGCAGCGCCTGCGCGACGTAATAAATAAAAATTTGACACAAGAAGAAGTCCTGCGCGCCTGCAAGGTCGCTTTCGCGTCCGGCAAGACCGCCGTCAAACTGTATTTCATGATAGGACATCCGACGGAAACGGACGAGGATATAAAAGGCATTGCGGATTTAGCAAAAACCGTTATAAACGCGTTTTATGAGACGGAGGACAGACCTAAAGGCAAGCCGCAGGTGACGATATCCGTCGCGTGCTTTATCCCCAAACCCTTCACGGCGTTTCAGTGGGAGCCGCAGAACACGCTTGACGAATACAAGCGCAAACAAAGACTGTTGGGCGACTGCTGTAACGACAGGCGCATAAAATACAATTATCACGACGCGGACGGTTCACTTATCGAAGCCGTTCTGGCGCGCGGCGACAGAAAGCTCTGCAAAGTCATGCAGCTTGCCTGCGACCGCGGCATGAGGTTTGACGCGTGGAGCGAATATTTTGAATTTGACAAATGGATGCGGTTGTTTGCAGACTGCGGTATAGACCCGGCGTTTTACGCAAACAGAGAGCGCAGCTGCGACGAAGTTCTGCCGTGGGACGTTATCGACTGCGGCATAAGCAAGAAATTTTTGGCAAACGAGCGCAAAAAAGCGTATGACGGCAAAACCACGCAATGCTGCGCGGAAGGCTGCGCGGGATGCGGCGCAAACAGGCTTGGAGGGGAGAACAGATGGTGTCCGGTTATAAAAAAATAAGACTGAAATTCCAAAAAACGGGCAACGGCAAATTCATCTCCCACCTTGACCTTGACAGAACGATGAAATCCGTGCTGACGCGCGCAAAAGTTAAAGTTGAGCATACGCACGGTTACAACCCGCGCCCGTATCTCGTGTTCTCGCTTCCCACCGCTGTCGGAACGGAGAGCTTATGCGAATTTCTTGATATAAAAGTGCCGGAAGGCGATGAGATTGCGGATATTCCGGATAGACTAAACAAAAATCTGCCGCCGGATATACGCGTGCTTTCCGTATATGAGCCGCAGAGCGATTTCCGACAAATATCGTACTCCGAATATGAGATAATGATAATATCCCCGGATATAACGGCTGATTTTGCAAAGCGGACGGAAGAGCTTTTCAAGTCGCCCGTTATTATTGAAAAGCGGACGAAGAAAACCGAGAGCGGATTTATGGATTTTGACGTATCTCCGTACGTAAAAAGCATATCGGCAAAAAACACGGCGGAGCATACCGTTATGATAAATACGGTGGTATCCGCGGAGAACGCAACGTATATAAACCCGGAATATATAGTAAAGGCGCTGTGCAAGTATTTTGAGCTTGATTTAAACGATCCGAACAGCTGTCTTTACACCGTTATGCGCGTCGGCGTATATAAAGCCGACGGCGAAAAGTTTGAATAAAGAGAGGGGAAACAATGCAAAGCAAGTGGATATGGTACAGAGGCGACTACGAGATATATCACGGCCTTAAACTGCATGAAAGACGGTACGAGTTCGGCGTGAACATACCGCCGTTCTGGTCGCAGCCCGCGGTTTATCCCACCGTCACGTTTACGAAAACGTTTGAGGCAAAAGCCGAAGGATACGTTAAAATAATAGCCTGCGGCAACGGTTACGTCAATTTTGACGGCGGCAAAAAATACCGTATGGGAGATGATATATTCTTTTCCGAGGGAACTCACACCATAAACGTGACCGTAAACGAATACCGCGATCTGCCGTGTATTTACGCGGTGTCCGACACCGTTGCAACGGACAGAAGCTGGCTCGTATCCGATAACACCTGCGAATTTATAAACGCCGGTGACAATCCCGCTTATACCGATCCGGACGTAACGCCGCTGCAGTTCCCGTTTTCATACCGCCGCATAATGCCGCAGAGCCTGACTCAGTATGGCGAGGGCATGATGTACGATTTCGGTTCCGAGACGTTTGCCGAGCTTATGATAGAAAACGCGATAGACACCGCGGAACTTACGGTTTATTTCGGCGAATCCGAAGAAGAAGCTGCGGATATAAAAAACGCGTATCTTTTTGAAAAATGCGAGGGGATGATGAGTTACCGCCTGTCAGCGCGCGCTTTCAGATACGTTTACATCCCGGACAAGCTCGCGGCAAGTCTTAAAATTAGCGCGTATTACGAATATCTGCCGCTTGAAGACATTGGCAGCTTTGAATGTGAGGACAAGCTGATAAACGACGTTTGGAAAACGTGCGCGTACACGTTCCATCTCTGCTCTCGCGAGTTTTTCTTAGATGGTATAAAACGCGACAGGTGGGTCTGGTCCGGCGACGCTTATCAAAGCTATATGATAAACAATTATCTCTTCCACGATAACGATATAACGCGCCGCACCATAACGCTGCTTTTGGGCAAGCCGCCGTATAAACAGCATATAAACAGCATAAACGACTATTCCGCGTATCTGATCTGCGGCGTATACGACTATTATTTCTCAAGCGGCGATATAGATTTTGTAAAATTCATTTTGCCGAGGGTAAAAGCGTTATACGACTTTATCATATCACGTCTTGACGGGCGCGGCTACGTTGTTCAAAGACCCGGCGACTGGATATTCATAGACTGGGCGGATATAGATAAAAACGGCGCCGCCGCCGGCGAACAGATGCTTTTATATAAAGCCATGACGTCTATGTATAAGCTCTGCGAAGCGTGCGGCGAAGACGGGTCGGCTTATACGGAGCAGGCGGAATTGTTAAAAAACAACATAAACCGCGATTTCTGGCGCACCGACCGCGGAGCGTACGTTGACAGCTTTGATTCGGGGCTTGAAAGAGTCGGCAGACATACAAACGTTCTGGCGCTTATGACCGGCGTTGCTGACGAAGAAAAAAAGGACGCTATTATAGAAAAGGTCCTTAAAAACGACGGTATACCGCATATTACAACGCCGTATTTCGGCTTTTACGAGCTTGACGCGCTTTGCGAATGCGGAGAATTCGAGTATGCAACACAGCAGATACGTTCATACTGGGGCGGAATGCTGAAACTGGGCGCGACGTCGATCTGGGAACAGTATCTGCCAAACGAACAGGGCGCGGAGCACTACGCCATGTACGGAATGAAATACGGCAGATCCTTGTGTCACGCGTGGGGCGCAGGTCCCGTATATCTGCTCGGCAGATATTATTTAGGCGTTAAAGTCACCTCACCGGGGGCGAAGACGTTTGAGGTAAGACCGCAGACCGGCGGACTTGAAAAGATAATGGGCACCGTGCCGCTTAACGGCGGTTACGTTTACGTGGAGTATGAGAACGGAACGCTCAAAGTCTATACGGACAAATCCGGCGGAACGCTCGTCATAGGAAACAAAAGGCTCGCCCTTAAAAAGGACGAGAACCTTATTGTAAATATCAAGTGATCAAAGCTTTCCGGCAACCAGCTTTTTTATAGGCAAAGCGGACGGGGTGACAACGCCGGATACGACAGCCTCGGGGATCGCGTTTGTCAGTACGGTCAGACCTATGAAGCCCCAAAGCGTTCCGTATTCGGGAACTGTGGCGGCAATAGCGCCGAACTCTTTGCCCATAAACAGAGCGATACCGCCCAAAACGCCTATGGTGTTTATCGCGGAACCGGCTATACCGGCAAGCACCGCGCCGGTTATCCTTACGGCGTTCTTTTCCGTCCTGCCCGCTACGGCTTTGTATACAAGACCGGAAAGCGTGCCGACGAGTATCCTCGGAACGAAGCAGATAACAAGCGTCCACCAGCTGCCGCCGAAAGTGATACCCTCCGCAAATTCAAATTTGAAAAACGGAGTAAAAGCCAAAGACATAACGCCCGGCGCCATGAAAGTCCAGTAAATAAAGCTGAACAGACCGGCTATGAAGCCGAGCACGGATCCGGCTCTTACGCCGAGGATAACGCCGGTGATGCATACCGGTATCATTGCAAGCGTTGCCACAAGCGGACCTATCGGTATTGAGCCGAGCGGCGTGAAACAGAATATGGCTTCAACCGCTATAATGATAGCAAAAAGCACAAGATAGCGGACCTTCTTTTTATCAAAACCTTTTTTGTTGGTCTCTGCCATAAAAAACACCTCCGTTTGTCCGAATTTTTAAATATATTATACCTTTGGGGGCAATTTTTGTCAATATTTATTGTTTACAAATTTGCATTTACGTGATATTATTATTATGTTTAACTTAACTGAAAGAAAAGGGTTATGAATTTACTTGTTGTTGTTGATTTTCAAAATGATTTTGTTTCCGGCTCGCTCGGTTTTCCCGGCGCCGAAAAGCTTGAAGGACCAATACTTAAAAAAATACAGCAGTACCTTATAGAAGACGGAGAGGTGGTGTTCACGCTTGACACGCACGCCTCAAACTATCTTGATACGGAGGAGGGAAAATACCTTCCCGTTCCCCACTGCATAAAAGGTACGGAGGGCCATAAGCTTTACGGCAAAGTGGCGAGGATCTCAAAATTCGCCTCCGCCATATTTGAAAAAGGCACGTTCGGCTGCGAGGCTTTGGGCGAATACATACTTGACGGAAAGTATGAGAATATAGAGTTATGCGGTCTTGTTTCAAATATCTGCGTGCTCTCAAACGCCGTTATCGCAAAAACGGCGGCTCCTTACGCGCATATAATCGTTGACGCAAAATGCACGTCCTGTGTCGATCCGGTTCTGAACGAAAAAGCGCTTGACGTGATGCAGTCTTTACAGATAGAGGTAAAAGGAAGAAAGGCGCACAAATGACAGAAAAGAATTATACTTTATTATGTGACTTTTACGAATTAACAATGGGCAACGGATATCTGATCAGCGGCAAAAAGGATCAGATATGCTATTTTGACGTGTTTTTCCGTCACATTCCCGATAACGGCGGATACGCCGTCACAGCGGGACTGCAGCAGGTCATAGAATATATAAACGGTCTGCATTTTGACGGTGACGACATTGAGTTTTTACGCAAAAAAGGCGTTTTTTCAGAAGAATTCCTTACGTATTTAAAGAATTTTTATTTTACGGGCGATATTTGGGCAATACCCGAGGGAACGCCCGTTTTTCCGCACGAGCCGGTATTGACGGTACGCGCAAAAGCGCCGGAAGCTCAGCTTGTTGAAACGTTTATACTGCTGTCGCTCAACCACCAGTCGCTCATCGCCACAAAATCCAGCAGGATAGTAAGGGCGGCGAAGGGAAGAGCGGTTTCCGAATTCGGATCCCGTCGCGCACAGGGCGCGGACGGCGCTGTGCTCGGCGCAAGAGCCGCGTATATCGCCGGAGCCGCGGGCACGGCGTGCGCGCTGTCCGATAAAGAATACGGCGTTCCGGCAGGCGGTACGATGGCTCATTCGTGGGTGCAGATGTTTGACTCCGAGTATGAGGCGTTTGATACGTACTGCAAGATATATCCTAAGGCGGCAACGCTGTTAGTTGACACGTACAACGTTTTAAGAGACGGCGTACCGGACGCGATAAAAGCGTTTGACAATAACTTCGGTCCCGAAAGACGCGACGTAAATCTCGGTATCAGGATAGACTCGGGCGATATAGCGTATCTTTCCCGCCGTGCGCGAGAAATGCTTGATAAAGCGGGATATCCGCACTGCAAGATAGTAGCTTCAAACTCGCTTGACGAATTCATGATACGCGATATTTTGAATCAGGGCGCGTGCATAGACGCTTTCGGCGTCGGTGAACGTCTGATAACGAGTAAGAGCGAGCCGGTCTTTGACGGCGTTTACAAGCTCGCCGCCGTGGAAGATGACCGCGGAAAAATAATACCTAAAATAAAGATAAGCGAAAACACGTCCAAAATAACAAATCCGCATTTTAAAACCGTTTACCGCCTGTTTGACAGAAAGACGGGAAAGGCTCTGGCGGATCAGATATGCGTTTACGACGAGGTCATAGACGATGACAAACCGCTTGAGATATTCGACCCGGACTACACCTGGAAGCGCAAGACGTTAAGCGATTTCAAAGCGGTAAAGCTTATGAAACAGATATTCAAAGACGGCGAACTCGTATATGATATGCCGGATATTGAAGAGATAAAAAAATACTGCAATTCTCAAATGGAAACGCTCTGGGACGAGGTCACGAGATTTGAAAACCCGCATGAGTATTACGTGGACCTGTCCGAAAAGCTCTGGAGCGTAAAGAAAGAAATGCTTGATAACAACGGAAGAAGGCAATAAAATGAATTACGGATACTATAACGGAGAATACGCTCCGCTTGATGAATTAAAAGCGCCTGTGCTGGACCGCGCGATGTACTTCGGCGACGGTATTTATGACGTTACAACGTACGTAGGCGGCAGATATTTCGCAATGGACAGCCACTATGAGCGCTTTGTAAACAGCTGCAGGATGATAAATATTGACCCTGTATGGTCGTGTGAAGAGTTGACGGGCATATTTGATAAACTCGTTGAGCTTACAAAACCTGAAGGCGACGCGCTGATATATTTCCAGGCGTCACGCGGCACGGCTCTGCGCGACCATAAGTATAATGAAGAAATAAAACCGAATCTTTTCGCGTACGCAAAGCCCATAAACCGCGTTGATATGTCGGGCAAAGTCAAAATGATAACGGAGCCCGATATTCGCTTTGAGATGTGCAACGTAAAGACGCTGAATCTTTTGCCTAACGTCATGGCGGCGCAGAAAGCGTCAAAAGCCGGCTGCTACGAAGCGGCGCTTCACAGAGGCGAAACGGTCACGGAAGGCTCGCATTCGTCTATACTTATAATATCCGGCGGCAAAGTCATCATCCCGCCGCTTACAAAATACATACTCCCGTCCGTAACGCGCAAATACGTGTTAAAAATCTGCGAAGAACTGGGTCTGCCGCAAAAGATACGCACGTTTACGGTGGATGAAATGATGAGTGCGGACGAGGTCATAGTCGGCTCGGCTTCGGCTATGTTCCGCAGAGTTTCCGAAATTGACGGCAAGCCCGTCGGCGGAAAAGCGGAAGCGCTGTTCAATACGCTTGCTGAAGCGTATAAGGATAAGTACGAGAACGAATAAGTAGGGGTCGGCGCCGCGACGACCCGTTCCATAAAATAAATAATATGAATTTTTTGTAAAAACTAAATTTGAGGTGAAACTTTCCGGGCTGTTTATGCGTCTGAATATATGAAAGCAAAGGAAAGCTGATTCGTATGAAAGAGGAGAAAAAAATGAAAAGGATCATAGCTTTATTTTTAGTTATGTATGTTATGATACTGACGGTAAGCTGTATGAACAAGGTCGAGCCCGCGGCGGGTGAGAGTGCGGAAATACCCGAAACGACAAAAGCGGAGGAAACGGAAGAGAAAACTGAAACGACAAAAGCGGAGGAAACGGAAGAAGAAGGCGAGCCGGAACAGATAACGAGTGATTTTTCACCCGTTGCGGGAAAAAAATACGTTGCGTATATTTACGTGGAGTACGTATCAAAAGACGGCTTTGCAGGGAGCGGAAATTTCAATGACGGAGTTTACGTATCGTACCCCGGAGCAAAAAACTGTTTCGGAATCTTCAATACCGTGAAGATAGTTTTTGACGGCGCGGATTATAAAACAGAGGATAAAACGCTTCGCAACTCCGATCCCGATTTTGGCGACTTTACGACTAAACAAACCATAACGAAGGTCGTTTCAGCGCGTCAGTCTGACTATGAAGCGGGCGAACCGGTATTTGCCAAACCGATAATATATCTATACCCGGAAAAAGATACCGTATGCAGCGTGAAGCTCGACGTCAGCGGCGGTATAACATGCTCGTACCCGGAATATAAAGAAAACGGCTGGGAAAACTTTACCGCAAAACCGGACGGCACGCTTATATTCCCGGATGGCAAAGAATACTACGCGCTTTACTGGGAAGGCAAAGGCGTGACCGGACTTGATATGACGGCAGGCTTCTGCGTGAAAGGCTCCGATACAGCGTCGTTTTTATCCGATATCCTTCCGAAGCTCGGCCTGAACGCCAAAGAAGCAAATGAATTTATAATCTACTGGCTGCCGAGAATGCAGAACAACGCGTATAACCTTATTTCTTTTCTGACTGCAGCATATACGGATAACGCAAAGCTGACGGTCACACCCGAGCCGGATACGGTGATACGCGTATTCATGGCGTACAAACCGCTGCAAAAGCAGGTCGAAATAGAACCGCAGACGATCGAAACACCGCAAAGAAACGGTTTCACCGTCGTAGAATGGGGCGGAACGGAAATTAAATGAAGACGCTTCGCTAATGAAGACGCTTCGCTAATGAAGACGCTTCGCTTATGAAGAAAACAACAAGCCGGGTACCGTAACGTATCCGGCTTGTTTTATTTATTCCAGGTCATCAACAACGACGATCTTTACGGCGTCGCTGCTTTTCAAGAGTTTGTTGTATTTTGATATAAACCCGGACGGGCTTTTTCTTTTAAGCATATCGCGAAGCTTGACTGTCAGTGTCGGTGCGCCGTCGGTTATCTCGATCACCTCGGGCGGCGTATCGCACAGCCACGTTTGAACTATCTGTTTGAATACATCTTCATACTGATAATAATAATCGTCTATCTCCCAGTTTGCCACGGACAAGAAAGTCGCGCCGCGCTGATATGATATAAGTCCCTGATTTAAATACGCTTCCAGCGACGCCGCGTACTGCCGCGGTCCGTCTATTTCCTGCGCTATAAGCACGTTGTCGGGCAGAGAAGAGCGCACGTAATCCATTGAGAAATTGTGGTCGTACAGCGGCGCGTCGTCAAACCAGACTATGTCCACGTTCTCGCAAAGATCGGCAAAGCGCAGCGTACAGCGCAGGTATGACGCCTCGTCAAACACGGATCCGAGCTGTAGTGTTATTTTGCTTTCCGGCGCGGCTTCTTTCTGCGCGGCGGCGAGTCTGTCTATAAAGCTTTTTAGCATTTCGTGTCTGAAATTATACCACAAGATCCCCAAAGCGTCTGTTGCGCCGCAGGACGGAGGCGCGACCTCATCAAACGAGGCGTAATTTTTGCCCGTCTCCTCGTTTAACTTTTCTATACTCCCGAATTTTTCAGATAGAGAAGATCTGAATCTGTTCACGGCTGCGTCCGAGTAATCGTACTGCGTGGTACACCAGTATTCCGTCTCGCAGTACGGCGTGAACGCGGGCAGGTAAAACAGGATATTATCGCCGAATTTGCTGTCAAAATGGCTTACCGCGTCTTTGTAAAACGTTACGGCTTTTTCCGTTGCCGTCTCGGACGCAAAGGACAGAGTCGCCCGCTCATAATAAACGTCGCCTATGCAGAGGTTTCCGTTCATATCGGCCTGTATCTCGTCGTCGGAGAGCATTTTATCGCCGTATCTGCGCGCAAAATCGATCGATACGGCGACGGGCAGGCCCTTTACGTTTATAACGTAGTCGAGCATCTCGTCAAACGGCGAATAATCGATTTTTCCGTCCCCGTCCTGCATCAGATGCCACGGCATATGGACTTTTATCGCGTTGAAGCCGGTATTCACGACTGTGTCAACTATCGATCTGAATTCGTTTACATCGCGCAATCTGAAATTCCAGATCCTGAATATAAAGTATCTTTTCATCTCTTCATTCTGAACAAGCTCTTCAGTCTCCGCTTCCGTTTCGGTTTCCGTTTCCGTTATTTTTTCTGTCATTGTTTCGGTTTGCGTCTCCGACGTTTCGTCCGGCGTCGAAGCGCAGCCGGATAAAACCGCAGTAACAAGACAGGCCGCTAAAAGCGCCGATATCAGTTTTTTCATAATCCGGCATCTCCGTTTATCTTGATCATTCCGCCGCGCGGAACGGGGAATTTCTGCGGCTCAGACGACGCTTTGCCGGCTGATACGGGCCTGCCGTACATGTCAAATATCTCATAATCAAATCCGTTCCCGCCTGACGATACGATATGATCGTACGAAGTGTCGTTGAAAACGTCCTCACGCTTGCCGGCGGGTGTGAAAAGAGGCTCGCCGTGCAGCACGGTGATCTTCTTTTCATCAGTTTCCGCGCACATTACCGGATAATTCAACTCGGGATGATACGCCGTGAATTTGCCGTGCATAAGTATATCAAGGTTATCCGTATAGTATTTTACAAATAACCTCACCAATTCAAGCTGATCCTTCGATATCTCGGTCAGGCGCACGGAGATCTGCGGTACGGAGAACATAATGTTCAAAAGCTGTCTCTGACAGTTGAGCGGAGACTCGCATTTGCCCCATAAAAGCATATCGGAATGGATCGCCGTTCTGCCGTTTAACAGACGCAGTGCGGCTATGCCTATGCGGTTCGTAATCGGGTCCGCGGCGCAGTCCGCGACGCGCAGCATATTGCAGCGGTTGACGATAGCCGCGCCCACGTAATTCTGACGGAATTCAAACAGGAAATCTTTGTTGATCTCCGTCATTTTCGCGTAGATCTCGTCCATTAAAATGACCGCCGCTTCGTCAAGCGTTTTCACGTCCATTTCATCGTTGAAAGGCGGTATGTGATCCGCGTCCATATTGAACGCGTCTATAAAATCAAGCTTGAAGCCGTCTATACCGTAGTCGTTTACGTAGCGCAGAAGGATTTCCGTAATATGCCTGCGTATCGCCGGGTATCTTATATCAAGCACGCCCGCGCCGAAAGCGGGATGATCGAACGCGAATTTGTCTTTCAAGTGCTCGTATTCAGCCGATTCGTAACCTACAAACGGAACGGCGAACCACAAAAGCATTTTTATGCCGTATGAATGTACTTTATCGCAAAATCCTTTGAAATCCGGGAATTTGTCTTTGGCGACTTCCCAGTCGCCGCATTTCTGATACGCGCCGGTGTTTTTGCCTTCAAACTGCCAGCCGTCGTCCAAAATGAACGTTTTGAAGCCCATTTTTGATGCGATCTCAAGCTCTTTTTCGAGTAAATACTGCTCGGGCTCCTGGTGAAAATTGTACCAGGACGAATAAAGCGGCAGCTCCGCATTTTTCGGTATCGGTATCTGCCCGCCCGGCAAAAACGAGCGCATCCATTCGCCCGCGTCGTCAATCGCCTGACAGTAATATATTTCGCGCCTGTCAACGCGGAGAAGTACGTTTTCACCCCGGGTTTCAACTGTAAATATAATCTCGTCTCTTTGATTAAGATCGTCAATGGAAACGGTCAGATTTGAGCGTGAAACGGTATCGGACAAAGCGAGCGTGACGCGGTTTATCCCTTCCTGATCCATTGTTGAAAGTACGGGCGAACCGCATTGATATACGGACGTCGATTGGTTCGGAAACCACCACTGTCTGAAGCTGTGGTCGCGTCCGCCGAGCGGCACCCACGTTGAAAAAACGCCTCTCAGCTCCTCTGTCCATCTGTATTTTCCCTTGCCTATGAGTTTGTATATTTCTATTCCGTTTTCATTTGATACAGGATCTATGCTTATGTTTTCTTTTTCATATAATATCATATTATCACCTTTTACTTTACTCCTTCAGTCTGCCGGAAATATCCGGCAGACAGCTCCCTCTGAGAGGGAGCCGACCTGCCTTCCCCTTTGGGGGAAGGTGTCACGCAGTGACGGATGAGGCGTTGCCTCCCTCATCGAGGGAGGTGGCACGGCGAAGCCGTGACGGAAGGAGTTATTTTCTGAACCTGAACACAAAATCAAGTCTTCCGAGAGGGGCGACGTCGCCGTTATCGTAAAAATCTTGCACTCTGACGTATTTTTTGGTGCTGTCCGCGGCTTTGAAGCAAACCGTGTCGCCGTCCGTCAGATCGGATACGGGCAGTTTATACGTTACCGATTTGTCTGATATTTCATATTTAATATCTTTGATCGGCGTTCTTATAAAATCTTTATCAAGACAACAGAGCTTGTCGGCAGATAAAACGAATTTTCCTTTTTCCGTCGTCACGAAAACGACCATAAGATCGCCGTCGCCTTTTATTATCGGATCTTTTGCATATACGGTAAATTCAATATTTTCACCGGTTTTGACCGCATCAATGCCGGTTATGGCGTTCCTGCCCGTGTCATTTATATAATGCGTACCGTAACCGTCATTGTCGCGGTGCACAGCGCCGTCCGTCGTTGACGGATAATACGCTGCCTCGCCGTCTTTATGCACGGGTATTTTTGCAAAGCCTTTGTATTTGCGGACGTATGAAACAAGAAGCATAAAGTAGTTGTCAAAATATCCGTCGCGCATCATTTCAATATCGCGGCTGTATTCGCAGTTGCAGCAGTCAACGAACATGATGGGACGCTCGGGGATGCCCTGCCAGCGGCCGGCTATCCATTCGTTCCAGCCGGTTATCAGTACGACGGGCGGATCGGTTTCTATGGCGCGGTCAAACTGCTCGCTGAAATTATATCCGTAATTTACGGCGCCTTCGCTCTTGTCGTTTTCGCCGTTGTGGAAAGCCCTGCCTCTGTTCGTCGTCTCGTCGTAAAGCACGGAGTCACCGAATCTGATCTGCGGATGCTGTGCGACGGAGACGTTTATCACCTCGTCCTCGCCTTTTTCGTTTTTAAAAACTCTCTGCGGACGTACGAAATCCATCCACGGCCAGCCGCCGACTTTGTCCGGCTCGTTAGGCCACTGGGATTTTTTGATATCAAAGAAATTCCGGCACTCTTCCGAACATTCTTCCTCTATTGCTATTATAAGCGGTTTTTTATTGTAAACGTACCACGTATCCGGGCAGAAATTCTGCTTATATATCGCGTCGTAAATCATTTGCACGGTCTTACCGGACTGTGTGTTTGTATAAAACATCACGCGCGGGATCTTGAAGCCCTGGTCGTGATATTCCTGCAAAACGGACATGACTTTCTTTGCGTTTTTTTCGTATATGACGGCGTTAGTCGTGTCAAAGAACAGAAAGTCAATATCCGCCTGCATAAGAAGCTTCATATGTTTTCTTATGACCCATTCGTCGTCTGAGTAGTAATAGCCGTAAAACGGCTCGCCCCAGTGGTGCATCTGCCCTATATCGCCCCAGACTTCCGGGTGATATCCCGCCATGGGATCGGCTGCAACGATCTTTGAGATGTCAAGCGGCGCGTGTCTTCCGTGCTCGCCGCACCATAAAAAGTAAAACAAACCTACAGATCTGTTTTTTCTCGGCTCCCGGCATTCGTCGGTCGGCGTTTTTCTGCCAAGCGCGTCAACTCCGAAAAGCAGTCCGTTTGAAAGATCTTTCATAATAAACCTCGCAATAATTTATTTATTATGATTTTATCACCTTTGTCCGCGGATTGCAATATAAATCGCCGCGTATTTAATTATTATTTACATATTGACATAAAACGACGTTTGTGATATTATGATAACGATCAAATAAAGGAGGATAATTAAAGTGAAAAAAACTTATAACGTCCCGGCGGAATATACTCCCATATCCATGTGGGGATATTTCGGATATTCTATCCTTTTCAATATACCTGTTGTAGGATTTGTTTTCATTCTGATTTTTGCAATAGGATCAAAAAACGTTAATAAAAAGAATTTTGCAAGATCGTATTTCTGCGGCCTCATACTTGCGCTTATCATCTGCGGCATAACGGCTCTCATTATCGGTCTGACAAGCGGTTTCGGCGCCGTAACGCAGTACTTTCAGCAGTTTATCAAATGATAATTACAAAAAAACATTATAAAGAACTGATATCCACAAACGATACGGCAAAGGAAACGGCGGAAAACGGCGCGCCCGAGGGCACGCTTGTCGTCGCGGATCATCAAAGCGGCGGACGCGGCAGAGCAGGCCACACGTTTTATTCTCCCAAAGGGGGGATTTATATGAGCCTTATCCTGCGCCCGCGGTTTTCCGATTTTACGCTCATAACGCCCGCCGCCGCCGTCGCCGTCTGCCGCGCTCTTGAAAGTCTCGGCTTTGACTGCGGCATCAAATGGGTAAACGATATATATAAAAACGGCAAAAAAGTCTGCGGCATATTAACGGAGTCAAATATAAATTCCGGCTGGGCGGTGCTCGGAATAGGTATAAACACGGTCTGCCCGGGTAAAGACGCGCCCGATATAGCCGGCTGGCTGTACGACAGCGACGCGGATAACGGACTTGTCACAGACAAAGTAATAGAAGAATTTACAAAAATATATGACAGCTTGCCCGACAAATCGTTTATTTCATATTACAGAGAAAAAAGTATTTTAAAAGGCAGAAAATTGCTGATAGACGGCGCGGAATATGATTATAAGGGCATAAACGACGATTTCAGCCTCGTTGTATCAGACGGGGAAAAAGAGGTAAAATTCATTTGCGGCGAGGTAAGCGTAAAACCGTTGTAAAGCAACTCATAACGGCGCGAAGCGCTTCATAGTTTGCCGGCAGGCAATCATAACGCGGCGTCAGCCGTTCATAACTGAAAAATAAAACCCGACGGAGTTTCGGCGCGGCGTGATAAGGAAGTTTTTGAATGATTATTTCCGCGCCGAAAATGAAGTCGCCCTTCGGGCTAACGAAGACGCTTCGCTAATGAAGGAATGAAGTCGCTCACTGCGTTCGCTAATTAAGGAACGAGGGCGACTTCGCTTCATTAGTGAGCGCCGGAGTGCGAACGTCTTCATTAGGGCGTTAGCCCGTCTTCATTAGTGAGCGAAGCGAACGTCTTCATTAAACCGACTGAATATGAAAAGCAGACTGATTTTAATTTCAGCCTGCTTTTTAAGTGCGCACTTACTCATCACACGGACTTGCGGTGAAAAAACTGCCTTATGACGGTCCGGCGTTTGATTTGTCGGGTTTTAAGTTTACAGTTATGATTCCGCTTGCGCGGAAACTATGATTTTGCCTTGCGGCAAAAACTATGAGACGGCTTCGCCGTCGTTTCAGTTCGTCGTTCCGTCCCAGGTGCTGACGGTCGTGTCGGTCTTTTCCTCTTCGGTGAACCAGTGTGTTGTGACGCACTTGGAATCCGTGTAGAATTTGACCGCGTCCTTGCCGAGCGTGTGCAGCGCGCCGAAGAACGATTTTTTATGACCGGAGAACGGGAATACGCCGACCGGTACGGGTATACCGACGTTCACGCCGACCATACCGCCGTGCGTGCGCTTTGCAAATTCTCTTGCAAAGTAGCCGTTCTGCGTGTAGATGACGGAGCCGTTTGCAAACGGGTTCATGTTCATCATCCTAAGGCCGTCTTCAAAGTTCTTGCAGCGCTTGATGCAGAGAACGGGACCGAATATTTCGTAGGTACCTACGTTCATATCCTCGGTAACGTGATCGAGTATCGTCGGACCTAAATAGAAGCCGTTTTCAAATCCGGGAACGGTCACGTTCCTGCCGTCGAGCACAAGCTCCGCGCCCTCTTCTATACCGGCGTTGATGCGCTCGATAATTTCATTCTTATGCTTGAGCGAATATACGGGCCCGAGCTTCGTTTCCTTGTCGTAAGCGGGACCTACTTTTATATTCTCAGCGAGTTTCTTTATCTCTGCTACGAGTTTATCCGCGATAGCTTCTTCCGCAACTACCACGGGCAGAGCCATGCAGCGTTCGCCCGCGCAGCCGTACGCCGCGTTGACGATACCGGCGGCGACTCTTGTAAGCGGAGCGTCGCTCATGACGAGCGCATGGTTTTTCGCCTCGCAAAGAGTCTGTACGCGCTTGCCGTATTTGGATGCGCGCTCGTAAACGGAAAGACCTGTTTTTGTAGATCCTACGAATGATACGCCTTTGATGCGGTCGTCCGCCATCATGCGCTCAACCTCGTCTCTGCCGCAGGTAATTACGTTCAAAACGCCCGCGGGAAGACCCGCCTGGCGGTAGATATCCGCAAATTTCAGCGCCGTCATCGGCGTTGTGCTTGACGCCTTAAGGACTATCGTGTTGCCGCAGGCGATGCAGAGCGGGACCATCCAGCCCATGGGTATCATGGCGGGGAAGTTGCACGGAGCGATGCCTAAAAATACGCCTAAGGATTCGCGGTAAAGCACCGTGTCGTAACCGTTTGACGCGTCCATAAGGGACTCGCCCATAATGAGCGACGGCATGGATATAGCGTGTTCGGTCGCCTCTCTGGCTTTCAGCACGTCGCCCTTCGCCTCTTCCCAGGCTTTGCCGTTTTCACGCGCAACGCTCATAGTCAGCTCGTCAAGATGCTCGTCTATGTACTGTTTTACTTTGTAAAGTACCTGTACGCGCTTTAAGACCGGAACGTTTCTCCAGCCTTCAAACGCTTCCGAGGCGGATTTTATGGCGAGGTCGATCTCGTCGGGCGTGCATTTCGGCGCCTCGGCAATTATTTCGCCCGTGCTGGGGTTATAGATCTTGTAGTAATCCGTCGTCTTGGACGGTACGTATTCGTTATTTATAAACAAATTAAGCTTTCCCATACTTATCAATAAACTCCTTAAACGGTTTGTGATTCATTACGGTATCAAGCGTAGCCTGATCTACGCTTTTCATTATCTCATCAAAGCTCTTGTGGGTGCCGTTGCTTATACCTTTCAACAGCTCTCTTGACGCCTGCTGACTTTCGGCTCTGTGAAGGGGATATCCGCGTCCGGGAGGATCCAAGAACAGTTTTTCAAATATGTATTTTAAGTTTATGTCGCCCGCCCAGCCGAAGCCTTTGTTTAAAGCTAAGGAAATGCAGTTTCCGCCGTTGATCTGCGAAAACAGCCACGCGTCGAGCGAATCCTGGATAAGACCGCAGAATACGCCGGGATACTGCATTGCGGACATAAGGAATCCCTGACCCGTTCCGCAGCCGCCTACGACGAAATCCGCCGCGCCCGTATTGAGCGCGATACCCGCCATAAGTCCGGTCTGGATGTAAGTAAGAGCGCCGTCTTCAGCCGTGCAGCCTACGTTGAATATCTCGTTGCCCGTGGCTTTCAACGCCTCATAAACCAAAGGATTTTTGTCTCTGGACGAAACTTCGTTAATAAGTGCGATTCTCATTTATTTACTCCACTCCTTTAATATTTATTTACGCGAAATGCATTTTAACGCAGCGGCGACGATGCCGTCCGCGGTAAGTCCGAAACGCTTTTGCAAAAAGTCCTGCGTGCCGACCTCGCCGAACGATTCCTTAACGCCGACGCGCTCTGCGGGAACGGGAGTTCCCTCGGATAACGCCTCGCATACGGCGGAGCCTAAGCCGCCTGTGACGTTGTGGTTTTCCGCCGTCACTATAGCGCCGCATTCCTTTGCCGCGGCTTGTACCGCCTCTGTATCAAGCGGTTTTATGGTGTGCATATCAAGAACTCTTGCCGATATTCCTTTTTCGGATAAGATATCGGCAGCCTTTAACGCTTCATATACCATAATGCCGCTTGCTATGATGCAAACGTCTTTGCCGTCGGCTAATTTATTGGCTTTGCCTATGACGAATTCCGCGCCGTCTTCGTATATGCGCATCGTTTTTCTGCGTGAGGTGCGCAGATAATGGACGCCGTAGTTGTTTGCCATATACGAAACGGCTGATTTATACATCGTCACGTCTGCCGGTTCGATTATGACC
Source organism: Clostridia bacterium (assembly GCA_017443595.1). Lineage (GTDB taxonomy): Bacteria > Bacillota > Clostridia > Oscillospirales > CAG-272 > UBA1248. The sequence continues at coordinate 52,901 of JAFSYU010000033.1, forward strand.
GCGCCGGGAACGAGCCGCATAAGCCCTATATCCTCAAAAGGCATATGCGTACCGCCGTTCGTAGCCGCGGTGACGCCGGGATCGGCGCCTATGATCTTTACGTTCAGCTTCTGATACGCGCAGGATAAGAATATCTGATCAAACGCGCGTCTCGTGGCGAACACGCCGAAAGCGTGGAAGAAGGGAACAAGTCCCGTTTCCGACATACCGGCGCTCATGCCTATGGCGTGAGCCTCCATTATGCCGCAGTTGATGCTTCTTTCGGGAAATTCCCTGTAAAAAGGCTCCGTTCCGACGGAATGGCTCACGTCAGCGTCAACGACTACGATATTTTTGTTTTTTTTGGCTTCGTCTATAAGAGCTTCGCAGTAAGCTGCGCGCATTTCTGTTGTATCAAGTTTGATATTATCAGTCAATCTGCCCATAGCTTGCCTCCAGTCTTCTGTCAACTTCGGCTATCGCCTCGTCCGCCATCTCCTTTGAGATCACCATATAGTGATTGAAACCGGGTATCTCGGAGAACTTGCAGCCGTGTCCCTTTTCCGTGTTCATTATAACGGCGGCGGGACCTGTCTTTATGGCTGTCGTCAGCTTGTCGTAAATATCGGTCACGTTGTGGCCGTCCGCAACGAACGTGTGAAGCCCGAACGATTCGAATTTTGCCTTGTAATCAAACGTCTGACAGATGTCCTTCGTATAACCGTCAAGCTGTCTTCTGTTGTTGTCAACGATTATAACTATGTTTGACAAACCTTTGTGAGCTATGAACTGTACAGCTTCCCAGTTCTGACCTTCCTGAAGCTCACCGTCGCCGACTATCACGAAAACTCTGCCGGGGATGCCCTGTATCTTTTTGCCCATTGCGACGCCCGTACCGAGCGAAAGACCTTGTCCGAGCGAGCCGGTGCTTATGTCTATGCCGGTCGTTTTTAATCTGTCGCAGTGGCTCGGCAGAGAAGTGCCGCCCTGATTGAGCGTCTTTAACTGTTCTTTATCAAAATAGCCTTTGTAAGCGAGCGTGGCGTATAACGCCGGTCCGCAGTGGCCTTTTGACAGCACAAGATAGTCGCGATCCGGTTTTTTCGGGTTTTTGGGGTCAATATCAAGGATATCGGTATACAGCACGGCAAGTATGTCGCAAATGGACATACTGCCGCCTATATGACCGTATCCCGCCGCCGCGAGTTCTTCTATACACAGCTTGCGTATATCCGCAGCGGCTTTCATCGTAGTTTTTTTATCCATAATATTGCCTTTTAAAAATCAAGACTTTTATACGGTCTCTTCAAGTTTGCCTGTCTCGTAATTCTTTTTCTTTTCTTCCATGTACGCGGGTACCGGAACGTCCCACCAGCCGAACGCCTTGCCGCCGGAATACGGATATTCCGCGGATACGGGAACGTGGATGAACGCAGGCTTGCCCGCCTTTGTCGTCTCCAGAGCGTCCTTCAGCGCTTTTTCAAAGCCGTCTTTATCTTTTGCAAGATACGATTTTACGTGGAACGCTTCCGCTATCGTCTTGAAATCGGGACCGTAGCTTTCGCCGCTCTGCTCAAAATCGTTACCGAATGCGGATTCGGCTCCGAGCACGTCTATCTGCAGATCCTTTATAGCCATCCAGCCGCGGTTGTCCGCAACTATGACGATTATCGGGATGTTGTACTGCGCCATTGTGGACAGCTCCTGCATCACCATCATGAAGTCGCCGTCGCCGACTAGGCAAACCACGGGTCTTTCCGGCGCCGCCAGCTTTGCGCCCATAGCCGCCGGGAATGCCCAGCCCATCGTCGAGAAGCCGCCGGTGGTGAGGTTGCAGTTCGGTTTCTTGTAGCAGTATTCCTGGAAAAGCTGCGCCTGCGTGTTGCCGGAGGAAGTTGATATTATCGTATCGTCCGGCAGCGTTTCGTTCATAACGCCTAAGAGCTTGGAAATAGTGAAATCTTTCGTTTCAACGCTTCTGTTTTTTGCAACGTAGTCAAACCAGCTCTTGCGCAGGTCTTTTATCTCGTCAAGATACGCTTTGTTTACGTTAAAGTCGCCGAACGCGTCAAGTATCTTTTCAGCCGCGTCCTTTGCGCCGGCTATGATACCGACGTCAACGGCGTAGTTTTTACCGAGCTCGTGCGCGTCAATATCCACCTGGATAAGCTTCGTATCCGGGAAGCTGAACGCCGCGCCTTTTCTGTAGGAACACGTCGTTTCGTCAGCAAAACGCGTGCCGAGCGCGAGTATAACGTCGGCAGACGAAGCTGCCTTTATACCGATAGCCGTGCCCTTTGAGCCGGTGTGGAAGCAGTACTGCGGATGCGTCTCCGCTACCGTGCCTTTTGCCGCGAGCGTAGTGACTATGCCCGCGCCCCATTTCTCCGCGAGTTTTACTATAACTTCACCCGCGCCGTCGTTCATCGCGCCGCCGCCCGCCAAAATAACGGGTCTCTTTGCGGTCTTCATAAGCGCAACGGCTTTCTTTACGGCTTCCGCGTCCGCGGACGGGCTGAACGAAGGTTCTGCCGCAGCCGGCGCAACGCCGGATTCCGCATACTCGGACTGGACGTCCATGGGAAGCGCTATAACGCACGGACCTCTTCTGCCTCCGGTCATCTCACGGAAAGCGTTTGATACTATACGTGAAAGCTGCCTTGCGGATTCCGCGCGCCATACGCGTTTGGAAAGCGGCTCAAGGCTTCTTAAAATATTGCTGTCTTTGTAGCGTTCAAGCTCCTGCAGAACGCCGACGCCGCTCATATGAACGTGCGTGTCGCCGCAGAGCGCTAAAAACGACGTGGAATCGGCGTATGCCGTTCCCAAACCTATACCTAAATTCAAAGTGCCGGGGCCTATTGATGCAAATACCGCGAGCGGTTGTTTTTTAACTCTGAAATAGCCGTCCGCAATAGCGGTCGCAGCCTGTTCGTGCTTTACCTGTATGTATTTGATATTGCCCGCCGCCTCTTCTTTTCTTATGGCGTCAAACAGACCGAGCACGCCGTGGCCGGGGATACCGAGAATATACGGCACGCCCTCAGCGGCAAGTTTTTTTACGACTATTTCTCCTCCGGTAAGTTTCATTCTCTACCTCCGTTTTATATTTAAGTTAATCAATAACAAGATAAGGATACGTGTCGCTTACCTTTATGTTTACTTTGCGGTTTTCTTCTATGCTCTTGACGCTTGCAAGCACCATAGCGATGCTGTTTACGTTGTCCTTGCAGTCAAGCAGAGGAGTTCTGCCGGTCTTTAACGCGTCGAACATATCTTCAAGCGCGCCGTCGTGCTGGTCGCGGACCGTTGCCGGTTTTTCTATGATGCCGCCCTTGAACGGGATGCCCTTGAATATATCGCCGTTATGATCGCAGTATTCGTATTTTGCGTCGCCGAAGCCGTCCCATACTACCGAGCCGCGCTCGCAGTTCACGCGCCATACGTTGTCCCAGGAGGTGTAGTTGCCTTCCGTACCGTTATAGCCGCGGAAGGAGTAGATACAGCCGTTATCAAATTCAAACACCGCGTCGCCCGCGCCGTCGCCGGTGTAGAGCGAGCCCTTCGGGTTGAAGCTGTGATAGTGGACGGACGTGGGTTTGCCGCCTACTAAAAATCTCGCTAAGTCAAAGCTGTGGATGTTGTTGTCCTGCAGCTGCGGGTATTTGAACTGGTTGCGTATGCTTGCCATATCCGCATTTACGAATATATCGCTGCAGATGTAGGCCGGATCGCCCATTATACCGGAGAGAACAAGCTCACGGATCTTTTTGACCTGCTCGATATAACGTCGGTTCTGCATTACGAAATAACGTTTGCCGGTCTCGTCAACGGCTTTCAGCATATCGTTGACCTGATCCACCGTAAAAGCCATCGGCTTTTCGCCTAAAACGTCATAGCCGGCTTTCAGAGCCATCGTGACTATGTCGTGATGTACGGTAACGTACGTAAGGTCGATAAGTACGTTGCCCTGATGCTTTGCAAGAGCTTCTTCAACAGAAGAATAGACGGGAGCCGTCAGATTGTATCTCTGCTTGTAATTTTCGGCTCTGGCGGGATTTTTTTCCGCTATTGCGATTATCTCGCAGTCGTCTCTTTTGGTGATGTGGTCGAGCCAGCGGTAAGCGATATCTCCGCAGCCTGCCATGATGATCCTGAAATCTTTCATAATGGTTTCCTCCGTTATATTTACCATTTATTTGTTATAAAAATTATATATCATTATTTTGAATTTGTCAATGCTTAAACCAAAATAACAATAAAATTTACAGACATTGGAAACGGAAGCGCGATTTGTTAACGCTTCCGCCATTTTTTTAATATCAGATGATTATATTTTCAATTCCGAGCATATCGTTTGCCGCGGCGATCTTTTTGCTCTGATCGCCGTATACGAGAGCCCAATGGCGTCCCTCGTAGCATTCGGCAAGTTTTTTGATACCTCCGGGAACGTCTATCACGACCTGGGTGCGGCAGGACGGGAAAGCGGTGTTCCTTACAAGGTTTCCGCGTACTATCACCATTTTGTCCATGCCGTCGTGAGAGATACCCGTTACGGTCACGGGTCCGGGCTGTTTCAGCACCTGCAGGCCGCACGGCAGATCTCTGATCTCAAAATAAGTATAGATGTTGAATTCATCCTTTTCGTCGGAATCATAGCTTCTCTTCGTCGGAGCGGTGCAGTGGGAAACGAACAGCTTGTCGTCTTGCGGGAACAGGTACGGGTTGCACATGAACGCCGGCTCGTTTGTCGCATACGTGACTATCATCATATTCATAAGCGTCGTTACGTCAGCTTCGCAGGCGGCGACGATCCCGTCGTCATTCAGCTTGGATAACGCGTAGCAGGACGACGTGTTGCAGCCGGTATGGACCGTTGACTCTATGCAGTTTACGGTAAACGCGTCCGCGCCGTAAACGGCTATGAGATTTTTGTATATCTGATACGTCTTTTCGGGATTTGAAAGATCGTATTCGGCGGGAACTCTGTTTTCCTTTACTTCGTTTATAAGATTCGAAGCGTTGCCGCATTTGCAGTTGCTGAACAATTCAACAAACTTGTCAGAGCCTATCTGTTTCCACTGCACGCCGTATTTTTCCTGAATCAGACGGACCATCTCATAACCCCAGTTGAAGCTGTGGTACGGCTCGTACATGGATTCGCCGATACATAGCACCTTTGTGTTTTTTATCTTGAATCTTACGTTCAGCGCCGACGTATACGAGGTAAGCTCCTCGTCGTTGTCGCAGAGATAAACCTCGTGATTTATGCCGAGTCTGGCGTCAATTTTTCTTACGTCGCGCATGAAATACGGATAAAACACGTGGCCGTACGACCAGAATTCCGCAAAAGCGGGAGCGTAAATGACTATCGGTCTGTTCTTTGAATGAAGAGCGGCGAACACCACGTCAATGACGTTGAACGGCACGACAACGTATGCGTCCGCGGGGTCAAGGTTCAAAGCGTCGTTTTCCGTAACGGCGTGTGCGGTGAAAGTTTCCGTGTCTTTCGGTAAAAGCGCTTTCACACGGTCAGACATTTTTGCGATTATCTGCTCGTCAGCCGTTAAGTTTATAGCGTCCGACTCGCGCAGATCGTTATTTTTTATCTTTTTTTCTTCCGGGGACAAAGTGTAGTACTTGCCGAGTATCACAATACCGATTTTCATTTTTTTCATAGCTGTCATACCTTTCTTTTTTATTTCCGGCTTTGCCGGTCTTTCGTTTTATTCTACATCCGGAAATCAAAAAAAACAATGGTCAACGCTTCCGTTTTTTTAGGGTATTCTGACCTGTTTTGCAATTTATTCATATTTTATGATTGATTTTGTTTCTCATATATGCAATATTATATATATTGAATTCACAATGGAGTACAGTGTTATGTCTGACTTTCAGTTCAAGGACAACGTGCTTTCGCTCAGTAAGAAGAATGAGATCATAATACAAAAGTGCAAATGTACCGTTGGCAGGGACGTTGAGCTTCATTCCCACCGCTTTATCGAGATAGCTTATATAGCGTCGGGAAGCGGCATACACGATATAGGCGACGGATATTCTTCAAAAATAGAAAAAGGCGACCTTATTCTACTGAATTCAAACGTCAGCCATGGCTTCAAAAGCGAGGACGTCGGGCAGCTTGTGGTATACAACTGCATTTTCGATCCGTCCGTTCTGCGTTTTGCGATAAACAAAAGCGACGACTTTATTAATATAGTTTACAGTTGTTTGTTCGATAACGAAAAACAGAATTCCGTAAGCAAGCCGTACATAATTTTAAACGACGCGGGCGCGGTTTTTCCGGTCATAAACGAGATGTATACCGAATATACGGAAAGACCTAACGGATTTGAAAAGATAAACGAGGCAAATCTCATACGCCTGCTCGTTTCCATTTTCCGCCTGCAGATGAGCGGCAGGGAAAACGGCGGCGGCGCGTACAGGCACGCTATAGCGGAAAGCGCCGTAAGATATATGAACGACTATTATAACGAGAAAATAACGTGCGAGATGCTCGCGTCACGCGCTTATTTGAGCACCGGATATTTTCACCGCATTTTCAAATCGGTCACGGGAGAGGCTCCCATTGAATACCTGCAGAAGCTGCGGCTGCAGAAAGCCGCGGACATGCTTACCAACTCGTCGTCAACGGTCAGACAGACCGCGGCGGCGGTAGGCTATTCGGACATGAAGCATTTTTATAAGATATTTTATAAAAAATTCGGTCAGACCCCAAAACAGTACCAGGACAGAGAAAATATTGAATAAGGCATATATCATTTAAGAAAGAGGAATTCGGTATGGCAAACAACACTATCAAAAGAGAACCGATAGAACGTATCAACACGGACGTAAACGTCGGTCTCACAAGCAAGCAGGCTGAGGAGCGTGCCGCAAAAGGCTACGCCAACAAAGCCGACGACCCTAACGAAAAAAGCGCGCTGAAGATCATTGCGGGAAACCTGTTTACGTTCTTCAACGTCGTACTGTTCTGTATAGCGGCGGTATTTCTGACGTTCGTCATAGTGCTTAAAGCTATAGGAAGGTCCGACGTTGCGGACTCATATTTCGGTTTTTCCAAATTCATGTTCCTTATCCCGGCGCTTATGAACGTGGGAATGGGATCGTTCCAGGAGATCCAGAGCCTTAAAGTAATTAAAAAGCTCCGCATAGTAACGGAAACAAAATGCAAAATATTAAGAGACGGCAAGGTCATAACGGCGGAAGCGGATAAAATAGTGCTTGACGATATAATCTATATATCCGCCGGTGATCAGGCTACAGCCGACCTTACAGTAGTGTCGGGCGAGGTGTTCGTTGACGAATCCATGCTTACGGGTGAAGCGGATCACGTCAAAAAAACGCCGGGCGACAAGATCCTGTCCGGTTCCGCTATTATAGTAGGTGAAGCCAAGTGCAGAGCGGAAGCCGTAGGAAACGACACGTACGCCGTTCAGCTTACCAAAAAGGTAAAAAGCGGAGCGCGCCACAAGTCCGAGCTGATGACGACCATAATGAGGATAATAAAGATACTCACGGTCGGTCTCGGCATAGCGCTTACGTCCGTTTTCATAACTTTGATCGTAAAGATAAGCGCATACGGCGCGGACGCGTCCGTATGGGGCATGGAAATGGCGCTGAACGACCCGGTCACCTGGTCACTCATCATGCTTACCGGCGGTACGTTCGGCATAGGTATGATCCCGTCCGGGCTCGTGCTTACAACTTCCGTCGCTTTGATGGTGTCCATAGCGCAGCTTACGAAAAAACAGACGCTGATACAGGAGCTGTATTCGCTTGAAAACCTTTCACGCGTTGATACTATATGCCTTGATAAAACAGGTACGCTTACCGACGGCACCATGACCGTGTCCGACGTTAAAACGTTCATATCGGAGGATGAAGTCAGCCGCCACGCAAGAGCGATAGTCGCTTCCGCCGGTGAGCGCAATTCCACCATGGAAGCCGTATATAAGAAATTCGGCATAGCCGAACAGCCGGATTACAAAGAAGTCATCCCGTTTTCAAGCGCGACAAAGTATTCCGGTCTTGTATATAAGGACGGCAAGCGTCTTTTGATGGGCGCGCCGGAATATCTGCTTGACGCAAACGACGAAAAACTGAAAATTTCCTCGGATTACGCAAAAGAAGGCAAACGCGTCGTAGCCATGACGCTTGACGGTGAGCTTATAGCGTTTATAGCCATTGAGGACCATATAAGAGACACCGCGCCGGATACGCTTAAATTCTTCCGTGAAAACGGCGTTACGGTCAAAGTCATTTCCGGAGACAATCCGCTTACCGTAAGTAAGATAGCGGAACAGTGCGGCATAGTGAATGCCGACAAGTACATATCGCTGTCCGGCGTACCGCTTGAAAAAATACCGGAGATAGCGGAAGAATATACCGTGTTTGCCAGAGTTTCACCGGAACAAAAGGAAGCTCTCGTGGCGGCGCTTCAGTCAAAGGGCCATAAGGTAGCCATGACCGGCGACGGTGTAAACGATATACTTGCGCTGCGCCGTTCGGATTCTTCCATAACGTTTGCAAAAGCAACGGAAGCGGCAAAATCCTGCTCCGACGTCGTATTGCTTGATAACGATTTTTCACATCTGAAGGAAGTCGTCGGAGAGGGCAGACGCGTTATAAGCAACATACAGAGAACGGCGGTGCTGTATCTGATGAAATCTTTAGCCGTCTTCATATTCGCGTTTGCGCTCATCCCGTTTGCCAAAGGTCAGATGTGGCTGTCTGTTGAAAACCTGTATATGCTTGAAGCCGCTGTAATAGGCACCGGCGGATTCCTGCTCTCGCTTGAGCCGATGCGCACGCCTATCAAAGGCTCGTTTCTTAAAAACATCCTGTCGCAGTCGGTCGCGGCGGGCATACTTGCGGCTCTGTCCATATTGCTGCCCATAATGCTCAATACCATACCGCCGCACTTCGGACTTGCTCCGTTCGTTTCAGACGTCAACGTCAGACCGATGATGACGCTGTTTCTGATGTCCGCCGGATTCGTAGTTATATTCTCGTCGTGCATACCGTTCAACAAATACCGGGCGTTCGTGCTTGTGGCGCTTCTGACCGTCGCTTTCATACTAGGTATGATGCTGCCGGCTTCGTATATAGGCGGCAAGACCATAGGCGAAGGTATGCTTGCGTTTGATAAAGCTGCGGGGCAGACGATATTCGATTCGCAGCTTGTGCGCGAGATGTTCAGACCCGGCAATTCTGAGGTCATCAAAAACCTTATAGCGGACAGAAACAACTTCCTCGTTATAAGATTATTCTTCTATATAGCGGTACCGATATTCGTTTTAGTAAGATTTGCGGTAGAGAACTTTGCAAGAAAGCAGTACAAGGACGTTAAGAAAAACAGAGCGTTCCGCATAGGCAGAAGACTTATGCTGGCGTCCGGCTTCGTGCTGATACTCCACGCGATACTCGCCGCGATAGAAACGTTTACAAATACCGGATCAATGGTGAATATCAGCTCGGGATTCACGCAGCTTCAGGGCTTATCCGCGTTTATAAGCATCGTATTCGTCGTTTTCCATCTTGCTATAGGATATATCGGATACAAGCTGTGGAAGGATCCGACGAAGAAAATGATCAAAATAGCGTTTATTTCAGCAGTCGCTCTGCTTGTGCTTACCGTGATCTCAACGGTTTTGTCTAACTCTTTTATAAACCTGTCATCCGACGCGCTTATAATGTTTGACAGTATTGTTATCCTCGCGATAACCGTGGCTTATATCGTTGGCGCGATCATAGTACGCTCAAGATATGACCTCGGACTTGAAAAACCGAGAGATAAATAATATCTTCGCATAAAAAAGTGGTAATATATGAAAGAAATAGTAATAAGAAAAACAAATTTTCAGATAGTGGGATACGTCCAGGTCGAAAGCAACGGAGACAAGACTGTCACGGATTATTACAGACGCGTATTAGGCAGTTACGACGCCGCAAGCGATACGGTCCGTGACTTTCAGGGACGCGTCATAGCCCGCGGAGACGCCGCGGTGATACTGCTGAAAGATCAGTTTTAACGCTGCGTTCGATTCCCCTCCTTAAACCATAGCACCAAACAAAAAGGCACCGTATGGTGCCTTTTGTTTGGTGGAGATGAGGGGAATCGTTCTTGATTTTTGCAAGGCAATTTGAGCAGATTTGTTCTGCGTGCCTTGCAAAAATCTTCGGTCACCGCTAAAAACGCTCCCCCGGAGCGTTTTCTTAACGCTGCGTTCGATTCCCCTCCTTAAACCATAGCACCAAACAAAAAGGCACCGTATGGTGCCTTTTGTTTGGTGGAGATGAGGGGAATCGAACCCCTGTCCGAAAAGTCATCCTCGAGACTTTCTACGGGCGTATCGCGTCTTTTATAATTCCCCTCATCAAGCGCCGGCGCGCAGGCTCTTGACTTGAGTATCTTTTTTCTTTATGGCCGCTTCAAAAGAAAACCGGCGGCGCACATTTACCACTGTGTCACGCCCGCATCACGGCCGTGGTACTCCGTGAAGGGACGCTCGCGCGCTCAGGCAGCGAGAGCTACTCTATTAGTGTTAGCGTTTATATTTAAATTGCGGCTTTTATAGAGGCACCGCACCTCTGCCCGCTTATCAGGATTCCGGCTCCCCGTCGAAAACCTTTGCATCCCCAAATTAAAATTTTCCGTTTGATTTTTCCGCCCTTTCGATATCCCGCGCGGCGCGCTTTTTGGCGTCGTCGTCGCGTTTATCGTACAGCTTTTTGCCTTTGCAGAGCCCGAGTTCCACTTTGACGAGCGATTTTCTGAAATACACGGACAGCGGAATGAGCGTCAGTCCCTCCTGGCTCACCTTGCCGAAGAGCTTCATTATCTCTTTTTTATGCATAAGCAGCCGTTTTTCCCTGTCCGGATCACGGTTGAAAATATTGCCCTGCTCGTAAGGCTTGACGTGGATACCCGTTGCAAATATCTCGCCGCCTTTTACAAAGCAGTAAGAGTCTTTCAGATTCACGTTGCCGCCGCGTATGCTTTTTACCTCGGTACCGAAAAGCTCGACGCCGCACTCGTACTTTTCAAGCACGAAATAATCGTGATACGCTTTTTTATTAGAAGCTATAAGCTTTATCCCGTCCCTGTTTTCCGCCACGGCGTCTCACCTCCTTTTTTTGATTCGGACTTGTATTATACTATAAAAAATCCGTTTTGTCAACATCAAATATACAGCTTTAACGTATCTTCTATCCAGTATTCGTATTTGCAATTCGGACAGAGTTTTTCATATTCTTTCATTTTCAGATATAATTCAACTCCGTCCGACGGATCGTGCCAGATATCCGCAAAAACAAAATCGTATAAATTTTTTGCGTAATTCTGTTCCGCGTATTCAAACGCGTCCGCTTTGATCATTTTTATTTTATCCTTACATGAAAACCGCGGCAATATAACGTCGGAGAACAGTTTTATCACGTTTTCGTCGCGCTCTACGACCGTAACGGAAGAAACGCTGTCTTTTGCCGCCGCGGAAAGCGCAAAATATCCGAGCCCGAGCCCGAAAGTCAGAACCCTGCCGAACGAGTTTTCAACGTGCGGCTTTATGGTTATCGTTTCGTTCGGCAAAAGCGTCATCCATTCGCGCCCGTCCTCAAGTACCGCCGGATATTCAAAATCGCGCTCAAAATATCCTATCCGCGGCAGGATCCTGCCGTCCGGCAAAATATCCGGATCACCGCATACGAACGCCTCGTACGCCTTGCAGGTCATATGCGTAAGGAGCCAGCCGCCGAGCTGTTTTTCTTCAAACGATACCGTTTTATAGTACGGATCGTTTTCAAAATCCGCGGGGTCAAGCTTGTGTACCATCGGAATGAAATACTTTCTGTAAAGCAGCTTGTCGTCCGGGTCGTTCACCGTGTCGAGCATACACGCGGCGGAGAGAAGAGCGGAGAAAGCAAGCTCATCTCCGCCCGTGTTTTTATAAAGCTCTCCGTTTATGAAATGCGGAGCATAATTCAAATACATGCTCATGCATTCAAAAACCCGTTGGTTGTATTTTTTGTAATCCAAAACAATTACCTGATGATTTTTTGCCGCTGTGTTTTGAAACGGTATAATATGTTATTTATCTGCTGAAAGACCATGCGACGCAGGGAACGCCGGCAGAGTTACAGAGCGTTAAGGTTTCTGAGTACGTACTGTCGCACTTTACGTTGTAACCGATCTTTGAGATCTTTCCTTTGGTGTACGTTACCGTTATAGTATCCTTCGCGGTTATTTGGACCGTTGCGGGATCGTTTGAATACATCGAGCCTATCTTTATGCCTTTTATGACTCCGCCGTTTGCTTTAAGGCCGTCGCCCACGTTTTTGAATTTGATAGTGGCGGTCTTGTAATCCGATGAGAACGTGCAGGACACGGCTACCGGTCCTTCAACGTAATCGGTCTTGCCGACGCCGTAGGAGTTGGCAAGCATTATGTTTTTCATACGTTCGGCGATCTCCCACTTGTTGTACGGGTGGAGATTGTTCCAGTATGTATTGTCCTTCCACAGATCGGAGGTGGAGCAGATATGGGCGTTTTCCAGCATTGACGGGATAGTGCCCATATTCGCCCTTACGGCTGAAAAGTCAATAAACGCTTTATTACCGCTTCCGTCGTATATATTATCATAAATAGGCGGCAGCTCTACTAAATATACGGGGTAATCGTGATTTTTCAGATCGTGCTTATCTCTTAAGTATTTGATAAACGCCGTAAATCTTTTTGCGTATTCGGTGCTGTTGTTATTGTTCAGCGTACCGCTGCCAAAGTCGGATTCTCCCTGATACCAGATAAATCCCGCTATAGGATAGTTCTGGAACGGATACATGGCAAGGTTGTAAATAAATGATGATTTTGCGCGATTTACATCCGCTGCCGAGTACGTACCGGTAGCGGCGTCGTACGTGCTTACGTTCAGTGCGTCACGCACTTCATTCGGCAAAAACGAGTGTATCGCAAGACCGTTGCCGTCAAACTCTATCATTCCGATCGGTACCTTGCGTTCAAGAGCGTTATAGAGCTTCAGAGCCGTGAAATATCCGAGAGCGGTAAAATTTTTCGCCGCGGTAAAACCGTTTTCGTCAGAATCACTCGGTCTTTTCCATCCGCGTGACTGTAAAACGTCTTTGCTTACTTCGTTTGAACCTATAGTATAGCCTTTGTTTGCAAAATCGGCGGCATACGTTCTGTTAAGACGGATCTGCAGATCGTTGCTCATATCAACGTTTCTTGCTTCCTGAGGCGCAAGAGGTTCGCCTATTATGCTTTGGACTGGATACGCGATATTTGACTGACCGGCTATCCAGTAAACGTCTCCGACGAGGACTCCGGTTATCAGTTTTTCAACGTATTTGCCGTTTTCTTTCAGTGCGCCTTTGATCCTTAACTGCTGAGGCGTCGTATTTTCGGGCAGCGGGTCCAGCGTGATCATCCATTCGCCGTTCTTTATCTGCGCTTTGCCGGTAAGACCGGAGAATTCCGCGCGTACGTATTTGCCTTCTTCCGTATCCGGTGCCCAGCCCCAGATGCGTATCGGCTCGTTGCGCTGTATGACCATGTTTTTGCCGTAAACGCGGGAAACGGTGAATTTTTCAGCATATTCAACGCTTTCTTCTTCCGTCGTTTCCTCTTCGGTCTCAGTCTCCGTTTCTGTCTCGGATTCGGTTGCCACGGGTTCGCTTGATTCTTCTTCGCTTGATTCTTCTTTTGACGTTTCGTCATCCGTTACTTCTTCTGAAGAATCTTCATTTGTTATTATCTCCTCGGACGAACTTCCGGTGTCGGTCACATCGTCTGTGACCTCTTCGGTGTCAGTGTTTTCTTCGGTATCTTCTTCGGTCTCTTCATCCGAGACTTCCGGTATATCGTTTGCACTGACGGCTCTGAAAAGATCGACAACGTCTTTGTTGTTTACCTCGCCGTCACCGTTGAAATCGCAGTTTGCTTCAACCGCGCCGTCCTTATTTCCGCTGACGTATCTGAAAAGAGTCACAACGTCCTTGTTGTCCACCTCGGAGTCTCCGTTTGTGTCTCCGAGCCTTGCGGAGAAAACGGAAGCGCCTAAGATCGACGTGCAGAGGAACGCCGTTAAGAGGATAAATGATATTAGCTTTTTCATTTACTTCCCGCCTTTCTAAATTTTATAATTATTCAAAAATATAATTATCAGCACGAACGCGACGCCGCCGAAAGCCGCCGCCGCAGACGATAACGCCGTGAGCATAACGCTGTATATCCTCACAACGCCTTCATTGTTAACGATGGATTTTATTGAAAATACGACGGAAACGACCGCAAAAAACATAGTCAGAGCAGTCAAAAAACACAAGACCGCGATCTTTGCCGCGGATACCGCGTAAAATGCTATAATGCCGCCGATACCGTTGAGTCCGGAGGTAAAATCGGAAAAATGAAAACACGCAGAAACAAGCGCGGTAAGTATTGCCGCCGCGGCAAACGTACACGCTGTAAGAAAGCACGTTTTTTCAGACATTTTTCTTCTTTTTTTCATGGCAGAATACTTTTCAGTCACATTGATTTCGGCGCAAACGGTTTTTGATGATCGCCGATATGTATTATTATACACAATTATTCAGATTTGTCAATACTTTTAAAATTTACTTTATCTTTACACAGATACATTATGACTTAATTTTCAGTTTTCATTTGTGTGCTATTATTTGAGCAAATAACAAAATCGGAGAAATCTATGCTTAAGATCAGAAATATAAGCAAAACGTATAAAACCGGAGATCTGGTACAGCGCGCGCTTGACGGAGTGAGCCTTAATTTAAGGGATAACGAATTCGTAGCCGTGCTGGGACCGTCCGGTTCGGGTAAGACCACGCTTCTGAACGTGATAGGCGGACTTGACAGATACGACAGCGGCGATCTTATAATAAACGGGATCTCCACAAAAAAATACAAAGACAGAGACTGGGATTCGTACAGGAATCATTCCATAGGATTCGTATTTCAAAGCTACAATCTTATCCCGCACCAATCCGTTTTGGCTAACGTAGAACTTGCGCTTACAATTTCCGGAATTTCAAAAAAGGAAAGAAGAAAACGCGCGATAAAAGTGCTTACGGACGTAGGGCTCGGCGATCAGATCCATAAAAAACCCAATCAGTTATCGGGCGGTCAGATGCAGAGAGTGGCGATAGCAAGAGCGCTTGTAAACGATCCGGAGATACTTTTGGCGGACGAGCCGACCGGCGCGCTCGATACCGACACGAGCATACAGGTAATGGAGCTTTTAAAGCAGGTCGCTGCGGATCATCTTGTAGTCATGGTAACTCATAACCCGGACCTTGCGGAAAAATACGCCACGCGCACGGTATTTCTGCGCGACGGAAAGATAACGGGCGATACGCAGCCGTACGAACCGGATGAAGACAAGGATAATGCTCCGGTCCATAAAAACATGGGCAAAGCCTCAATGTCGTTTCTTACGTCGCTTTCGCTCAGCTTCAACAATCTGCTTACAAAAAAAGCGAGAACTACGCTGACCGCGTTTGCCGGCTCGATAGGAATAATAGGTATCGCGCTTATCATGTCGCTTTCAAACGGAGTGAACACGTATATTACCGATATACAGAAAAGCACGATGACGTCATACCCGATAACGATAGACGCGCAGACGATAGATCTTAACAGCATTATGAATTCAAACGCGGCGGAAGCGGACGAGGGCGGCGATCACGAGCTTGACGCCGTGTATTCAAACGGCAGGATGCTGCAGGCGGCGTCCGCTTTCACCTCAAGCGTGACGACGAACAATCTTACGGCTTTCAAACAGTACCTTGACGATGAAAACAGCGAGATACACAAATACACCGGCTCAAGCGGCGTTGTGTATATCTACGATCTTGATTTCGGCGTATACGCGTACGATCCGGAAGGCGTGCTTATAAACACGAACACGTCCGTGACGTCCGGTTCGGGCATGTACGGTCAGATGTCCGCAAGCGGACTTATGCCGTCTACCTACGCGCAGCTTCTGCCGTCCTCCGACGGGCTTGTGAGCGAAGCCGTCAAATCAAGCTACGTTCTTGCGGACGGAAGGTGGCCGGAAAATTATGACGAGACCGTGCTTGTTTTAAACGAGCATAACGAAATTTCATATACAACTCTTTACCGCCTCGGGCTTATACCCGCGTCGGAATACAACGATCTCGTAGCCAAAATAACAAAGGGTGAAAAAGTTGAGATACCGCAGTACAAATTCACGTATGTGGAAATATTGAATAAAGAATATATACTCGTTACGGCTTCCGACAGATTCGTAAAAGACGGCGACGTATATAAGGAAATAAAAGACAGCTCGGAATCGTTCAAGGACGTTCTTGCTTCCGCCGTGAAGCTGAAGATAACCGGCATAATAAAACCCGCGGAGGGAACTACCGGGATCACGCTTACCATGACCGTGGGATATACAAAAGCGCTGACGGATCACATAGTTGCGCATACGGAAAACAGCGCGGCAGTCAAAGCGCAGAAAGCGGACAAGACCGTAAACGTGCTGAACGGACTTTCGTTTGAGCCCGCTGACGACGAAGTGAAAAAAGATGACGCGAAAAAATACGTTAACAGTTTAGGCATAAGCGAAAAAGCGAGACTCTGTACGGAGCTTATAATGCTTAAAAAGATAGACGTCACGGCGATACCGGGGCTCGATCTTTCCGCGTTTGCCGGTATGAGCGCCGGGACCATGGGCGAGGCGGAGCTTGCCGCTTTGCTTGATATGTATATGCAGTCCCCGTCGGACGACGCGCTTGTAACGATATATGAAAAGTACGTTTCAGCCGGCTCTTACAGCGACAACATGGCGGCTTTCGGCGTTATTTCCACGGACGCTCCGGCTTCCGTAAATATTTACGCGGACACGTTTGAGGCAAAGGACAAAATAGCGGACTGCATAAAACAGTATAACAAGGAAGCAACGGAAGAAAATAAAATAACGTATACGGATTACGTGGGACTTCTCATGTCTTCCATCACCACCATCATAAACGTGGTATCGTACGTCCTTATAGCGTTCGTCGCGGTATCTTTGATCGTATCTTCGATAATGATAGGAATAATAACTTATATCTCCGTTCTTGAAAGAACGAAGGAGATAGGGATTTTAAGAGCTATCGGCGCGTCAAAGCGCAATATTTCCCAGGTGTTCAACGCTGAAACGTTTATTATAGGACTGTTTGCCGGTCTGCTCGGCGTCGGTATAAGCGCATTGCTCCTTATCCCCGGAAACGCGGTCATACATCACTTTGCCGGCGCGTCGGACGTTAACGCGATCATGCCCGTACCCGGAGCGATAATACTCGTTGTTTTAAGCGTCATCCTGACGTTCATAGGCGGTCTGATACCGGCGAAAAAAGCGTCGCGCAAGGATCCCGTGCTTGCCCTCCGCAGCGAATGACCGGAGCGTGATTATGAAAAAAGCGATTTTTGCCGTTGTTCTGGCTTTTACCGTCCTCGCTTCCGCCTGCGCAGCGCCGGCGGCCGATACGGAAAAGGATACGTCGACCGATGCAGCGGAGACAGCCGCACAGACTCTGGCGGAGCTTATTACCGACGCTCAGACGGAAAAAGAAACGGAGCAAGATCAGACACAGACCGATCGGATAACGGAAACGCAAGCGGAAGAGGCAAAAGAGACCGTATCAACGGAAACAGAAACGGATATAATTACAGAAGAAACAGAAACAGAACAGGAAACGGAAGCGCAAAAAGAAAACGGCGTTTATCTGCTGTATAAAAACGCCGCGGAAAAAACCAATTCTTTAAAAAACGCAAGGCAAAAAGCACTGACAAAACAGGACGTCACCGCGTCCTTCACGGACGGCGGACAGATAAGATCGTCTTCTTCCGTATCCTCGGATATAAGATTTTGCTTCCTCGGTGAAGACGGTTTCAGATGCGAGGGGACAGAGTCTTTGACCGAGGAAAGCGACGGCGCGGAAAAAACTGTCGAATATGAGTTTTTTGCGGATAAAGACGCGGTATATCTTAAAGACCGGGAAACCGGGATATTCAAAAAAGCAAACGACGGCGATCCCGGCGCAAGCTCCGTAAAAGCGCTTGTTTTAAAAGAAAATCTGTATATTTCCGTAATGCCGGAAAGCGTTTTCGCAGGCGCCGTCCTCACGGAAAATGAAGACGGGACAAAAACGGTAAAAGCGTCGCCTTCGGACAAAGACGCAAGCGGCGCGCTTGACGGTATGAAGGAAAAGCTTGAGTCCGTTTTCGCCGCTTTCGGCGCGCAGAACGTTAAGTACGGCGTAAAAGACGCAAAGTACGTTTTTACCGTATCGGCTGACGGATATATAATCCGATCCGAAGCAGAGATCACGGTGGATATCGAAATGACGGTCGCAAACACAGCCGTCAAAGCTTCATCCGTATCGTCAACTGCCTGCGATCTGCTCGATTACGAAAAACCGGCGGAAATAGAAGTCCCGGTCATTGAATGAAATAAAAAATAATCGGTTTTCGCCGATTATTTTTTGTTGCGTTTGTTATGAGAAAAACCGAATTTCCCTATCCGCTTGCCGAGCGCGAAATACTCTCCGTGACTGTACGCGGCAAGCCCGGCTTTTTCAAGATGAAGTTTTCCTTTTTCATCTATTAACGAATCGTCGGCGTTCACCGCCACTATATCGCATATAAATGCGTCGTGACTGCCTAAGTGCAAAACGTCCGTCACCCTGCATTCAAGCGTCAGCGGAGATTCCGCTATCTGCGGGCATTTTATCTCTGTGCACGGCTCTTTTGTAAAAGACATTTTTGCAAATTTATCAACGTCGCGCCCGGAGCGCACGCCGCACCAGTCTACCTTTTTTATCATAGTTGACGGAACAAGGTTTATGCAAAGCTCTTTTGTTTTTGAGATTATGCCGTGGGAATGTCTTTCCGGACGTATTGAAACGTACGTTTTGGGCGGAGAAGAACACATTATGCCGGTCCACGCCACGGTTATTATATTTGCTTCGACGCCTTCTCCGCACGATACTGCTGCGACCGGCAGCGGAGAGAGCAGGGCGGAGCCTTTCCACGTTGTTTTGCTCATTATTCGTCTCCTTTCAGATATGCGCGCAGCATATTTATTTTTTTGCCCATTTCCGTAAAGTTGCGCTCATATTCGGTCATTATATTGTCTTTTGCGTATTCGCTTGCGTGAAGATCGCGGGTCATATCCGTTATTTCAAATCCGTTTTCCTTTAATTCCTCAACTGAAAAATCAAAAAGGTTTTCGTCGTCCGTCTTTAAGAAAATGCTGCCGTTCTTCGTAAGGATCTGCTTGTATATCTGCAGAAAACTTCTGTAAGTAAGTCTGCGTTTGGCGTATCCTTTTTTCGGCCACGGATCGGAAAAGTTAAGATAAATACGGCTTATGCTCCCCGGGGCGAATTTTTCGTTCAGAACCGCGGCGTTCATTACGGCAAGCCTTACGTTTGAAAGATCTTTTGATTTTGCTTTTTCCGCCGCGAGCATCAAAACGTCAGATATACGCTCTATCGCAATAAAGTTTATATCCGGGTGCGCCTCAGCCGTCCCGCATACGAAATCTCCTTTGCCGCATCCAATTTCAAGATGTACGGGGTTATCGTTTCCGAAAATTTCTTTTAAGTCCGATACGCTGTCCGGCAGTATGAATTCACCGCAGGCGGCAAGCCTTTGCGCGCCGTTTTTCTTTCTTCTCATCCTCATATTTATTGCCTTTCGCCGTTCATATTGTGATATGAACAGTTTTAAAATTCTTTTTTAAAATATATTTTACCACTATTTTTTTTTATAAATATGTGATATAATACTTCAAAAGCCGAATGATACGCTTTTTACATATTGTACCACAGGTTTTGGATTTTTGCAATAACTTATGCAAATAAAGTTTATCACGTTTGAAAAGGAGGCACAGATACGTTGGATAATATATTTGACGCTATCGCCGCAAAGCTTTCGGCGGCCGGTATGGATGATGCAAGCGTAGCGGCATGCAGAGAAGCCTTGGCGGAAGAATTTTCCGGTCTGTCGGATGAAGAGTTTGCAAAAAAACTTGAGTCCCAGGGCGGAGTTGACGGCATAGCGGATTCTATACTTAAAAAATACGATACGGCAAAAAAGATCAGCTCGGACAGCGAAAACGATATCATCAGCATTGACGACGATATGTTTTCGGACGAGCCGGCGGATCCTTACGCCGCTGACACAGCCGCGGACGCGGATCAGAGCGCGAACGAAAACAGCACGGACGTAGTTTTATCCGAAACGGACGGGGATTACGAGGTATCTTCCGTCAATGCGGACGAATATTTCAACGACGATAACGACGTTAAAGTCAAACAGCCGGATCAGAAGAAAAAGGACGGCAGAAAGCCGGCAGATCTGTCCGCAAAACAACCCGAAAAAAAGAAAAAAACAAGCGTTAAGAATATGTCGCCGCGCGCAAAAACGGCGTACGTCATAGGTCTTATACTGCTGATACCGCTTCTTATCGCTCTCGTTGTAGTCATAACGGTGCTGTTCCTTGCGTTATACGCGGCGGTAATAGCGCTTGTAGTTGCGTTTTCCGTAGCTTTGGTAGTTATAGCCGCGGTAGGCACGGCGCTGTCGCTTATGGCGATCATCTTCGGCGTCATACAGCTCGTACAGGGCGCGGCGGCACCGATAGGTATTTACGAGATCGGTCTCGGCGTAGCGGCGGGCGGCATCACTTTGGGCGTTTCAATATTATTATACAACTTTGTCGTAAGACTGGCGCCGTTTCTTTTCAAAAAAATGTTTGTGCTTTACAAGTTCCTGTTCAGACAGCTTACAAAGCTTCTCGGCTTTGTGAAAGGAGCGTGCAGTAAATTATGAAACCTGTTTCATGGATATTCCTTATCATCGCCGTCATCCTCTCGGTCGTCGGCCTGCTCATGTGCTCTATAGCTTCTTTACAGGCAAAACGCCAGGGCATAGATCTGTTTGACACAAAGATAGTCAACGGTCAGTCCGAAGCGGAATATGATTTTTCCGAAGACGTTATCGGAAAAATTCAGATAGAAGTAAACGACTGCGACGTAAATATTATATGCGGCGCGGAAAGCAATAAAGTAGTAATGAACAACTTCTCATCCGCGGGCTATATTTGCGAGGTGGAAAACAGGGCACTCGTCATTGAGGATACGGTAAATCTGTTTGATATAACGGATATAATAGAAAACGGAAAAATACGCTTCAAGGGCTTCAGATACTATCTGCGCGACAGAAAGATAACTACGGGAAGCAAATCCTTAAACGTGTATATCTCCGATAAATTTGATATAAAGATCATAGATATCACCGTAAATAACGGCGACGTCAATATTGCCGGATATGAAAACAATACGGATTATACCGTAAAGATCGGCAAGGGCAAGTTCACGGCGTCCGATATAGTCACAAGCTCCGTTGTTTCCGCAACCGTCGGAAAAGGCTCCGCAAATCTGCAGCATATAACCGCTAAAACGGCAAATATAACCGTGGATGAAGGCGATATAACCGCTGTAATGTCCGTTAAGGAGATCACGGCGGACGCCAAAAAAGGCAGCGTTTCCATAGAAAGCGAAAGCGATCTGTCAAATTACAACTTTGTATTAAAGGCGCCGGATTCGACCATAACGCTTGAAACTCTGGTAAAAGCCGGTAACTATATCGCAAACGACGCGCAGCTCACAAACTTTATCCACGCTTCAGCCGGCGGCGGATCGGTCACCGTGAGATCATACGTTGCGCCGCTCACGCCTCCGGAAACCGATAACGGCGACGTGTCGGAGACCGAAACTGAAGCTGATATACCGGTCATCACCTTATCGGAATAAAAAACGGCAAAACAGCCATACTATCATACCGGACGGAGGATCAAAAACTCCGTCGGAAAGGAAGATCGTATGGTAATCGTAGATAAAACGGCATTGACGCTGGCTATTATCGGTGCGCTCAACTGGGGCAGCATCGGTGTGTTCGGATTTGATATCGTGGCATGGATATTCGGCGGGCAGGATTCGATAGGCGCGAGGATAATATATACAGTCGTTGCGCTTGCCGGTATCTGGTGCATATCTGTTTTATTCAGGTCATGGCGCGGTATCGGCGACCGTGATTCCGATGATGAAACGGCTGCGTTTGACAGGCAGACCAGATAAATCATTCGTCCGGCAGCTATGCCGGACGATATTTTAGGAGCAATGATGCAAGAGCTCAAAAACAAACTTGAAAGATCTGTGTCAGACGGTACGTTCATGCGTGCCGTCTGCTCCGGCAGATTTGACAAAACGGTAAAAAAATGCGTTTATACGCCTGCAAATCACAAGGGCAGCGCGGAAATAGCGGAAGAACGTTTTATGCCTGACGGCAAAGCGCTTCATTCCTTTTATAAGACCGACGGTTTTTGTGAAACGTTTTTAAAAATATCCGAAGCGTATAAGCAGACGGATATTTACTGCAAAGATTTTTCCGCCGTCGTACTGCGTTCCAGAAAAGGCGCGCTGCATATAAGTTACGGAAAAGGCGTTCAGGAAACCGAAAGCGGTAAAACGGAGAAGAATTATATCTTATCCCCTAAAGAAAAGTATGATTTTCTCGTTCTGCTCGGTATACAGGACAAAAACGGCAGGGTATACGATAAAAAGCAAAGCAAATTCCGGCAGATAAACAGATTTTTACAAATAGTTTCCGACACTTTAAGCTCGCTGCCCGGGGAAGATCTTACGGTATGGGATCTCTGCTGCGGAAAAAGTTACTTATCGTTTGCGGTATACTATTATTTCCGGTTCGTTCTGAACAGACAAATTATTATATATTGTGTTGACAGAAAAAAGGACGTTATAGAAGAATGCGGCGGGTACGCAAAACAGCTCGGCTGGAACGGGATGCGCTTCATCTGCGGCGATATTTTCAAAGTCCTGCCGGATAAAACGGCGGAGCTCGTCCTGTCGCTTCACGCCTGCGACACGGCGACGGATATGGTCTTGGCGGAAGCCGTAAGGCGCGGCGCGAAAGTAATACTTTCGTCTCCGTGCTGTCAGCATGAGCTTGCCGGCCAGATCAAGTGTGACGAACTGTCATTCGTTCTGCGCGAGCCTGTCTTAAAGCAAAAGCTCTCCGCGGTCATAACGGATGCTCTCCGGTGCAGACTGCTTTACGCCGGCGGATATAAAGTGACAACGCTTGAATTTATAGATCCCGAGGAAACGCCCAAAAATCTTATGATACGGGCGGAAAAAACGTACATACCCAAAAACCTGCGCAAAGTTGCTTTGAGTGAGTACGACGCGATATGCGAAAAACTGAACGTAAGACCGTCCATGAGACGGTTACTTGATGAAACGTTATCCGATCTGAATAAAGGAGATATGTGATGAAAACTAAAAAACTCATTGTTATCATCGCGCTGCTGTCGGCTGTGTGCCTCACGCTTTCCGCGTGTCTTTACTGGTTTATAAACATAAAATCCATGTCGCGGCTGCTTCCGGAGGAAAAGAATATAACGGAAGAGGAAAAAACGCTGCTTGAAGATATAGGCGAGCCGGACTGGAAATCGTATATCATAACGTATTTCCTTATGCTGTTTACGCTTATCGGCGTGATTGCAATATGGTTTGCAGTTGCAAACCCCGGTATGCGCGGCTCCACCGTTGCAATGATAATGCAGATCTTTTCTCTTATGCTGCTTGTTTTGATATTCAAAAATATCCTGGACGGCAAAAGCAAGTTCTTATACGGCGATATGCAGTTCAAGCTTGTTGTTCTGCTTATGCTTTTGTCTTTCGGTCTGCTTATTTTATACTCGCTTCTGATGTTCAAAAATAAGACTGACGGTAAGCAAAAAGAGATATCCGAAATTGCAAAAGACAGAAAAGACACAAAAATAGTCGTGCTTGACAAATGCACGCTGACAGTCGGCGATATTGATTTTTCACCGCTTGACGTCCTCGGCAAAACAAGATATTTTGATATACTTACAAAAGAGCAGATAATTGAAAACTGCAAAGACGCAAACGTCATACTCTGCAACAAAGCCGTAATAGACAAAGAAATAATGGAAAATTGCCCGGAGCTTAAATACATAGGTCTGTTTGCAACGGGTTACAACAATATAGATCTTCAGGCGGCGAGCGAACACGGCATAACCGTATGCAACGCGCCGGGTTATTCAACGGACTCCGTCGCACAGCTCGTATTTGCGTATATACTCAATCACACCACGTCTCTTAACGAGTACAACGAGTCGACTCACAACGGCGAATGGATAAGATCGAGCGCGTTCTCGTATTTCCCCTATCCTATAAACGAGCTTAACGGGAAAACGCTTTCCGTCATAGGCTACGGCGCGATAGGCAAAAAAGTGGCAAAAATAGGCGCTGCGTTCGGGATGAACGTCTGCGTTGCCACAAGAACGAAGCCGGAGAACTGCCCGTATCAGCTCGTCAGCGTTGACGATGCGTTCAAAGCCGCGGATTATCTTACGGTCCACTGCCCGCTTACAAGTGAAACGGAAAAGCTGATAAACGCGGACAGATTGAGAAAAATGAAAAAGACGGCGTACGTTATAAATACGGCGAGAGGAGCCGTTGCGGACGAATACGCTCTAAGAGAAGCGCTTGACAAGGGGATAATAGCCGGCGCCGCGTGCGACGTGCTGAAAGTTGAGCCCATGCGTGAAAACGATCCGCTTATAGGCGCAAAGAATCTGACGCTTACGCCGCATATAGCGTGGGCTTCTTATGAAGCGAGAGTAAGGCTGATATCTCTTGTAGCCTCAAATCTGAAATCTTATCAGAACGGTATTATAAAAAACAAAGTTAATGGATAACTTAAAATACGAGCACATAGCGGATAATATCAGCATAGCAGAGGACCCCCGCGGGCTTTTGCTCACGACGGACGCGTGTTTATTATCCGCTTTTGTTTCAAAAAACAGCAAACATAATATCTGCGAGCTCGGAGCCGGATCAGGCATAATATCCGCAATGCTTCTGCAGTCAAAAAAGACGGGATCGTCCGTCTGCGTAGACTTTCAGGCAAAGTTATGTGAAATCGCACAAAAAAACGCGCAGACAAACGGTTTGGCATCCGGAATGACCGTGGTTTGCGCGGACGTCCTTAACTATGATACAGATAAGAGATTTGACGCCGTGGTGTCAAATCCTCCTTATTTTAAAGCGGACGACGGAAGATTAAACGACAGAGATCAGGACAGACTGAGCCGGCATGAAAGCACGGCAACAGTGTATGATTTTGCCGCCTGCGCGGGCAGAATTTTAAAAGACGGCGGTATAGCTTATTTCTGCTACACGCCGCAAAGACTGCCGGAGCTTTTATGCGCTTTGTCCGGCGCCGGACTTGAGCCGAAAAAACTTATAACCGTGTATCCGACGGTAAACCATAAGCCGTCACTTGTTCTTGTGTCCGCAAAAAAAGGCGCTGAGCCGGGTATCGAGTTTACGCGTCCGCTAATTATATATAAAGACAAAGCCGGCGGAGAATACACGCAGGACTATATAAAAATTAAAACTGAAAACAGGATAATGCTTTGATATGAGTGAGAAGTTTATACACGCCAAAGGCGTAAGGGTAAACAATTTAAAGAATATTGAGGTAAAAATACCGCGGGACAAGCTCGTGGTCTTTACCGGCGTTTCAGGCTCGGGCAAATCATCGCTCGCGTTTGATACGCTGTACGCGGAAGGTCACAGGCGTTTCGTAGAATCGCTTTCCGCATACGCGCGTATGTTTTTAGGGCAGATGGACAAGCCGGATATAGATTTTATAGAAGGGCTTTCCCCGTCTATTTCAATAGACCAGAAGACGACGTCCAAAAACCCGCGTTCCACCGTAGGAACGGTCACGGAGATATACGATTATCTCCGTCTTATATTTGCGCGCATAGGCATCCCGCACTGCCCGGTCTGCGGCAAAGAGATACGTATGCAGACGACTGATACGATAATATCAAAGATCCTGACGCTTGAAAACGGCACGCGCTTTGAGGTGTGCGCTCCCGTCGTGCGCGGCAAAAAAGGAATGCACAAAAAGGTGTTTGAGGACGGCAACAAAGCCGGTTACGCCCGCGTCCGCGTTGACGGGAATATGTACGATATAAACGACGATATAGACCTTGACAAAAACGTAAAGCACAATATAGAAATAATTGTAGACCGCCTTATAATGAAGGACGGCATAAGGCCGCGTCTTTCCGACTCGGTAGAAAGCGCGCTCAAATTGGCGGAAGGCAATCTGCTTATAAGAGTTGCGGGAGACGACGAGCGCGTTATGACGTTTTCGCAGAATTACGCGTGCGAGGAACACGGCATCAGCTTCGGCGAACTTCAGCCGCGTATGTTCTCTTTCAACGCACCGTACGGCGCGTGCGAAAAATGCAGCGGTTTAGGCATGAGCCTGACGATCTCGCCCGATAAGATAATACCGAACAGAAAACTGTCTTTGCGCGAAGGTGCTATCGCCGTAAACGGCTTCAAATCTCTTGACGACGAGACGTGGTCCGGCCCTTTATACGAAGCGGCGATGAAACCGTTCGGCGTAGATCTTGACACGCCTATTAAAGACTATCCGAAAGAAGCGTATCAGGCGCTCATGTACGGCACCGGCGCGCAGATGTATAAAATTGACAGATATTTTGACAAGGTGATACACCATCAGACCGTCCCGTTTGCCGGAGTTATACCGACTATAGAGAGCAGAAGGAACAGCTATCCCGACTATTACGAGCAGTTTACGGAGGAAATACCGTGCGAGGCGTGCCACGGTATGCGTCTTAAACCGGAGATCTTAAGCGTCACCGTCGGCGGTAAAAACATACACGAGATATGCTCCATGTCCGTTTCCGACTGCCTTGATTTTTTCAACGGCATCGTCTTTGACGATACCGAATGGCAGATAGCGCGCGAAATAGTAAAAGAGATAAAGGCAAGGCTCGGATTCTTAAAGTCCGTAGGCCTTGAATATCTGACGCTTTCACGCAAAGCCGGCTCACTTTCCGGCGGCGAGGCGCAGAGGATAAGGCTTGCAACGCAAATAGGATCGTCGCTTGTCGGCGTCTTATATATACTTGACGAGCCGAGCATAGGTCTTCACAGCCGCGACAACGGCAAGCTCATAGCCACGCTCAAAAAGCTGCGCGATTTAGGCAACAGTCTTATAGTCGTTGAGCACGACGAGGAGACGATGCTTGAATCCGATTATATCATAGACGTCGGACCGGGAGCGGGCGTACACGGCGGTCAGATAGTCGCCGCGGGAACGCCGGACGAGATAAAGAAAAACGAAAACTCGCTCACAGGTCAGTATTTATCGCATAAAAAGACCATACCCGTACCGGACAAAAGAAGAGAGGGCAACGGCGGTATCCTGCGCGTTATAGGCGCGAGAGAGCATAATTTAAAGAATATCAACGTTGATTTTCCGCTCGGCTGCTTTATATGCGTCACGGGCGTTTCCGGCTCCGGCAAATCGTCTCTTGTAAACAGCATACTGGCTAACGCTTTGCTGCGCGAGCTTAACGGTGCGTACGCCATACCCGGCGCGCACGACGAGATAGAGGGAATGGAGCAGCTTGACAAGGTCATAGTTATCGACCAGAGCCCGATAGGCAGAACGCCGCGCTCCAATCCCGCGACGTATACGGGGCTTTTCGCGGAGATAAGAAATCTGTTTGCCTCCACGAGAGAAGCGAAAATCCGCGGCTACGGCGCCGGCAGATTTTCGTTCAACGTCAAGGGCGGACGCTGTGAAGCGTGTGAGGGCGACGGCGTAAAGAAGATAGAAATGCACTTTTTGCCGGACGTTTACGTAAAATGCGACGTCTGCCGCGGCAAACGTTACAACGCGGACACGCTTGAAGTGAAATACAAGGACAGATCCATATACGACGTGCTTGAAATGACCGTTGAAGAGGGCGTGGAGTTTTTCTCCGCGGTACCGAAAACAGCGGCAAAGCTTAAAACGCTCAATGAAGTAGGCCTCGGATATATCAAGATCGGTCAGTCGTCAACGACTTTGTCCGGCGGCGAGGCGCAGAGAGTAAAACTTGCTACGGAGCTTTCACGCCGTCCTACCGGTAAAACGGTCTATATTCTCGACGAGCCGACTACGGGACTTCACGCGGACGACGTCAAAAAGCTGATAACGATACTGCAAAGACTTACCGATTCCGGCAATACGGTTATAGTAATAGAGCATAACCTTGACCTTATCAAAAACGCGGACTATATCATAGATTTAGGTCCCGAAGGCGGAGACAACGGAGGAACGGTAATAGCCGCCGGTACGCCGGAGCAGGTCGCTGAAAACGAAGCGTCGTTTACCGGTCAGTATCTGAAAAAGGTGTTGAACAAATGAACTCACCCGATCTGTTTTCAGTAAACAACAGATGCTTCGTCGGCAAATTGCGCGTCAAAGGCATATATCAGACCGGCAAGCGCAGGATGATACGCGACAATACGGAAAAAGCGGACGAGCTTTCGCTGAAGCGCGAATACGATAACAAATACGACGAGTTTGCCGTAGCCGTATACGACAGATTCGGCAATAAGATAGGTTATCTTGAAAAGGGTGAAAACGAGGAGACCGCGTTTTATATGGACGGAGGTCACGAGTGTATCGCCGTCGTATCGGATATCGACAAAAAGAGCGCGACGGTCGGCATAATGGTAGACGTGTTCTGCATAGCGGACAAAGAGACAATGAAAAACCTTAACGCTCTGTATGAGCAGTATTTAAGATCACAAATAGAATTATAAAAGGAAGCACAATGAACAAAAAAGAGATAAATGAAATAAGACGCCGCCTTACGACTGAAGAAAGCGGCGCGGACTGCATAAGAGGATGTTATATAAGTGAAAGACGTGAGATAATATCGGAATTTGAGCTGCCGTTATCCGTATTTCCGGACGACGAGTGCGAAAGATATTTCACCCTGTTTAAAAAAGTATTATCCGGCGGTATAGGCAAAAATCTTATAAACGTGGATTTTACCACAAAACAGGTGACGGACGGCGAGGAACAGAAACTTTTATACAGCCTGCGCGACGGTATCTCGGGCGATAACGCGTCGCTTCACACGTTTTATGAAAAGATTGTCCCGTCCATCCCGGGCGATCAAAAATGCGTGCTTTTGATGCTGCATGAAAACTATGACATACCCGGCAAAGACGGAGATTCCACGGAAGTATTCCGTTACGTCATATGCGCCTTGTGTCCGGTAAAAGAAAAAGACAGCGGTCTTTGCTATGAGTTTGACAGTAAGCAGTTCCGCACAAAAGCAAAAGAGCATACCATATGCCCGCCCGAATTCGGTTTCATGTACCCGAGATTCGATAACAGATGTTCAAATATTTACGGCAGTTTGTATTATACTAAAAACGCCTCCGGCAAAAACTCGTTTACGGACGCCGTCTTCGCATCGGAGCTTCCGATGCCGGCGGCGGAGCAGAAGGAGACTTTCGGCGACGTTTTGCGCGGCGCGGTCGCGGACCAGTGCAGCTTTGAACTTGTTCAGACCGTGCGCGACCATATAAGCGACGTTATAGAAAACTACAAAAAGGACAAATTCGCGGACGAGCCGCCGGTGATCACAAAAACGGATATATGCGATCTGCTCCGCGGCTGCGATATTACGGAAGACCATATTACCGCGTTTTCCGAAGAATATGACGAGAATTTCGGCAAAGGTACGGAGCTTACGCCCGGCAACCTTATGGATCTGAAAAAGCTCGAATTCAAAAACGACAGCATGGTAATAAAAATAGACCCGGAAAGACCGGATCTTGTTGAGGTAAAAGTCATAGACGGAGTAAAATACATAGTTATCCGCGTTGAAGACGGCGTAACGTGCAACGGGATAGATATAAAAATAAAATGAGAGATCATAAAACTGCAAGAATAACGGAAAAAGCGGAGAAGACCGCACGCGCCGGTCATCCGTGGATATACGCGGACGAGGTCATCTCGGTAGACGCCGGATATGAAAACGGCGATATAGTTGACGTTTACGGCAAAAAGGGCAAGTATATCGGCTCCGGTTTTATAAACGACAATTCAAAGATCAGAATAAGGATCATATCAAGAAACGCAAACGATAAGTTTGATAATGAATTCTGGGCTCGCCGCGTAAAATACGCGCTCGATTACAGAAAGACCGTCATGCCGGGCGACGATTTCAAATGCTGCCGCCTTATATTCGGAGAAGCGGATACGTTCCCCGGTCTTACCGTTGACAGATTTGAAAACGTGCTTGTTACCGAGGTCCTGAGCCTTGGCATAGAGCAGAGAAAAAGCGTTATTTACGACGCGCTTTTATCGGCTTTGCCGGAGATAACCGCGTTATACGAGCGCAGCGATTCCGATATAAGAACGCTTGAAGGCATGGAAAAGCACTGCGGTTTCTATTACGGAGAAGGCGACGGCTTTGTGACGATAAAAGAAAACGGCATTTTGTATAACGTTGACTATATAAACGGGCAGAAGACCGGGTTTTTCTTAGATCAGAAATACAACAGAGCCGCCGTCGGAAGGATCGCAAAAGGCAAAAAGGTGCTTGACTGCTTTACGCATACAGGCGCGTTTGCTTTAAACGCCGCAAAAGGCGGCGCAAAGAGCGTTACGGCAGTTGATATTTCGGAAAAAGCTACAGAAGACGCAAAAGCAAACGCAAAGTTAAACGGAATTGACGGTATAGACTTTGTCTGCGCAGACGTTTTTGATTATCTTACAGGACTGTATAATGAAAATAAAAAAATATATGACTTTATAATCCTCGATCCGCCGGCTTTCACCAAGTCAAGAGATACGATAAAAGACGCTATGAGAGGGTATAAGGAGATAAACTTAAAAGCCATGCGCCTGCTTCCGCGCGGCGGTTACCTCGCCACCTGTTCATGCTCTCACTTCATGCGCGACTCTATCTTCTGCCGGATGATACACGCCGCCGCGGACGATGCCGGAATATCCCTGCGCCAGATAGAAGCGCGTCAGCAGTCGCCGGACCACCCGATCCTCTGGAACGTGCCGGAGACCGATTATCTGAAATTCTATATATTCCAGATAGTATAAAAAAAGCGAGGTTAACCTCGCTTTTGTGTTTATACGGTAGAGGTCGGCGCCCACGACGACCCGTGTCTTATTCGTATTTTGTTTTGTAAAGTTCAAACGGATCGATATCCGCGGCGACGCCGGGCTTGATTACGAATTCAAAGCTGAATTCCGTTTCCTTGAATCTGTATTTTTCGTCAAGCGCGGGTCCGCAGGAGTTTGATCCGATGCCGCTTTGCTTGTAATCTACTTTTACGTACGTCAGCCCGTCCGCTTTAAGCTCGTATTCGTGACCTGTTTGCGTCAGCTGCTTTATGCTGTAAGGCGAAGCGGAGAAGTGCATATCGCCGGCAAAGCTCAGCCCGTCGCCCGCGACGGAATATACCTGCGCCCACTTTGTGCCAAAGTGACTGCCGTTTTCCTGCGGTCTTACGTACGGCTCGTGCTGATCCTTGACCTTCGATTTGAACTCGCCCAAGACAGCGGCAAGGCGCTTGTCCGCATACGATTCCATTGGACCCAAGCCGAAATATTTGACGTTTTCAGTCTCGGCGGGGAGC
This sequence comes from Clostridia bacterium, assembly GCA_017443595.1. Classification (GTDB taxonomy): domain Bacteria; phylum Bacillota; class Clostridia; order Oscillospirales; family CAG-272; genus UBA1248. The sequence continues at coordinate 84,545 of JAFSYU010000033.1, forward strand.
ACAAATTCACATCCGAAACACGGCAAAAACGGCAGGTTTTCTCTTACGGATGCGTCGTATTCCACCTTCAGCGCACCGTCGCCGTAGACCGTGTACGTCACAAGATAACGCAGTATCGGCGGGTCGTTATATCTGCCGAGCGATACGCTGTAGCTTATGACGGCTTTTTCGTCGTCGCTGTATATATCGGGCTCCGTGTGGCAGTTTGATGACGCTATATCATATCCGTATCTTTGCCATTCGTTTCTTATATTCCTGTCGTTGTCCGTCGGTGCGCGCCATATACCGACCTGCACCGGTTTTTCAAGCTCAGCTTTGCCGTTACATATGATCTGTTCAAGCGATCCGTCGGCGTTGCCGAAAATATACATCGTATCGCCGGCTTCAGCTATCACGTTCGTTTCCGTTTGCAGACAGTGTACTTTATAAGGCGAGGCGTACGCCGTATCTTTTGCAAGCTCTCCGTAAACGAACTGGCTGTGACCGTATTCATATCCCGCCGGCGCCCAGTCAGACGCGTTCTTTGCAACAAGACTGAACGTTATGGTGCTTATGCCGTCATTGAATTTTTCCGGCATAAACAGTACTGTATTCGTTTCAAGCGGTCCGACGTCAAGCTCGTCATAAATTTCGGTTTTTACGGCTTTTCCGTTATGCTCCTGCACCGCTTTCAGCTTGAAGCCCTCAAGGCTTTTGAAGCGGTATTTATTCGTTATTTCATATTTGCCGCCGCCGAGATCATTTATATCAAACGGCTTGATCGCCTGTTTGAGCTCAAGCAGCCCGGTGTGCGGTCTTCTGTCCGGGTAAACGAGACCGTCAACGCAGAAATTGCCGTCGTGCGGTATCTCGTTAAAATCTCCGCCGTAGGTGAAGCCGTCTTTTGTAAGGATGCTGTGGTCCGTGAATTCCCATACGCAGCCGCCGAGCAGACAGTCGTATTTGTCAAACAAAGCCCAGTAAGCCGACAGATCCCCGGGGCCGTTGCCCATAGCGTGGCAATATTCGCACAAATAAAGCGGCAGTTTTTTGCTTTCATCATTTGCGTATTTTTCAATAAAGTCAACGCTCGGGTACATATAGCTTTCAACGTCAACCACACCTGCCTGCATCTTATTTGTATAATGCTCGTTTGCGCCTTCGTAATGGATCAGGCGTTTTTTATCACGCGCTTTGATGTATTTTGACATGGCTTTCTGATTTCTGCCGTAGCCGGATTCGTTTCCGAGCGACCACATGATTATGCTCGGGTGGTTTTTGTCGCGCTCGTACATCAGCTTTACACGGTCAACGTAAGCCTTTTCCCATTCCGGATCGTCTGATAAAAGCGTCCACGGACCGAACGCCGCAACGCCGTGCGCTTCAAGGTCTGTTTCGTCTATCATCATTATGCCGTATTTGTCGCAGAGAAGCGCAAATCTCGGATCGTTCGGGTAATGGGACGTTCTTACGGCGTTTATGTTGTGGCGCTTGAAGATCATTACGTCTTCTTTCATATGATCGTATGGCGTAGCCGAGCCGAGCAAAGGATGGCTGTCATGACGGTTGACGCCCTTGAATTTTATCGGTTTGCCGTTAAGATAAGCGACCTTGTCTTTGACCTTTATATCCGTAAAACCTACGGGTATCACGATATGCTCGTCGCCCGCTTTTATATAAAGCTCGTACAGATTCGGTTCTTCATCCGACCACAGCTTCGGCTCGCTTACCTCAAACGATCCGTCCGGCAGTCCCGGTATTTCTTTGCCGTTATAAAGCAGGGAAGATACAGGTTTAACGTCTCCGTCAGTTATATATTCAACGTCAACGCAGCCGTGTTTATATCCGCGGTTTAGCTTTGTGTTGACTTTTATATCCTTTATGTGCGACTGATCGCGGAAAAGCAGATATACTTCGCGTATAATGCCGGAAGTGCGCCATTTGTCCTGATCTTCAAGATATGAGCCGTCCGTCCATTTAAGGACTATGACTTTAAGTTCATTTTTACCTTCCTGCAAATATTTCGTCAACTCAAATTCGCTTGACATATGCGCGACCTGGCTGTAACCGACGAACACGTCGTTGCAGTAGAGGAAAAAGCCGCTGTCAACGCCTTCAAACGTTATATAAACGCGTTTTTTGCCTGAAATATCCTCCGGCAAAGTAAACGTCTTTACGTATAATCCGCACGGATTTTCAGAAGGAACGTACGGCGGATCGAACGGGAACGGATAAGCCGCGTTCGTATACTGCGGAACGTCGTAACCGGACCCGAGCTTTGTCTGCCAGCTTCTCGGTACTTCAATGCCGTCAAAACAAACCCCGTCAAGCTCCGTTATCTCCGGAAGTTCGGATACGGACTGATAGAATTTAAAATCCCATACGCCGCATAAAGATTTGAAATACTTACTTTTAGCGCGGTTTTCGTCTTTTGCCGCTTCATAGCTGTGCGCGGGTATAAAATACGCGTGAGGTTCTTCACATCCGACGTGAAACGTGGTAAGGTCCTGATAATATCCCGGTAGTTTCATAAATTACAAACCTTTCTTATGTGTGAGGCTGACGCAAATACGCCAGCCTCGATTATTATATTACTGTTTGAGCGTTAATTCGTACTCGTCAGCACTGTCCATATTGACGACGAAAGCGAAAGAATAAGTGCCGTCTTCATCAAGGAATACGGAATATCCGTCATATCCGTGATCGCTGCAGAGACTGAATTCTATATCTGCCCCGTCGGCTTTCGCGGTGATCTCCGGAAGTGTGTATTTTTCAAATCCGTATACTCTTACCGCGGCGTAGTTTTTGCCGCCGCTTATTTTAAACGCCGCCTCGTTATTTACGGCTTTTACGGACGGTATGAAAACGTCTTTTACCGCCTCGCCCGATATGACCGTTATCTTATACGGGTCAATGCAGCTGTCTTCTCTTACGCCTCTGACGTTATCGTCGTTTTTGCTCGTTGAATAGCCCCAGGGCAATAGGATTATCTGCATTTCCATAACGTCGCCTTTTTTGAGCGTTATCTCGTCAAGATCAAGTGAGAGCGAGCCGTAGTTGAGCGTGCCGTCGCAGACGTCGCGCAGGACGAAATTGCCGTCATATTTCTTGCCGCCCACGGTCAGATCGCTGTTTATGACTATAAGCGCGAAGTTGACGGAATCCGTCTCACTTCCGCCGTAATAGTCGTAATACGGATATTCTTTGCCGAGTTTGACTGTCCTTTCGCCTTTCTTTACGTTTTCCGTTACAAGTTCGTTATTTTCATTAAGATAACCGACTTTTTTATATGCAACGCTTCTTCCGTCAAACGTAAAGAACGAGAAATCGTTTTTAAAATCCTTGATGCTCACGTCTTCAAGCACTTCAAGTTTGATATTATAATACGTTCTGTTCTCGTCCTTCTGCGGCATTTCCGTATGTCTGTACGTTGCCTTGATCTTGCCGTCGTCGGAGAGGTATTCCATATTTATATCAGCGTATACGGGACCGTAAGACGCGATGTCCGCGGATTGCGACTCGGATCTGTAAGAATTGCCGTCGCTGTCTTTATACTGTAAGAAGTACAGTCTTCCGGCGCTCGTATGCTGCGGCTGACCCTGCCAGAGCGGCGCGGAGTTTGCGCGGAAATCGGGCAGCGTCCAGCCGTCTTTGCCGTATACGAAATACGGCGCTATACAGTTTGTCTCCGTTACGCCGACGGACAGGTGATAATAGCAGATGTGGAAAGCTATAAACGAAAGCTGTTTGAGCGGGAAGTTGCCCCAGTTCTGATACAGGTGCAGCATCGTATAGCTCTTTACCTCGTCTTTTGCTATCGTCAGCGGTAAATATACCTCGCCGTACGCCGTATCGTTCGGGTCGTAGAGCGGCTCTTCGATCTCGCCCTTGAAGTTTTTGCCCACCTCAAGCGGTATAGGCAGCATAAGTTCGTTCTGATCTATAATAGCCGCACATTCAAGCATGCCGCCCGGCTCCGCTGACTGAACGTATATCGTTCTGTCAACAACGCCGTCACCGCTTATGAGCGTATTCAGCTTATAGTGCTTGCCCTGTTCTCTGTAATACGCTTTGTTGAAATCAGAGCCGTTTATCGTAAAGCGGTAGCAGCCGACCAAAGCGTTGTAACCGACGTATTTAGAGCCGTTTTCCGATTTTGTTATATAAACGTCGGTAAGCGGATTGCGCTCGATATACGCTTCTTTTCTTAAATCGTTGAACTGATGCGACGTTGTTGTATAGATCCTGTGACCGTAATATACGTCGCCTTTTATTTTGATCTTTCCGTTTATTTCTTTTCCGCGGGTTATGACGTAACTGCCGTCAATAAGCTCGACTCTGACGTATCCGTTATCTTCAAGCGCCGGCATTATGATGCCGAAAACGCCCGCGCCCTTTATATCAAAGCCTATATATTCGGTCGTTTCAAAATCAAAACCGTTCAGGTCCGATACCTCGCCGTCTTTGTTTTTCAAAACGAATTTTCTTACGGTGGAGGCGGGGATAAAGATCTGAGATTCAACGCGTCCGCCGTCTTCATATTCGGACGCCGCCACAATTCTTACAACTTCGTGCATCTTATCGGAATACGTATGGAAAACGCGCTCGAGCTGGAACGGGTTGGAAGAATCTCCGCGTTTTATTGCCTTTAATTCTTTTATTTCTATAATCTCTCCGTTTGCCTCGCCTATATCTATACGGAAGCCGGTGACGTAACCGGTATAATCCGGTATTGCGGAAAGCGGAACCACAAACGTTACCCATTCACCGGAATTGAACCTGAAGCCGACGTTCTGATCTGCGTTATAACCGGTCTGAGCGCCGGCTATTATATAGAAATTGCCGCTTTGCGCAGTTTCGGTTTTCAGCGTTATCTGTATGGCGTCATATTCATTTGTGTTGAATCTTACCTCACCCATAACGTACGGATCGTAAGAATCCTTTACCGTATAGGATAAAACGCCGTCTTCTCTTACGACTTTAGTTGTGTCGTGCGTCCTCCAGTTGGAAGAATTTGCTATTATATCATAGCAGCTTTCGTTTTCAGCCATTTGCGTCTTTGCGCCGGACGCTACAAACATCTGATCGCAGAAGCGGAAATCGTAATAATAGTACCCTAACCTGTGGCTGTTCATACGGCCGTTGTTCAAAGATTCCGCGGAACTGTAAACCTTGCCGTCGTCAAGGATTATTTTAACGTCGGACGTGTTTTCAAAATACGCTTTTCCGTCCGCGTTACAGATCGCGGCAACGCCTATAGCACCTTCCGTTGACAGATCGTACAGAAGAGAAGCGTTTTTGTTTTCTATATAGAATTTACGGCGCTTGGCGTCCGTGAATCTGCCCTGCACTCCGTCCGCTATCGCGTTTGCGTAAGATACGGAAGAAGCCCAGTCCGCACCGCTTGCGTCAACGCTGCCCGGATCTATCGGGTCGCGTTCTTGTTTTTCATAAAATACGGGTTCCTCGTCCACGATTATCTCCTCCGTCGTCTCAGCTTCCGTCTGCTGCTCCGTATCCGTTATAGGATCCGTTGTGCCGTCGTTGTCCGTCGTTTCAACGACCGTTTCTTTACAGCCCGCAAATATGACGGACAAAAGCATGACAAACAGCAGAAGTAATGCGGTGATTTGTTTTTTCATTTGGTATCTCCCTTTGTTTTTTACTGCTTTATAAGCAGTTCGTATGATGTGTTTGCGTCCATATCGAGCGCAAAAGCGAATGAATAAGTGCCGTCTTCGTCAAGGTATACCTGATAGCCGTCGTAACCGTTCGGACCGGCTAATTCAAACGGCTGCCATTCGTTTTCGACCTTGACCTTGATATCCGGCAGCTTATAACCTGTAAAGCCGTAGACTCTTACAACGCCGTTGTTTCTGCCGCCGCTGAACGTGAACTCGGCAGTATTGTTCTCGGCTTTTACCATGGGTATATAGGTGTCTTCAATAAGCGATCCTGTCTTTATATCGACTTTATAGGGATTTACGCAGGTATCTTCTCTTACCGCTTTAACGTTATCGTCGTTTACGCTCTTTGTCTCGCCCCACGGTAAAAGTATCATATCTATGTTTATCTTATCGCCCGCTTTTAGCGTCACGTTTTCAAGATCGAGCGTAAGCTCTATATGAGTCTGTCCGGAGAGCGCGTTTTCACGGAACACCAGATTGCCCTCGTACTTTTTCCCGTCTATCGTAATGTCGTAATCCTTGATTATCAAAGCAAAGTTGACCGCGTCCGTGCTTTCGCTGCCCGGTACTTTGAAGTTGGGCTGGTAAACTGCGACGTACGGATGATCCGTGCCGAGCTTTACAAAGCGTGATATTCTTCTCTTTGTATCAACGTCTTCGGTAACAATCTGATCGTTCTCGTCAACGTAACTGATCTTTTTGTATATAGCTGACGCATATCTGCTGTCAAATTTGAATATTGTGAAATTCTTGCTGAAATTTTCAATCGTAACGTCTTTTTGCACTTCCATGCGTATCTCGTACAGTGTGCGGTTCTCGTCCGTCTGCGGAAGCTCGGTATGCCTGTACGTCGCGGTTATGGCTTCGTCGTCGGACAGATAATCCATTTTTATATCAGCGTATACGGGACCGGACGATATGATATTTGCCGACTGTGATTCTGACATATAAATATCGCCTTTTGTTTTAGTGCTGTAGCTTAAGAAATACAGTCTGCCCGTTGAGGTATGCTGAGGCTGAGAAGCCCACATCGGCGCGGAATTCGCTCTGAAATCCGGCAGAGTCCAGCCGTCTTTTCCGAATACGTAATACGGCGCAATGCAGTTTGTTTCAGAAACGCCTATAGATAAATGGTAATACGGCTGAACAAAGCTGATGGATGAAAGCTGCTTCAAAGGCTTGTTTCCCCAGTTCTGATACAGATGAAGCACCGTGAACTTGCGGCTCTCGTCCTTACCTACCGCGACGGGAACGTAAGCCTCTCCGCCGAATGAATTGTCGTTTGGATCATAGCTTGATTCTTCTTTTTCACCAACGAAGTTTTTGCTTACCTGAACGGGTACGGGGAGCAGAGAATCGTCCTGGTCGAGCACCGCCGCGCATTCAAGCGCGCCGGAAGCCGTATAAACGTTGAAATATACCGTCCTGTCAACAACGCCGTCTCCGGTAGCAACTATATTGACCGCTATCTGCCTGTCCGGCGTCTGATTGTAGGCGTCAACAAAGCCTTCGCCCGTTGTGAAAACGTCGTAGCAGCCTCTTATCTTATTGTAAGGGAAAGCTTTTGAGCCGTACTGGTTTTTGATAAGCTGTATATCCTTTAACGGATTTCTTTCTATATACGCTTCTTTGCGCAGATCGTTGAACTGGTGGCTGTCCGTCGTATAGATCCTGTGATAGACCTGAGCGGAGCCGTTCTGCACAAGCTTGCCTTCTATCTTTACCTCATGCGTTATAACGTATTTGCTGTCTTTTATCTCCACTTTAACGGAGCCGTTCTGGTCTGACGGCATGATTATACCGAAAACGCCCGCGCCTTTTATATCAAAGCCGACGTATTCAAGCTTGCTGAAATCAAAGTCGTCCGGTATGCCGTTGTATTCTTCGCCGTCGCCTTTGAGCACCATTTTGCGTACGGTTGAAACGGGTATTTCAGTTACGGTGCCGAGCCAGCCGCCGCCGTCATACGCGTCTGTCGCAACGGCGCGGATCTGCTCGTGCATTTTGTCCGGATACGTGTGATACGATCTTTCAAGCAGAAGCGGGATGCGAACGCCGCCGCGCTTCAGAAGCTTCATTTCATATATCTCAACAACTTCTTTTGATTTTGTGCCGAGCACCACCTTAAAGCCTGTGATTTTTCCGCTCAGGCTCTTCATGGCGGAAAACGGTATGACCATGGTCGTTTTTTCACCGGCGTTGAATCTGTGGACAAGCTGTCTGTCCGGACTGTAAACTCCGCCGCCGTTGACGAGCAGGAGCACGCTTAAAATATCGGACTGATCCGCTTTTACGGTTATCTGCATAGCGTCGTAGTCGTCCGGGGAAACGCTTATTCCTTTAAGTTCTATATACGGCTCGACAAGCGTGCTTACGGTGTATGATAATAAGCCGTTTTCGCATTTGAGATCTTTTACGTCGTTGCCTCTGAATTTATCGCCGTATTCCTGCAAAACGTCAATGCAGGCTTCGCCCTCCGTATACGTTTTTTTGGTATCCGGGTTGATGAAGACCTGATCGCGGAAATGAAAATCGTAGTAGTAATATCCCAGTCTCTGACTGTTCATCCTTCCGCTGTATAAAGATTCCGACGCAACGTAACGGTCGCCGTTTTCAAGTCTTATATACGCGTCCATCGTGTTTTCAAAATACGGCACGCCCTTTGAGTTTGTAAGAGCGTTTACTATCATTTTATCGTTCTGCAGCAGATGATACGTCAAAGACATATTTTTGTTGCTTATGGTATATCCGGTACGCGCGCCGTCCGTAAACTTGCCCTGCACGCCGTTTTTCAATTCGTTTGCGGTTTTTACGGACGCGTTCCAGTCAAGCTTTGAAAAGTCCGTATTTGCAATATCTATATTATCCTTTTCTTTGCCTGTGTAGAATACAGGTTCTTCGTCCGTTATATCCTCTTCTTCGGTCTGCGCTTCCGTGTCTGTCAAAGCGGTGTCCGCGGTATCGTCAGGCGTTGTCTGATCGCCTGATATGACGTCTGTTACGTCCGCCGTGGTCTCTGTGTCTGTTGTGACCGGTTTGTTCTGGTCACACGCAGCAAGAGAAAAGATGATAACAAGCAGCAAAACTGCGGATAACAGCCTTTTTTTCATAAAAACCTCCGATTATATATCATTATCCATTATTTATAATACCATAAAAGTCCTTAATAATCAAGGTTTATTTTAAAATAAATATTTTAATATTGCAAAAAAAGACAGCCGCATAAGCGGCTGTCCCGGAATATTTTGAATTTTACTGCTTGACGGTTATCTCATATTCGTTTGCGGCGTCCATATCAACGTTGAACGAAATGGAATACGTTCCGTCTTTGTCAAGGTTGACCTGGTATCCGTCGTAGCCGTTGGGGCCGGCAAGCTGTATGTCCGTATCGTTGCCGTCGGCTTTGATTTTTACCTCGGGCAAAGAATAACCGGTAAATCCGTAGATCTTGACCGCCGCCGTGCTTCTTCCGCCGGAGATCTTAAACGTTGCCGTGTTGTTCTTTGCAACAACGGACGGAATTATGGAGTCCTCGTAAGGCTCGCCTTCAATGACTGTTATCTTATACGGGTCTATGCAGCTGTCCTGTCTTACCTTCAGCACGTTCGTGTCGTCAAGGTTGGTGCTGTAGCCCCAGGGCATAAGTATCAGCTCAAGATCCAGCACGTCTCCTTTTTTGAGCGTTACCGCATCAAGATCGAGCGACAGAGAACCTATATGCAGCGCGCCGTCAAATCTGTCACGGAAGACAAAGTTTCCGTCAAATTTCTGTCCGCCTATCGTTATGTCGCTGCTCTTTACTATAAGGGCAAAATTGACGGATTCTTTCTGGTTGCCTCTGAAATAATCGTAATAAGGATATTCCTTGCCGAGCTTGACGATTTTGTCAAATCTGTCTGTCGGCGCTATGTTTTCGATTACGCTTTCGCCGTTTTCGTTAAGATATCCTTCGCGTTTGAACAAGAGCGAGAAGCTGTCGAAAGTAAAGAACGAGAAATCGTTTTTAAAGTCGTTTATGTTCACGTCGTCAAGAACTTCAAGTCTTATCTTGTAGTGCGTTCTGTTCTCGTCGGTCTGCGCCATCTCAACGTGTCTGTAAGTCGCCTTGATCTTTCCGTCGTCAGACAGATAATCCATTGTCACGTCCGCGTATACGGGGCCGTGAGAATCTATCCTCGCGCTCTGCGATTCGGTCTTATACGCGTTTCCGTCCGAGTCTTTATACTGTAAGAAGTAAAGACGTCCGACGCTTGTGTGCTGAGTACCGCGACCGTAATCCCAGAAAGGCGCGGAATTGGATCTGAAGTCCGGCAGAGTCCAGCCGTCTTTGCCTAAAACATAGTAGGGAACTATGCAGTTAGTTTCCGTAACGCCTACGGAGAGATGATAGTACGGAATGTGGAACGCTATGAACGAAAGCTGCTTCAACGGGTAGTTGCCCCAGTTCTGATACAGATGAAGCACCGTAAACTGCTTGCACTCGTCCTTGCCTATGGTCATCGGCAGATAAACTTCGCCGTACGCCGCCTCTCCGGTACCGGGTTCGGGATAGTAAAGCGGTTCTTCGTTTTCACCGTCAAAGTTCTTGCCTACTTCAAGCGGTATCGGGAGAAGAGAATTGTTCTCGTCAAGTATCGCGGCGCATTCAAGTCTGCCTCTGCGCGTCTGCGCGTTTTCAGCGGTCTGTATGTATATCGTTCTGTCAACGACTCCGTCGCCGCGTATAAGCGTGTTTACGTTGAACTGCTTGTCGCGCGCCCATTTGAAAGCGGTATCGAATTCCATCGCCTGCACCGTTAATACGTAGCATCCGCGGATACCGTCGTATCCTTCAAATTTCGCGTCGTCAATATCTTTTACGTATATCTCGGTAAGCGGGTTTCTTTCTATATAGGCTTCTTTGCGCAGCTCGTTGAATTCGTGACCGTTTGACGTAAACAGCCTGTGACCGAAGATAAGCTCGCTGCCTTTACTCATGGCGCCGTCTATGTTTATGCCGCGTGTTATAACGTATTTTCCGTCTTTTTTATCAATGCTGATATAGCCGTTGTTTTCGGTTACAGGCATTATTATACCGTAAATCCCCGCGTCTTTGATGTCAAAACCGACGTATTCAAACGTGGAAAAATCAAATCCGTCAAGACTTGATACCTCGCCGTTTTTGTTTTTGATAATGACTTTTTTGACCTTTTCCTCGGGGATCTCGGTCACCGTTTCAAACTTGCTTCCGTTGTCATAGTCTTCCATTGCTATTATGCGGAATTCCTCGTGTATCTTGTCGGGATACGTGTGATACGTGCGCTCAAACGCGAGCGGCGCCGTATCGTTGCCGCGGCTTATGGCTTTGAGATCGGTTATCTCTATATGTTCGCCCGTCTGGCTTCCGCAGTCTATCCTTAAACCGTAGACCTTGCCTTCATAATCCGGTACGGTGACAAGAGAAATATAGACCTCCGAAGTCTGTCCGGCTATGAAATTGAACTTAATCATCTGATCCTGGCTGAATTCCTTATGAGAACCTGCCATAAGGTAAATGTAACCGACGCTTGAGTAGTCCGCCTTGATGGTCATCTGCAGAGCGTTATAAGAATCAGCGGAGAAACTTACCGCAGAATAAATGAAAGGATCGTTGGGGGAGGTAACGTCATAAGATATGGTGCCTTTTTTCTTTGTTAAATTACCAACGTCTCCGCTTCCGCTCCACTTTCCGGTCTTTTTGATTATATCGTAGACCTCGCCGTCGGAGTCCGCCGCGGGATTTACGAATATCTGATCGCGGAAATGGAAATCGTAATAGTAGTATCCTATACGGTTGCTGTTCATACGCGCGTCCGCGGGAGAATGTGCGGCGCTGAATACCGTGCCGTTTTTATCCGTGACGTACGCGTTTTCCGTATCTTCAAGATACGCCGCGCCGTTTGCGTTATAAAGTCCGTAAAGCTGTCTTTTGCCGTACGTGGAAAGATCGCAGATTATGGATGAGGTCTCGTTGAATATCTGGAATTTTTTCCTCTGTACGTCAATGAATTTGCCCTGCACGCCGTTTGCGTGCGCGTTTGCGGCGGTTATAGTCGCGTTCCAGTCGGTGCTTGAAAGGTCGGCTTTTTCCGGGTCTATGGGATCGCGTTCGATTTTCTCGTAAAACACGGGTTCCTCGTACGTGCCCGGATCTTCTGTTTCCGCATCCGTCACGGGATCCGTCTCTTTTCCGGCGTCCGATTCGGTACTCGTTTGATCCTGCGGCTTAGTGTCACAGGATACGATCGCTAAAAGCATTACTGCGGCAAGTATTGCCGAAATTATTTTTTTCATAACAACCTCTGTATTCTTTTATTTATCGTTTACGTCGGTATTCACTGAAGCGTGTAATAGAATGCAAGTGCGGGAAGACCGTTTGAATTGTATAACTGAGTGTCTTCTGCCGTAACGTGGGCGGCGCACGCGTAACCCAAGCCGGTCAGCTTCGTGCCTTCCGGAATGTTTATTCTTACGGTATCTGCTGAGATTATCTCGCCTTCAACAGCCTGCAGCTTTTTGATCTGCGTAAGCTGACCGAGTACGAAACCGTTGAATTTGCTGTCGCCGCTCTTTGAAACAAGACCTTCGCCCACGTTTTTGAATTTTACCGTAACGTAAGTCTTATCCGCGGATAAGGTAACTTCCTCGGGCTCCGGCGCAAGCGCGTCGTCGGCTGAGCCTATGCCGTAAAGATCTGCAAGCGCAAGGGCTGCGATCCTGTCGCCAAGCTCCTTTTTGCGCGGAGAATGCATATAGTTCCAGTAGCCTTCTTTTGCGCCGAGATCGTACGACGGGATAAGTCTTACTCCGTCCATTGCGGTATAAGCGTTATATTGCTGAGATCTGATGTAGCCCGTATTCTGCATACTTGCCACTGCTTTTTCCGTATAGTCCGAAAGCTGTACGTTGTATATCGGGAATTCAAACCCCCATCTGCTGCGCAGCTCCTTGAAAAGCGCCGCAACGTCGCGCGAGTATTTTTTAGGCGCTGGATTGGCTCCGTTGAACGCCTCGCTTTCTCCCTGGAAAAATACCATTGCTTTGAATTTCATCCTCAAAAACGGATTTATCAAAGCGTTATAATACTGTGCAGGTCCTACGTTGCCGCCGATTTTGTATCTGTATTCGTCCACAAGCTCCTGCGGCATAAGCTCGTTGATCTTTGCGCCGTTCGCCGCAACGCTGATTATACCTATCGGCACTCCGGTCTCTTCAGCTATCTTCAGACCGAAGAACAAGCCTAAAAGCGTAACGCCGCTGGAGGTCTGCTTTGTTATTATTTTCCATTTGTGCGAATCCGTGATCATGTCGTCACGCGGGTATTTTGCGTCTTTTTTGTTCGGTATAACGTCGTCCGCACTCTGATGCAGAATACGAAGGATCGCATTTTCGTTTATCACGATATCATTTCTTGCTTCCGGAATATGTATTCCCGTAGCCTCGGCGTTGGACTGTCCGCCTATTATGAAAACGTCTCCGACGAGGATCTCGTTAAAAGCAACGCTGTTGCCGCAGCTGTCGTCTATGGATAAGACCTGCGCCTCCGCCGTCATCTGCTTCGGTGAAAACGTCAGTTCCCATTTGCCGTCAATGACCTCGGCGCGCGCTTCATCGTCCATGAACAGACCGCGTACTGTCGCGCCGTCTTTGTTTGACGTGCCCCATACGGTTATCGTCTCGTCGCGCTGGAACACCATATTATCGCTGAATACGTTTGATACGGTAAGCTCCGCGCTCTCGTCCGGTTCAATAATGAATTCTCCGTACGTGACAGGCTCTGTTTCCGTTTCTTCCTCCGTTTCCGTTTCAGTCTCGGTCTCGGTTTCCGTCTCCGTCTCCGTTTCGGTAACGGCGTCCGTTTCCGTTACGGCGGACGTCTGCTCCGGTACAGAGGCGCATCCCGTTATGAACGAGATGATAAGAACGGTAAGCAATAACAACGTCAAGACTCTTTTCATACTGTCCTCCGGTTATAATCTTTATTTTCATTTATTAATTATATCACGCAAATTTGACCGTGTCAAGCATTATTTCATTTATATATATAAGTGCGCGGTAAATTGTCAGAATCCCCCATACTTTGACACGATTTCCCATATAGCTTTATATTTGTATAAGCTCACTTGACAAAACGGTACTTGTCTGATATAATTTATTTACTTCAAAAAAGCGGAGTATATAAAATGAGAAAATACAGATTGCGCATAGGACTTGACGTTGACGATATTCTGTACGAATGCAATTCTTACGCGCTTAAGCTTTTAAAAGATAAATACGGAGACGATCCGGCGCTTGACATAAACAAAATAAAAGCCTGGGGAACGCAGGGCAATATTGCGGACAAAAGGATAGAATATTTTTCAGACCCCGGTTTTGTAGCGTCGCAGCCCGTTTATAAAGGCGCACAGAAATTCGTCAAAGAGCTGTGCGGTATAGCGGACGTGTTTTTTATCACCGCCGTGCCGGTAAACTGCATGAGCGTGCGCGCAAAGCGGTTATCCGAGGATTTTCCGGACGTGCCGCCGGAAAATATCCTTATAGGAACGCGAAAAGATATAATAAATATTGACATACTTTTGGACGACAGCGTCCATAATATATCATCGTCACAGGCTTCGTATCCGGTGCTTATGCGCCGTCCGTGGAACGCGGATCTGTCCGGACTTTTGTCCGTAAACAGCTACGACGATTTTATACACTTAGCCAAAATGATAGGAAATTCGTTCGTCGGCAAAGCGCCGGATCTTAAAAGCGGCGGTGTGCTTTGTCTCGTCGGTCCGTCCGGAACGGGCAAAACGGAGATCGCGGCGGCGCTTTCCAAAGACCCGAGATTTGTCAAACCGCTTACGACAACTACGCGCCCGCGCGGCAAAAACGAGCCGGAAGACGCATACAGATTTGTAAGTGAAGAGCAGTTTTTAGCGGAGAAAGCAGAGAACAGGTTCATTGAAACAACGGTGTACGGCACGTACTTTTTCGGCACGTCCGAAGAGGAGATCAAACCCGTTACAGAGACGGGAAAAATTGCCGTTATACCGATAGACATCTGCGGCGCGGTGACGCTTAAAAATCTTTATAAATCGCGTGCCGTGCTCGTTTTCACGGAGAGGGACAGAAAGGAAATATATCTGAATATAATAAACCGCAGCATACCGAATAAAGATAAAGTCAGCCGCATGATGTCGCTTGATTTTGAGCTGCGGAATATTGAGCTGTGCGATTTTGCCGTAAATTACGATAACGGTATAGATAAATGCGTTGAAACCGTATATAACGAGCTGCATTTGGAAAAATGATATGTGTTCAATATAATGACACAATTATTTAATAATATGCTCTTGACAAAAATAAGCGTTTTGTGTATAATAGTCGCGTTCTGTACAGCAATGTACCCTTAGCTCAGCAGGATAGAGCAACTGCCTTCTAAGCAGTAGGTCGCCGGTTCGAATCCGTCAGGGTACGCCATGAAAGAAACCTGATTTGTCTACCGACAAATCAGGTTTCTTTCAACTAAATCCGTCCTTGCGGACGGGATAAATCGCCCTAACGGGCGGTGAAATCACTTCGTGGTGAAATCCGCACTTCGTGCGGGTGAAGGGACGGATTTAATTTCATCTGGCGCCATAGCGACAGATTTCATCCGAGGACGAAGTCCGAGGATTTCACCGCGGCTTTCCGTCGGGGTCCCCGGCGAATCGCGAACAGCGATTCGTGGGGAACGGACGCCGCGATTTCACTAAACATTTCGCGAAAGCATCGGGTTTTCAACTGAATCCGTCCTTACGGGAACCCCCGTTGCTCACTTCATTCACAACGGGGAACCCCTATTACGGACGGGTGAAATCACTTCGTGATGAAATCGCTTCGCGATGAAATCCGCACTGACGTGCGGGATAAAGAGGACGGATTTAATTTCATTTGGCGCCATAGCGACAGATTTCATCCGGGCTTTGCCCGGATTTCATCGCACCAAAGGCGCGATTTCATTTTTTGCGATGTCGGGCGTTAAGTACACACAAAAGGCAAGTCTTTCGACTTACCTTTTATATTTATATCAGTTTTGATGGTCGCTATACGCCGACGGCGTATGAATCAAAGGGATATTTATTTAACGTTTCTTTTTCTTATTATCACAAAGATAACTACAACGGCTATGATGCTTGCAACTATGAGTATGACGGCTAAAGTTATCTTGGCGTCTCCCGTGGGAGGAGAGACTGTCAGCTCGTCCGACGATAAAGAGTAACCGTCCGCGGCTAAAGCGCTTATGGGAAGACAACTAACGATGAATATCAAAACTGTAAACAAGCATATTATTTTTTGCACTGTGTTTTTCATTGAAATATCAGCCTTCTTTCTTTATTTATCTCAGAAATTCAAAACAATTATATCATAATTAATGATAAATTTCAAGTATAAAGGATCAGAAAATTGTTTTTTTAAATAATATTTTACAGCGTTTTGTAAGATCATAACAATAAACACGCTTGATTACATCCACAGGAGCGACTTCATTGAAAAAACCCCGTCAATCGACGGGATTGTTTTGAAAATTAAATACTATAATTCTATACTTATATATCGGCACTTGTAAGCATTGAAAATCGCTTCCAGCGCTTCGGCGGCTGCTTCTTTAGTATCATAATCTGAGATAAACACGGTTTTGCCTCGAGCCTGAATTGTAAGACTATAGTGTTCAGGTATATTATTAAATGTATACGGTCCTGCTATTTGTCCCTGTCCGTAAAATCTGCATACCTTCGATTTATCGGGTGATATAACCAAAAGTGAGTAATCGTCTTTATTTTCAGGAAAATCTAAATACTGCGGCAACAGCTCGGAAAGTGTCTCTTCAAGAATATCTTCAATAGTATTCGGCAGAAACTGTTCAAGATATTCTTTAATGGAAGAGGATATTGTTTCTTTTATAATCTGCGAATTATCAGCAGTTTTTTCTGTTTTCTCTATTCCGAAAAGCTGATCGAGAGTTATTCCGAGCGCGGATGCGATAGAGGGGATAAGATCGATCCCGGGCGACGATACACCGGACTCCCATTTTGAAACGGTGCGGTTTGTTACGCCTACGGCTTCACCTAACTGCTCCTGTGTTATGTGCTTTTCTTTTCTGAAATTTGCTATATTTTGTCCGATGTTCATGCTTTTTCTCTCCTTTTCTTATGCTGTGGATATTATATCATAGAATTATCGGTATGTAAACACATTATTTGGCGAAAAGTAAAAAATATGGAATAACAGACAATGTTTTTGCAAGAACAAAGCGGAGAGTATTATCGCTTTATTTGCGAATTTAACTGTTTTCGATTTTGTGATAAGTGATAATGAAGTCGGGCTAACGCCCTAATGAAGTCGTTCGCGTTGCTCACTAATGAAGACTCTCGCTGCGCTCGTTAATGAAGCGAAGTCGCCCCCCGTTCCTTAATAAGCTCCGCAGGAGCGTCTTCATTAGCGAAGCGTCTTCATTCCTTCATTAGCCCGCAGGGCGACTTCATTGAAAAAACCCCGTCAATCGACGAGGTTTTTTCAGGGTGGGTAGTCGGATTCGAACCGGCGACCTTCAGGGCCACAACCTGACGCGCTAACCAGCTGTGCTATACCCACCATATGAGCGCTTTTTCAAAACGCTTGTTTATTATACACGACTATGCCGATATAATCAAGAAAAATATATTAAGTAATTGTGACATTTTATTTTATCACAAGCTCTCCGTTTTCCACGCACACCGTGAGTGTGTCGCCCGGCGCGGGGTCGTCGCGGATGATCTTTTCCGCGGCGAGCGTCTCAACGTGAGACTGCAAATATCTTTTAAGCGGTCTTGCGCCGAACGCGGGATCGTAGCCGTGGTCTATGACGAACTGCTTTGCCTCGTCGGTAAGCACGAGCTTCAGCTGTTTTTCTTGCAGCCTCTTTGAAATGCCCGCGAGCATAAGATCTATAATGTGATCCATATTGTCGCGCGTCAGCGGCTTGTAGAAGATTATCTCGTCAAGTCTGTTCAAGAATTCCGGACGGAAGCTGCGTTTCAACAGAGCGTTGACACCCGCTCTCGCTTCCTCGGATATCTCGCCTTTGTCGTCTATACCGTCAAGAATAATATCTGAACCGAGATTTGATGTCAATATGATTATCGTGTTCTTCATATCAACGGTCCTACCCTGGCTGTCCGTTATCCTGCCGTCGTCAAGCACCTGCAAAAGTACGTTGAAAACGTCCGGGTGCGCTTTTTCTATTTCGTCAAACAGCACCACCGAATACGGTTTTCTTCTCACGGCTTCGGTAAGCTGACCGCCTTCGTCGTAGCCGACGTATCCGGGAGGAGCTCCTATAAGACGCGAGACGGAGTATTTTTCCATATACTCGCTCATATCTATACGCACCATCGCGCGCTCGTCGTCAAACAGCGCCTGAGCAAGCGCTTTTGCAAGCTCCGTTTTACCTACGCCCGTCGGGCCTAAGAACAAAAACGATCCGATAGGTCTGTTCGGGTCCGCTATGCCCGCGCGGGAGCGGAGAATAGCCTGGCTGACCTTCTGCACCGCCTCGTCCTGTCCGATAACTCTCTTGTGGAGTATATCGCCCAAATGCAGCAGCTTTGATTTTTCGCTTTCAAGCAGCTTTGATACCGGAATGCCCGTCCAGCGCGAAACGATCTTAGCTATCTCTTCCTCGGTAACCTTGTCACGCAAAAACGAATTGCCCTTGCCGTCCGCCGCCTGTTTTTCGGCTTCTTCAAGCTCCGATTTGAGCTTAGGCAGAACGGAATATTTAAGCTCCGCGGCTTTTTCAAGATCGTAGCGGTTCTGCGCCGCATCTATCTGCGCCTGCGTCTGCTCTATCTTCTCACGCAGTCCGGCGAGCTTGCCTATGCTGTTCTTCTCGTTTTCCCAGCGCGCTTTCATCTCGTTGAACCGGTCGCGCTCTTTTGCTATCTCACCTTTTATCTCCTCAAGCCTCGCCTGTGAAAGCTTGTCCGTCTCCTTTGACAGCGCCGCGACTTCTATTTCGTGCTGCATTATCTTACGTGAAATTTCATCCATTTCCGTAGGCATGGAGTTCATTTCGGTCTTTATCAGCGCGCATGCCTCGTCCACCAGGTCTATCGCTTTATCCGGTAAAAATCTGTCCGAAATATATCTGTCCGACAGCGTTGCGGCTGAGATCAGCGCGCCGTCCTGTATCTTTACGCCGTGATATACTTCGTATCTTTCTTTAAGGCCTCTTAATATGGTTATCGTATCGGCTACCGTCGGCTCTTCAACTAAAACGGTCTGGAAACGGCGCTCAAGCGCGGGGTCTTTTTCAATATATTTTCTGTATTCGTCAAGCGTCGTCGCGCCTATGCAGTGCAGCTCGCCTCTTGCAAGCATAGGTTTTAACAGATTGCCCGCGTCCATTGAGCCTTCCGTTTTGCCCGCGCCGACGACCGTGTGAAGCTCGTCTATGAACATTATTATCTTGCCGTCGGATTTCTTAATCTCGTTTAAAACGGCTTTCAGACGTTCCTCAAATTCGCCTCTGTATTTCGCGCCGGCTATAAGCGCGCCCATATCTAAAGAGAATATGCTTCTGTCTTTAAGATTGTCCGGCACGTCTCCGCGGACTATACGCAATGCAAGTCCTTCCGCAATAGCGGTCTTGCCCACACCCGGTTCGCCTATAAGACACGGGTTGTTTTTGGTTTTACGCGACAGGATACGGATAACTCTTCTTATCTCGTCGTCACGGCCGATTACCGGATCAAGCTTGCGCTCGCGCGCTAATTTTACAAGATCCTGACCGTATTTTTCAAGCGCCTGATACTGGTCCTCCGGCGTTTCACTTGTAACTCTGTTATTTCCTCTTATGTTTTTAAGCGCCGACAAAAACTCGTTTTCGGTAATATCAAACGTCTTAAATAACTGTTTTATTTTATCGTCCGGGTATTTGAGCAAGCCCATGAAAAGATGTTCGACCGATACGAAATCGTCGTTCATCTGCGCCGCTTTCTTCTCCGCAAAATCAAGCGCTTTTGATAATTCGTCCTGCATATAAAGCTGACCGCCGGACTGACGCGGAAGCGACTGCAAAGCGGTCAAAACAGAGTTTTCAAAAGAGCTGTTGTCAACGTTCATTGAGCGCAGTATCTGCGGCAGAAGCGCGTTTTCCTGCGTTAAAAGCGCGTATAAAAGATGTATTTGCGTAAGTGTGGGATTGCCATATTCCTTGGCGTAACTCTGCGCCGCCTGAATGGCTTCCACGCTTTTTTCCGTAAGTTTGTTCGTATTCATATATATTCTCCTTTCGGTAATGCTCAAATTAGCACTCGTATCACCCAAGTGCTAATTTACTATATCACAGCTTTTTGAATTTGTCAATACCTTTTTGAAAAAAAGCGAAAAAATCTTAAAATCAAGCAGAGAAGATCAAAGAGTGATAAAACACGAGCCTGTGCTCCCGAATCGTAGGGGAGGGGTCTCCCCTCCCGAAATTAAGAATGTAGGATTCGACGCCTTCGACTCGATTTCATGCCGCAAGGCAATTCACTTCGTGACAAGAAAAAAAGGGGACTGCCGATTTCAGCGGCAGCCCCCGCGATTATATTACGGTTTTATCGTCAAAGAAACACGCGTGTTGTCAGCGGTTATGTCCACCCAATACATAAAGTCTTTCCACCCGCCGAAATTTAAAGTTATCTGTTTTGTCTCGTTTGCGTTCAGCTGTATTCCTCTGTAGTCTCCCGCGGCAAGATTATCGTCGCTTTGATAACAGGTAAGAGAAATCGTAACGTATTGATCAAAGCTTGAGGTCACGTCAAGCGTTATACTGTTATTCGGCTCAACGGATTTTTCGATATTTATCTGTTTAACGTCTATTTTAACTGTTGACTCAGCCGTGTAAACGTGATTTATCACAGTTTTGTTTTCGGCGTTGTCATACGTTGCCGAATACGTATCGTAGGGAAAATAATACCATGCGTTGTTTAAAAGCGTTTTCAGCCCGTCTGTCATAGTAAGAACGTATCCTTTGCCGAAATACGAGTCAACTATTGCTATCTCAGACAGATCAGAAGATACGCGGTATAACTTTGATCCGACCTGCAGCCACAGCATCCCTCTTTCAGCTTCAGGGAAAATATATTCCGAATGTGAGTCCACCGGATCATCCGGAATATCCGACGTTTTATCGGCGATCTCACCCGTTTTTCTGAGATCACCGAGGGCGTCGATAATGGAATACGCAAGGTCGCACGTAGATACGGTCTTTGTGCTTACACCGTGTCCGTCCCAGTTGGCACGAATCATATATACCGTCGTTTCATAGCCTGAGTGTTCTATGTTTTTATTTTGTTCTTCATAGAATTTTTGAAGGTTTTTATAGAATTCTTTTACGTTTTCTGCTGAAATTATACCGCTTTCGTATGCTTCTTTTAAGCCTTCCGTCAGAATATCATTCTTTATAATAAGGAATTTATTGCCGTTTGGATGATCAAACGTATATCCTGCTACGGTCTCCTCCCACTCCATAAGATCGCCGTATGCCAGAATGCCGATATATACGCCGTCAGACGTTTTATATGCGTAATATATGTTATTCTCGTGAGACGTTCCGGTATTTATAAATGAATCAAACAGTATTTTTATTATACGCGCTTTATCGTAATAGGTATTATAAAACCCATTATAATATAAATAGACGTTTTGCAGCTCATCAAATGACAGCTCTGCGTTTGACAGTGACGTAAAACCGCTGCCGTTAAATACTTTGATGATATTGCCGTCATTGTAAATAAACTCAAATCCCTGTACTTTTTCAGTTACCGTGGACGGCGTGCTGTCAGCCGTATCATCCTCAGCCTTGTATATCACCGCGTATTTGCCGCCCGGAAGTTTAGTACAGAATTTGATATCGATAAAGTTATAATAAGTCAGTTTTCCTTCGTTTTCATGACCTGTAAAAGCGTATACGTTGCCGTTTAAATATTCCTCAAAGCATAAAGTCAAAAGGGAATAAAACGATTCGTCTTTATACATATCGGAAAACGCGTCACGGTATGACTTAAATATCTCATACGCGTCATCATAGGTCAGAACGTCATGCTCGTACGCGTTCTGCAGACCGAAATACGCGGTATCGCCGGACAGCACTGTCATTTTGCGGTAGTTGCTGTAGTGTATCGGATAACCGCCGACGTTTTCCGTTGACTCTATGCATATCTGAGCTATATGCCTGTTAAGCAAGGCCGCGTATTTGCCGTTGCCTAACTTGACGCAGAAATCTATGCCGGGGTTCTGCTCACCGCGCAGATATTCGTCAAACACGCCGGACAGCTCTTTTGCTTTTTCCGCGTTTGTTATCCGATCAGTATTTTTAAAATCAAGCCATTCAAATTCAACGTCTGTAAACGGTGTTTCCGTTGTATCGGGCGTTTTCGGTTCTTCATATTTCGTATACGAATCATAAAGCGCTTTAAGCTCTTCTGCTGTCAGCTGCGCCCGATCCAACGGGTAAACGTCGCCCTGATCGTATATATGAAACCTGAGTCCTGTACGTACCGGAAAATCATAACCGCCGACGCTTACCGTGTAATATTCGTCGGTACATTCTTCTGCCGGCTGATGCCAAAGCAGATATAAGACCGCGTATTTATAATCGCCAAGCATTTTGCAGTACGGGATACTGATATAATTATATAAAGACAGTTCTTTATCTTTTTCAGGCTTTTCTTTTATATTTCTTTCGTTTTCGCCGTCAAGGAATTCTTCACAGCTTTGTCTTAAATATTCCGATTCAAATTCTTTATATAATATATATTGATCTGAGGAGTATCTGACAAAAAACTGATCCAGTTTGTCGCTGTTCAATAACCCGTCGTTAAACGCCTCCGCAAGACCGTAACGGTACTCGCCGCCGTTAATTACGGTCAATTTCTGACCGTTGCCGTAGCAGAACGGAAGACCGTCAATAACTTCATTTTCCAAAGCCTCCGTATAATCGGTTTCACCGTCGTTTATAAATCCGATATACGCGCCGTTTACCTTTACGCAGTATGATACGTAATAATCGCCGTATTTGCCGCGCTCTTTTGCTTTAAGATATTCGTCAAACGACTGTATCATTTTCCCACATTCGCTTTCCGGGTCGACGTTGACAGGTTCCGTATCGGACGGATTTAATATAAACGTCGTATCCGCTTCCGTGCTTGGTTCGTCGTTTGTTTTGTCCGGTGAATACGTTTCGCTGTCGTCTGTAACCGGTTCACCGGTGCTCGCGGGATGATCCGGCTCCTGTCTTTTCTGTGCGACGATAAAGGAAACTATCCACACGCCGCCTATTATGACTACGGCTGCCGCAACTGATACTATTCTTTTAAAGATCCTTCCCGCTTTGACCCTTTTTTCGCGGTTTGCTCCGTCTTTAAACGCTTTTTCTGCGCTTTTTATATATTTTTCGTCCGCGTCTCCTATGCCGCGGTAAAGCTTATCTCCTCTCATATCCGCCCCTCCTTTATAAGATGCTCTTTCAGCTTTGCTCTCGTTCTTGAAAGCACCGTCCGCACGTATTCTTCGCTTAAATCAAAGTTGTTTGAAATGTCTTTAATGCTGTACGAGAAGTAATAACGGCATAAGAATATATCGCGGTCGCGTTTTTTAAGCGTTTTAAGAAACGCGTTTATCACGTTTTTCAGCTCGCCCTGTATGTACTCGTCCTCCGCGCTGTCGCATTCGGCAAGCTCCTCGGTCAGAGCCACGGTCTCCGCGCTGCGCTTTTTTGCCGTGTTATGCTTTAATCTGTCAACGGACAGATTTCTGCAGATGCGGAAAACGTACGCCCCCAAATCTTTGGGATTTTCGGGCGGGATCGTATTCCATACGGCTAAATACGCGTCGTTTTCACATTCCTCGGCGTCAGATCTGTCGCCTAAAATGCGCTGCGAAACCGCGATAACGTAGGCGCCGTATTTGCTTTTCAGTTCCGTGACCGCGCGCTGGTCGCGTGAATTGAATAACGCGATTATCTCTTTGTCGTTCATTTTTTTCTCCGATCGGTTGTGCTTTCACCTATAAAGACGAAAAAAGATGGGAAAACGTATCAAAAGGATATTAAAATATCGAGTATAAACAAGGACGTCGCTAAATGCGGCATCCCCTTAGTTTTGATTGTAACAATCAGAAAAGATCAGAATGACTGCCTGTTCGAAACAGGAATAGTTCAAGTTCAGCGTTATTTATACGGTAGACAAGCAGCCAGTCCGGTTCAATATGGCATTCACGAAATCCCTGATATTCACCCGTAAGGTTATGATCGTGATATTTTTCGTCAAGCTTTTTTTGACTTGCAAGAGTATTTACAACGATGCTTAATTTTTCCATTTTAAGGCCGCGCTTTATTGCGAGCTTTAAATCTTTTTTAAACTGATTTGAAGAAACAATGTTAAGCATTCGTCATAACCTCTGAAAGAAGCTCGTCAAAAGAAGAGTAGCGCTTATATTTTTCAGGATTATTTTTCATTTCCTCGTATTCAGCCAGAGCAGCTCTTGTTGTTGAGTTCGGGACGTTTCTTTTTACCTCAAAAGGAATACCGTCGTGATTAACTGCGCTTTTTAAAAACATTGTTATAGCAGAAGACATATTAAGTCCGAGATCATCAAACAATGCCTCGGCTGATTCCTTTAAATCCTTGTCGACACGAACGTTTATATTTGTTGTAGGCATGATGTTACCTCCTTACATATTTGATACTATTATACGCCAAATTGCATACGTTGTCAATATAAATTTGTAAAGTCGTTTTACAAAATAATACTCCGGCGTGATTTCCCATGCCGGAGTGGTAAAGCTTTACTGTTATTGATTTATATATCTGTTATACACCTCGTACAGCCGTGCGACCTCGTCGTTTGCAAGATTTGCGTACGACGCGCTGGTTTTTTTACCGTTTTCGTATACCCAAAGCTCACTGCCGTTTTTATATATGAATTTATAACCTTCTATATTGACCTCCATTCTTTCAAACTCGGCTGTCGGCGCTCCGAATATACTGTATAACACGGCGTATTTTTCGTCGGATATTTTATAACAGAAATCAATATAAACGTACTTGCCGTAACGTGTTCTTGAGAAATTGCCGGTTTTGTTGTCCGCCTCGTCCTGTCCGTTCAGATATTCTGTAATACATCTGTATAAAAGCGCGTATTCGCTCTTATTATACGTTTCGGCGTACTTGTTTTGGCACGCTTTGAAAATGTTCATCGCGTCGTCGTCGTTTATGCCGCCGCCGTAATACGCCGCCTCGGCGCCGTAATATATATCGTCGCCCGACAATATTATTATTTTTTCAACCGGTATGTCCTCTCCGAACATATACGTGACGTCTTCTCCGTATTTATAGGCAAGTATCGGATAGCCGCCCGCGTTGTCGAAATGTCTTATCGGACCTGCGGCCGCGGCGCGGAGAACGTTTTTCAGCTTTGCCGCGTATTTGTTGTCGGACAGTTTTACGCAAAACTCTATATTGTCGTCGGGATCCGATTTATCTTTCAGATAATTATCAAAAAGCTGTTTCAAAATCGACGCCTTTCTTTTATCCGTTATCTTATCGACCTCGTTGAATACAAGCGCGTAGTCCTCGGGCTTGATTTCGTAAACGCCTGTTTTACTGACCGATACGACGCCGTATACAAAGCTTGTGTAATCTCTGTAATATTCCACGTTTACAATATCCATAGCCGACAATGAGAGTGGTTTTTCCGATACGTAAGCGGTGCCGTTCGTGTCGATAAAAGCGTGCTCCGCCGCTTCAAGCACGGTGACCTGAGTTTCTATCGTATCTATTTTTCCGTCCGCCATATCCTCGATATAGCCGATGGGCGCCTCGGGCGAGAAGCCTTCGAAAACGCAGGTCTTTCCTTTATATTCAAATATTATAAACGATTTTAGTAAAGAGCTCCCATCCAGCGGCAGATTTATAATATCGTTGAATCTGACAGATATATCGTTTGTATATACGCATACGGCTTTCGTTATCTTACCGGTATCGAGCCCGAAGAGCTTGATATAGCTTGAAAACTCGTTAAACGTATCCAAATCACCTCTTTTAAGCTCATATATGCCGTCAAACGAGAAGCTTACCTCATTTATGGTTACCGGATATATGGTGCGCGCTATTTCCGTCGCACGCCTGACCGCCTCGTCGTACGAATATCCGAGCTCCGCCGCCTTCTGCGTGAAATATTTATCGTATTTACTGTCCTCGCCGTTATATGATCTCATGTCTTTATCTATCATCTCGTCGGCGACCATAGGCATACGAAGGGTATAATCCTCGTGTAAGCCGCTGTAAAGGCATTTTAAATACGCGGCTATATATTCGTTGTTTTTAAAATCAAAGCCGGAGTATTCGCCGTCATATTTTATCGTCACCCTGAACGTCTCGCCGTCCTCCGCCTCGGGAACTTTATAATCAAACGCAGCGGTATAAAGATCTGGCGTGTCAGGCTGCGTATCGCTTACCGCCGTGTTGCCCGGGTTTATACGCGAGGACGCGTTTTTATACGATATGACCCAGACCGTGCCGATCACCGCAACGGCAAAGACCGCCGCGGCGACGATTTTAATAATATTAAAGACTCTTTTTTTATCCTCTTTATTATCTTTAAGCCTTTTTTCGGCGGAGACAATAAATTTTTCATCAATTTCGCCTACGGCGTACAAAAGCTGACGGCTATTCATAACAATCCCTCCTTTGACAAGTATTCTTTAAGTTTTTTGCGTACGTTTGACAGTATGGCGCGCACGTTGTTTTCCTCGTATCCCGTCGCGTCCGATATGCGGCTATAGCCGTATCCGTGATAATAGCGCAGAACGAAAATATCGCGCTGTAATTTCGGCAGCTTTTTAAGAAAACCGTTTATTGCGGAAACCGTTTCCGATTCTATGTACTTTTCCTCAGCGGACCGCTCGGACAGACATTCGTCAAGTTCCTCGAGCAACAGCGTCCCTTCGCCGCCGCCGCGTTTTTTCGCCGTGTCCTTACGCAGTCTGCTGACCGATATGTTCCGTACTATACGGCATAAGAACGCGCCGAGTGAACGGGGCTTTTCCGGCGGGATCCTGTTCCACGCCGCAAGATACGCGTCCGAAACGCATTCCTCGGCGTCGCGGCTGTCGTTTAAGATCCGCATGGACACGGATCTGCAAAGCTCTCCGTACTTGTCCGCCGCCTCCTTCAAAGCGCGCTCGTCGTGTTTGAAGAACAGCGCTATGATCTCATTATCGTGCAATACCGTCACCTCCCTTGCCTCTCACTTATATTGTCGCAAAAAACTTAAAAAACGCAAAACAAAAAAGAGAATTTTTAATGCCCGCAGGGCAATTCATGAGCCGTAAGGCTCAATTCATGCCGACAGACAATTCATGCGCCGAAGGCGCAATTCATAACGGGCTGCCGCATAAACGACAGCCCGTATTTTGTCTTATTTTACTGTCTTTACGGTCAGAGCGCCTAAATGTTCGGGTATAAGATTATAATCGTCCGTCCACGAATCGCCGCCGGTGACGAAGTGGCCGGGACCGTACGCGCCGTGGAACAAGGGGACTAAGTGCAGCGGTCCGAAAAGATTTCTTCTCGTTCCGACGAGCGTTATCTTAATATCCTCGCCGGCTTTCACCGCGTCCGTGACGTCCGCCTCGTAAGGCTCCCACGCGAGGATCCGGCCGTTTACCTTGACGAGACTTCCGGCAAAATCGTCCGCTTTTATAATGACGCGTTCTCCGTCTTCGGGTTTTTCAAACTTTTCGTTCGGTACCGTGTAAGTTACGCAGCCGGTGTAAAACGGCATGGACTGATCGTACGTCTCACCGAAATCCATTTTTTCCGGCAGGGAAGTGAGCGTTCTTTTTGTTCCGTCAAGCTTGACGCCGAAATCGCCGATAAGATAAAGCGATTCGATATTCGTCGTTCTCATAAACGCGACTTTTACCGTCACGACGTTCTCGCCCGGTTTCAGCGCGTCCTTCGGCACGGGCATTTTCTTTAAGCAGTTGTCGATATAAAAATCATTCGGATCGGGACAGGTAAGCGCGACGCCGTTTATTGAATATGAATTAAGCTCCGGCCGCTCGCCGCACAGATAAACGTCGCCGTCCGGCATTTTTTCAATATCAAACGTGTACCGCAGTTCAATATCGCCGTAAATCTTCTTGTCGTGCAGCTTGGCGTACCACGGCTGCAGCATCTCGCCGCCGCGGCGTTCGATGCCGAAATGATCTCTTACCTTTTGGTCGATTTTCAAAGATTCCGCTTCATCCGAGAACTCGCCGCCCGCCGGTCTCCACCTTGCAAAGTCGAGCACGCACGCCTGCGGCTCGTCGCACTCGTAATCAAATTTGCCGTTTATAAAATACATATTTTTTGTATAGACCTCTTTCGGCGCCTCGAGCTTTTCGCCGCCGCGTGTGAAGACTACCATAGCCGATCCCGCCGCTTCAAGTTCGAGCTTAAACGCTGCGCCGCGGTACGTTTTTTCATACGGTATTCTGTAGCGTTTTCCCGTTTCAAGCGACCAGAGCTGCGGCTCGTAGCAGTCTTTCATACTTTGGTAACCGTCCTGTATATCCATTGTAAAATTGAGCGCACCCGTCGCTTTTTCGCGGTTGGTATTCAATATCGCGGCGATATAAATATCGGCGTTCCCGTCATAACGCGCCTGGACGAATACGTCGCCGCAGTTTTTGCCATCTCCGTCTTCTATGAATATCGAGTGTATCTCGTGCGTGCCGCCGGGCTTGCACGTCATCTGCACGCTGTCAACGACGTTTGCTTCTTCAAGCGGTATTTTTACACACTCCGCCGCTAATTTTTCCGGCTCGTCGGATAGGACCGCGTCAACGTATTTCGGTATATCGCCGACGAAAACTATCTTGCCGCCCGCATTCTTGAATTCTTTTAATATTTTCATCGTCGTCGGTCTTATCGTTATCATACCGGAAACGATAACGGTCTTATACGACGCCTCGCCGACGTGCAAAACAGCGCCGTCCGCGGTCTTTTCCACCGTCGTGCGCGGTATCATCATCTGCTCCTCGCCGTAGTCGAAATCTATATGATTGCGTATAAGTATGTTGAACAGCTTCTGATACGCGCCCTCCGTCTCGTGCGCGAGCGGAGAAACGGGAGATATCCACTGCGCCCAGCCGAGATACGTTCTGCACCAGATACTTTCTATCGGGTTGATGACGAGAACGTCGCAGAGCGGCCTGCCCTGCTGCATCATAAGCCCGAAGCGCGCAAAATACGTTTCAACAAACGAATAATCCTTATACCACGGCGACTGATGTAAAATGCTTGCCGGATAGTCGCGCTTCGACTCGCCTTCCATCGTATACCACGACAGATGCTGACAGCGCAGATTTATGCCGAAAAGCGCCTGCCAGTCGCCGACTGTTTTATGAGAGCGCAGATTGAACTGCCAGCCCGTGCAGCCGTAAAGCTCGGATAAAAGCCATTTTTTACCCACCTGACGAGCCGCGGACGAAAGCTGTTTTACCACCCAGTAACAGCGGTTATGCTCTGTCAGAAGGTCTATTCCGGGATAACCCATATGCTCATAACTGCGCATAAGCGAGCCGTTCGGAACGGTTTGATTCGTCAGGCAGTCCTCGTGCAGAACGTGACCTGTAAATATCATGTTGTTGTCATTGCACCAGTCGTTTATGCGCTTCATAAAACGCTCGACGAAAAGGTTGCACGCAAGGTCAAAATAGTTGAGCTTCACGGGGCTTACCGCCTCGCCGTCTTTCTGATAGAAAAGCTCCGGCAGAACGGGGAACAGGTCGTAATTATAACGCTTTTTGAATTCTTCAAACAGATCGTCCGTATAAGCCGTCGCGCAGGAGATAACACCGTCATGCTCGGCTCTGTTGTCCATTGCGTGGCCTCTGTGCGGCTCGTCTGTGAAAATGCCTTTTATGCTTTTGCCCAGGCGGTCTCCGCAGCGTTTTTTGTATTCCTCGTGCGTCAGCTCAATGAATTTGTCAACGGCTTTCGTGCTCATGGTATCTATATAAGTCGTGCCGTTATAGTTGCTGTTCGGCTTGTCCGGTATGACTCTGAACTGCAATATTTTCTTATCCGAAGATACGTTTTTTGCTTCTTCCGGCGTGATTTTTTTATATTCACCGAGTTTCATTCCGTCAAGCTCCGCTTCAAAAACGCATATTTCATCGTCTTTATGCTCATATTTGTCGGGGGAAGACTCAAAAATATACAGCGCTTTCATCCTGTACTGCGGATCGACCGTTACCTTGCCGCCCGCGCTGCCGGACGGCCAGCGGTCCTCGTCGTAAAGCCACGATTCCATTCCGACGGACTCTCCGTAGTCCGCCGTGCTGTTTATCAAATCGAACCACTGATCGCCTAAATATTCGGTTATAAGCCCGGCGCGGCTGTGCATGAAATAACCGCCTAAGCCCATCTCCTTCATAACGTCTACCTGACGTTTAAGCTCGTTTTCCTCAAGCTCGCCGTTCCAGCTCCAGAACGGTTTACCGCGGTACTGTATACCGGGATTTTCAAAAGTTTCTATCAGTTCTTTTTTGTTCATGTTATTATCCTTTCATCATAACAAAAAACACCGTTGCCCGTGCGGAAAACACGGGTAACGGCAATATAGATCATTTCAGTTTTTCAAAATCTTTTACAAGCTTGTCAAGAGCCTTGTTTATGCGTTTTGCGCTTTTCTGCGTTGTTGACGCAAGTTCGTTATTACCTTTGTGTACCATGGTTCTCATAGATGTATAAAGTGAAGCGACGTTGTTTTCTTCCGCCATATATCCTATGTCGCACGCGCGGTTTGCAAATATTATGGGAAGCATATCGTAAGATTCCGCGTCGCGCGCACCTTTTGTTTTAAGCGATTTTTCGTAATACGCGGGAGTAAGTATGTTTTTGCCTTCAATGGCTAACGCCTGCGTTATCATACCGGTTCTTTCCAGCTTTTTCGTATCGGCTTTCATATTGCTCGTTATCATTGCGCAAAGTGTAACGGCTGCGACCGAGTGAGTCGTGTATTCTTTTTGATTTTCGTCAAACTTGGGGCATGGTATTATACCGTAATCCGTCTCCATCTCGCGCAGTCTTATCGCGCACTGCATGACCTCGGAATAGAACAGCGCCCTGTCCTCTTCAAACATCTCCTGAGCTATAAGATGCGCCGCGGGGTTGACGTGCTTGAAATCGTGGCAGTCAAAAGTCACCTTGTTGCCCGCGTAATAAATATCAATGATCTTGTCTATTATCGCGGAATTGCGCTCGTTGTTAAAATCAAGATACGGTATATCGTCGCTGTCTTTTCTAATGATCCTGCCGTCCGCCGCGTAGAAAAGACCCTGTATGAAGTCGATGGTCGTGGTTATGCCGAATTTATCGTTCTCGTCGGCTTTGGCGTTGTTGTTTAAGTCCTCGTAAAAATCCTTTGACAGTTCAAGCAGCTTGTCAAAAGTCCATTGACCTTCTTTTACAAGCGAGTATATGTCAAGGTCGAGGTTTGCGGCAAGCTTCTTGTTGAACATCATTACCCACGTTCCGTCGTTGTCCATGGTCGTTATTTCGCCGGTGGCGAAATAATTGATACCGCCGATGGAGGATTGCGTAAGATACGACTGATCCCACACGTCGCTTTTAAGATCGAGATACGGCACCTCTTCAAGATTTGTCAGATATCCGCTCTGCGCAAGCGTGTAAGCGTTTGACATGACCTGCATTACAAGATCGTATTCCTTGTCGCCGGACGTGATATCCTTTTTGACAAGACTGCCTATTCCGCTGCGCGTCGCGTCTTCTATTATCTCTATCTTTACGCCGAATTTTTCCTCAATAAGTGACATTCTTGCAAAAACGGCGCTTATAACGGGATCGTCGCTGTCAGTCTCAGCAAAGAAATCCTTACATTCCCATTCGCCGTCTCCTTTGCCGGGACATAAAACGGTGAAAACCTCGTCATTATATTTCAATTCCGGGATATAATACGTTTCCGCCGGTTCCGTTTCCGTTGCCTCTTCAACTGTCGTTACGTCCTGCTGTGAGTCCGCCGTAGTATCCGTGCCCGCTTGCTGCACCGTTGTGCCGTTACAACCGTAAAAAACGGATAAACACATCAAAACGGAAAGTACCGCGCATAATATGCCTGTTGCTTTTTTCATAGACTTATCCTTCCGATATTTTTTTTACATTTTAACATATGTATTGAGAAATGTCAATATATTCATGTCAAGATTATCCTATTTGTAATGTATTTGATCGTATAAGCAAAGTATAAAATTTTATGCTCAGCACTTTTTTTATTAACAATATTATGTTACAATATATATGTAAAAGTATACTCGAATAACTATATGTTGTAAAGGATGCACGTAAATGTCTAAAAAAACTATATCAAACGAGGACATAACACAACTTAAAGGAGCGGACAGGATAAGACTGAAACCGGGCGTTATGCTCGGCTCTGACGGTATTGACGCCGTTATTCAGACAGTATTTGAAATAGTCTCAAACTCGATCGACGAAGCGAAGGAAGGTTACGGCGATCTTATAAATATCACGTTATATAACGACGATTCGGTAGAGGTTGAGGATTTCGGACGCGGCATCCCCCTTGACTTCAACAACAAAGAGCAGAGATACAACTGGGAGCTTATTTTCTGCGAGCTTTACGCGGGCGGCAAATACAACAACAATTCGGATTCCGGCAACTATCAGTTTGCGATAGGAACTAACGGCCTCGGCGCCTGCGCAACGCAGTATACGAGCGAGTATATGAACGTAAGATCCTACCGCGACGGGCTGCTTTATTCCATAGATTTCAAAGAAGGCTACGCTGTGAGCGAGCTTACGAAGACGGAGCTCGGCAGAAAAGAAAAACGCACGGGTACGGTCATCAAGTGGAAGCCGGATCTGAAAGTCTTTACGGATATAAAAATACCGCGCGACGTTCTTGCGGACATTATAAGAAAACAGGCGATAGTAAACGCGGGACTCAGATTCTGCGTAAGCTGCCAGCAGGAAGACGGCAGTTTTGAGAAGACGGAATACTATTACGAAGAAGGTATAAAAGAATATTTAAGAGAGCTTGCGGGGGACGGCATTTTAACTCCGCCGGTCTTCTGGTGCTCCGAAGGCGTCGGACGCGACCGCGAGGACAAGCCCGAATATAAAGTAAAGTTCGAGCTTACTTTCTGCTTTACAAAAGGTATCGGCGAGCTTCAGTGCTTCCACAATTCAAGTTTTCTTGAAAACGGCGGTTCGCCGGAAAAAGCCGTGAGAATGGCGTTCACCTCCGCTATAGACAAATATTCAAAGACCGTAGGCAAAGCGAAAGCCGATATGAGAATACCGTTTTCGGATATAGCGGATTCGCTCGTCATCATAGTAAACAGCTTTTCGACTTACTGCAGCTACGAAAACCAGACAAAAAAATCAATAAACAACAAATTCATATACGATTTTCTGACAAACTATATTAAGCGCAATCTTGAGATATATTTTCTTGAAAAGCCGCAGGAAGCGGACGCGCTTTATAAACAGATAATCATAAACAAAAAAAGCAGAGAAGCGGCCGAGGCGGCGAGAGCAAATATAGTAAAAGAGCTTGCGCCGGCTACTGCGGATATAACAAAACACGTTGAAAAATTCGTTGACTGCAGATCGCGCGATCCGAAAGAAAGAGAGCTATTCATAGTTGAGGGCGACTCCGCTCTGGGATCGTGCAAATTAGCGCGTGACGCGTATTTCCAGGCTGTCATGCCGGTGCGCGGCAAAACGCTTAACTGTCTTAAAAGCACGGACGCAAAAATACTGCAGAATCAGATAATAATGGATCTTGTCAAGGTGCTGGGCTGCGGCGCCGAGATAAAAGCCGGTAAGAAAGGCGAATCCGCGTTCAATATAAGCAATCTGCGCTTCCACAAAATAATAATATGCACGGATGCGGACGTTGACGGCTTCCAGATAAGAACGCTGATACTTACGATGTTCTACCGTCTGCTGCCCACGCTCATCTCCGAAGGTTATATCTATATAGCGGAATCGCCGCTGTACGAGATAACCTGCGGGAAGGAAACGTGTTTTGCGTATGACGACAATGAAAAAAATGACATCTTAAAAAAATTCGAAGGTAAAAAAGTCACCATACAGCGCAGCAAAGGTTTAGGTGAAAACGAGCCGGATATGATGAAGCTGACTACAATGGCGCCCGATACGAGAAGGCTTATACGCATACAGCCCTGCAACGCCGAGGAAACGTACGAGATGTTCGATACGCTGCTCGGAAATAACTTAGACGGCAGAAAAGAATTCATATCCGCGCACAGCGAAGAATACTATCAGGACGCTGATATCTGATAACGGTGAGGACGGTATAAAATGGCAAGAAAAAAGAAAACAGATGTAAAGACCGAAACAGTTGAAGCCGAGATCAAGGATCAACTTATAGTAGACACGCTTGAAAGCAACTATATGCCGTACGCCATGAGCGTGATCCTGAGCCGCGCCATCCCGGAGATAGACGGTTTTAAACCCGCGCACAGAAAACTGCTTTATACAATGTATAAAATGGGTCTGCTTGAAGGTGCGAGAACAAAATCCGCAAACGTCTGCGGTGAGACGATGAAGCTCAATCCGCACGGCGACGCCTCTATTTATGAAACGATGGTAAGGCTCACGCGCGCCAATGAAGCGCTGCTTCACCCGTTTGTAGATTCAAAGGGTACGTTCGGCAAACAGTACAGCAGAGATCTCGCGCCGGCGGCGTCGCGTTATACGGAATGCAAGCTCTCGCCCATCTGCCGCGAAGTTTTGAGCGGCATAAACAAAAACGCCGTGGATATGGTGGACAACTACGACGGTTCTATGAAAGAGCCGGTCCTTATGCCTACCGCTTTTCCGAATATACTCGTTTCCGCAAATACCGGTATTGCCGTCGGTATGGCGACTAATATCTGCTCGTTCAATCTGGGCGAGATATGCGACGGAACGATAGAACTTATCAAAAACCCCAAAACCTCGCCGGACAGACTGCTTGATATCATAAAAGGACCGGATTTCCCGCTCGGCGCGCAGATAATGTTTGACAGAGACAAAATGAGGGCGATATACGAGACGGGAAGCGGATCGTTCGTAATGCGCTCAAAATACGTTTACGATAAAGACAACAACTGTATAGACGTGCTTGAAATCCCGTATTCGACCTCAATAGAAAAGATTATAGAAGAAGTCACAAAAGGCGTTTCAGAAGGCAAAATAAAAGAGCTTTCCGACATACGCGACGAGATAGGATACGAGGGATTCCGTTTGACTCTTGATCTCAAACGCGGTACGGACCCGGAAAAGCTAATGGCAAAGCTTTTCAAGCTCACGTCGCTTCAGGATTCTTTCGCCTGCAATTTTAACGTCATAATCGACAAAAGGCCGGTGGTGCTCGGCGTCAACGACATACTTCTTGAATGGATAAAATTCAGAATGAGCTGCGTCAGGCGCGAGCTTGAATTTGAACTTAACACAAAGCGCGACAAACTCCATCTGCTTCTCGGCTTAGGCAAAATACTGCTTGATATAGACAAAGCGATAGCGATAGTACGCGGTACGGAAAAAGAAGCGGACGTCGTACCCAACCTGCAGAAAGCGTTCGATCTGACGGAAGTCCAGGCGGAGTACGTTGCCGAAATAAAACTGCGCTATCTCAACCGCGAATACATCTTAAACAGAGTAAAAGAAATTTCCTCTCTGCAGGAAGAGATAAAAGACCTGGAAGATACTATAAAGAGTGAGAAGAGGATAAAAGACGTTATAGTAAAGCAGCTTACCGAGATAAAGAAAAAATACGGTATTGAAAGAAAGACGGAAATAATATATGACAGCGCCGATCTGCCGGAATACAAACCGGAGGAAGACGTGGAGAATTTCAACGTCTGCGCGGTATTTACAAAGCAGGGATTCTTCAAAAAAATACCGCTCACGTCTTTGCGCAGCGGAGAAAATCATCTTTTCAAAGACGGGGATTATATACTCTGCCGTGAAAATTCGGAGAATATCAAATCCGTTATCTTCTTATCGGATAAAGGACAGATGTACCGCGCGAGGTTATCGGATTTCAAATCTTACAAAGCGTCCGATTTAGGCGACTATATCCCCGCAAAACTCGGATTTGAAGAGGGTGAACGCGCGGTGTATATGAAAGCGCTTGACGGATATGAAGACAAGCATAATATGATATATATTTTTGAAAACGGAAAGGGCGTCAAAGTTCCCATGTCCGCGTATGAGACAAAGGGCAACAGAAGAAAGCTGACCGGCGCGTATTCAACAAAATCACCGCTTGTCGCGGCGTTCTATGAGGAAGAGCCGTTCAGTTTAGCGCTCGTATCCGACGCAAAACGCGCCATACTGTTTTCAAGCAAGCTGATACCGGTCAAGCCCACGAGGACCGCGGGCGGCGTGACGCTGTTCTCGCTTAAAAAGGGACAAAAGATAGCCGCAGCGTTCCGTGAGGACGACTCACCGTATGACAGCATATCAAAATACAGAAAGATAAAGCTGCCGGCGACGGGATCGGTGCTTGAGGAATTTGATATAAACGCACAGCAGGTCAAAATGGATATATGAGGTTTTAATATGAATAAAAAAACGGAATTCATAAAAAAAGCGGCGGTAACGGTCATATTGCTCACCGTGTTTATGAGCACGTTCGCGTTCGGCGTGACGGAGGATTATTCCACGGAAAACGATCCGCTCATATCCTTATCGTATATAAACGGCGTTCTCACGCCTTCATTTGAAAAATACGTTGACGATAAAGTAAAAAGCGTATCCGTTGACGAGATAGTCGCGGCTCTTATGGAAGATGAGGGCTTTAAAGATTACGTTGCGTCCGTTATAGCGTCACAGTCCGGCGGCGGACAGTCCGGATCGGCTTCAAGCGCGGAATTCGTGTCTCTCGTTTTATCCGCCGGCAAGCGCATAACGGCAAACGGCAAGTGCGAGGTCATAGTAAGATCGGGCAAAGCCGCGGCGTTCTGCAAAACGTCGGGAGTTGTTAAGGATATTTCCGCAGACAAGACTCTGACAAACGGAGAAAACGTCATAACGGGAGACTTGATAGAAGTGTCTTACGCCGGCGGCGCCGGTATAGCCGCGCTCCAGAACGGAACGGAAGTGCTTATAAGAGGTGAGTTTACAATTGGCGAATAAAAAGCATAACGGCACGGATAAAAAAGTAATAATAGTAAGAGTTATATGTATCGTTTTAGCCGTGCTCATGTTCGGCGGCGTGATAGTCGCGGCGGTCCTGTCAGCCAACGCGGCGGATATCGGATCGGACAGCGAAGGATCCGTAAGCGCAGACGAAAGCTCGACCGTACCGGAAGAACATGAAGAGCAGGAAAAGCAGGTATTCGAAGAAGACGATTATCTTGTAAGAGTAGGCATATCTTTCAGCGATACCACGCTTCACAGCCACAGGGTCCGCACGCAGAAAAACGCGCCGGGTTTTGAGCTCTACGTAACGACGACCGGCAACGAACTAAAATACATATGGACCTTATATAACAGCGACGTATCCGTATCCGAAACGGGAAATCTGAGAAGATCCGCAAGTACGGACTGGTATTATTACGCCTCAAAATCCAACGTCATATCCGGCGGCTATCACTTGCAGATAACGGACGGATTTGATAAAATTGCAGATGCGGAAAGCGCGTGCGCCGATATTTCGGATAAAGCCAAAGAATTAAACGTTCCCGTATATCCCGCTTATATCGGCGGCATATACTATATCCGTATTGGCGCTTATACGTCCGTATCTTCTGCCGAGTCGGAGAAAAGCGTAATAGAAGCGGCGCTCGGGTACGGCTGTGAAGTCGTCTCACCTGCTGCATCTTCTTTGACCGTCATTGATTATGAGACCGCAAAACCGCTTTTTGATTTTGATATGACGGAGCAAAAATACGGACTTGGTCTGTACTGCCTTGACGACAACGGGAACAAAGACTACGTAAAAACGGAAAAAGGTTACTATTACGACGGCGTAATGGAATTCAGACGGTACAAAGCGTCAGACGCGGACGGCGTTACGATGATACTTATATCGGAGCTTGAAACGTACGTTATATGCGTGGTTCCGTGGGAGATATACAATACCTGGCCTATCGAGACTATGAAAGCGTTTTCCGTATGCGCGCGTACGTTCGTTATCGCCAACAGCCACGAAAGAGCAAAGCATAAAGCGTACAACTGCGACGTCTGCACAACGAGCGACTGTCAGGTATGCAAAGGCTTTGAGAGGGTAAATCAAAACGTAATAAACGGCGTGAATATGACAAAAGGAGAGATCCTTTTGTGCGACGGTAAGACCACCACCTCGTATTACACGGATCTCGGCGGCGGCAGTATGGCGGCGGCGCACGAGGTGTGGAACATGGACCCCGTTAAATATCTTGTCGGACAGATGACGCCGTGGGAGGACCTTTCCGTAAGCAAATACGGGGCATGGAGCTTTACCGCAACGCCGGAGGAGCTTTTGAAAAAAGTGCGTGAAGCCGGTTATACCACGCTCAACGGCGCGATAGAAGACGTAAGGATAAACCGCCTGTGCGAAAACTCAACTTACGTGTATTCAATAACCATAACGGATATTTACGGAGCAAGCGTAACGGTGAACAGATGCAGAAACGTGCGCGGAGCTTTGTCGGGGCTTCTTTACGCGGCTAATTTCGTTATCGAGCATAACGGCAAAATAGACGACGGAAAAAATCATACGCTTGTAGAGACCGTAAGCGGTATATACGTGATGACTGCCGACGGGATCAAAAGCGTCAAAGGCGAAGAGAATATAAACGTTATGACTGACGGCGGGCTTAAACAGCAGTATCTGCCGCAGCGCATAACCGTAAAAACGTCGTCGTCTCTCGTCTCGCAGACCGTGCTGATAAGCACGTCCGAAATAGTCGGACACAGTACGGGCACAAATTCAAAGGACTTTACCTTCATAGGCAGCGGCAACGGCCACGGCGTGGGCGCAAGTCAGTGGGGCTGTAAGGACTTAGGCAACCTCGGTTACAAATACGACAGGATACTTTATACGTATTATCCTTATACCGAGCTTGCGTATTACAAAGATTATTTGTCAAAATAAAAAATGCCGTTTGACCGGCATTTTTTTAATCCGTATCAAAATAGATACCTGATACAGATACGAAATCTCCCCTTATATGATCTATACGGAATCTAACGGAATCGTCGTATTCATAAACCAGATATACGCCGCCGGAATAATCGTGCAGGACCTTTACCGGAGATATGAGATCATAGGTTTTTCCGTTAAACATTTCAACGGCAAGGCTTTTGCCGCCAAAACGACCGGCAAAGTACAAAGCAACGGTATATTTGCGCTTTCTTGCAAGTTTGATGTCAACGGTAAAAGTCTGAGAACATATATTGTCATAATTTGTCGAGTATCCGGACGGGGTGAATATGCCTTTATCAAAAACCACCTCAGATACGTAATCCGGAAGTTTTTTATCCTTGCCGCATATAACGTATCCGTCCTTGCCGTATCTGCCGGCACGGTCTTTTTTTGTTTCCGTATCCGTTTTTATAAACTTTGCCGCGTATTTGCGCGGGGGCGCTTTATACTTTTTACTTTTCCGGAATAATCCGCGCTGAAATTGTATTCTCCCGGTGTAAGAGCTTCAAAATAGAAATATTCGTCGTCTTCGCGGTCCGCTTTTGCCGTCTTTCCGTTGATTTTAAGTCCGCTTACCGTTCTTTTTGCTTTCGGTATCGTGACAAGCGCGCATGTCCCATCCGGCACGGTAACGCTGTGTTTGCCTGCAATAACGTCAAACGACGCTTTTATGTTACCGTGCGGCGTTGGCATTTCTCCCGATATAACGTTAAGCTGCGCAGTCATGTGAGGAATTACAGAAAACGTGGAAAATCCGGGTGACGTCGGCTTTATACCGAGCAGCTCTGCGCTCATCCAGCAAAGAACTCCCGAACTCCACGGATGCGCAAGACTGGTATACCCGGCCTGATTGTTCGGTACGGCTCCGTTTTTTTTAATACCGTCGTTCCATTCGGGACGGAAAACTTCAAAAAAGCAGGTCCCGCCGTAGATTATCTGTCCGCCCCACAGATCAAGAACGGAAGATACCGCGTCGTCATATTTATCCATTTTCGCAAGCGCGCCTAATATAAAATATTCGTTGAACGGACAGTAAGAGATCCTGCTTACTCTGTCGGAAAAGTATTTGTAAAACAGCTTACTCTGAATTTCCGAATTTACGAATCCTGCGTTTACCGCGTCTGAAAATGCGTGAATTCCGTAATCTTTATACCAGTCGCTTTTTGATAAAATTTCATCTGTTTTTTGTTTTGCATATGCGCGGTAACGTTTTGCGTAAGAGCTTTTTCCCAACGCGTCAAGCAAATCGGCAAATTTATTGAAGCATTCTATGGCTATAGCTTTATACGACAGCTGATTTTCGGTTACGTCCGGAAAGTCAAAGCCCGCGCCCTGTCTTTCATCCCAGCCGAAGAAAGTCAAAGGTGGATCTTTGCCCCATATCTCATACGCGTGATCGAGACGCTGAGACGCATAAGGCAAAAGCTCCGATACGCCTTTTTTATCCGAAGTGAAATAATAGTAATCAATAAGACTTAAAACCCAGTAAAGCTCGTAGCTTTCTATACCGTTGTCGTGAGAGGCGGTATATTTTAGATTTTCAAGTATGAAATCGTAGTTTGCAAAAGCGCACAGTGAAGCGGCCTGCGAGATATAAGCGTCACCGGTCCAGGAATGACGGTCGCCGCGGTCAATAAGTATAGCGGAAAGATAATCTTTTTTGAAATTCGTTCTCACGCAGTACGCCGCGGTGTACCATATACGGTTGAGCATCTCGTTGTCGCAGTAAAAGCTGCCGTCATAATTTGACGGCTTTATTTGACATATAAGCCGGACTGAGGTAATATGAAAATCGTTTTTATAGTTCTCTACGTGTAAAAATCCGAAACGTACGCCCTCGTACAGTTCGGGGTTCAGTTCAAGCCTGTATATATTGCAGCCTATCTTTTTCGGATATCCGGTCTTGCGCGGCGACTGCGGGCCTTTGTTTACTATCTGCGGCATATCGTATTCGCTTACGCTCAGTCTTACGCTTTCGCATGCCGGCAGATCCGGGCTTTCTATTTCAAGCCATGCCGCAAATTCAATACCGAAATCAAATACTATATTTCCGTTTCCTTTTACCGTAATATCCGTCTTATCGGATAAAACCGAGTCTGTGTTTTGAAAACTGTTTTTATTGTCGACGAAGTATTTTACGGGATAAGCTTTGAAAACGTTCAACTCACTGTCAGCACGCGTGTCGTTGAATCTGAACGAGCTTAACGGATCAGGAGACCATTCTATAGCTTTGCCTGTAAAATCGCCGCCGGACACCGTTTTATACGGCTCGTTATCAGGTATATCGTCAAAACTTATCCTTACCGGATAAAGCCTTGATCCGGTGTATATTTTTTCTTTTTTATGTAATTCCATTTATAATAACCGTAAATACGAATAAAGCTCCGGTGATTTGATATTACACCGGAGCCGTATACGTATTATTTTTTATTCTGTGAAAAGCGGGGTGGAGTAGTATCTGTCGCCGCTGTCGGGGAGCAGAGCTACTATTACCTTGCCTTTGTTTTCGGGACGCTTTGCAAGCTTGATCGCCGCAAAAAGCGCCGCGCCTGAGGAGATACCTACGGAAATGCCTTCTCTTTTTGCAAGCTGTTTTGACGTTGCAAACGCGTCTTCGTTCGCTACCGGGATCACCTCGTCGTAGACTTTCGTGTTCAGAACGTCCGGAACGAATCCCGCGCCTATGCCCTGGATTTTATGCGGACCGGATCTGCCCTCGGACAAGACCGGAGAAGTTTCCGGCTCAACGGCAACGACCTTGACGGACGGTTTCTGTTCTTTCAGGTATTCGCCGGTACCGGTTATCGTGCCGCCCGTACCTACGCCGGCTACGAATATATCAACTGCGCCGTCTGTATCTTTATATATCTCGGGACCTGTCGTAGCTTTGTGTATAGCCGGGTTTGCCGGGTTTACGAACTGGCCGGGGATAAAGCTGCCGGGTATCTCAGAGGCAAGCTCTTCCGCTTTTGCAATTGCGCCTTTCATGCCTTTCGCGCCTTCTGTCAAAACTATTTCGGCGCCGTAAGCCTTTAATATATTTCTTCTTTCAACGCTCATCGTCTCGGGCATCGTAAGTATCGTGCGGTAGCCCTTTGACGCGGCTATCGCGGCAAGACCTATACCCGTGTTGCCGGAAGTCGGCTCAATTATGACCGAGCCCGGTTTGAGCTGACCTTTTGCTTCCGCATCTTCTATCATCGCTTTTGCAATTCTGTCTTTGACTGATCCGGCGGGATTGAAATATTCGAGTTTTACTAAAAGCGTCGCTTCCAGTCCCAGCTCTTTTTCAAGATTGACGACCTCTACAAGAGGCGTATTTCCTATAAGCTCAATGGCTCCTTTATAGATCTTTGACATTTTATTTATCTCCTTTTATTATTCTTATTTTAATGCGGCAAAGCCGTTTTCAAGATCTGCGATTATGTCGTCTATGTGTTCCGTTCCGATAGATAACCGGATGGTGCTTTGGTGAATGTCGTTTTTCTCAAGCTCTTCATCAGAAAGCTGAGAATGTGTAGTTGACGCGGGGTGTATAACAAGCGATTTTACGTCCGCTACGTTTGCCAAAAGCGAGAATATCTTTAAGTTGTCTATAAATTTCCACGCTTCTTCTTTGCCGCCTTTTATATCGAAAGTGAATATGGAAGCTCCGCCGTTCGGGAAATATCTGTTATAAAGCTCATGCTGCGGATGATCGGGAAGAGAAGGATGATTTACCTTTGCAACAAGCGGATGTTTTGATAAGTATTCTACGACCTTTTTCGTGTTCTCCGCGTGGCGCTCAAGCCTTAGCGACAGCGTCTCAACGCCCTGCAAAAGCAGAAACGCGTTGAACGGCGAGATAGCCGCTCCCGTGTCGCGCAGAAGTATGGCGCGTATGTACGTTACAAACGCCGCGGGACCTACAACGTCCGCGAATGAAACGCCGTGATAACTCGGATTCGGCTTTGCGATCGGTGCGTATTTGTCCGCGTTCGCTTTCCAGTCGAATTTTCCGCTGTCAACGATTATGCCGCCGAGCGTAGTGCCGTGACCGCCTAAGAACTTTGTAGCGGAATGAACTACTATGTCCGCGCCGTGTTCTATGGGACGGATAAGATACGGCGTTCCGAACGTGTTGTCTATAACTACCGGTATCCCGTGAGCATGCGCTATCCCGGACAGTGCTTCAATATCCGGAATATCGCTGTTCGGGTTTCCGAGCGTTTCAATGAAAATCGCCTTTGTGTTCGGTTTGATCGCGGCTGTGACTTCATTCAGATCGTGTATGTCAACGAAAGTCGTCTCAACGCCGAACTGGGGAAGAGTATGCGCTAACAGATTGTAGCTGCCGCCGTATATGGTCTTCTGCGCTACTATGTGATCGCCTTTCTGTGCAAGCGCTTCTATCGTGTACGTTATCGCCGCCGCACCGGATGCGAGCGCGAGCGCCGCGACTCCGCCTTCAAGCGCGGCAACTCTTTTTTCAAGCACGTCCTGCGTGGAGTTTGTAAGTCTGCCGTAAATGTTGCCGGCGTCTGCTAAACCGAATCTCGCCGCGGCGTGCGCACTGTTGTGGAATACGTATGAAGTCGTCTGATATATCGGGACTG
The DNA here is from genome assembly GCA_017443595.1 of Clostridia bacterium. GTDB lineage: Bacteria > Bacillota > Clostridia > Oscillospirales > CAG-272 > UBA1248. The sequence continues at coordinate 128,055 of JAFSYU010000033.1, forward strand.
CTCTTGAATCCGTTGCGGGGTCTGCCTGCTCCTGTCCTACATGGAGCTGAAGAGTTTCAAATTTATAGTTACTCATTTTATTTACCTCATTTTAAATTTATTATTTTTGTTTTTTTCAGCTTCAACATCGGCACGTTTGCATTCGACCGCATCTGAAATTTTCTCTTACAAGCTTTTCAAAATAGTTTTTCATACGTTTAACCTTTCCAGAATAGTGTTCGGAATTCAATCACCTACTAAACCTATCGGAGATGTAGGCATTATAGCATGACGTACAGCAAAAATCAAGTCTGAAATGTAAATAAACTATGATATTTTATCAGATTCGATCAAATACCTATTGACAAAGTAGGTCAATAGGTATATAATGCTCTCGAATCAGAAAACTGCGGAGGAAATAATTATGATGATCTCAACACGCGGAAGATACGTATTGCGGATACTGCTTGATATTGCCGAGCATCAGGGCGAAGGATACGTTTCATTGAAGGATTCCGCAGAGCGCCAGGAAATATCAAAAAAATATCTTGAACAGATAGTTATAATACCGGACGTTTCAAAAATGCTTGAGGCAAAGGGCGGAAAAAACGGCGGTTACCGTCTTGCAAAGTCCGCTGATGAATATACGGTAGGAGAAGTTCTGCGCGCGGCTGAAGGCTCGCTATCCCCGGTAGCCTGTCTTGAAATAAACCATTCCCCGTGCGCGCGAAGCGCCGACTGCATAGCGTTACCTGTTTGGAAAGGGCTTGACAAAATAATAAACGAGTACCTTGACGGAATGACTTTGCAGGACGTTTTAGATAAGAAACCGGGATATGACGGCGGAGACAATTACGTTATCTGAAAGGAATAATAAAGATGAATAAAACAATATATTTAGACAACGCCGCGACGACGAAAATGAGCAAGACCGCGATAGAGGCGATGATCCCGTATTTTGATAAGATATACGGCAATCCGTCAAGCCTTCACTCGGTTGGTCAGGCTGCGGCGGAAGCGCTGTATGACGCACGGCAGAGGATAGCGCGCTGCATAAACGCACAACCCGCGGAGATAACGTTTACTTCCGGCGGAAGCGAGGCGGACAACCAGGCAATAATCTCCGCGGCGTATAACGGCGAAAAAAAAGGTAAAAAGCATATTATATCAACAAAAATAGAACATCACGCAGTGCTTCACACGCTCAAAAAGCTTGAAAAAGAGGGATTTGCGATAACGCTGCTTGACGTAGGCGAAAACGGAATCGTAAAGCCCGAACAGGTAAAAAACGCGATACGTGAAGACACCTGCCTTGTTACCGTTATGTTTGCAAATAATGAAATAGGAACGATACAGCCGATAAAAGAAATAGGCGCGATATGCCGTGAGGCGGGCGTGCCGTTCCATACGGACGCGGTACAGGCGGCGGGACATCTTAAGATAGACGTTACAGATCAGAATATAGATATGCTTTCTGTTTCCGCGCACAAATTTCACGGACCTAAAGGCATAGGCATACTTTACGCAAAAAAAGGCACACGTTTAACAAATATAATTGAAGGCGGCGCTCAGGAAAAAGGAAAACGCGCCGGAACAGAGAATATTCCGGCGATAATGGGCATGGCTGCCGCACTTGAAGAAGCTTGCGGCAAAATTGATGAAAACGCAAAAAAGCTCGCCGCGATGCGCGACAGGCTCATAGCAGAGCTTTCAAAAATACCTCATTCGGTCTTGAACGGCGACGAGAAGAACAGACTCCCCGGCAACGTTAATTTCTGTTTTGAGGGCATAGAAGGCGAATCTCTGCTTCTTCTTCTTGACGATAAAGGCGTCTGCGCGTCTTCCGGCTCGGCTTGCACGTCCGGCTCACTCGACCCGAGCCACGTGCTTTTAGCGATTGGCAGACCGCACGAGATAGCGCACGGCTCGCTCCGTCTCACCCTGTCCGAAGAAAATACGGATGAAGAGATTGAATATACGGTCAAAGCGGTAAACGAAGTAGTTTCATATTTAAGAAATATGTCCCCGGTATGGCGAGATCTGACGTCCGGCAAAAAAGAATTCATAACAAAGTGAGGATAATAAAATGGCGTTATACAGTGAAAAAGTAATGGATCATTTCAGAAACCCGAGAAACGTCGGCGTGATCGAGGACGCGGACGGTGTAGGTGAAGTCGGCAACGCAAAATGCGGAGATATAATGAAAATATATCTTAAAATAGAAAACGATATAATAGTTGACGTAAAGTTTGAGACGTTCGGCTGCGGCTCGGCTATCGCTTCAAGCTCAATGGCAACGGAAATGATAAAAGGAAAGCCCTTGTCGGAAGCGCTGACGCTGACAAACAAAGCCGTTACCGAAGCGTTGGACGGACTCCCCGCACATAAAATACACTGTTCCGTTCTGGCTGAGGAAGCAATAAAAAAAGCCCTGCAGGATTATTACGAGAAGAACGGTATTGAATATGACCACTCCAAATTCCCGGACTGCGAAGGCTGCGCACATTGCTGTGAATAATAACGAAAAGCGGGGCGATCGCCCCGCTTTTTAACATGATCTGCTCAATAATAAACTATCGGAAACCCTATATCATCCTCGCCCGAGTATTTCCCAAACGCTTCGCTTATGTTATCGTCTAAGAAAACCGGCAGGTATTCGGCAACTCTGTTGTCTTCTTTTATGTTTTTTATATCGTCAATATCCATAAAGAAAACGTCGCCTTCTTCCGTTCCGGATATGAGCTTGCCCTCGTATTCGGTCGTTTTATATAGGTATACCATATATTTTTTGCCGTTATCTATATTATGCCAGTGTATCACACCGCAGAATTTCAAATTGCGCACGGTCAGTCCCGTCTCCTCCTTTGCCTCTCTTACCGCGCTTTCATAAAAGCTCTCGTTATCCTCCACGTGCCCGCCGGGGAAAGAAAGACCTTTCCAGCTTAGTTTTCTGTTTATGACAACGGCTTTATTTGTGTCCTTGTCAATAATCATTATCATATTCGTATGTTCCGTATCGTTTGTTCTTGACATAAACTACCCCTGAGTTTACTCCTTCCGTCTCGCGCTGTGCGCGATCCACCTCCCTCTAAGAGGGAGGCAAGACAGGGCTCCCTCCCCGAGGGATCTGTCGGCTTTGCCGACTGAGGGAGTTTTTATTTATTTTACCCTATTTTTCCTTAAATTTCAAGATATAACTTGCAATTTCTTTTTATTTTTGATATAATGAAAAAAACGTCTTTCGGAGGCTGTTATGCTTGACAACAAAACGTTATACGATAAAATATACGCCTGCTGGCTCGGAAAGAATATCGGCGGCACGCTTGGCGGTCCTGTTGAGGGGCGTATGCAGGTGCTTGATCTTACCTGGTATCCGGTGCTGTCCGAAAACGGCGCCTTGCCGAACGATGATCTCGATCTGCAGCTTGTAAATCTGCACGTCCTGCAGGAAAAAGGCGCGGCGATAACCTCGGACGATATAGCGGAAGCGTGGCGTGAGCACGTATTTTTCCCGTTTGACGAGTACGGCTACGCCGCGACGAATATGCGGCAGGGCTTCAAGCCGCCGTTTTCCGGTAGTTTTGACAACGTTTTTACGGATTGTATGGGCTCGCCTATCCGCTCTGAAATTTGGGCGGCGGTCGCGGCGGGCGATCCGGAACTTGCGGCAAGCCTCGCCGTGCGTGACGCGATAGTCGACCACGCAGGAGGCGAAGGTGTAAACGGAGAGATATTCAACGCCGCCATGCAGGCAAAAGCATACGTTTGTGACGATATTCAACAGCTTATCGAATCCGCGCTATTGTGCATCCCCGAGCAGTCAAACGTGTATAAAGCCGTCGCACTTGCCTTACAGCTTTTCCGCGAGGGCAAAACTCTGCTTGAAGCAAGAGAGCTGATACTTTCAAAATACGGCTCGCCTAACTTTACCTACGCGCCGCAGAATATAGCTTTCGGCGTCTGCGGTATTCTGTGGGGCAAAGACTTTGAAGACGCTATACTTAAAACCGTAAACCTCGGCTATGATACGGACTGCACCGTTGCGACCGCCGCCGCGACGCTCGGCATTATGTACGGAACGGCTTACATCCCGGAAAAATGGAGCAAACCAGTCGGCGAAAACATAACCGTTTCCGCAATGATAAAGGGTCTGCCCGCGCCGAAAGATTTAAACGAGCTGACAAATGAATCGATACGGCTTTACAATATGCTCAAATACGCGGACAGAGACGCGATAATAGCGTCAACTCCGTCGCGTACGGATGCGGATTATCAGAGATATTTAATAACGTCAACCGAAAAAGACGGCGTTTACGCGACGCTCTGCTATCTTGACAAACCGATATGCGCGCCGGACTGCAACTGTCCCGTCAGCTTTGCAATTAAAAACAACAGCGGATGGGCGTGGCGTATCAAAGCGGAACTGATCTGCCCGGACGGATTTTACTGCGACGATAACCCCGAGCTTACGGTAGAGCCGGGCAGGGAAGAAACGGTAAAAATGACGCTCAAAGCAAGTAAAATGCCGGATCAGAGATACAACCGTATCTGTTTTAAAATGACCCGCATAAACGACGGCTCGGTCTGGAGCGAATACAGGCTGCCGTTCACGGTCCTGCGCCCGAACGTATGGACGATAAACGGCAAAAAAAGGTATGAGGCCGGATGCAACGTAACGCTTGATAACGACGCGCCGGAGCACGTTTGTGAGGCTACGTTATACGAGCCGCAGAGCAGAAAAACAGTACTTATCTGCAACAGCGAGCGCCCGGTAAAGTTAGAGCTTGACGGAGAAGTGCTCTTTGATTCCAACGTCGGACTGCACCTGCCCGCGTATCACCGCTCACCGCGAGAGCAGAGAGCAGAGTTGATGCTGAATCAAGGTGAGCATAGAGTAAAAATAACCGTCAAAAACAACGGCAAAGCCCCGCTTTTCACGTTCTGTTATACGTCAACGAGAGAAGTTACCGAACCGGGAAGCAACTATATGCATATTGATGCGATACTGAAATAGTTAAGAGCTCGGAATTTGATATATAAAAAATCCTGCCCGGTTGTCCGGACAGGATTTTTTACAGTTCTTAATTGATCTCTATCTTATGAGACTGCGGGATCTGCTCCTTTTTCTTCGGAAGCGTGAGCGTAAGAACGCCGTTTTCGTGTTTTGCGGTGATAGCGGCCGCTTCTACTTCGGAAATATTGAAGCTTCTTGAAACTGAGCCGTAGTAGCGCTCGCGTCTGATATAACCGTTTTTGTTTTCCTCTTCATTTTCGGTATGCTTTTCAGCCGAGATGGTGAGGATGTCGTCGTTTACGTCAACGTTAATTTCTTCTTTCTTGTAGCCCGGAAGCTCCGCGTCTATAACGTAACTGTCGCCGGTGTCCTTGATATCGGTCTTGATGGTGACCGCGTTTTCATCGTTAAAGAAGTTCTTCTGCCAGGCTCTTAATTCCTTAAAAGGATCATATCCGTTTTTCTTATATGTTGTAATTCCGTACATAATAAATACCTCCTTGATTTAGGGAAATTATCTTTCCCTTTTGTTTGACTATATGATAATCTTCAAATGTTAAATACGCAATTCAAATTTGTTTCAAAATTGTAAAAAATAGCACGAACATATAAAGAGTGCTAATAAATTATCGAAAAATCACGATAATATTCGCTATATGTCAAGCACTCGCGTAAAATATATGTGTAATTACGCAGAATTATAGCACTTTATGTAAAAAACTGAAAAAATACAAAATGTCGTGATAACAGTATGCTCCATATAATATAACGTGACATTATAGTATAAGGAGATATAAAAATAATGCACACATTTCAAAGTCTGCATCCCGTTTTACAGGGACTGCTGGCTACGTTATTTACATACGCGGTGACCGCCGCCGGCGCGTCGCTCGTGTTTTTCTTTAAGAAAATAAATCAAATTTTAATAGATTCAATGCTCGGTTTTTCCGCAGGCGTTATGATAGCCGCAAGCTTTTGGTCGCTTTTATCGCCCGCCGAAGAGCTTTCCGTACAGCTTGGCTACAGCGCGTGGCTTGTAAACGCGGTCGGATTCATAGCCGGCGGTGTTTTCGTGATGGTATCCGATATACTGCTTACAAAAGCAAAAAAGTTTAAAGAAGCGGATAACAGCTTCAAACGTTCTTTGATGCTCGCGGCGGCAGTCACGGCGCACAACATACCGGAAGGTCTTGCCGTCGGCGTCGCTTTCGGTTCAATAGCCGCGGGAGGCGGTGCGACTCTCACAGGCGCGATAATGCTTGCGGTCGGTATAGGTTTGCAGAATTTTCCGGAAGGCTTATGCGTATCAATGCCGCTGTATCTGTCAGGAAAAAGCAAATTCAAAAGTTTTCTTTACGGTCAGGCGTCCGGACTTGTTGAGCCTGTCGCTGGAGTTATAGGCGCGGCGTTCGCGGTCACCGCAATATCTCTTTTGCCGTACGCGCTTTCATTTTCCGGCGGTGCGATGATAGCCGTCGTCTGCGCGGAGCTTATACCGGCTGCGTTTGAGGGCAACAAGCTGACCGCGCAGATAGGCGTGCTTTCCGGCTTTGCCGTTATGATGATACTTGACATAGCGCTTGGATAAATATCAAAAATAGTCACTTGTGGGGTTGAAAAATAACAGAGAATATTGTAAAATAATAATATTAAAATACGGGAGGTATAAAATGGCAAATACAAAGAAGCTCGTTTTGCTTCATTCAAACGATATGCACGGAGATTTTCTGTCAGAAAAAGACGGAGATAAACTTATAGGCGGCGTTTCGCTTTTGTCGGGATACGTCGGTAAAGTAAGAGAAGAAGAGCCGAATACGCTTTACTGCATAGCGGGCGATATGTTCCGCGGATCTGTAATAGACTCGGAATATCAGGGCATATCAACGATAGAGATAATGAATATGATTTCGCCGGACGTGGTAACGATAGGAAACCATGAAACGGATTACGGTTTATCGCATCTTCTGTTCCTTGAAAAATGCGCAAAATTCCCTATAATAAACGCAAATCTTTATATAAAAACAAACCACGCGCGTCTCTTCAAGCCGTATACCATAATCGAAGTTGACGGAATGAAAATACTTTTCATCGGTATACTTACCGAGGAAGTTCTCGCGCAGACTAAAAACGACGGCCTTGTAGGAACTTTCGTAAACGTTGAGGAAGCGGCGGCGGAGGTAGGAAAAATATGCAACGCCTATAACGCCATAGATATAGATTTTACCGTTCTTTTAACTCATATAGGCTTTGAAGAAGATAAAAAACTTGCCGCAAAGCTCGATCCCGCGTGGGGCGTTGACGTCATAATCGGCGGTCATTCCCATACGTTCATAGACGAGCCGGCGGTCGTAAACAACGTGCTGATAGTACAGGCGGGAACGGGAACGGATCAGATAGGCAGATTCGATATTGAAATAGACACGGACAACAACTGTGTTCAAAGCTATAAATGGCAGAGCGTGCCGATAGATCAAAAGCACTGCCCGCATGATGAAGCGCTTGAAAAACTGCTTATGCAGTATAAGTCCAAAACGGATGAAAAATACAGCAGAGTAGTAACGAGATTCAATAAAAAACTCACGCATCCGGAAAGAACGCGTGAAACGGAGCTCGGCGATCTGTTTGCAGATATTCTGAAAAGGAGTCTGAACATAGATATAATGCTGCTCGGTTCCGGCAGTATCAGATGCGAGGAGCTCGGACCTATAGTTTTATATTCAGATCTTGTAACGGCTTTCCCGTATGACGACGAAGTGTATATGCTCACCGTTACCGGCACACAGCTTAAAAGCATGATAAAATATATGCTGCGCGACGAGGTATGGGAAGGCGCGCACTGTGAGTTTTATCAGTTCTCGGAAGGTATGCAGGTCATTTACTCGCGTGAAACGCATGATTTTATAACGTTTTCCTTAAACGGCATACCCGTTGAAGACAACAGAACATATTCAATAGCGCTGCAGAGATTCCATTATCTTAATACGCAGATCGGCTTCGGTATACCGCTTGAAGAGATAACGCAGCTGCATAAACCGAGGATAGTGGCAACGTCATGCAGAGAAATACTTGACGAATATCTGTCGTCTCATCAGAGGATAGAACAAAGCACGGAAAACAGGCTCGTCGTTATTTGAAAGGATAATAAAAATGAGAAAATTCATTATTGATACGGATACCGCGTCGGATGACGCCGCCGCTTTGATGATCGCGGCGTTCTCGCCGGATATAGAGATACTCGGCGTAACTGCCGTAGCCGGCAACGTGGGAGTAAAACAGGCGGCGGACAACGCTTTGATGACTTTGCAGACGTGCGGCTGTGACGCGCCCGTTTATATCGGCGCCTCCCGTCCGCTATTCAGAGAAAGAAAAGAGACCATATCCGTTCACGGAAAGGACGGAATGGGCGACCGCGGCATAATCCATCCGGATAAGAAGCCGGAGAATAAAAGAGCCGTGGAATTCATACTCGATACCGTGGCCGCAAATCCGGATGAGATCGAACTTGTAGTTCTCGGTCCCGCTACGAATATCGCTTTAGCGATAATGACGGACAGAGAGATAATGAGCCGTGTAAAGCATATATGGACAATGGGAACGCCGGGCTTAGGCTCCGGCAACGCGACGCCCGTAGCGGAATTCAACGTGTTCATAGACGCGGAGGCGTACGCGGTGATGCTCGATTTAGGCGTGCCTACCACGATAATCGGCTTTGATATGTGCGAGGGCGAAATAGGGCTTGACGAAGCGGAGCTTCTGGCTCTGTCGCACGGAAACGAAGCCGGAAAATTCTTGGAGCAAGCTACAAAAGTTATACTTCAGTTCAACCTCGACACGCGCGGAGCGCACATGGTCGATCTGCCGGACGCCGTTGCAATAGCAGCCGCCGTCTGGCCGGACTACGTGACGTCCACCGTAAAATGCCATTGCCACTGCTGCACGGCGGACAATGAAACGTACGGGCAGGTCATCTTCTATCAGAAGGGAAGGACGTATGAATCGATGCCTTTGATAGACAGCTACAACGCCGAAGTAGTGACTTCCGTGTCCGAGAGGATGTTTACAAAGCGGTTTATGAGTATGCTTTTAAAATAATAACTTAAGATAAAAAAACGAGGTGATTTTTACCTCGTTTTTTTTGATTTACTATTGACAATATCACGATACCGTGATATAATAATAAAAAAAGGAGTAGAATAATGCCTGTATTATCGAGGTTTTACGGAATAATAATAAGAATGTATTTTCAGCAGGCGGAGCATAATCCGCCGCATATCCACGCTTTATACGGAGATGACGTTGCCGCAATAGATATTCAAACCGGAAAAATACTTGAAGGTCATCTGCCGCCAAAAGCATTGGCGATGGTTTTGGAGTGGATCTCAATTCATAAGAAGGAGCTTATGCACATCTGGAATACGCAGGAATTCAAGTCTCTTGCGCCGCTTGAATAAGGAGGTCACGTAATGTTTCATAAAGTTAAATCCGTAAACGCACTGCCGGATTACCGTTTGAGCGTGCAGTTTGCAGAAGGCGTAACAAAAATATACGACGTAAAACCGCTTATCGAAAAATGGCGGTATTTCAAACCGTTTATCACAACGCCGGAACTGTTCTGCGGCGTTTATGTAGACGCAGGCGGCTACGGTGTTATATGGAATGATGAAATCGATATATCTTGTGATGAGCTGTTTGCAAACGGAATTACGGTTAAAACGCCTTTTGACGGTCTTATGGCTTTTGCGGACGCAACTCAGTTATGGGGGCTGAATGAAAGCACGCTGAGAAAAGCGATATCATACGGCAAGCTTGTAAACGGCGTAGACGTTTGTAAATACGGCAAGCAATGGGTCGTTTCGACCGAGGCGATGAAGCGCGAATACGGACAACCGAAGTCCGGCGATATTTCTGAATAATATATCAAAAAAGGACGCGATAAACGCGTCCTTTTTTACTAAAAATATCTTACTCGCTTTTTTCAAAACGTACGGTATTCAAAAATCCGCTCTCAAGCGACGACATATCATATTCGGATATAAAGTTTACGGTATAAGTCGTTCCGTCGAAGTTATATGCGTAAACGTGCGCGGGAACGGTCTTGTCCGTATATTCAATATTTGTTTCCAGATATTTGTAAGCAAGTCCGTTTACGGTTTTATCAGTCATAACGGCGGCGGAATCTCCCATTGCCTCTTCTATCGACTTGCCTTCAAAATACAGTATGTTTATTTTATACGTAACGTCGCCGTCCTGTCTGTAAGCGAGCTGACATAACGATCCCGCCGTATCAGTATAGAAATCCAGCAGATTTGCTTTAAAGAACATATCCTTGTGATGCGTGTCGTAATCAAGGCTTATCGTGTCGCCGTTCAGCTGCACTTCGCTTCCTTTGTCGTCGGAGACCTTTTTTGTTTCGGTGCCGTCATTTCTGCCGATCCCGGCACCGCCGCACGCGGCAAACGTTATCAGCATAAGAGCCGCTAAAAATAACGCGATTATTTTTTTCATTTATTTACCCCTTTTTAATAATTCTTGCCATGAGTCTGATACCGTAATTCTCAGTCGGTCTTGATGAACTGACCGAGCCTCCGCTTACGTACGCTATGTACGGAGCAAACGATCTCTGCGAACGGAGCCAGTATTTATGTCCTATACTGTTTTTGAATAGCTCCGGATAATTATCAACGTCCGATGCGTCCGGTACAAACAGCAGATCGTCGGTTTCGGCGCCGCCGTTCCTGTCGTCCTCACCTGAAGATACGATGTGAGTCAGAACCAGTTTGGCTTTTTCCTGCGGCGAAAACGTCATATCAAGAAATGCCGTGCTGTTTATATATTTTCTTAAATAAGATTCAGCCCAGCTCGTATCCTCCGCATCCCTGTTGTCGTCAAATACGGAATAACCGCTTCCCGCGATCGTGTCGGATAAGATATAGAAGCTTGCATCATCTTCATTGTACACGGTCCACGTAAGAGAATTGAATCCGTCCACGCTGTAAAGATTATCGTCGTACACGCCGAACTGAAGTTTATCTCCGATCTTCAGAGCCGCTATCTTGGCGTCAAGCTCCGCATCCGCCTTAGGCTGGATCTCACCCTTTGCGTAGCCGTTCATGTCTTTTTCGTTATAGACAATCCACATTGCGGGGCGCACGCCGGCGTATTCATAAACTTTTTCATCATCGTTGTATTTGTGTGTGGTACGCGCCGTTACGTAAGCGGCGTATTTGTTTGAATCTGTTCCCATGTCGCGCAGCCACCAGGGCATAGCTTTTTCCACGCCCGAAACACCCGATATACTGCTTGTTGCGTACGGATTTTCATTGTCGACGCGTTGTGTAGGTATTCCGTAAATAATAGTCCCGATGCCGCTTACGTATCTTGCGGATTCATCCTTTGATAACGCGAATACTTTATCTTCCGTCTCGTACGTAAGCTCGTTATAGCTTTCATCCTTATACATAGTCGTTATCTTTGAAGTAAGGATCATCGCTTTTTCGGTATCCGTAAAAGCGATATTGTAAAAATCTCCGTTGAGGAAAGAACGCAGGTCGGAATCTTTATACAAAGCTCTCGGATACTTATTCTCATCCGTACCGTTCTTGAAGCACATATATTCAAGTATTTTTTCGGATAAAACAAGCATTTTGCCTACGTCCTGACGCAGAACAATCCACGTTATGGGCTCGCCGCCGCTGCTTTCGTCCTGGTTCCAGGTGCCGAAAGTAAATTTGTCGGTCGCTTTAAGATTTTCAAATTCTGCCGAAAGCTGCGGATCTGTCTGTGATGAGCTGTCTTTCGTCTGCTCGTCCGCTGACTCGCCGTCGGTCTTCGACGCAGTCCCGGCAGGTTCTGTATCAGATCCGCCGGACTTACCCGTGCAGCCTGCGAATATCGCTGCTGCAAAGACGGCTGCAAGCAATAAGCATAGTATTTTTTTCATTTGTCCGCCTCCTGTATAGCTGTTGTGCTGTTTCGTATACTTATTTGTAATCGTAAATGATCTCTGCGCTGTTAAGCGGGTCGTTTGAGTTTTTGATCTCTATACTTTTCCACTGTTCCTCGCTGCCGGCGTAATACACCTTGACGATCCCGGAACGCAGAAACGCGCACGCGTCAATGACCGTAAGCGACGCGGGCAGATAAACCTCTGTCAGAGCCGTGGTATCCGCAAACGCCCATGAACCTATTTTGGTAAGCCCCTCGCTGAATATCAGCGTTTTCAAAGAAGCCTGCGGGCATATATTGCTTCCAAGCTCATAAGGTATGGCGCCGGGAGATTTGAACGTGATCGATGATAAAGATTCACAGTCTGAAAAAACGTTGTTGTCGAGCGTCGTGTCGCCGAGTATGACAACTTCTTCAAGCGCGGAACAGAATCTGAAGGCGTAGCTTGCGATACGTTCAATACTTGCGGGTAAAGTTATGCTTTTAAGGGCCGCACAGCCGTAAAAAGCGGAAGTCGATATGTATCTTAAACCTTCGGAAAGCGTTACGGATGAAAGATCTTTGCAATCCACAAACGCGTCTTCATCTATTTTTGTAACGGTCCAGGGGATAACGATGCTCGTTATATCGGATTCACGGAAAGCGTCCTCATCTATAACGGTCACGGGTTTGCCGTTTATATGCGACGGTATTATTATATCCTTGCCGTCACATTCACCTTTGCCGGTTATCATAACGTAATCGATTTTTTCGGATATTTCAAGGTTTTCGTTGCCTTTTACTTCTTCAGGTTCGGTCGCCGCTTCCGTATCGGTCGGCGCATCCGCTTCGGTTACGTCCTGTGTATTTGCATTCGTTTCAGCGTTTGACGGCTGAGTATCATCCGTTTTTTCCGTCTCCGTCTGCGGCTTATCCGTTGACGCGGCCGTGCCTGTATCATTTCCGCCGCCGCACGCGAACAGAGAAACGGCAAGAAGCAGAGAAAGGGTCAAAACTAACAGTTTTTTTATCATGGTGTGCTTTCCTTTCCAAGATTTTCTATATTTTGATTATAATATTAGTGTATAATAGAATTCAATAGTATATTTTAATAATTAACAAATATTTAACATTAATTGTAACTATTTTGAGGCAAAAAAAGAACGCGCCGAGGCGCGTTCTTATATTGAGTAGATTATTTGAGTTCTGCGAAATATTTGATCGTTCTGACCATCTGGCTGGTGTAGGAGTTTTCGTTGTCATACCAGGAAACTACCTGTACCTGATAGGTGTTATCGTCTATCTTGGTGACCATCGTCTGGTTAGCGTCAAACAGTGAACCGTAGGTCATACCGATAACGTCGCTTGAAACGAGCTTTTCGGTGGTGTAACCGAAGGATTCGGAAGACTGAGCCTTCATAGCTTCGTTGATGGCTTCCTTGGTAACGTCCTTGCCCTTAACGACCGCTACGAGGATCGTGGTGGAACCGGTAACAACAGGAACTCTCTGAGCGGAGCCGATGAGTTTGCCGTTTAATTCGGGGATTACGAGACCGATAGCTTTTGCAGCGCCGGTGGAGTTCGGAACGATGTTGGCAGCGCCTGCGCGGGCTCTCTGCAGATCGCCTTTTCTGTGCGGGCCGTCAAGTATCATCTGGTCGCCGGTGTAGGCGTGAACGGTAGTCATTATACCGGATACTATCGGGAACGCATCGTTTAACGCCTTAGCCATAGGAGCTAAGCAGTTTGTGGTGCAGGAAGCGGCGGAGATTATTGTATCTTCGGGCTTTAATACGTTGTTGTTAACGTTGTAAACTATTGTGGGCAGATCGTTGCCGGCGGGAGCGGAGATAACGACCTTCTTAGCGCCTGCGTCGATGTGTGCCTGAGCTTTTGCTTTGCTGGTGTAGAAACCGGTGCATTCAAGAACAACGTCTACTCTGAGCTTCTTCCAGGGGAGGTTTGCAGCCTTGGGCTCTGCGTAAATAGTGATCTCTTTGCCGTCGACCGTGATGGAACCGGGTTTTACAACGGTCTTGCCGTCTTCTGCGTATTCGGGTTCTTTGGACGATACGGTGTGCTTGTTTTCGCCTATAACGCCGCAGTAACCTTTCTGAGCGGTGTCATACTTAAGAAGCTGTGCGAGCATTGCCGGGCTTGTCAAGTCGTTGATAGCGACTACCGTGTAACCCTTAGCACCGAACATCTGACGGAACGCAAGGCGTCCGATCCTGCCGAAACCGTTAATTGCAACTCTTACTGACATTTTAGATTCCTCCAAATATTTAATTTTTTAAGTTTTTCAAGATATTATATATCTTATATACAGTTTATTCAATATAAAATTTGTTAAGTAAATTCAAATTTTTGGGGCAGAGGTATCCTGACGCCCGGCATATCTCGGCATAAGTCGGCACATCTCAGCAAATTGCTGATAGTTGAGAAATTGGAACTTGACATAAGTCGGCATAACTTTTCTAAATCTGTCGTAGGTTTATGGGATTACAATATAACTGTTTCCGACACTGTCACAGCCGCGGGTGGATATTTATAAAAAAGCAACGGCAGATTGTTTTCGTTGATATCTTTGTAAGTGTAAGAGAAGAATAATTCCGATTCGAAATAAAAAAAGACTTGACTTTTTGAAAAACTTATGATAAAATGCATATTGCCAAGAAGATTGGTAAGGGCAAAATGATCATCCATTATATTATTTTGGGGTTACGCTAGCTACGCTCCGGAAAGGAGGAATGATCAATGACTTCCGGAATGAAGTGCATTATTGCCTTTACCGTAATAGTTGTCGGTGGTTTTGCATTTTGCTATTCAATTAGCAAAACGCCCCCCGAAGCGAGAGGGCCGGTACTCAGCCATTGGGCTGATGCCGCGGGGAATATTGGCGGCGCTTATTTAAGCAATCGCTAACCCCCGATCAAAAAGGGGGCACATGATCTATGATTATGTGCCTTTAATATTACAAACGTTGTAAAATAGAAAGAAGGTTTTAAATGAGTGTAGATGATAGAGTGGAAGAGACTCAAAAATTGCGTACAAAAATTTGTCAAGATTTTTTTAAAATAGTATTAAAACAAGATTGGAAAGATAATATAACACAAATATATAAAGAAAACCTTAAACATTATAAGGAACAATATAAAATCGTTAAACTTAAGGGTTTGAATTCTTATAATATTAATGATTTCGATGTCTCCCATATGTGGAGTTTGTTTTGTTATCATCCAGAGATTTTTATTGAGAGCACTAACAGCGACGTTTTTGCTGATGTTAAGGAGTGTTTTAAATCTGTGGACGATGATCGTAATGGTGTATCTCATTTGAGCTATAATGAAAGTAAAACGGAACTTTATGAAAAAGTGCGGTTTTCTTTGCCAAATTTAAAAAAATTTATTATATCTATTAAGAACCTTGATAATATTGATAAATCGAAAATAGAAGTGTTTTACTATGCATACAATGAAAAAATAAACGAATTGAGCGAAGCTGTAAAAAACGAAGAAAGTGCATATAATATAAGAGAGAAAAAAATAAAAGAATACTTAAGGCAAATTAAAATAAGCCCAAATCAACTTGAAAAATATGATGAGATATATTGCGATAATTATGCTAATACTCATATAAAAAATCTTTCAAAAAATCAATTTATAAAAAGCGACGAAAATGAAATCTATTGCTTTGTTAAAGCAGTATATGATGAAGGCTTTTCGTTTGCTTTAGATGATTATATCTCAATTTTAAATGGATACCGATATTTTAAAGAATTGGAAAAGCTACTATTAGGCATTGCCACTAAAGATGATTTATCGTTAAAAAGTGCTGATCAAATAATTAAAACTATAAATGATCATCTTGCTATGTGGCAAGATGAAATAGATATATTTGTAATTTTTGATAAAATGAAAGAAAAAGGTTATCATGTCAGAAGTGATGTTGAATCATATAAAGACAAGTATGGTAAGAATCATCAAATGCGTATTTTTAAGCTCGAAGAAAATTAGTGTTTTCATGCTTTAAAAAATCAAAAGATAGTTATACCCGGTTTTGATTATATAAACCGGGCTTTTTTATTTGAAAAATCTTACGAAAAATACAATCCTTATTATAGATACTGTGAGAACCAGGTATCAAATTGTAATAAGGAGGGAAAAGATGGCGGAGCTTGTTCAAGGGAAAAAGGTCGGCGCTAAGCTCAAAAAGCTGCTGAAAGAGCGCAACCTTACGCAGGAAGAGTTTGCCTACAAGTTCGGAACGACGGCGCGCACGGTCAGACGCTGGATCAAAGACTTTCCGAATCTTGCGACACTCGAGCAGCTTGCGGAATTCTTCGGGATATCGATAAAAGATTTCTTCGACGAATGATCCGCGAAAGAGGGCAGTTAAAACAACTGCTCTCGGTCTTTGACGCCAAAAGCGGACAAATGCCGTCCTTGTCTGAATCCGAAAAATGTGGTATGATGAATATACAAACAAAAAAGGAGGAACACAAAATGGTAAATCAACTGATTTCCGAAATCTCAAACAAACTAAGCGGCGCGGAGGTTACGTTAGACGCAACGAAACTGCTGCTGATGACCGGTATATGGGCGGCAGTCTGCGTGCTCGGCTCAGTTACTATAAGTATTATCTACTCTGTAAAGAGAAAGAAGCTGAGAAAAGTATATCAGGAGCGCATAGCCGTCGTAAAAGCCGAAAATATTGAGCTTAGTACGGAAACGCAAGAGGAAGAGCAAAGCAAAACAGAAGCAAGCGAAGAAAAGGAGGAGAAAGAGGTATGATTATCTACAGAACAAATCAATGGAGCGGGTACGGAAAACAGAATTATTACCACAACGAATACCGGCTTGAGGGCGACACCGTGACGAAATACAAATGCCACCGCCAGAAGTTCTTTGACGGCGATGAAAACAACTGGGAAACGGACGAAAGCGAAGTGGAATCGTGGAACGTTGACGATCCGGATATGCCGGATTGGTTAAAAGCGCTTATTGATAAACTGTAAAAGGGGGATCTTGAAATGAGTAAAAATGTAATATACGATATGGCGGCGATAACCGTTTTACCGATACTTTCCGCCGTGAGAAGAACAAAAAAGAATAAAGACGGCACGGCAAAAATAGAATCAACTATTAAAGAATATGATTTAAATTCCGCCCGGCCGTTTGACTTATCCAAAATAGACTGGAAATGTGAAAAATGCGGTGCGGAGCTGGACAGGCAGGAAGGATTTGATCCAAGCAAACGCAGCTGGAAATGTACCGGCTGCAGCCGCAAAAACGACTTAGCATCCGTTATCTCGTTTTATGAAATCTTAAACGAAATTGCGGCAGAATCTGTAAAGGAGAAAGTAATATGAATAAAAGAATAAGAATAATATTAATAGCAGTCATTATCGTTATATCAACATTGATTTGCGGATGCACGGGCGGCGTGCGCCCGGTCGTTGATTACGGAAACGCGGAAGCGTT
This sequence comes from Clostridia bacterium, assembly GCA_017443595.1. Lineage (GTDB taxonomy): Bacteria > Bacillota > Clostridia > Oscillospirales > CAG-272 > UBA1248. Next base: position 145,455 of record JAFSYU010000033.1, read on the forward strand.
TGAATCCGCATTGAACGCCGGTCAGAATCTTGAAGGCGAAATCGTCAGATTTAAAGCTGATGATCTTCATCCGCAGTCGTTTTTCGGATATAATATATTTGCCGGAGAGCATCTCAACTTCGTATCTGACAGAAATCCGAACGTTCAGGTGGGCGATATCGTTACGGTGCGCGTTACTGAAGTCCGCAGTATGTTTAAATCATGGATTATCAGCTACGAAAAAGTTGACAACGCGGTCATAACAAAAGACACGATAACAGATACCGTTGCAGTCAACAGCGCGGAAGATTCCGAAGATGAATAGAAAGGAGTAAAAAATGAGTTTAGATACATTGCTTGAACACAGCGCGAAAAAAACAAATCAAACCATAGCGTGTCCCTGCTGCGGAAAACAGTTTACTGTTGTCGTTGAATCAAAAAACAATAAAGATGAAACCGATATCTTGTCACAAATCCTGGGTGAGATGGAGGCGGTTGGTAATAACAAAATAATTAAAGACAATCAGGAATATTATTTGCAATATATGCCTGATATCGAAAATCTCAGGGATGAATTAAAGCGAGCAATAGAGATCAAGAGTTTGAAAGATCGTGTAAACAGATTATCTGACCTTGGCCGCCAAATAGGAGAATTAAGTAAAGTATTATATCTTAAGTTACGGGAAAAACTGAGTTACGGCAAGTCGCATTTTGATCCTGATACTACGGATCCGGAATATATAAAAAACGCCGTTGACGCTTTATGTTTGCTCGCATTGATAACGCTTGCTTTTCAAATCTCGTGCAAATGCTGCATGTTTATAAGCGATGAGGATTCGTGCATAGTAGAATTAATCAATTATAAGGAGCTGATATTAAAAAAAAGCGGGAAAGATGACAAGGACATCCTTTTATGGCTGAATTCAAAAGGCGTATTTATTGAATACGGAGAACTATTATACAGCCTAAGAAATATATCACAAAAAATCAATGCTTACGAGTCAATGTTATACAATAAAAACTAATAAAGAATGCTGATAATATGGTTTGTCTGAAATTTTGTAATTAATCTGTCAAGGATGCAAGAATGCAAAAGGTATTCAAACATAAAATAAAAAGCCCCTATCGCGGAAAACGATAGGGGTATGTCCGTTTTAATTTATGCAGCAGTTTGCTGCACGATTATTTGTAGTTCCCGCAGCTGTTTATAAGGCAGCCGCAGAGGATTATTTCGCGCTCCTCATCTGTAAGCGGCGGAAGGATAAGCGGAAGCTCTTCAACTTTGCCGTCTTTATATATAATTATTCCGTTAATATCGGACGTTTTATTCTTTATCGCGTCCGCAACGCCTTTAACGTATATGACGTCTCCGGCTTCAAGCGTCGGTATTTTGTCAGTTCCGTATCTGAACGGGAGCATTCCCCAGTTTATAAGGTTGCTTCTGTAACGCTTCGTTGCGTAGTCTACGCAGACGTTTGCAAGTCCGCCTAAAACTCTCTGGCAGGACGCCGCCTGTTCGCGCGCCGAGCCGTCGCCTGGGCAGAGAGAACAGACTATTGAACCGATCTGAGTATTATTTTTATCCGGTTTTACACCGAGCGCGTCGGTCACGAATTTATATTCATTTTCAAATACGTCCTCACCGCTTGCGCGTTTTTCTTCAATTTCTCTTATGCGTTTTGCGAGCATGACGTATTCCGGAACTTTGCGTGAAAGCGTGAATTCGGAGAGCTTGAACGGATTTGAACGGTAAGACGAAGTCTCGCCTGACGGTATAAGCTCGTCCGTCGTCGTCACCGGGTCGGTTATATACGCCGCGACCTCAAGCAGAACGTCGTTATGCAGCGGCGGTATCTTCGGCCAGTCCGCGATCCCGGGACCGTATTTGAGCTCCGCGTCGGGCTGCGCCTTGCCGTAGCCGTAATAAACGCGGTTTTTGTACGGTGTGTCGTCGTATTTGTATTTGTAGTCGTTATATTTTACGTCAAGCTCTGTCGCCGCGGTAAGTCTGCCGCCGTTTGACGCCGTTGCCGCGATGCTGCGCGCGTCCATAAGCGCCACAGCCGCAAACTGACCGTTTCCGGGCTTGCTGCCCTCGCGGTTCGGGAAGTTGCGCGTTGAATGGCGTATCGAAAGCGAGCCGTTTGACGGAACGTCTCCCGCGCCGAAGCACGGACCGCAGAACGCCGTCCTAAGCGTCACGCCCGCGGACATAAGAGTCGACGCGACGCCGTTTCTGATAAGCTGTAAATACGCCGGCTGGCTTGCCGGATAAGCGGATAACGCAAACTCGCCGCAGCCTGTCGCTTTACCGTTAAGTATATCCGCGGCGGCGCAGAGATTGTCAAACGTGCCGCCGGCGCATCCGGCGATAACGCCCTGATCAACGTATAATCTGCCGTCTTTTATCTTCTTTGATATACTGAAATCCGCCGCGCCTAAATTTTCCTTCGCGTATACTTCGCAGGTGCGCAGTATATCCGCCGCGTTTTCATTGAATTCTCTTATCGTATAAGCGTTTGACGGGTGGAACGGGAGCGCTATCATCGGCTCAAGCTTTGACAGATCAAGCTCTACCGCGCCGTCGTAATACGCGCCTTCCTGTGCTGACAGTTTTTTGTAATCTTTGGCTCTGTTGTGTTTTGTTAAATATTCTTCGGTCTTTTCGTCTGTCTCCCAGATGGACGACAGGCAAGCGGTCTCCGTCGTCATGACGTCAATGCCGTTTCTGTATTCCATCGGCAGATCTTTTATGCCGTCGCCTATGAATTCAAGCACTTTGTTTTTTACAAAACCGTTTTTGAACACGGCGCCTATAAGCGATATCGCCGCATCGTGCGGACCGACGCCGGGCGCGGGTTTTCCGGTCAGTTTGACGGCTATCACCTGCGGCGCGTCAATATCGTACGTCATGCCGACAAGCTGTTTTACAAGCTCCGGTCCGCCTTCGCCTACCGCCAGAGTGCCTAACGCTCCGTATCTTGTATGAGAATCCGAGCCTATTATCATTTTGCCGCAGCCGGCGTGATTTTCACGCATATATGAATGTATTACCGACTCGTGCGCGGGCACGAATATGCCGCCGTATTTAACGCAGGCGGATAATCCGAATTTGTGGTCGTCCTCGTTTATAGTGCCGCCTACGGCGCAAAGTGAATTGTGGCAGTTCGTCAGAACGTAGGGGATCGGGAATTTTGTTAAAGCGCCCGTGGCTCTTGCAGTTTGTATTATGCCGACGTAAGTTATATCGTGCGACGCCATAGCGTCAAACTTTATCTGCAGTTTATCACCGCCGGTCCTGCTGTGTGAGCGCAGTATGCCGTACGCTATCGTTTTTTCTCTTGCTTTCGTATCGTCTGACGGGATAAAACCGCCTTTTTCCAGTTTTACACCGTGTTCGTACAGTTTGATCATTTTAGTTTTCCTTTGCTTTTTGTACAATTATATATGAGCCGTTTCCGACACACAGCTCGTCTTCGCATTTTTTGTCGTTAATATAACGGAATTCATCTGATACGTATACATATTTTGACTCACCCGACATATTTGAAATATAGCAGTGATCTGATCTTTGCAAGATCAGAAGCCCGTCTTTTGCGTACAGTATCTTAAGGTCTCCCTTAATATTCTTACGTATTTTTAAAAGTGCGCGCACCTGTTTCGTAACGGACTTGTCTTCACGTCCCCACGGGAACGGCATACGGTTGAACGGGTCGCGGTAGCCCTGCAGTCCCGCCTCGTCCCCGTAAAAGACGCTGCAGATACCCGGGCAGAAGCAGAGAAGCGAAAACGCGGTAAAATACAGCTTTTTAGCTTTTTCGTACTGATCTTCATCCATACGCTTATACGCTAAGACCGAACCCGGCAGATCGGCGGCGGGTTCGCCGCCCAAAACGGTCATTATACGTTCCGTATCGTGCGTGCCCAAAAAGTTCATAACGCAGTCGAGCGCACGGGCGGGATAATGACCGTAAACTTCGGTAAACACTTTTACAAAACTGTCCGTATTTCCGGTTTTTACGTAATTTATCACAGCGTTTTTCAGCGGATAATTCATTACGGAATCAAGCTGCGCGTGCGAGAAATAATGGCGTCTTTTTCCGTAAGACGTCTTGTTTGAAGCGTCCTCCCATACTTCGCCGATTATAATAGCTCCGGGTTTTTCTTCTTCCGCCGCTTTTTTTATACGGTCAAGCAGCTGCTCTGAAAGCTCATCTGCAACGTCAAGCCGCCATCCGTCGGCGCCGAGGCGCAGATAACGGCGTATTATACCGTTTTCTTTGGTGAAATAATCTATGACGGCAGGATCGGACGAGCGAAGAGTCGGCAGAGCTTTTATGCCCCACCAGCAGTTATATTCTTCGGGATAGTTTGTAAAAGTATACCATTTGTAATACGGAGAATCTTTATCGTTGTACGCTCCGCCGTCGCCGTATTTTTTATACTTGTTGAAATAAACGCTGTTGTCTCCGGTGTGGTTGAAAACGCCGTCTAAAATTATCTTCATCCCAAGACCGTGCGCTTTTTCGCATAGCTTTACAAACGCTTTTTCGCCGCCGAAGGATCTGTCTATAACGGTGTAATCGCCCGTATCGTATTTATGATTTGAAAAAGCGTCAAATATAGGGGACAGATAAACGATATCACACCCGAGCCTTTTGATATATCCGAGTTTTTCCGTAATACCGTAAATATCGCCGCCGAAATGCGTGTTGTTCGGCATACTCTGACCCGGATATTCCGTATATTCCGGAACGCCGTTTTCCCAGTCGTCGTTATATACGGCGTCATCCCGTCTTTCGCTTTTTCCGCTTTTGAAGAAACGGTCTGTGAAAATATGATACATATTTCCGTTTTTGAATACCGGATCAAGCTCTGGATATTCGTCCGTTATAAGGAGCTGAAATCTGCCGCATTTGTCTATATCGTCGCGCAGCTGTCCGTTTGATTCATCGCCCGTGTTGTGGATGAAATAAACTCCGTCGTCCGACAACAGCCGGAAAGTTATGTAATATAACCCGGATCTTCCGGAAAATCCGGCGGAAAAACTGTCGTAATCTCCGCTTAATCCGTCATATTCGCAGTTATATATAAGCAGTTTTCCGTCCTCGTCGCAACTGACGACGGCTTCACAGCCGAAAACGCAGTAACCGCGTTTTATATACGCAGAAAGAATTCCGTTTTCAAATCTGAAAAGAAACGGTACGGAAAGCGATCGTCTGTCAACCGTTATGCCGTTTATAATTTCGTTCATTGCAGCGGCTTTATGTGCCAGATATTGTCCGCGTATTCACGTACGGAGCGGTCGGATGAGAATATACCGGACGCGGCTATGTTGTCAAGGCTCATCTGCGCCCAGGTTTTTTTGTCCTTATAATCCTTTATCATCCTGTTGTGTACGTCGTTGTACGAAGCAAAGTCCGCAAAGCACATATAAGGATCCGGTATCCTCTTTGCGTAGAGCAGATACTGCGAGAAATCCGAGAAAGAAACGCCGTTGAAGCCCTTGATCAGAGTTTTTATAACGTTTTGCAGTATTTCGGAATCCGCGTAGTATGAAGCGGAGGAATATCCGGACGCCCACAGAGAATCCACCTCGTCCGTCTTTAATCCGAACAGATAGAATGAATTTCCGTTAAGCTGTTCTCTCATCTCAACGTTCGCGCCGTCAAGCGTGCCTATCGTTACGGCGCCGTTCATCATCAGCTTCATATTGCCGGTGCCGCTCGCTTCTTTGCCTGCAAGCGAAATCTGTTCCGAGATCTCCGCGGCGGGTATGAGCTTTTCCGCAAGCGATACGCAGTAGTTTTCAAGAAATACGACGGACAGCTTGCCGGCAAATTCCGGGCGCTTTTTAATATCCTCGCTCAGATTGCTTATAAGCTTTATGATCTGTTTTGCGTGATAATATCCCGGCGCGGCTTTGGCGGAAAAGATATAAGTCTGCGGCTCTGTTTCAATATTCGGATCTTCAAGTATCGCGTTATATATCGAGATTATGCGCAGAACGTTTAACAGCTGGCGCTTGTATTCGTGCATACGTTTGATCTGTACGTCAAATACCGTGTCCGGATCTATTATAACGCCTTTTTCGGCTTTTGCGTAGTTTGATAAAACTATTTTATTGTCATGCTTTATTTTCCCGAGCTCTTCAAGAACGGCGGCGTCGTCTCTGAAAGAAGAGAATTCCGATAAAAGCTCCGGCTTCTTTTTATACCCGTCGCCTATACATTTATCAAGCAAACAGGTAAGACCGGGATTTGAATACAAAAGCCATCTTCTGTGATCTATACCGTTTGTAACGTTTGTGAATTTCCACGGCTCAACGCTGTAAAAGTCCGAAAAAACGGTCTTTTTCAGTATTTCCGAATGAAGAGCGGAAACGCCGTTCACGGTATGCGAGCCTACGACGGAAAGATTTGCCATTTTCACAACGCCGCTGCCCGTTATTGACATACGCGCTATCTTGTCGCGGTCGTTTGATTTGTCCGCCCGGAGTTTTTCACAGAATCTTCTGTTTATCTCGCAGATAATGGAATAAATACGCGGAAGTCTCAATCTGAAAAGATCCTCGCGCCATACTTCAAGCGCTTCCGGCATGACGGTGTGGTTGGTATAAGACATGGTTTTCGTCGTTATATCCCAGGCGTGTTCCCAGCTGTAATCGCATTCGTCAAGCAAAAGACGCATAAGCTCCGCCACGCACATAGCGGGGTGAGTGTCGTTTATATGTATTGCAGCGTGCTCCGGCAGATCGTCCGCCGTACCGTACTTTTCAAGATGATCGCGCAGGATGTTCTGTAAAGCAGAGGATACAAGGAAATACTGCTGGGTAAGGCGCAGGAGTTTGCCCGCGTCGTGATCATCCGACGGATAAAGCACTTTTGATATAAGCTCGGCGTTCGTGCTGTCTTCAAGCGCTTTGAGATACCGCCCCTGTGAAAACGCCTTCATATCAAAATTGCGAAAATCACGCGCTTTCCATAATCTGAGGTTGTTTACGGCGGTAGTGTCCGCGCCGGATATCAGCATATCGTACGGAACGGCTTCCACCTCTTCCGCGTCGTGGACTTCAATATACATCCTGCCGTCGCGCCATATCTCTTCAACTCTGCCGCCGAATTTCACCGTGACCGCCTGGTCCGTGCGCGGTATGAGCCACGCCTCGCCGCTCGGCAGCCATATATCCGGCAGCTCCGCCTGCTCTCCGTCTACGATCTTCTGCTTGAAAAGACCGTATTCATAGCAGATGCAGTGTCCCGTTGCCGGGTAGCTCTGCGACGTGAGAGAATTCATATAACAAGCGGCAAGTCTGCCCAAGCCGCCGTTGCCGAGGCCCGGATCCGCTTCTTTTGTTATGAACGAAGAAAGCGAAAAGCCGAAAGAAGATAAAACGTTTTCATATTCCTCGTAAAGCCCGAGGTTGCGCAGATTCGCTTTTAAAGACGGGCCTATGAGAAATTCCATACACATATAATACGCTTTTTTAGCGCCTTTTTTCGCAGCTTTTTTTTCAAAAGCGACGTTGCGCTTCATTAAAACGTCGCGTATCGTCATCAGCGTCGCGTTATACATCTGCTCGTCGGACGCGTTATCGGGCGAGACGGCAAAGTATTTGCTCAGCTTTTCACATAATTGCTGTTTTATTTCGGGTTCTGTCATATGATATTACCTTTCCGGTGCTAATGATTTATACAATTCCGCGTATTTTTCAGCGGATGCTTTCCATGAAAAATCGTGCTTCATTATATTTACGACAAGTTCGCGGAATTCTTCTTTTGCCTGATACGTAGCGGTCGCTTCACGCGTCACGTACAACATATCCGAGGCGTTGTACGAGAAGAACGTAAATCCGTTGCCTGTATGTTTTCCGTCAACTAACCTGTACGGTTTTATGGAGTCGTAAAGACCGCCCGTCTCACGTACCACCGGCACGGCGCCGTAGCGCGAAGCGATCATCTGCGAAAGACCGCACGGCTCGGTTTTTGACGGCATAAGGAATATGTCGGACGCCGCGTAGATCTTTTTTGAAAGCTCTTTATCGTATAAGATCAGAGCGCGCATCTTGTCGCTTTTCCTGTACTGAAGACCTCTGAAAAAATCCTCGTAATATTTATCGCCGCAGCCTAAAACAACAAGCTGTACGTCGTCACACAAAAGTTCGTCCGCTTTGTCTTTTATCAGGTCAAGACCTTTCTGATCGGTAAGACGGCTTATGACGGATATCAAAGGAACGTCAGCGCGCACGGGCAGACCAAGCTCCTTCTGCAGAGCTTTTTTGTTGTCTTCCTTGCGCTTTACGCTTCTGTACGTGTAATTTTTATAAAGCGCCGTGTCCTTTGCAGGATCGTAATAATCGTAATCTATACCGTTTAAAATACCGAAGAGCTTGCAGGAATAAAGCCTTATGATATGGTCAAGCCCGTGGCCGTATTCCTCCGTTTTTATCTCCTCCGCGTATCTTTCGCTTACCGTTACGACGCTGTCGGCGCAGACGATAGCGCCTTTCATAAGGTTTATGCAGCCTTTGTAGTCAACTATCTGTGCAAGTCCCTGCGGAAGATCGAAAACGTCGCCCAAAATAGCGTGGTCGAACTGCCCCTGGAAGAGTATGTTATGTATCGAGAACACGGCTTTTATATCGCGGTATTTCTCCGATACGGAGAATTTTGTTTTTAAGTAGATCACGGTAAGCGCCGTCTGCCAGTCGTTTGCGTGAAGTATGTCGGGATAGAAATCTATCTCTGACATCATATCAAGTACCGCCATGCTGAAGAAGGCGAATCTCTCGCCGTCGTCGTAATTGCCGTACAGCGATCCGCGCTTGAAATAATACTCGTTGTCAAGAAAATAGTAGATCACCCCGTTTTTTTCAAGGCTGAAAACGGCGCAGTACTGGTCGCGCCAGTTGAGCCTTACGCGGAATTCCTTTTCCATTTTCATTTCTTTTCTGTATTCTTCACGTATGGACGTGTACAGAGGTGATACGACTCTTACGTCGCATTCGGGTCCCTGTTTTTTGAGCGCTGCGGGAAGGGAACCCATAACGTCCGCAAGTCCGCCGGATGATGAAAACGGCAGCACTTCAGAAGCGGCATATAGAATTTTCATTTTGTCTTTCCTTATTATACTATTGAATTTTTTGCTACGTAGAACGGTATGCTCTGATGACCGGACAGGTTTACGCCGTCTTTAAGCATAACGTTTTTGTCTAATATCGCGCAGTTAAGGCTGCAGTTCCTGCCTATAAAGCTGCCCTGCATCACTATTGAGTTTTTGATCACCGCGCCTTCCGATACGGTAACGCCGCGGAATATAATCGAGTTTTCCACGTGACCGCTTACGACGCAGCCGTCTGCCAGAAGCGAATTTCTGACAAACGAGCCTTCCGTATATCTCGTAGGCGGAGAATTACGCACCTTTGTGTAAACGGGTCTGTCCTTTATTTCAAGCAGAGCGTGCCTTACGGCAGGATCGAGCAGCTCCATACTGCAGGAGTAATACTCGGATAACGAGCTCACGCAGGCAAAATACCCGTCGTACTTGTACGACATTATTTTATAAGAATTTATATTTTTTAAAAGTACGTCCGTGTTAAAGGATGTATACCCGTGCGCTGACGCGTCCGCTATTATCTCAAGCAGCTTGTCGCGCCTTAAGACCATGATGTTCAGGCTTATATCGTGATCTCCGCTTATATCTCTCGGATATACGAGAAGGTCCGTCATCCTGCCGTCTTTATCTGATTTTATAACAACGTTTTTCATCGCCGTTTCGGGCGTGAGCGTCATTTTCTTGACGGCTATCGTTATATCAGCGCCGGTCTTGGTATGGAAATCTATCATATCGCCCAAGTCAACGTTACATATAACGTCGCAGTCGGATAAAACGACAAGCTCTTCTTTTCTGCTGGCTATGTATACCGTTGCGGACTTCATGGATTCAAGACGCGACGTGACGTATTCGCGTCTGTTGCCCTGTGCGAACGCCGTCATGTTCGGCGGTATAAGCTTTATGCCGCCGGCTCTTGACGCAAGGTCCCAGTCTTTACCGGTGCCTATATGGTCGGCAAGTGACTGATAGTTAGCCTGAGTTATTATACCTATGCTCGTAACTTTGGAGTTGACCATGTTCGATAAAGCAAAATCTATAAACCTGTATCTGCAGCCGTAGGGAACGGACGCCATGGTACGCAGACGCGTGAGCTCCGGCAGGTTGTTATCATGGATGTTTGAAAAAATTATACCTGTAACAGACATTTATTTCACCTCCGCTGTAAGCTTGCTCGTCATAGTGCCGGATTCTATTTTCGTGTTGTCCGGGATCGTCATATCCGCGCCGAGCAGCGTTATTTTTCCGCCTTCAGACGCCGGTGCACCTATAACGCAGTTTTTGCCGACGTTTATGCGGCAGTCAAGTATGGAATAGTCTATCAAAGAGCCTTCTTTTATCTCTGTCTCCTCAAATATTACGGAATCTCTTACGGTCGCGCCGGCTTCGACTTTAACGCCGCCGAACAAAACGGAGTTGATAACTGTGCCGTATACCTCGCAGCCTTCCGTGACAAGAGAATTGACTATCTTCGCGTCGCCGCCGACAAAATGCGGAGGTCTTGTTGAATTCCTTGAGAATATCCTGCGCTCGGGCGTACGCAGATCGAGTACCGGTTTTTCGCCTATAAGGTCCATATTCGCTTCCCAGAGGCTTTGCACGGTCCCTACGTCTTTCCAGTAACCCTTGAAAGGATAAGCAAACATTTTTGCGCCGTCTGCAAGCATTTTGGGTATCACGTTTTTGCCGAAATCGTTTGACGACGCCGGGTCGTTGTCGTCTTCTTCAAGATATTTCTTTAATATATCCGCGCCGAATATGTATATGCCCATTGAAGCTTTTGTGCTTTTCGGCTTTGCGGGCTTTTCTTCAAATTCATATATGGAATTGTCGTCGCGCGTGTTCATTATACCGAAGCGCGACGCCTCGGACAGCGGCACGTCTATGACGGCTATCGTGCAGTCAGCGCCGTTTTCCTTATGGTATTTCAGCATCTCGTAATAATCCATTTTATAGATATGGTCGCCGGAGAGGATAAGCACGTAATCCGGATCGTATCTTTCAATAAAACCGAGATTCTGATAAATGGCGTTGGCGGTGCCTTTGTACCAGTACGCGCCGTTCGCCCTCTGATACGGGGGAAGTATCTTAACGCCGCCGTACGTTCTGTCAAGATCCCAGGGCTGTCCGCTGCCTATGTACTCGTTTAAAACGTAAGGCTGATACTGTGTCAGTACTCCGACAGTATCTATTCCGGAGTTTACGCAGTTTGATAGTGTAAAGTCGATGATCCTGTATTTGCCGCCGAAAGGTACCGCGGGCTTCGCGTTTTTCTCGGTCAGATTATACAGGCGGCTGCCCTGACCGCCGGCAAGCAGCATGGCAACGCACTCTTTCTTCTGAAGCATTTCTGTGTCTCCTTTATTTATTTATCGGTTTTAAAATTTCGCCTTTGTATATGGACGCCGATAACGGCGGCATTGATATTTTTATGCTCCGCTCAAATCCGTCGGACTTTATTTTTTTAGCCGGTACGGGCAAAGATCTTATCAAAGAGGTAGAGAATATCTCGCGGTAAAGTCCGGCCTCCGGCACGCCTACCGTGTAGTTTTTTATTTCTGCGGCGGAGAAATTGAAAGCGCACAGGACAAAATCCCCGTCGGCGCCGTACCGTAAAAACACGGCGGTGTTTTTGTCCGCGTCGTCAACTTTGACCCAGCGGAAACCGTCCCAGCTGAAATCTCTTTCCCACAGCTCTTTCGTATCAAGGTAAAAGTGGTTGAGCGCGGAAGTGAAGCGCAGCAGGTCCGCGTGCTTTTCATACCCGGTCATAAACCATTCAAGCTGCGAGCTGCAGTCCCACTCTTTGAACTGCCCGTATTCGGATCCCATGAAAAGCAGCTTTTTGCCCGGATGGCACATCATATAAGTCAGAAACGTACGGAAACCGGCAAATTTCTGATCGTAGTCGCCGTACATCTTGTCTAAGAGCGATTTTTTGCCGTGTACCACTTCGTCGTGAGATACGGCGAGAATGAAGTTTTCCGAAAATGAATACGTCATGGAAAACGTGAGCTCGTTATGTATCTTCGATCTGTAAACGGGATCCGTTGACACGTATTTCATCATATCGTTTACAAATCCCATGTTCCACTTGAAATTGAAGCCCAGACCGCCGAGATAAACGGGTTTTGTCACCATAGGCCACGCCGTTGATTCCTCAGCCGCCATAAGCACGTCGGAAAATCTTTCAAATACCGCGCAGTTGAGTTTTTTGAAAAAATCTATCGCTTCGTAGTTTTTATTCGATCCGTCGTGCGACGGTATCCATTCGCCCGGCTTTTTGTCAAAATCAAGGTAAAGCATGGAAGCAACGGCGTCCACGCGCAATCCGTCAACGTGATATTCGGTCAGCCAGTAAAGCGCGTTTGATATAAGGAAGGACCGGACCTCCTCGCGTCCCACGTCAAAGAAACGCGTGCCCCATACTTTATGTTCTTTTCTGTCCTCGCCCTGATATTCGTAACAAGGCGTCCCGTCAAATTCATATAAACCGTGTTCGTCTTTTGAAAAATGCGCCGGGACCCAGTCAAGCAGAACGCCTATTCCGTATGAATGAAGCTTGTTTATGAAATACATAAAGTCCGCCGGCTCGCCGAAGCGCGACGTAGGCGCGTAAAAGCCGCATATCTGGTAACCCCAGCTCTCGTCAAGCGGATGTTCCGCAACGGGAAGCAGCTCAACGTGAGTATAGCCCATTCTCTTGACGTATGGACCGAGCCTGTCCGCAAGTTCACGGTAATTAAGGTAATCGCCGCCGGGCTTACGCATAAACGAACCGAGATGCACCTCGTAAATATTGACAGGCGTTGTGTAAGCCGGTTTCGTGTCCGTCGGACACATTGCTTTTTTTCGTGATCTGAGCCAGCCGCCGTCCGTCCACGGATAAGGCTGAAGATCGTATAAATAAGTCGCCGTTTCTTCATGCGTACCGGCGTAAACGCCGTACGGATCGGCTTTGAACGTGGCTTTGCCGTGATTGAAGATAAGATATTTGTATTTTATCTTGTCCTCGTTTTTGAAATCCAGCTTTATTTTAAGCTCCCACAAGCCTTTTTTTGATATGCGCGTCATGGGAGAAGATTCATCCCAGTTGTTGAAATCGCCCGTAACGTAAACGGAATCGGCGTTAGGCGCCCACGTGCGGAATACGGTATAAACCGTGCCTTTTTCATCCGTGATCTTATGCGCGCCTAAATATTCATATGCTTTGAAATACGTTCCCTGATGAAACAGATATCTTTCGGTTTTGTTTGACTGTGCCATAAAAATTCCTTTTAATATCAATCCTTTACATTATACTACATTTACGTGAAAATTTCAATATATTTATTAAAGATTTTTCGGTAATTCATAATATTTATTATTTAACATTTTATACGTAGAAAAATCAAAACGGCTGTTTTATACTATTATGAGACAATGAAAAAAAGCAAGGAGTTTTTATGATAAAAATTGCACCTTCCATACTCTCCGCGGATTTTTCAAAACTCGGAGATCAGATATTGAAAACAAAGGAAGCCGGAGCGGAATATTTACATATAGACGTTATGGACGGCATATTCGTTCCCAACATCTCTTTCGGCGCTCCCGTATATAAATGCATCCGCAAAATGACGGATCAGTTTTTTGACGTCCATCTTATGATTGTTGATCCGCTGCGCTATATAGACGCTTTCGCGGCAGCCGGCGCCGACGGTATTACCATACATCACGAGGCGTGCGACAACCGGATAGAAACGCTGCAGTATATAAGAAGCAAAGGCATAAAAGCGGCTGTCTCCATAAAACCTAAAACCGATCCGCAGGTGCTGAAACCTTATCTGCCGTTTATAGATATGATACTTATAATGTCCGTAGAACCGGGATTCGGCGGTCAGTCGTTCATACCCACCGCGATAGACAGCGTTAAAGCCGCTAAAAAGCTTGTTGATGAAAGCGGCTTTGATATAGATATAGAGGTCGACGGCGGTCTTTCCGCAAAGAACGTGGACCTCGTAACGAGCGTCGGAGCAAACGTCATCGTCGCCGGTTCAGCCGTGTTCGGTGCTCCGGATATGGGTGAGGCGATCAAAGAGATACGCGAAAACGGTGATAAAACGTACTGCACAAAGCTTTGATCCGATTATAAATTTCTGAAAGGAGGCTTCGCGGATAAATGAAAAAAACTGTCTTGTTTATAGTTGTTTTAGCTATTTTATCCGCGGTTTTTTCCGTTGTTTCGTCGGCGGTGATACAGTCTCCGCCTAAGGATAAAGATATCAAAGCAAACGTATACGTTACAGACCGTCCCGCCGTATTAGACGGCGTTATATCAAACGGAGAATATAAAAAACTAAGCATACCGCAGTCGTCTTTATCCTACGTGGTAGGCTCGGAAGAAGACTGGGCGAGAGTCAGGAATACAGAATTCGAGGCTTACGCCTCCGTTTATGCCGATACCTTCAATTTCGCGCTTGCAGTGCAGACGGACGATGAGTATTACATAACAGAATGTGAGCCGAAATATTTGTGGGCGCAGACGGCGCTTCTGCTGTCGTTTTCCGCAACGGAAACGACCGGAAGAAACGCTTTTGAGATCGGCGTAAGACCCGACGGAAAATATTACGTGTGGCGCCAGTTTACCGACTATTCGCCGGAAAACGATTTTGCCGCCGTATACGAAAACGGCGTCATAACGTACGAGATATCCGTACCGTTATCCGCTTTCGGCGCGGAAGGCGAGTCGGACTTCAAATTCTGTTTCAGTATTTCATTAGGAAATTATTTCAACAACGAACGTCAGGCGTACGTGCAGTTCGGACAAGGTATCTCCGGTTTTTCGGAAGCGTCCGACGCGGACGCCGGTAAGGACGCCGCGCTTTTCCCGACCGTATACGTAGTGAAAGAAGACACGGAGAAGGAAACGCAGCCGGAACAAAAAGACGACCCGGTAATAACACCGCCGGACACGGGAATAAACGCAAAGCCCGTGCTGCTGTCGTCAGCCGCCGCGGCCGCCGCCTCGCTTTCAGTTTGTTACATACTTATCCGCAAACGCAGATCATATTAAAATCCCGCCCCGTGCGGGTTTTTTATGAAATTTCAAAAAAGGTATTGACAGCGTAACAATGTTATGCTATAATAAGACCGTAACAATGTTACGGAGGTGAGCAAATGGATGAAAAAGAAATGATCTCAAAAAAAGATCTGCTTGAAAAATACGGGATTTCATACGGCGCGCTTTACCGGTGGAAACGTATGGGACTTATCCCGGACGAGTGGTTTGTAAAAACGGCGTCCGTTACCGGTCAGCAGACGTTTTTCCCTAAAAGACTGATATGTGAGAGGGTAGAGCAGATATTGAACATGAAGGACGGCGTGTCTTTATCCGAGCTTGCGGACAGCTATAAGGAAAAAGAGGAAAAAGAAGCGTATCTGACCGTGGTGACCGATTTCGGTACGACAAAATTCAAAATGAGCGAAATTCAGCTTGTTTACACAACAAACGAAAACGAAACAAAGATATTTATACAAAGGGCGGGTGAAATAAAATGAAAATATCAGGCAGCGGAACCGTTAAAGGCGGGGATTATAATGAGGAAATACGTATTTCCGGCAGCGGAACGATAGACGGAAATATCAGATGTACGGAGCTTCACGCTTCAGGCTCGGTAAGAGCAAACGGATACGTGGAATGTGAAGGAGAAATAAGTGTGTCCGGCTCCGGCAGCTTTGAGGACGTGAAAGCAAAAAGAGTCATATCTTCCGGATCGTTTGGCTCCGGATCGCTTTCGGTTGACAACAAACTTGAAACGTCCGGATCGTGCAAAGTAAAAGGAGCTTTATACGCGGATGAAGCGATAATATCCGGATCGCTTGAAGTAAGAGAAAACGCAAAATTCGGCAAAGCCGATATAAGCGGTGGATTTGACTGTGACGGCGATACGGAAGCCGAAGATTTCAGAATAAGCGGACCCGTAACCGTAAACGGACTGCTGAACGCCGAGAATATAAATATAAAGCTCGGGCAAAGGATGTATAAAAACAGGATAAACAGCATAGGCGGAACGAATATAAAAATTGAGATCAGTCCGCTTGCGCTTTTCCGCAAAAAAGCTGCCGTACTTTCCGTTAAAGAGTCGATAGAAGGCGATGAGATATATCTTGAAAACACGGAATGTCCGCTTGTAGTAGGTAAAAACGTAATCATCGGAGAAGGCTGTAAAATAGGAAAAGTGCAGTATTACAACTCCTGCAAAATAAGCGAAGAAGCGGAAGTTTGCAAAGAGGAAAAAATTTAACTTTAAATAAATTTATATAAAGGTATTGCATTTTTAAAAAAAATGTGATATAATCCGCATATCTGCTATGATGAAGACAGTAGCTTGTGCAAATGACGGGCAAAAGCGAGCCGTGTACGGTGAAAGACGGCTGTCCGCCGCATAGGTGAATATCACTTCGGAGCAGCGCACCGAAAGGTAACGAGTAGACTGCGCCGTAACTTCTGCGTGAAAGAAGGAGCATATGTTTGTATGTTTATTTTATAATGTATAACTATGCTCTCATTTTATCAGATGAGAGCATTTTGATTTAAGGAGCGACTATGTATAACAAGGTAGACACGTCTTTGGATTTCGTCTCGCGCGAAAAAGCGGTAAGAGAATTCTGGGAGAAAAACAAAATATTTGAAAAAAGTATGAGCCTGCGTGAAGGCAAGGAAGATTTCACATTTTATGACGGACCTCCTACGGCAAACGGCAAGCCGCATATAGGTCACGTTCTGACGCGCGTCATAAAAGATATGATACCGCGCTACAGAACGATGAAGGGTTATCACGTCCTGCGCAAAGCCGGCTGGGACACCCACGGTCTGCCCGTTGAGATAGAGGTCGAAAAGATACTCGGCTTAAACGGCAAGGATCAGATAGAACAGTACGGACTTGAGCCGTTTATCAAAAAATGCAAAGAGAGCGTCTGGAAATACAAGGGCATGTGGGAGGATTTCTCCGGCACGGTCGGCTACTGGGTCGATATGGACAACCCTTATATCACCTACGACGACAACTATATAGAATCAGAATGGTGGGCGTTAAAAGAAATATGGAACAAAGGCCTGTTATACAAAGGCTTCAAAATAGTTCCGTACTGCCCGCGCTGCGGCACGCCGCTTTCATCCGCCGAGGTATCGCAGGGCTACAAGACGGTTAAGGAGCGTTCCGCCGTCGTAAGATTCAAATGCAAGGATGAAGACGCGTATTTCTTAGCATGGACCACAACGCCGTGGACGCTTCCGTCCAACGTCGCGCTCTGCGTAAACCCCGACGACACGTACGTCAAGGTAAAATGCGTTGACGGATATACCTATTACATGGCAAAAGCGCTGCTTGATACCGTTTTGGGAAAACTTGCCGAAAACGGTGAAAAAGCGTACGAAATACTGGAAGAATACAAAGGCAAAGACCTTGAATATAAAGGATACGAGCCGTTATTTGATTCGTCCGCTAAAGTTGCGGAAAAGCAGGGCAAAAAGGGATTTTTCATAACCTGCGACGGCTACGTTACGATGTCCGACGGTACGGGCATAGTCCACATAGCGCCCGCCTTCGGTGAAGACGACGCGAACGTCGGCAGAAAATACGATCTGCCGTTCGTCCAGCTGGTCAACGGTAAGGGCGAGATGACCGAGGACGCACCGTGCGCCGGAATGTTCGTAAAGGACGCCGATCCCGAACTTATAAAACAGCTTAAGACAGAGGGCAAGCTTTTTGACGCGCCTAAATTCGAGCACGAATATCCGCACTGCTGGCGCTGCGACACGCCGCTGATATACTACGCACGCGAATCGTGGTATATAAAAGAGACCGCCGTCCGCGACGATCTTTTAAAGAACAACGACACGGTCAACTGGATACCGGAATCCATAGGCAAAGGCCGTTTCGGCAACTGGCTTGAAAATATACAGGACTGGGCGATCTCCCGCAACAGATACTGGGGCACGCCGCTCAATATATGGGAATGTGAATGCGGCAATCTCGAGTGTATCGGCTCCCGCGCGGAACTGGCTGAAAAAACAGGCGATCCCGATACGGCGAAGGTCGAGCTCCACAGACCGTATATAGACGAAGTGACGTTCAAATGCGCAAAGTGCGGCAAGACCATGCACAGAGTTCCGGAGGTCATAGACTGCTGGTTCGACTCCGGCGCCATGCCGTTCGCGCAGTGGCACTATCCTTTTGAAAATCAAGAGCTTTTCAAAACGCAGTTCCCGGCGGATTTCATTTCGGAAGCAATAGACCAGACGCGCGGCTGGTTCCACTCACTCATGGCGGAATCAACGCTGTTATTCAATCAGAGCCCTTATAAAAACGTTATAGTTTTAGGTCACGTACAGGATGAAAACGGACAGAAAATGTCCAAATCCAAAGGCAACGCCGTTGACCCGTTCGAGGCGCTCGACGCGCACGGCGCGGACGCGATACGCTGGTATTTCTACTCTAACAGCGCGCCGTGGCTGCCGAACCGTTTCAGCAAGACGGCTGTCGTTGAAGGTCAGCGCAAATTCATGGGAACGCTTTGGAATACGTACGGATTTTTCGTACTGTATGCAAATATAGACGAATTTGACGCGTCAAAGCATCAGCTTGAATACGACAAGCTCCAGGTCATAGACAAGTGGGTCTTATCAAAGCTGAATTCTCTTGTCAAGACCGTTGACGATCATCTTGATAATTACAGGATAACAGAGACGGCAAGAGCCATGGAGAAATTCGTGGACGAGTTGTCAAACTGGTACGTACGCCGCTGCCGCGAGCGTTTCTGGGCTAAGGATATGACGGACGACAAGATAGCCGCGTATATGACGCTTTATACGTGCCTTGTAACGTTTGCGCAGCTTTCCGCGCCGCTTATACCGTTTATGGCGGAGCAGATATATCAGAATCTCGTAGCAAATCTTGACAAAACCGCGCCGGAATCCGTGCATCTGTGCGATTTCCCGACCGTAAACGAAAAGCTGATAGACCTTGAGCTTGAAAAAACGATGGACGAAGCGGTCAATATAGTATCTCTCGGCCGCGCCTGCAGAAACGCCGCCGTTATAAAGAACCGTCAGCCGCTGTCGGTAATGTATATAAACGCGCCGACTAAGCTGAACGAATTCTATACTGATATAATAAAAGACGAACTCAACGTCAAATCCGCGCAGTTCACGGACGATTTAAGAGCTTTCACAACGTATTCTTTCAAACCGCAGCTTAAAACTCTCGGAAAGAAATTAGGCAAAAATATAAACGCTTTCCGTGAATATCTTACGACGGTAGACGGCAACGCCGCGATGGACGAGATAAACGCGACCGGCGGCATAAAAGTAACGCTTGACGGACAGGAGCTGTTCATAGAAAAAGAGGACCTTTTGATAGACGCCGCAAAGGTGGAAGGGTATGAATCCATATCCGATTTCGGCGTGACGGTAGTGCTTGATACGAAACTGACCGAAGAGCTTATCGAAGAGGGCTTTGTGCGCGAGGTGATATCAAAGCTCCAGACCATGCGTAAAGACGCGGGATTTGAGGTAATGGACAGAATAAACGTAACGCTGCAAGTCTGCGACAAGATCAAAGTGTACGTAGAAAAGAATATGGAACAGATCAAAGACGAAACTCTGGCTGATAACGTATCGTTTACAGAGCCCGCGGGTTACGTCAAGGACTGGAACATAAACGGAGAAGATTCGGTATTCGGAGTGGAAAAAGTCTGATAATTATATGGATATGATCATAAAAATTATCGTATCTCTGATACTTGCGGTAATGTCGCTTATGAATTCGTATTTTACAGCCAAACCGCCTGATACGGCGCCGGTCACACCGCAAAAGTCCGTAAAACAGCTTGTTGAGGAAATGGTCGTCACCTACGGCTATTATGAAACGCCCGCGATCGCCAAAGCGGATAAACTTCTAAAACAAATAAAAGAAGCGGACCAAAAAGAAGGCGAGCGCTGGGCAAAAATAATGGATATGTGGCGCGCAGGATTGCGTCAGCCGCTTAATTACGACGTTTTGACGGACGGATTGCCTGATACTGACGAGCTTTGCATAGTCGTTTTGGGTTTTCAGCTCCTTGACGACGGCGGTATGCGAAACGAGCTTATAAAAAGGCTTGAAGTCGCGCTTGCAAGCGCAAACAAGTATAAAAACGCGTATATCGTCTGTACCGGCGGAGGCACGGCGACAAACAACAAGACGCTGACGGAAGCCGGGCAAATGGCAAAATGGCTGGTATCGAACGGTATCGAGGAAAAGCGTATTATAGTAGAGAACAAGTCGGAAACGACGGCGCAAAACGCTATATATACATATGAGATACTTACAAAAAACTATCCGCAGGTAAAAAAACTTGCAATAGTATCAAGCGATTATCATATTGAACCGAGCATACTTTTCTTTGAAGCCGTATCAATACTGCGCGGAGCGGAGGGTACGGATAAAGAGCTGAAAGTCGTATCAAACGCCTGCTGGAAAGCGCCGGAACAAACGCTTTCCGTACTGTTCCGCGCCGGAGGGCTGATAGAGATAACCGGAGATGAGACAACGGCGAAAAAGATATATAACAGGACGTATGATTTTGAATCCGTGTCGCCGTTTTAACGAACACCCGAAGATGCATAATACGGTGATTTTATGGATAAAAAGAATATAATTCCGACTGTTTTCTTTATAATTTCGATCGTTCTTCTTGTTATTTCCGTTGCTTTATCTGTGATCGCGGTAATGATCTTAACGTTTCGCCCGGATACCGGTACTGCCGATGAACCGACATCATTTATAGGTGTCGTTTTAATTGCAATATATCAGGCTATCGGTTCTGTCTACGTTATAATACTTGATTTTATAACGTCCTTTTCAGCGACGCTGTTTGCAATGCTTTCATCAAAAAAAGCTCCGGAAAAATTCAGAATACCCGGCAGAATAACAGCTGTGATATCGTTTTTGATTTGTATTTTTGCCTTACTGTTTTTCGTTTTGATTGTTTTCGGTATAATATAAAAAACCACGGCGCGGTCAATAAAACCGCGCCGCAGTTTTTATAAAGGAAATAACAATCACTGTTTTGCACAGACGTCTTTTATAACGCCCAGAGCTTTTATTAAAAGTTCTTCCGGTATGTTCAGAGCCGGGAGCAGACGGAGTATCCCGTGTGCGGCGGTGAGGCAGAGAACGCCGTTCTGCAAGCATTCTTTAACGACGTCCGATACGGGACGCGTTGTTTTTACGCCTACCATAAGCCCGAGACCCGTAACGCTTTCAATTCCGGGAGCGCCTGTAAGTTCTTTTTTTATGATCTCGCCTTTTTTTGCAACGTCAGCCATAAGTTCGTCCGTTATCTGTGACATAACGTAATTTGCCGCGGCGCACGATACGGGATTTCCGCCGAATGTAGAGCCGTGATCTCCGTATTCAAACACGTCCTGCAGTTTTTCGTTTAAAAGCGTTGCGCCTATCGGAAGACCGCCGGCAAGACCCTTTGCCGTTGTTATGATGTCCGGCTGCAGGCCGTAATTCATATAAGAATACAGTTTTCCCGTCCGTCCGTTTCCGGTCTGTACTTCGTCAACTATTGTTAAAATATCGTGATATTTTGCAAAATCAAACAGCTCGTGTACGTATTCCGGATCAAGCGGAACGACGCCGCCCTCGCCCTGTATACATTCTATCATAAACGCGGCTACTTTGTATTTTGCCGTTATCGCTTCAAGCTCGTAAATGCTTTCAGCGGTCGCGTGAACGAAGCCGGGCGTCAGCGGCTGGAAATTCTCGTGGAATTTCGGCTGTCCCGTCGCGGCAAGCGTCGTCAAAGTCCTGCCGTGGAAGCTGTTGTTCAGCGTTACTATCGTGTAATGCTCGCTGTTTTTCGTCTGCGCGGCGTATTTACGCGCGGCTTTTATGGCGCATTCGTTGGCTTCCGCGCCGGAATTTGAAAAGAAGACTTTTTTGTAACCCGTGCGCTCGCAAAGCGTTTTTGCAAGCAGCGCGTCCGGTTCCGTATAATACAGGTTTGACGTGTGCTGCAGCTTCATTATCTGTTCGGTCACGGCATTTATCCAGCCGTCCGGGCTGATGCCGAGAGAAGTGACGCCTATGCCGGAGCCTAAATCTATATATTCCTTACCGTCCGTACCGTATAAGACCGATCCTTTTCCGTGAGTAAACTCAACGGGAAAGCGGTTGTAAGTGTGCGCTATATACTGTTTATCAAGTTCTGTAATACTCATTTCTTTGTACCCGTTACCATTGTGCCGGCGCCTTCATCCGTCAGAAGCTCCATAAGTATGGAGTGCGGTATGCGCCCGTCCATTATTACTACGTTTAAAACGCCCTTTGAAAGAGCTTCCGTACAACAGTCCACCTTCGGTATCATGCCGCCGGATATAACTCCGGATCTTTTCAATTCTTCGGCTTCATCCGGTGTTATTGCCGGTATAAGCGTTCCGGGATCGTCTTTGTCAAGCAGTATCCCCGCCGTATCAGTCATCATTATAAGTCTTTCGGCTTTTAAGGCTCCGGCGATATACGCGGCGGCGGTATCGCCGTTTATGTTGAAAGTGTCGCCTTTGTCGTCACAGCCGATAGTTGAGATCACAGGAATGTATCCCGCGTCAAGCAGATCGGATACCGGCTTAATATTTATATTTTTTATTTTACCTACGTATCCGAGCTTTTCATCCATCACCTCCGCCTGGATCAGCTTTCCGTCTACACCGGATAAACCTACGGCGTTTCCGCCTTTTATCTCAAGCAGCTTTACAAGCGTTTTGTTCACCTTTCCGGCAAGCACCATCTGAACGATATCCGCCGTCTCGGCGTCCGTTACTCTCAAGCCGTTATAGAACTCGGGCTTTTTATCGAGCTTCACCATAAGATCGGTTATCTCCGGACCGCCGCCGTGCACGAGCACGACTTTTACGCCTATAAGCCAGAGGAGAACTATATCCTCCATGACCTGTTCTTTTAAGATCGGACTGACCATCGCGGCGCCGCCGTATTTGATCACGACCGTTTTTCCGTTATAATTTTTGATGTACGGAAGAGCCTGAGTTAAAACCTCCGCCCTCTCCGAGTTTGAAAGATTTGACATGATATGACCCCTTTACGTGCGGTAATCGCCGTTTATCTTTACGTAATCATACGTAAGATCACAGCCCCATGCTTTTGACGAATTATCTCCGTCGTTTAAATTTACTATAATATCTATTTCTGATTCCGTAAGTATCTTTTTTGCGTCGTCTTCCGAAAAATCAACGCCGGATCCGTTTTCGCAAACTTTTATTTTTCCGGCTTTGCTTTCAAAGTAAACGTCTATCTTGTTTACGTCAACGTCCGCGCCCGAATAACCTATGGCACAGAGCACGCGCCCCCAGTTTGCGTCCGCGCCGAACATCGCGGCTTTCAGCAGTGAAGAGCAAACTACGGATTTTGCAACGGTCTTTGCGTCGGTAAGCGTTTTTGCGCCGGAAACCGAACATTCGAGCAGTTTTGTCGCGCCTTCGCCGTCACCTGCTATCATTCTGCACAGAGTTACGGTCACGGTGTTGAGCGCTGCCATGAATATTTTGAAATCCTCATCTTTATCCGTTATTTTTTTGTTGTTCGCCATACCGTTTGCAAGCACTGCGACCATGTCGTTCGTCGACGTGTCGCCGTCAATGCTCAGCATATTGAAAGTGTTCTGTATATCGGCAGACAGCGCGTACTGCAGTATTTCCGGGGAAATATCAACGTCGCTTGTTATGAATACGAGCATCGTAGCCATATTCGGATGTATCATTCCGCTGCCCTTTGCAATGCCGCCTATCTTGCAAGGTACGCCGCCTATCTCAAATTCAACGGCAATTTCTTTTTTGACCGTGTCCGTCGTCATTATGCCTTCCGCGGCGTCGTCGCAGCCGTCTTTTGACAACGCTTTGACAAGCGGTTTTATACCTTTTTCAAAAGGCTCTATACTCATTTTCTGACCTATAACTCCGGTGGAAGCCACGACTATGTCGTCAGCTTTTATACCAAGCTCCGAAGCAAGCAGAGAACACGTCTGCTCGGCTATCTCAATGCCGTTGCTATTGCACGTGTTGGCGTTGCCGCTGTTGCATATCACAGCCTGCGCGTATCCGTTTGAAAGATGATTTTCAGTCACCGTAAGCGGCGCGCCTTTTACGAGGTTGGTCGTGTATACCGCGGCGGCGGCTGCCGGTACTTCGCTGTATATAAGCGATAAATCTTTTTTTATTTTATTGTGCCTTATGCCGCAGTGGACTCCGCTTGCGGTAAAGCCTTTTGCGGCGCATATGCCGCCGTTTACTGTTTTCATAATATCAATCCCTTTGTCTCTACTTCGTTAAGTATAATATTCATATTCTGTATCGCCGCGCCGGACGCGCCCTTGCCCAGGTTGTCGTATACGGCGCACAGAACAGCTCTTTCACTGTTTCCGTGTACGTAAACGTACATTGAATCTTTGCCGGATAACGTTCCGGCTGATACAAATCCGTTTTCCGACGCGTCTTTGTACCGGATCACGCCGTTATAAGTATCCGAATATATTTCTTTTATTTTTTCAATATCTACGTCAAACAGCGGTACCGTCACTTCCATACCGGAGTAAAACGGCGCGACCGCCGGGCAGAAGACCGGAGCGTTGTCAAGTCCGCATATCGCTTTCATTTCCGGCAGGTGCTTGTGACTTTGTGAAAGCCCGTACTGTCTCGGCGCTTCATACAGAACGTTTCTGTCTTCACTCTCGTATTCGGCTATCATCTTTTTGCCGCCGCCGGAATAACCGGTAAGAGAAAAGCAGGATAACAAAGCGGTCTTATCTATTATTCCGTTTGATATAAGCGGAGCGACCAGCGCTATGAATCCGCTTGCGTGGCATCCCGGATTTGCTATCCGCTTTGAAGATCTTATTTTATCTTTCTGACCTTCAAGCTCCGGCATACCGTAGACCCAGCCGTCTGCTACTCTGTGCGCCGTGGACGTATCTATTACCACGGTGTTTTCATCCGCAAGAGATACGGCGTTTACCGCCGCGTCGTCCGGCAGACAGAGAAACGTGATATCGGATCTTCGCACAGCATCCGCGCGTGCGCTGTCGTCTTTACGCAGCTGATCGGGTAAAGTTATTAGTTCAATATCGGAGCGGGCGCTCAAACGGTCGTATATTTTCAACCCGGTCGTTCCCGCTGCTCCGTCGATAAATACTTTTGCCATATTCATCCTCACTGAATAATTATGCACATATTATACACCATAATGCATAAATTGTCAATAGGAATTTATAAAAAAATAAAAATCTGCATATTTTATGCAAATATACGTATAAAAACCGGATTTTTGTGTATTTTACCCAATAAAAATGCGAATATAAACGCGCGGTAAACAGCAAAAAAATACGCGGTAAACATTACTTAACTTTAATGTTAAAAAAGTTGACAAGCATAAGCGGGATTTATATAATATTATTCAGAATAAATATAAAAGGAAGTTTATTATGCTTAAAAGTATGACAGGCTACGGCAGAGCCCGTGAGCGCATTGACGGATACGACATAACAGTTGAGGTAAAGTCCGTCAACAACAGAACGCTTGACGTTTCAGTCAGACTGCCGAGGGTCTATACGTTCGCGGAGGAACGCATAAAACCACTTTTGCTCGCCTGCGGCGTGACCCGCGGAAAAGTTGACGTGTACGTTTCCGTTGATATCCCTCAGACGGAGGGAGAGATATTGTCGCTTGACGCGGACTATGCGGAAATGTATATAAACGCTTTGAAAGAACTGCGCGATAAGTTCGATCTGCCGGACGATATTTCGGTAATGAAAGTAGCCGAGAACAGGGATCTGTTCACGGTAACGAAAAAAGAAGACGATCTTGAAGCTGACTGGGAACGCATCAAAACCGTACTTACGGAAGCGATAGGATACTTTGACGAAGCGAGACGCGCCGAGGGCGCGAGACTTACCTCGGACGTAAAGCTGAAGCTCGAGACGATCTCAAAGACCGTAGACAGTATTGACGCAAAATCCGGCGACGCGGTAAAGGAATATGAAGCAAGACTGTTGAAGAAACTTAAGGACACGCTTGCCGAGGTGGGCGCGGCGGTCGACGAGAGCCGCGTGATAACCGAGTGTGCGATATTCGCTGACAGAGTCGCAACTGACGAAGAGCTCGTGCGCCTGCGTTCTCATATCAAAGCGTTTACGGAAATACTTGACGGAGACGGACCTGCCGGTCGCAATCTTGATTTCTGGTGCCAGGAGATGAACCGTGAAGCGAATACCACCGGCTCAAAAGCGCAGAACCCGGCGATAACCGCTGACGTGGTCGCCATAAAATGCGAGCTTGAGAAGATACGAGAGCAGATACAGAATATCGAGTGAGGTAAAATAATGAAATTTATCAATATCGGTTACGGAAGCATGGTCTCGTCCGACCGGATCATCGCCGTCTGTTCGCCCGAATCAGCGCCGGTCAAACGCATGGTATCCGACGCAAAGGATACGGGCAGAGTCATAGACGTCACCTGCGGAAAAAAGACGAAAGCGGTCATAATTACGGACAGCGATCATATTATATTAAGCGCTCTTACGTCGGAGGCTATATCCGAAAGGCTTTTTGAGGGAGGCGCGGAAAAATGAAAAAAGGAACTGTATTCGTTTTATCCGGTCCCGCCGGATCAGGCAAAAGCACGGTCAGAGAAAGGCTGATGCAAAAAGGTCTCAATTTTCATTATTCCATATCCGATACAACAAGAAAGCCGCGCGGAGCCGAGCAGAACGGCGTTGATTACCGGTTTATAACAAAAGACGAGTTTGAAGAAGGCATCGCCCGCGGCGATTACTACGAATACGCTCAGTACACGGGCGAATATTACGGCACTCCCGTGTCGCAGCTGATACCGTATATCGAAAGAGGCGTGAACGTAATACTTGAAATAGACGTCGCAGGCGCCATGCAGGTAAGAAAACGCGATAAGAACGCGGTGCTCGTTATGCTTCTGCCGCCGTCGTACGCCGTGCTTGAACAAAGACTGCGCGACAGAGGTACGGAGAGCGAGGAAAAAATACTTAAACGCCTTACAAGAGCGCGTGATGAGTTAGAATATTTTGATAAGTACGATTACTTTTTGCAAAATGACGACGGCAAAATAGACGAATGTGTCAGACAGCTTGAGATAATAGCAGAAGTTGAAGCAAACAAAACTAAAAACAATCCGGATTTTCCGAATGAATTTTTTAATAAATAAGGAGAGAAAAAATGATAAAACCTTCAATTGAAGAACTTACGAAGAACAACAAATACAACCGCTACGAGCTTGTTATAGCTACGTCGAAATGCGCTCATATCGTCACGGACGAATACGTGCGCGAAAGAGAAGAAGCGGAAAGAAAAATAACCGCAAAGGAAACGGATAAGCCGCTTGCTTCCATGATAAGACCAGAGCTCCGCGACGAAAAAGCGGTCAGAAACGCTATAAGGATGCTTGACGAGGGCGAATACGCCATCGTTGAGGAAACAAGACCGAAATAATGCTTATAGCTACCGTTAAACTGCTTTCGCTTCCGTATGACTGCGAAAACGGTTACAGCTATACAGCGGATGAATTCGCTTTTGTCGGCGCTTTTGTTACCGTGCCGTTCGGAGCGGGAAACCGTATTTCTTTAGGTGTTGTAACGGAGCTTAAGGATGAAGCTGAAAGCGGTATCGCATATAAAGCGATAGATCACGTATACGGCAGATTTTATTCGCTTACACCCGAGATGCTCGGGCTTGTTGAGTTCCTGCAGAATACCACGTTCTGCTCGTTCGGCGACGCCGTAAGAACGGTGTTTCCCACGGCGATATTAGGCACGCTTGACGAGCGGTATGAGACAACGGATAAACCGCTGCCGGAGCTTAACGCAAAAGTAAGCGCCGTATATTCCGCCATAGCTTCAAAAGCGATAAACACGCGTTCCGCGCTTATAAAGGAATTCGGCGCAGCCGTTACGGACGCCGTATCATACTTATGCAGAAACGGATTTATAAACAGATCAAGTCTTACTAAAGAATCTAAAAACATAGTTTATGACGAGTATTATACGCTCGTATCAGAGATAACGACCAGAAGCGAAGCGCAGAACAGAATAATCGCGTATCTGAAAGAAAACGGAAAAACGGAAAAATCAATTATCTTATCGGATCTTTCCGTAACCGCCGCAAACATAAAAGCGCTGGTCGATAAAAAAGCCGTTTTATGCGAGAAAACAGAGCGTTACAGGCGCGCGTTCAGAGTAAATGAAGAAAAAACCGAAACCGCGCTAAACAAAGAGCAAGCGGCGGCTTCGGAGGAGCTGATAAAACTGTGCGATACCGGCAAGCCCGAGGCGGCGCTGCTTTACGGCGTTACGGGCGCGGGCAAAACGCTTGTTATAAAATCCGTATGCGATAAAGTGATTGCGTCCGGCAGAAAAGTGATAATGCTTTTGCCGGAAATAGCGCTGACGCCGCAGTCACTCAGAATTTTCAGCTCGTTTTACGGAGAAAGGATAGCCGTTTTACACTCGTCTTTATCTGAGGGAGAGCGGTTTGACGCGTGGCGCAGGATAAAAAACGGAGACGCGGATATGATAATAGGTACGCGCTCCGCGGCTTTCGCGCCTGTTTCCGATCTCGGACTGTTCGTTATAGACGAAGAGCAGGAAACGACGTATAAATCGGAATCTTCTCCTAAATACCGCGCGGTGGATATAGCGCGTTTCCGCTGCGGAAAAAACAGCGCCGTCATGCTTTTGTCGTCAGCAACGCCGTCTGTCGAGAGTTTTTACAAGGCAAAACAAGGCATATATCATCTTATCAGGCTCGATTCGCGCTACGGCGACGCAAAACTGCCGGAGGTAATAACCGCGGATCTGAGAGAAGATTACGCTCAGGGCGTAACCGATCCCGTAGGCGTAAAACTGTGCAGCCTGTTAAACGAAACGTACGGAAAAGGCGAGCAGAGCATACTGTTTCTGAATCGCCGCGGCTACAGTCACTACGTATCGTGCAAAATGTGCGGCAAGGTGATAATGTGTCCCAACTGCGACGTTTCGCTGACTTATCACAAAGTCAGAGGAGCGGAAAAAGGCCGTTTGATGTGCCATTACTGCGGTTATTCTGTAAAAGAGCCGGATAAATGCCCTGAGTGCGGATCGGAACACATAGGCAGGATAGGTTACGGTACGCAGCGCATAGACGAACAGATAGCAAACGCCGTTCCGGGTGCGAAAATACTGCGCATGGATGCGGACACGACGACGGAGAAAAACGCGTACGACCGCATATTGAGTGATTTCAGAGAACATAAAGCGGATATACTTGTAGGCACGCAAATGGTGACAAAAGGGCACGATTTTCCGGACGTCACGCTCGTAGGCGTGGTAATGACGGACAACGCGCTTTACTTAGACGATTATCACGCGCACGAAAGATCGTTTTCTTTGCTCACGCAGGTCATCGGGCGCGCCGGAAGAGGCAAAAAGCCCGGCAGAGCCGTTATACAAACGTTCAATCCGGAGCACGAAATAATAGAACTGTCCAAAAAACAGGATTACGATAAATTTTTTGAATCAGAAATAAAAATGCGGGAAATGCTTTTGTTCCCGCCGTTCTGCGATATAATTCTGTTTTCGCTGCAGTCGGACGACGAAGAGCTGCTTCGCCGCGCCTCAATGCAGTTGAGAAAAGCAGTTGAAGGCAGGATCTCATCGGAATATAACGACGTGAAAATGCTTATTTACGGTCCGTGTGAGATGCAGATATACAGGATAAACGGCGTTTGCCGTATGCAGCTTTTATGTAAAACGCGCATGGGCAAGCGGCAAAGGCAGCTTACCGCGGAAATAATAAAAGCGTTTATGAAAAAATACCCGAGACATATAGGGATTTCGGTAGACATTAATCCGAATCAGATGTAGGAGCGAATATATGGCTGTTTTGAATATTGTAAAAGACGGAGACGAAACGTTAAGAAAAGTATGCCGTCCCGTTACGGAGATAACGCCGAGGATATTAAGACTTCTTGACGATATGAAAGATACGCTTCATAAAGCCAACGGCGTCGGTCTTGCCGCGCCGCAGGTGGGCGTTCTGCGCCGTATCGCAATAGTCGAATGCGAACCGGGCGAGCTTATAGAGCTTATAAATCCGGAGATAATCGAACAGAGCGGCGAGCAGGAAGAGGTTGAAGGCTGTCTTTCCGTCCCGGAAAGATGGGGCATAACGCACCGTCCCGCAAAAGTGAAAGTCAAAGCGACGGACAGACACGGCAATACCTTTACCGTAGAGGGAGAGGGACTTCTGGCGCGCGCGCTTTGCCATGAAACAGATCATCTTGACGGAATAATATTTTACGATAAAGCCGTGAGGATGTTATCAAAAGAAGAAATTGAAAATGACTGATAAAAAAATAATATTTTTCGGCACGCCGGAGTTTGCCGTGAGCATACTTGACGGGCTTGTTACACATAATTATAACGTCGTATCCGTTTATACTCAGACGGACAAGCCGAAAGGCAGAGGCAACAAAATGCAGTCTCCGCCCGTCAAAGAATACGCGGAGGCTCATAATATACCCGTCTTTCAGCCTAAAACGTTAAGAGACGACGCCGTAACAGAACAAATAAGAGCCGAAGCGCCGGATATGATAGTCGTCGCGGCGTACGGCAAGATATTTCCGGAAGAACTGTTAAAAATACCGCAATACGGCTGTATAAACGTCCACGGGTCGCTTCTGCCCGCTTACAGAGGCGCGGCGCCGGTCCAGAGATGCATCATAAACGGAGAGACGAAAACCGGCGTTACGATAATGCGTATGGACGCCGGCTGCGACACCGGCGATATGATATCAAAAGCGGATATAGATATACCGGCTTGTATGAACTGCGGCGAGCTGTTTGATATAATGGGCAAAACCGGCTCCGATCTGCTTATAAACACTTTACCGCATATATTTGACGGTACGGCGGTATATGAAAAGCAGGATGAAAGCAAAGCGACGTATTCGCCCAAAATTGAAAAAAGCGGGCTTATGCTTGATTTTGACAGACCCGCAAAACAACTGCACGATCTGATCCGCGGCGTTTATCCGTATCTGATCTGCGGCTGTTATCAGAACTCGGAAAAAGGCAGAAAAGGTTTAAGAATAGCAAAAACGGAGGTTTGCTTAGGCAAAGGAGCGCCGGGAACGGTACTGAAAGCCGACGCAAAAAACAACAGTCTTATCGTAGCCTGCGGCGAAGGCGCGCTTGATATTAAAGAGCTTGTCCCCGAGGGAAAGCAGAAGATGAAAAGCGCGGACTATATCAGAGGCAGACAGATAAGCGAAGGAGATTTTTTAAGTAAAGAATAATGTACTGGATAGAATATTTTCTTTATATGCTGCCGGCGTATTTGCTGGTGCTTATAATACAGATAGTACTCAAATCAACGGTATCAAAATATTCAAACGTAAAGACGAATATGTGCGGAGCCGCGGCGGCCGAGCTCGTTTTGAGAAAAGCCGGCGTTGCCGGCGTAAACATAGGGCTTATCAAAGGAGATCTTACGGATAATTACGATCCGTCGTCTTCCGTCATCCATCTGTCGGACCGCGTATATTCCGTATCAAGCGTTACGGCGGTCGGCATAGCCGCGCACGAAGCCGGACACGCCGTACAGTACGCGGAAGATTACGGACCGGCTAAATTAAGACAGGCGACCGTAAAGGTATGCAATATAGGCTCACGTCTTGCCATACCGCTTATTTTCGCAGGTATAGTTTTTGCAATAAAACCGCTTGCAATAGCGGGCGTGGCCTGCTTTCTGCTCGTTATTCTGTTCCAGCTCGTTACGCTGCCGGTCGAATTCAACGCAAGCAAAAGAGCGGTGACCATACTGTCTGAATCCGGAGAGCTTACGGAGGAAGAGCTTAAAGGCGTTAAAAAAGTGCTTACCGCCGCCGCAATGACGTACGTCGGCTCGCTTGCCGTATCCACCATGCAGCTATTATATTACGTTACCCGCATAAAGAGAAGATAATGGAAGAAAAAAGAAGATATACCGCGCGTGAGCTTGCAGTCCTTTCGCTTTGCAGGCTTGAAAGACAGGGCAAATACGGCAGTCTTGAAGCGGACGCGGCAATAAAGAAATTCGGACTTAAAGGCGCGGAAAAAGCGCTTTACACAAAACTGTTTTACGGCGTGCTTGAACGCCGTATAACGCTTGATCACACCGTATCTTTCTATTCGGATAAACCTTTAGCCGATATGACGTATGAGATGAAAAACATCCTGCGCATATCAGTTTATCAGCTGTTATACCTTGACCGCGTGCCCGATTATTCGGTAGTGAACGAAGCGGCGGAGCTTGCAAAAAAATATGAGAGAACGTCCGCCGCGGGATTCGTAAACGCGGTGCTTCGCCGCGTGGCGGCGGAAGGGATGCCGGAGATAAAACGTAAAAACAACGCGCCGTATCTTTCGGTAAAATATTCCGTTTCGGAGCAGATCTGTGATATTCTGATAAACGAACTCGGCTTTGAGGAAGCGGAAAAAATGCTTTCCTCGCTTTTCAAAAACAGATATATAACTCTGCGCGTAAATACGCTGAAAACGACCGTTTCCGAGTTAAAAAAACTCCTTGAAGAAAACGGCATAACGTCTGAGCCGATCACTCAAAGCGACTTCGGACTTAAACTCACCTGCTTTGCCGATACGGAAAAACTGTTTGAAATCACAGGCGATCTTGCCTACGTTGAAGACGGCGCAAGTCAGGCGGCTGTCGCGCTGCTTGACGCCGAGCCAAAAATGACCGTCGCGGACGTTTGCGCGGCGCCTGGCGGCAAGACGATATCCGCCGCGATACAGATGAAGAACAACGGCGAGATATACGCTTTTGATATACATAAAAACAAACTGAAACTTATAGATAACACCGCGTCAAAATTAGGTATAAATATAATCAAAACAGCCGAACACGACGGACGCGAGCCGCTGCCGGAGCTTACGGGTAAATGCGACCGCGTAATATGCGATGTTCCGTGTTCGGGTTTAGGCGTTTTAGGTCAGAAGCCGGATATGAGATATAAAGAGATAACGGATACGAAAAGGCTCATATCAACGCAGAGAGCTATCCTGGAATCCGCGTCAACGTATCTTAAAAAAGACGGGATAATGGTCTATTCAACCTGCACCGTTATATCCGACGAAAACGGTAAAAACGTATCCGATTTTATAAAGAACAACGCTGATTTTGAGCTGTTATTTGAAAAGACCTTCTATCCGCATACTGACGGAGTTGAGGGATTTTACACGGCAAAAATAAGAAGGAAATAAAATGCTGCCCGATATTTTATCAATGTACGAGGACGAGCTGACACAGTTCGTTTTATCGATTGGAGAAGAAAAATACAGAGCAAAACAGCTTTTCAAATGGCTGCATACCGGCGCTTCGCTTGAGCAGATGTCCAACGTTCCTAAAAAGATGAAAGAAAAGCTTGAAACGCAGTGTATCATACCGTCTGTCAGTATAGAAAATAAACTCGTATCCGAAGACGGCACGGTCAAATACCTGTTCAAATGCTTTGATAACGAATACATAGAAAGCGTTTTCATGCGTCACGAGTACGGAAACACGGTCTGCGTATCAAGCCAGGCGGGTTGCCGCATGGGCTGCCGTTTCTGCGCCTCAACGTTAAACGGACTGCAGAGAAGCCTTTACGCTTCCGAAATGCTGTCTCAGATCTATACTGCGCAGAACGATATGGGAGAGCGCGTCTCAAACGTAGTTATCATGGGCATGGGCGAGCCGTTTGACAATTATGATAACGTGATAAGATTTATAAAACTGTTAAACAGCGAAAACGGAGCGAATATAAGCTGCCGCAAGATCTCGCTTTCCACCTGCGGCCTTGTCGACGGTATAAAACGCTTTACGGACGAGGGACTTCCCGTAACACTGTCCGTTTCGCTTCATTGTCCTACAAACGAGCAGAGAAACGAGATAATGCCGGTAAACCGCAGATATCCTATTGAGGTACTGCTGCCGGCGTGCAGAGAATATTTTGAAAAGACCGGACGCCGTATCAGCTTTGAATACGCCTTGATAGACGGCAAAAACAATTCCGAAAACGACGCAAAAGTCTTAGCGCAGCTTTTAAAATCAAATCTTCCCGGCATGGCGATACACGTAAATCTCATACCTGTAAATCCGATAAAAGAACGCGATTTCAGACGCGGAGATAAAATAATGACGGAAAATTTCGTAAAAACGCTTGAAAAATGCGGAGTAAACGCCACGGTAAGACGCAGGCTCGGTTCGGATATAAACGCTTCCTGCGGCCAGCTTCGCGCGCAGAAATATGAAAGAAGCGGCGGTATTTGACGTCTTTACCCAAAAATTTAATAAAAATTCATATTATTTTCGGTTTAGAGTATTATAATTAGATACGATAAAAGTAAAATATTACGCAGGCTATGAAAGGCATACTTTATTTGGTAATGCGGTAAATAATGATGAGGATATTCGGAAAAAGCGATACAGGCGTGCGCCGCCCCGTCAATCAGGACCGTTTTCTGATAAGAGAATTCGGAGACGATCTTGCCTTATGCGCCGTTTTTGACGGCATGGGCGGAGCCAACGGCGGAGAAGAGGCAAGCACAGCCGCGATGCAGGCGTTTGACAACTGCATAGCGGGCGGGCTTCTTGAAGCAGTGCAGGGTGCCAGAAAGATAACGAGAACAGAGGCGGAAAAACTGCTTTGCAAAGCCGCTCAGACGGCAAACGCGGAAATATATAAACGCGGCGAGGATCCGTCGCTTGAAGGCATGGGTACGACGGTCATATCGGCCCTCATACTTTCGGACGGGGTGATAGCCTTAAACGTCGGCGACAGCCGTCTTTACGAGGTGAGCAGAGGAGAGCTGCGCCAGATAAGCAAGGACAATTCATACGTACAGTATCTTGTGGACATGGGCCGCATAACAAAGGAAGAGGCGGCTACTCACCCGCAGAAAAACATAATAACAAAGTGCCTGGGCACGGAAGATCAGGTTGAGCCGGATATTTACAGGCTTGACGGTCTGCCGGACAAACTGCTTTTATGCTCAGACGGGCTTACAAACGCCCTTGACGAGAGCTTTATTTACGAGACGGTGTGCGACGTATCGGTCAGCGGTGACGAAAAAGTCAGACTGCTTATAGAGGCCGCAAACAAGGCGGGCGGTCCTGACAATATTACGGTCATCCTTGCCGAAAACGATTGATTTAAGAGGTATCTGAATGGACGCATTTGATAAATATATCGGCAGAGTTTTTGATAAACGGTATAGAATAGAAAAGGTCATAGGCGTGGGCGGCATGGCAATAGTCTTTAAAGCCGAAGACATACTTATGAACCGTACCGTTGCCATAAAAATGCTTAAAAACGACGTTGCGGGAGATTCCGAGGCTTTAAGGAGATTCATAAACGAATCAAAAGCCGTCGCAATGCTTTCGCACGAAAATATAGTTAATATATACGACGTTTCCGTCAAAGGCAATACCAAATATATCGTAATGGAATATATTGAGGGTATCACGCTCAAAGCGTTTTTAAAGCACAAAGGCGGATCTTTGTCCTGGCGTGAAACGCTTAATATATCGGAGCAGATACTGCGCGCGCTCGAACACGCCCACAGCAAGGGCGTCATCCACCGCGATATAAAGCCGCAGAACATAATGCTGCTCAAAAACGGCCTTATAAAGGTTGCTGATTTCGGCATAGCCAAACTGCCTAATACGGATACTTTCACGGTGACGGACCGCGCGATCGGTACTGTCAACTATATCTCACCGGAACAGGCAATGAACAAAGAGCCGATAGACGAGAGATCCGATCTTTATTCAGTCGGCGTACTTATGTATGAGCTTTCCTGCGGTGAGCTGCCGTTTACCGGAGACACGCCCGTCGCCGTCGCTTACAAGCACGTAAACGAAACGCCTAAAAACCCGCGTGAGATCAAGCCGGAAATGCCGCAGGGCCTTGACCAGATAATAATGAGAGCGATGGAAAAATCGCCCGAAATGCGCTATCAGTCGGCAAAACAGATGCTTGCTCATATATCCGCTCTAAAGAAAAATCCGGGTATAAAATTCAGATCCGCAGCCGAGCTTGAAGCGATGAAAGCCGGCCAGAAAAAGAAGAAGAAAAAAACAAAGCAGAAAAAGAATTCAAACAAGAAAACCGTAAGAGAACGCGGCGGACTTGTTCTGCCCATCATTTTGGGAGTTTTCACGTCGTTTATGATAGTTGTTTTCATATACGGCATAGTATTTGTGGTAAACCTTTTCAATATGACGCTGTCCGACGTTCCGGCGGAAAACAAGACCGCAAAGGACGTCAAGATCAAAAATTACGTCGGCATGGTTTACAACGAGGGACTGCGTGAAGAGCTGTCTGAGCTCGGTTACAAAATCACGCTGAAGCCCGGTACGAGCGGATCGAAGATAAACGAGATAGTGCTCCAGAATCCCGAGGGCGGATCGGAGAGAAGAAAGACGTCAAGTCTTGAACTCGTTTTGTACGTTTATACCGGCGCGACGAAAGAGATAATGCCGGATCTTACTTACAAAGCGTTTACGAGCGTACGCGCGGAGTATTCAAGCCGTTATGATCTTGAAGCGGAACGCGTAGACGATATAAACGTCCCCGCGGAGTATGTCATACGCACTGACCCGCCCGCCGGCAGCGAGGTGGAAATAGGGCAAAAGATAAAAGTTTACGTATCAAGAGGCTATGTTGTTGAAAAGAAAGTCGTCCCCAACATTTGCGGCATAGACTTTTCGGAAGCCAACCAGAGCCTTACAAGTCTCGGATTTACAATAGGAAACGTCACGTTTGCGGAATCCGAATTTCCGAAAAACACGGTAATATTCCAAAGCGTCACGGCGCAGAATGAAGCGGCCGTCGGTACTGAGATAGATATAACGGTCTCTTTAGGCCCGGCGGAGACGGAAACGGAAACGGATACCGATACCGAGACCGAGACGGATGAAGAAGGAAACGAAGTAACGACAACGGAAGAAGCCGTGACGCCGGAAGAAGCGTAAAGCGTGAACAGTACGTATAACAGCCCCGTTAAGGCAAGGATACTGTCCTGTATAGGCGGCAGATATTCCGTTATATCCGACGGCGGCGAGAATATAAACAACGTTTACGCTAAAGGCGTTTTCAGACATCTGGGGATAAAACCCCTGCCGGGGGATATAGTTTATCTGCGCGAGGATGAAAGCGGATACGTGATAAACGAAGTTGAAAAAAGAAAAAACTCGTTTATACGTCCCGCGCTTGCAAACCTTGATATCCTGTATATCGTTTTATCGTGCAGAAAGCCGGAGCCGGTACATATACTTACAGATAAAATGACGGTCATTTGTGAGAATTCCGGCATCAGGCCCGTCATCGTCATAACAAAATCCGAGCTTGACAAAAAAAGAGCAAATGAGATAAAAAAACTGTATCTTTCCTGCGGATATGACAGCTTTGCCGTATCGAGCGCGGAAAATACCGGCATAGACGGTCTGAAAAAATACGTAAGCGGAAAAAAAGGCGCCGTAAGCGCGTTCTGCGGCGCGTCCGGCGTCGGAAAATCAACTCTTATAAACGCGCTTTACCCGGAGCTCGATCTTGTCTGCGAAACGGGACAGATAAGCAAAAAGATCGAGCGCGGCAAAAACACCACAAGAGCCGTAACGCTTTATCAAACGGATAAAAATACGTTCCTTGCGGACACGCCCGGTTTCAGTCTGCTTGATTTTGAGAAATTTGATTTCTGCAAAAAAGAAGAGCTGCCGTATCTTTTCCCGGAATTTGAACCGTATCTTTTTAAATGCAAATACACAAAATGCACGCATACGAAAGAAGACGGCTGCGCAATAAAAAAAGCCGCGGAAGACGGCGTGATAAATAAGGAAAGATACGGATCGTATCTGTCCCTTTACGACGATATAAAAGATAAAAAAGAATGGGAAAACTAAAGGTTGCGGGCATATTCGCAACCTTTAAAATTATAAAATGCTTTTTACCGCCTGATAAGGATCGTCAAACACGGGCTTGAGTTTTATCAGCTTTTCCGCGGGCATATGGCCGCAGCTTACGAGCAGACATCCGGCGCCTATCGCGTCCGCGGTCTGCGCGTCGTGTTCCGTATCGCCTATAAGTACCGGAGCGGCGGGGCGCGCCCGTTTTACCCAGTTGAGCGCTATATCCGTTTTTCCGGCGGCGTGGATATTGTCAAGACCTATAACAGTATCAAAATAGTCTCTTAAACCGAGCATTCCAAGCTGATCGTAAACCATTTCCGTTTTGGAAGCGGTAAGAATAAGCTGCGGCACGCCTTTATCCTTTACGTACTGCAGAGCCTCTTTTGCGCGCGGACAGGCTTTTATCGGTTCGTTGTATTTATTATACAGCTCCACCCATTCGACCGCAAGCACCTCAAAGCTGACTTCATCAAAATCAAAGCCTATGCGTTTGTAATAGTCTTTGATCGGAAATCCGAAAACTTTCTGGTATTCGGCAACGTCGGACAGCGGTTTTTTACCGTATTTGACAAGCAGTTCGTTTATACTGTTGATGCACGGCATAACGTCGTCAAGTATCGTGCCGTTGAAATCCCATAAAATGTGCGAAGGTCTCATAACGATAACACACCCAGCCCTTCAAGCAGTAATTTAACGCCTATAAGTATAAGCACGCAGCCGCCGGCAACGGACGCAGGCTTGCCGAATTTGTTGCCGAAAACGGACCCCAAAAACACGCCGCCGAAACATACCGCAAACGTTATACCGCCTATTACCGCGGCGTATAGCGCTATATTGACTCCGGCGTCAAAAGAAAAAGTAAATCCCACAGCCAGCGCGTCAATGCTTGTCGCTATTGATAAAACTATCAGTTCTTTTATTTTCAGTTTATCCGACGTTTTGTCGTCCTCTCCTTTTATTGCGTCAAATATCATTTTTCCGCCTATGAAAGAAAGGATCCCGAAAGTGATAAAATGGTCGTATTTATCTATATATTCTATTATCCCGCGTCCGAGAAGCCAGCCGATGACCGGCATAAGAGCCTGAAACGCGCCGAAAAACAATCCAATGATAAGCGCGCTTTTCAAAAGCCGGCTTTTCAGTTTCAGTCCCTTGCATAACGACACGGAAAAAGCGTCCATGGCAAGACTGAGCGACAGTAATATAAGGCTCAATATCTGCATAATATCGACTCCACAGGTAAGAATAAGTTTTGGAATGTAACTAAATCACGTTTTAACGGTATTAAATATAACATAAATTTATAACAAAGTCAAGAGAATAATCCGGAGATACAAAATGAATAAAAATTATCCTTTATATAACGTTGTAAAATTCTATGATTTCAAGGAAATGATGGATATCGCCGTAAGGGATGACGCCGATAAAACGGCGCTTAAATATAAAAGCAAAGGCACGGTCAAGGAAATAACGTATAAAGAGCTTGAAGAAAAGACGGATAAGCTCGGCACGGCTCTTTCCGAGCTTGGATTTTCTGACTGTAAATTCGCCGTTTTATCCGAAAACAGCCATAAATGGATAATAACGTTTATAACCGTGCTGAAAGGCGCCGGCGTTATAGTTCCCATAGACAAAGACCTGCCGGATACGGAAGCGCTTAATCTTATAAATATGAGCGACGCCGCGGTACTTTTCTTTTCCGGCAAGAAAAAGGACTTTGTTTGTGAAAACATAAGTAAAATGAAAGCTATAAAACTGTTTGTCAACATGGACGACCACGAGGACGGGGAATTTTACAGATCGTTTTACAGGCTTGTTGAATCCGGCGAAAAAAGCCTTGCAAAAGGCAAAAGAAAATATCTTGACTCATCAAACAAAAGAGACGACCTTAAAATGCTCGTTTACACGTCCGGTACGACAGGCACGGCAAAAGGCGTTATGCTGTCTCTGCGCAACCTCACCTCAATGGTCTATTACGGACTTCAGACGATAACGGTGGACGGCACGGGACTTTCCGTTCTGCCGTACCATCACACGTACGAGGCGGTATGTGATATTTTAGGCTCGCTTCACAAGCACTGCACGATATGCATAAACGAAAGTCTGCGCGCCGTATCGGAAAATCTCAGACTTTATAAGCCGGATTATATCCTGCTCGTTCCCGTGTTCGTTGAATTTTTCTATAACGCGGTATGGAAAAAAGCGGAAAAGTCCGGCAAAGCGGAAACGCTTAAAAATACGATAAAACTGAGCAACGCGCTGAGAAAGACGGGAATTGATCTGCGCGGCAGATTTTTTGCAAAGATCTTAGAGAGCTTCGGCGGCAATCTTAAAATGATAGTCACCGGCGGCGCGCCGCTGCGCGAAGAGCTCGGCGAGTTTTTTGACGCGATAGGCATAAAATTAAGAAACGGCTACGGTATAACGGAATGTTCGCCGCTTTTGTCCGTCAACAGAAACGATTACAGCGATTACCGCACGGTAGGCGTTGTCGTTCCGTGTGTGGACATAAAAATATATCAGCCGGACGAATACGGCGACGGCGAGATCGTTGCAAAAGGCGACACGGTCATGCTCGGGTATTACAAAAACAAAAAAGCAACGGAAACGGTATTAAAAGACGGCTGGTTCCATACGGGAGATATAGGACACTTCAATAAAGACGGCAGGCTCGTGATTACGGGCAGAAAGAAAAATCTCATAGTATTGAAAAACGGCAAAAACGTATATCCTGAAGAAATTGAAGAATATCTGCTCGCATCAGATTATATAGCGGAAGTCGTCGTGTACGGCATTAAAGACGAGTCCGGACAGGAGACGGGACTTTTGGCTGAGATATATCCGGACCCGGACCGCACAAAAGGCATGACGGAAGAAGAGATCACGGAGCGGTTAAAAGAAGAAGTAAGATCAAAGACCGCGGATAAAGCCTCATACAAACACATTTCGGAAATACGGATAAGAGACACGGAGTTTGAAAAAACAACGTCAAAAAAGATAAAACGCAATTATAATAACTGATCTGACCCGCTGTGACAAAAATTCACAGCGGAATTTTTTTAAATCAAGAGTAAAACAAAAGATCAAAATGTATATTATATACGAAAGGTGGTGGAATTTTGGCATATCCGGCAGAATTTCTGGAAGAACTGAAAAAAAGAAACAGGATAGTCGACGTTATAAATTCATACGTGCCGCTTAAACGCGCGGGTAATTTATATACCGCCTGCTGCCCGTTCCATAATGAAAAAACACCTTCTTTCACGGTATACGAAAGGACGGAATCCTTTTACTGTTTCGGCTGCGGCGTCGGAGGCGACGTTGTCAGCTTCGTAATGAAAGCCGATAATATAGATTACGGCTCCGCGATAGAGCAGCTCGCGCAGCGCGCGGGACTTACGGTGCCGGATAACGGATACGACCGCGAATCGTCCGACAGAAGAAGACGCATACTTGACGCAAACAGGGAAGCGGCCAAATATTTCCACAACCAGCTTACGTCCGGCAAATACAAAGAAGCGACCGACTATATATCCGGCAGAGGACTTACCGCGGCGGTGCGTCACTTCGGGCTCGGTTACAGTCCGCCGGACAAAAAACTGTTTACATACCTGACGGACCTCGGTTATAAACCTAACGAGCTGGCGGACGCGTTTCTGGTCAACCGCGGCGGTTACAGTACGTTTGAGCACCGCATTGTTTTCCCTATAATAGACGCGGCGGGCAACGTTGTCGGCTTCAGTGCGAGATCGCTTGAAAAAAAACCGGCGGAAGGACAAAAATATAAGAATACGAACGATACGCCGGCATTCAGCAAACGCAGAAATCTGTACGCTATGAACTTTGCAAAGAATTCTAAAGAAGATTTTTTCATCCTGTGCGAAGGTCAGACGGACGTCATAGCGCTTCATATGTCTGGTTTTACAAACGCCATAGCTTCGCTCGGAACGTCGTTTTCGGAGGAGCAGGCGGCGCTGATAAGACGTTATAAAAACAAAGTCGTTATCTGTTACGACGGCGACGCGCCGGGCATAGCAAAGACAAACGCCGTAATAAAGATCTTATCGGACGCCGGCGTTGAAACAAAGGTGGTAAGCCTGCCGGACGGGTGCGACCCTGATGAATTTATAAACAAATACGGAAAAGAAAGATTCTCGCTTCTGCTGCAAAAAAGCATAGGTCAGATGGATTACAGATGCGGACAGGTATTATCGTCGTACGATCTGCGTTCAGCGGACCAGAAGACGATAGCGGCAGATAAACTTGCGGACGTCATCGCTTCCGTATATTCACCGGTGGAGCGTGAAATTTATACCGTAAAATACGCAAAACAGCTTGAGGTGTCGGAGGAGAGCTTCAAAACGCTCATAGAAATAAAACACAAAAAGCTCAAAAAAGCAAACAAAAAGGAAGAACAGGCAAAGATCATACGCCAAAGCGAAGGATACGGAGACAGGGTAAACCCGGACAAGCTGCGTATGACACGCGCCGCCAACGCCGAGGAGGCGATACTCGGTATAGCGCAGATCAGTCCGGAATTCCTGATTCAAGCGGAAAAAGACGGGGTTTTGAATGAAAACGATTTCAAGACGAACTTCAACCACCGCGTATATACAGCCCTGCTTGACTGCGTGAAAAACGAAGGCAAATACGATATTTCGTTTATCTCTTCAAAGTTCACGCCGGATGAAACGGGCAGGATAACGAGGATGCTCATAAGCAGAACCGATCTGACCGATAACAGCTACGGGGTATTCACGGAATACGCGCGGGCGCTGCGGGAGGATGAAGGACCAAAGGAAAACGGCGCCGCCTCGTACGACGATATACAGGCGCTTATAAATAAAAAGAAGTAAATAATTGAAAGGAATAAAATAGATGGAAAACGATAAGAAAGCGGTCATAAAGCAGCTTATTGAAACGGGTAAAGCAAAAGGCACT
Source organism: Clostridia bacterium (assembly GCA_017443595.1). GTDB lineage: Bacteria > Bacillota > Clostridia > Oscillospirales > CAG-272 > UBA1248. The sequence goes on from JAFSYU010000033.1 coordinate 188,536, forward strand.
CTTTCAAACAACGAGATCATGGAGACGCTCGACGAGCTTGACATGAGTCTTGAACAGGTAGAAAAATTCTACGAAAAACTGCAGGCGGAAGGCATTGAGATAGTCGGATTTTTAGACGACAGCGCCGATATAGAGGGACTTGAGCGCGAGATCGAAAAGTATGAATCCGCAGAAGAAATGGAGAAAATGCTGACGCAGGAAGGTCTTAACATAGACGACCCCGTCAGAGTCTATCTGCGCGACATAGGCAAATACAACCTGCTTGACCAGGAGCGCGAGCTTGAGCTTGCGGAGCGTATGGCGTACGGCGACAGCAACGCCAAAAAAGAGCTTGTAAACGCAAACCTGAGACTTGTAGTAAGCATTGCCAAAAGATACGTTTCCCGCGGTATGTTCTTCCTTGATCTGATCCAGGAGGGAAACCTCGGCCTTATGAAAGCCGTGGACAAGTTCGATTACACAAAAGGCTACAAGTTTTCCACTTACGCAACCTGGTGGATAAGACAGGCTATAACGCGCGCCATAGCCGACCAGGCGAGAACGATAAGGATACCGGTCCACATGGTTGAGACCATACACAAAGTATCAAAAATACAGCGCCAGCTCGTTCAGGACAAGGGACGCGAGCCCACCGCGGAAGAGATAGCCGCAGAGCTTAACATGAGCGTTGAAAAAGTCCGCGATATAATGAAAATTGCGCAGGATCCCGTATCGCTTGAAACTCCTATCGGTGAAGAGGAAGATACGCATTTAGGCGATTTTATACCGGATAACGATTCACCCGCGCCGGCTGACGCCGCCTCTCAGACGCTTCTGCGCGAACAGCTGAACGACGTGTTAAACACCCTTACCCCGCGTGAAGCGCAGGTCCTGCGTCTCCGTTTCGGACTTGAGGACGGACAGGCGAGAACGCTTGAAGAGGTGGGCAAACAGTTCAATATCACGCGTGAACGCATAAGACAGATAGAAGCAAAAGCGCTGCGTAAGATCCGTCATCCCAGCCGTTCGAAGCGCTTAAAAGATTTCCTTGAATAATACCGTCATATTAAACAATATTTATTTTGTATATTTATGCATAAGTAATATTTTATCATAATATCTTTACAAAAACAGGTAAGCCGTTATGGTCAATATGCATAAAAATATTGCTTTGTTTTGGTATTTTAAATTTCTTACGGGGATAATTAGATAACGAATTCATATTTTTATACTTGACATTAAGATTTATTTATTGTAAAATATAATGTAATTATGATCGGACTCATATGAGTACGTCATTTCAGGAGGTTTTGCTGCCAGATGAAAAAGAAGATAGGGGCGTTATTACTGCTGCTCGTCATGATTTGCGGAGCTGTTCTCACAAGCTGCAACAACAGTACCGCGATAATCGAGGAAGATGAAACGAGACGCGCACTGACCATAACCCTGTACTGCATAACGGATGATAAAACAACTCCGGAAGCGATACAGAAAGTTGAAGACGCCATCAACCAGATAACTAAAAAACGTTATTCAACACAGATAAAACTCCGCCTTTACAAAGAGTCGGAGTATGACAACGTTATAGATAATCTCGTTGCCGATATCGCACTTGAGGAAAAACAGAAAGCCGATGAAGACGCCATGAACGCTTCAATGGCTAAAGAATCAAGAAGAAAAGCCGCTATCGACAAGCTCATATCAATGGATAAAGCTGAGGTCACCACAAGAAAGCTCATTGTATGGGCTACCGAAGGGGACGATGAAGAGACCGAAGAGGCGGACTATACATATGAGACCACCCAGAACATATTCGGTGACAGCGTTGAAAAATATCCGGACGCAACGGATACGCAGCTTGACATATTCCTTATCTGCGGCACGGAAAACCTTAACAAATACGTAACCGAGGAGCCGTACGCTTCAGACGACGAATCGTTCCTTATTTCCATGGACGAATCTCTGACGCTCAATTCAAAGGCTATAAAACAGTACGTAAACGAGACTATACTTTTAGCCGGTAAAGTAGGCAACGTTCAGTACGCCATCCCGACCAACAAGCGTATGGCGGACAAATCCACGTATCTTATACTTGACCGCGCTCTTATGAAGAAATACGGCTACGGCGAGGATGATATAAGAACGCTCACAAGCGCAAAATTCGCTTCATATCTCGCTCAGATCAAAGAAAACGAAAAAGACGTTATACCGCTGAAGAACACGCCGGACGCTCCGGGTATCGTATCCCTGTTCGGTGAAGAATCCATATTCGGTACGTACGTTGCAAATACCGCAGTAACAGGCTTCAAGGCAGCCCCCAAGAACCTCCTTTCTGCATACCAGTACACAGACCATATAATTTATATGGAACAGTACAAGCGCAACGGCTTTGTTGCCGAGTCTGAGGATGAAAACGCAAGATACGGCGCTCAGGTCGTAAGCATGACCGAAGATGAAGCGGAAAACTACGATCAAAGCAAATATATAGTCAAAGTCTTAGGCAAAGGCATGGCCACCACGGAGACGATCGGTCAGTATATGTTCGGCATCAGTAAGTATACAAGAGACGCCAACAGATGCATGGAGATCATAACGCTGCTTTCGACCAATTCCGAGATCAGAAACCTCCTGCAGTACGGCGTTGAAGGCTATAACTACAGGATCAACGGCGAGACCGGCAGACTTGAACGTATCAATCAGGAATATATGATGAACATATTTGCAACGGGCAACACGTTCATCGCATATCCGGAAGAATATATGGAAGACGACGTCTGGGAAAAGGACAAAGCCGCCAACAGAAGCACGATAGTTTCTCCTTACCTCGGATTCATATTTGAAAAAGAAAAGAACGCGGATCTTGTTGAAAAGATGAAAGAGCTTTCCAAGACCGTGCTCAATCAGGTCAAGGAATTTGACGTTGAAAAGAGAAGACTTGAAAAAATAGAAGAGCTGAACAAAGAGTTGACCGACTACAAGAAAGAGGCGGACAAATATAAAGAACAGCTCGATCTTATAAAAGACACGGCTGAATCTTATCTTAACAGGATCGAAGAAGCCAAAGAGCAGCTTACTCCTTACGCGGAAGCGCTTGCGGCAGCCAAAGACGCGATCAAGCCGTACGATAAGGAAATAGAAAGCCTCAAAGCGGAGATCAAAGATCTTGAAAAGAAGATATCCGACGAAGAAAAAGTAAAGCCCACGGAAGATAAACCGGACCTAGCGCCGGACCAGGCTAAGATAGACGGCTGGAAGAAAGAAATAGAAGAAGCGGAGCTCAATATCAGAGCGCAGAGAGGTTACTCTTACGAGCTGAGAAAAGAACTTGCAGAGGCGCAGGCTGTCTATGACGAGCAGAATAAAACCGTCACGGATATAGAAGCGGAATATGAAGCGCTCACCGTCACCGGTATAGACTCATCCGGTAAAGAAGTCGAATATCCGATGAAGACCGCTTACAACGCGAGACTCAACAACTACAACACATTCAACGGCAATGTTGAAAACATACAGAAAGAAATAGACGCTCTTACCGCTCCCGCACAGAGCAAGCTTGACAAAGAATATGCGGAGCTCAAAGCTCTCATAGAAAGCTCACAGACGGAATACGATCAGCTGTCTGAAGAATATACGACGCTGAACACACAGGCAAAATCAAGCAAGGAACAGCTTGCCGCAGCGGAAGAAGCCGTCAAGGAAGCAAAGAAAGCGCTTGAAGAAGCAAAAGCCGCATACGAGGAAAAGAACAAAGACGGTGCGGTAGCGCTCTCCTACGTGGAAGACAAAGAAGAAGAGATAGCCGCCAATACGGACGAGGCTAAAGCGGAGCAGTTGAACAAAGAGCTGGCTGATCTTACCGCGGCTTACAATAAAGCCGCCGCAGCCGCTTCAGCGGAAAAGAACAAATACGAATCCGCAAAAGCAACTCTGAGCGCCAAAGAGGCGGCACGCGACGTTATAGCAAATTCCGATACGTTCACGCAGATAGCGGAAATCGAAGCGCGCATGAGCGAGCTGAACATAGTTCTCAAAAACGCAATGTCCGAATTCGACGGATTCAAGACTAAATCATACGAATACTATGATGAGATAGCGAATACGCTTTATACCGAATTCTTTAAGAATACGGTATCGGATCTTGAGGCGAACAACGCAGATTATCAGCAGTTTATGAACGTCGGCGAAGAGCAGGCGGACAACGAAAACGGAGTAGTATACATCTATAACGAATGGTACTCATCCATGTACGGCGAATAAAAACGATCACCCGGCTTAAAAGCCGGGTGTTTTTATGGAATTATAAGGAATTTTAAGCAAAAAAAGGTAAGAAAAATCAAAAAAAATCAAACAAATGATTGACAAATATGATATATTATAGTATAATACATATGAAAACTTTATTCAGGAGGAATAAAAATGAATAAGACACAATTTATCAGCGCAGTAGCAAAGAAAGCTGCCGTAGATGCCAAGACCGCAGACGCATGCGTAAACGCAGTTATAGCTGTTGTTGAAGCTTCCCTTAAGAAGGGTGAAAAAGTTCAGATAACCGGTTTCGGTACGTTTGACGTACGCAAGCGCAGCGCAAGGACCGGCAAGAACCCGAGAACGGGCGAAGCCGTTAAGATCAAAGCAAGCAAGGCTCCCGCTTTCAAAGCCGGACAGACGCTCAAGAACGCTGTCAACAAGAAATAATCAAATTTAACAAAAACACCGCGAAAATCGCGGTGTTTTTTTATATCAAAACGTATTGACAAATCCCGTATTATGTGGTATCATATGAACAAATGAACATATGTTATAAAAGAGGCGGATATGAAAAATCACGATCACTCGGAAATATTAAAAGACGTAGCGGGGCAAATGCCCCTGGATGAAGAGCTTGCGGAGCTCTCGGAGCTGTTTTCCGTATTCGGAGACAGTACGAGGATAAAGATACTGTGGGCGTTGTTTGAGCGCGAAATGTGCGTATGCGCCATTGCGGAGCTTTTGAAAATGACGCAGTCGGCAATATCACATCAGCTGAAACTTCTGCGGCACGCAAAACTCGTAGGCAGCCGACGCGAAGGCAAAACGGTCTATTATTATCTGGCTGACGATCACGTTAGAAGCATTATCGGCCAGGGAATGGAACATATTTCGGAATAGAGGATAAAGCTATGAAAGACGAAAAAGAACATAAACACTGCGAATGCGAAGTGCATGAACATAAACACGGACATGATCACGGTCACGATCACGGTCACGATCACGGACATGATCAAGGTCACGGTCACGATCACGGCGGTGAGGAAGACAGAAAAACCGAGATAATAAAAATAGTTATATCCTGCGTTCTGTTTGCCGCGGCTCTGATAGTTGAGCATCTTATCAAGCTGCCGATGATGGTATATCTTATCCTTTATATCGCCGCTTTTGCCGTTACCGGCATAGGCGTTATCATCACAGCCGTAAAGCGCATTATAAAGAAAGATATTTTTAATGAATGTACGCTTATGACCGTGGCTTCCGTCGGCGCGTTTTTTACCGGATCTTTTTCGGAAGCGGCGGCTGTTATGATACTGTACAGCTTCGGTGAGTTTTTGCAGGATCTTGCCGTTGATAAAAGCAGAGATTCAATAGAAACGCTGATAGACGTTATGCCCAAACAGGCGGAAGTGTACCGCGACGGAAAGATAGTTGAAGTACCGGCAAACGAGGTTTGCACAGGCGATACTGTAATAGTAAAACCCGGCAAAAAAGTAGCTGTGGACGGCAGGATCATATCAGGCTCCGCGTCATTTGACACGTCCGCTATTACGGGCGAATCTTTCCCGCGCGATCTGTCGGCGGGCGACAGTGTAATGAGCGGATATATAGATCTTAACGGCGAAGTTGAATTTGAAGCGACGGCTGAATACGATAATTCCGCGGCGGCGCGCATAGCCGCTCTGATCGAAGGCGCTGAAGCCAAAAAAGCAAAAACGGAGAGCTTTATAAACAAATTCGCGTCGGTTTATACGCCGGTAGTTATAATACTTGCGTTTGTTGTCGCAATATTGCCGCCGCTGTTCGATCAGCAGTGGAAAACGTGGATACACAGAGCGCTTACTTTCCTTGTCGTTTCGTGCCCGTGCGCGCTTGTTATATCGGTCCCGCTTACGTTCTTTGCGGGAGTCGGCGCGGCGTCGAGAAACGGAATACTCGTCAAAGGCACGGAATATCTTGAGGCGCTGTCCAAAGCGGAAATATTCGCGTTCGACAAGACCGGCACGCTTACAAAAGGCAGCTTCTCGGTATCGGAAATATGCGCTGTATCCGATAAAAACGAACTGATAAATACCGTTTGCAGTATTGAAGCGCATTCAAATCACCCGATCGCAAAAGCGCTGTCCGGACTTGATTATAATAAGATAGACGTTACGGAAGTAAAAGAAATATCCGGCGAAGGGATAGTTTGCCTATCTGATAACAAGCCCTGCGCCGCAGGCAACGGAAAGCTGATGAAAAGATACGGTATTGACGTTGAATTCAAATCAAATACAGCCGTTCACGCCTGCCTTGACGGAAAGTATTTAGGCTATATTTCGCTTAAAGACGAGGTAAAGGACAATGCCGAAGAGTCCGTCGGAAAGCTGAAAGAGCTCGGAATAAAAAAGACCGTAATGCTGTCCGGAGATATTAAAAATTCCGCTGAAAATGCGGCTTCGGAAGTTGGTATAGATCAGGTAAGCGCTGAGCTTTTGCCGGAACAGAAGACGGCGGAGATGGAAAAACTGATTTCCGAAGGAAAGACCGCTTACGTAGGCGACGGCATAAACGACGCGGCGGTGCTCGCGCGCGCTGACGTAGGCATAGCCATGGGCGCGCTCGGCTCCGATACGGCGATAGAAGCGGCGGATATAGTGCTGACGGACGACAATTTGGCCAAGCTGCCGAAAGCCATGAAAATCTCAAAAAAGACGGTAAGCATTGCAAGGCAGAACATAATATTTGCAATAGCGGTAAAAGTAATAATTCTCGTTCTGAGCTTTTTCGGCATATCCGATATAATGTGGCTCGCGGTATTCGCGGACACAGGCGTGGCGCTCCTGTGCGCCGCAAACGCAATGAGGGCGATGAAATGCAGATAAGACCGCATCACCTTTTATGCATGGGCAGTTTTGTAGGCAAAGGCTACAGCGATGAATTCACCGAAAATATGTGCCGCGTTATAACGGCGCTTGAAAACGGAGAAAACATAATTCTGGTAAACGGCGCGGACGATATTTGCCGCGCCTGCCCGTTCAATAATAACGGTATTTGTAAAGACAAAGAAAAAGTTGACCGCTATGATAAAGCCGTAATGGACGCGTTATCGCTTGAATACGGCGGATTATACGCGTACGGCGATATAGGAAATGAAGTAATAAACAAGATCTGCCGCAAAGACAAACTGTCTGTAATATGCGGAGATTGTGAATGGTCGGAGCTGTGCGGCAGAATATATCAAAACAAATTGCAGAAATTTTAAAAAAAAGTCTTGACAAGTCAGCTTTAATTTGATATAATATGCGCGTTGCCGCAAAGCGCTGCTATAGCTCAGATGGTAGAGCGCATCCTTGGTAAGGATGAGGTCATCAGTTCGATTCTGATTAGCAGCTCCATAAAAAAACCTCGCTTATGCGAGGTTTTTTTATGCTATTGTTGTTTATTTTTTCTTTCTTGTGACCATGACGATAATGATTATTACAGCGATGACCGCGACGGCTGAGGCGGCAACAATGATAACGGTGTTTGTATTATTTGTTTTGCCGTCCGTCCGGTCGTCTGTATTTGTTTCCGTTTCGGTTTCCGTATCAAGCGTATGTTCGGGTTCCGCGCCGTCGTCCTTGAAAGTATAAACGTATTTGAATCTGCCGCCCGGGGCGACGTCGCCTGTGCGGTAGAAGTCAAGTATCTCGCCTTTGAACTCGCCCGAGCCGTCCTCATCCTGCACGTTATCCGTCCACTTGAAGCAGAGCCTGTAATCCTTATCCGTTATGCCTATGTCTTTTTTGGCTACCCTCACGGTCATTCTGTCGCCGTCCACGCTGTAATCAACGGCTGAAACGTCTACCGTATCAAAACCGTTTCCGGTGAATTTCTGCAAATATGCCCTGTCTTTTTCCGCCTGTTTTTTGCCTATAACGTAATCAAACGTCTCCCAGCCGGTATTGCCGTCATCGGAATCTATATAAAGATTCATCCAGTTTCTGTCCGTATACGGCGTTATATCCGCCGCGCATTTTACGGTGAAGTAGATATATTCGTTATCCGACGTTACTGCGGCGTCCGTAAAGTCGTTTCTGCCGCTTTGATCGGTGTAATAGTACGATCCGTAACCCTTTGCGTCTCTGTTGCCCGTGTTGTTCTGATACGCGGTATAAACAGCCTGTACGTTATCCCATTGCGAAGAGCCGCCGTTTAGGTCTATCGTCTTTTTATCGGTATATACCGGCGTTTTTTCGCAGCCTTTGAACTTGCGTATGTAATATACCATCTGATAATAATAGTTATCGCGCAGCCTGCCTTTCGTTGGCTCTATATCGCGGCTGAATTCATCGTTGAATTCGTCAGGGAACGCGTTTTTGACGCCGCACCATTCATCGTATCTGCCCGCTATCCATTCGTTCCATCCGGTAATGAATATGACTTTCGGATCAACTGATATAGCGTATTCAAACTGTTCTGCAAAGTTGGCGCCGTATTTGACGGCGTCCGGCTGCGTGTCGATACCTTTTGACGTGTAGGTTCTGCCTATTATGTTTTCGCCATTCATCGCGGAGAGCTGGTGTGTTACGTAATTGTGGTTGACAGCCACGCCTACCGTTATCTGTTCAACGTCCGATTTACCTTTTGCAAGGTATCTCGTCTGCGGATATACGGAAAGCCAGCCCCACATATCTCTGATCTTTGCCTGCGTTTTATACCCGGGCTGAGGCGCGCGGAACGTGAAGAACTCTTTTATCGCAGCGTTTAAATCATCGTCTCTTTGCATAAATTCGCGGCTGCACATCACCATGGGTTTTCCGTCAAAATAAAACCAAAGCTTCTGATATCTGCCTCTTTGATAAATATCCTGGTACAGCATCCTCATCTGCGTTTCAGCGCTTTTCTGATCGCCGAAGGGGAGTAAAAATGAGATCTTGGGAACGTTTACGCCGTCGTTGTACGCTTCTTCAAAAACTTCAAAAATGTGCTGATAACTGTCTTTGAACGTAAACGTGCCGTTCGTATTGTCAAAGAATATTACGTCAACACCCGCGTCTGCAAGTAATTCCGCATGCCTGCGGAGTACCCAGCGGTCGTTTGTTTTGTAATATCCGTATATTGACTCGTTCCAGAAATGGACCGTCGGACTTGTAGGCCATACGGAGTTGTTATAATCGTTTATCGACTCCGGATGCTCGTCCATGACTTTCTGGACGTTCAGCGGCTCGCCGCCGTCCTGAGATACGTGCCAGGACCAGTAAAACAGCGCGACGATCTTGTCGTCCTTTACGCCGCCCGCGTCTTCATACGTCGGCAAAGTCCTGCCGAGCTCGTCTGTCGCCGCCCAGGTCGTAGGATGAGAGGCTCTTGCTATGACCGCGCTGTCGCTGTCCGGCACGTACTGATCCGGAACGGTGACGTCTCCCGTTGAGTAGGACGGTTCTACTTCAAAAAACGGATCCGTTACGTCTGAGGTGAAGCTGACCGTCACGTTTATATCGCCCTTGCCTTCCGCGCCGTCAGCGTATACGAGACCGTGACCGGCGTCGTTGGTCTCCCATTTCCAGACGCAGAGCTGAGAGTAATCGTTTGTGACGAGTATAAGATACTCGCCTTTCGGCTGTGCGTCAAACTCCATCGTATGCTTCAAATTGTCCTTTACGGGATCGAACTGCTTTGATGCGACGGGAGCGGAGCGCACGGTATCGTCATAGTTGTCAGCCCATTTGTAAAGCTCAACCGTAGCCTTGCTGTCGGACTTGGTGTAAGTGCTGAGCCTTACCGAAACGGCGGTAAATTCACCGTTTATGCCGAGCCTTACGCCGTAGCACGTGCCTAACGGGATATTGGTGTCTCTGCCTTCGCCTTCGCTGCCGTACGCGTTTTTATCATAGCGTTTGCCGGCGGCAAAAAACGCGGCGGCGCATGATAAAACGGTCGCGGCGCAGAGTAATACGCATATAAACTGCAAGATCCTTTTCATAGCGGTATCCTTTGTATTTTTTTCTTTATTATACAAAGAAAATTAAGTCAAGTCAAGAGAAAAATCAAAAAATGACCTTGATAATATAATATATTATTCCGTAGATGACGCTTGCCGCCGTGCCATAGAGTATGACAGGACCGGCGACCGTAAATACTTTTGCGCCCACCCCGGTGATAAATCCCTCGCTTTTAGCGTCTATAGACTGAGAGATCATGGAGTTTGCAAATCCGGTAACGGGAACAAGAGTTCCGGCGCCGGCGTGCTTTGCAATACTGTCAAAAACTCCTATTCCCGTCAATATGGCGGTCAGTAAAATAAGCGTCATGGAAGATATAGCGGCGCAGATCTTTTCACTTGCGCCGGAAAGTGAATATAAGTCAAAAAACAGCTCGCCGATACAGCAGATCAAGCCGCCGGATACAAACGCTTTTATACAGCATAAAAGCGTATTTGTCTTTTTTGCGTGCTTTTTTACGTATTTGCCGTAAACCTGAGGATCGTTCATATAATACTCCTTTTTTTATATTATCGGATAGTTTTCCGCGCTTTATTCACTATTGACAACGAGCGTTACGTGTGATAGAATATAAGCATGAGACTGGATAAATTCATTTCAAACGCCGGCGTGCTGTCGCGCAGTCAGTGCGCTAAAGAGTGCCGCGCCGGAAATATAACCTGCGACGGTATGGTGATACGCGACCCGTCTGCGAACGTAGACCCGCAGAACAGCGTTATCGCATATAAAGGCGAGGCAATAACGTATAGCGAATACGTTTATATTATGATGAACAAACCGCTCGGTTACGTCTGCTCAAACGACGAGCCGGGGGAGCTTTTGGTGTTCGATCTGCTTGATGAAAGATACCGCAAAAAAGATCTTTTTACCGTTGGCAGACTTGACAAAAACACAAGCGGACTTATAATCATAACAAACGACGGAAAATCAGCTCATAACGCCCTGTCGCCAAAGCATCACGTTGAAAAAAAGTATGAATTCGCGCTTGCCGATCCGCTATCGGAGGAAGACCGGATATCGCTTGAAAAAGGCGCGGAGCTTGCGGACGGATATATAACAAAACCTAGCAAGATCATAATGAAAACGGATAAGACCGGCGTTATTATTTTGTCCGAAGGAAAGTATCATCAGATACGCAGGATGTTTGCGTCCGTATCAAATAAAGTTGTTGAGCTTAAACGCACGGAATTCGGCGGGATTATACTTGACGGCGCGCTGTCACCGGGACAGTGGCGGCTCCTCACACAGCAGGAAATAACGCTGTTTACAAATAAACGGTGAATATAAAAGATGATAAAAAAATCATCTTATTTTCTTGACATATATAATAAAATATTATATAATATAAAAAAATCTCAAGGCGGAACAAAATGGACATAATAAAAAAATTATCAGAAGAACTGAATTTAAAACAGGAACAGGTAAAAAACACAGTTGCGCTGATAGACGACGGCAATACCATCCCGTTTATCGCCCGTTACAGAAAAGAAGCTACCGGCTCCCTTGACGATACGGTGCTGCGCAACCTGTTTGACAGGCTCAATTATCTGCGCAATCTTGAAGCGCGTAAGGAAGAAGTCAAAGCGGCTATAGAAGGTCAGGGCAAGCTGACGGATGAGATAGTTGCGGCGCTTGCCGCGGCTCAGACGCTTACCGAGGTGGAGGATATTTACCGTCCGTATAAGCAGAAGAAAAAGACGAGAGCGTCCGTCGCGCGCGAACGCGGACTTGAACCGCTTGCCGATCTTATATTCGAGCAGAGAAAAGAATACGAAAAACCGATAATTGAAATCGCCGCCGAATACGTTGACGAAGAAAAAGGCGTGAACACGGCGGAAGAAGCCATAGCCGGCGCGTGTGATATAATAGCGGAAAACGTATCAGACAGCGCCGAATACCGCAAGGAAATAAGAAAACTGACGTTTGACTACGGGATCATAAAGACTAAGCAGGATAAGGAAGAAGACTCCGTCTATTCCATGTATTACGACTATGAGGAAAAGGTCAGCAAAATACCGGATCACAGGATACTTGCAATAAACCGCGGTGAAAAAGAAGAATTTTTAAAAGTCAATATCGAGGCGCCGAAGGACGCGGTCTGCAACTATCTTTTCGATCAGACGGTAACGGAGCAGAAAAGCCCGGCGAGAGGGTACGTCGAAAGCGCCGTTCTTGACGCTTACGACAGACTCATAGCGCCGTCGATCGAGCGCGAGATACGCTCCGATCTGTTTGATAAAGCAAGCGAAGGCGCGATAGTATTGTTTTCCGATAACCTGCGCCACCTGCTTTTAAGCCCGCCGCTTAAAGGAAAGACCGTGTTAGGTCTTGACCCGGGTTACAGAACTGGATGCAAATTAGCCGTCGTAGATAAAACGGGCAAAGTCCTTGACACCGCCGTTATCTACCCGACGATGAAGCAGGAATATAAAATAGAAGAAGCAAAAGTCACAGTAAAACGTCTTATTAAAAAGTGGGGCGTAAACGTTGTTGCCATAGGCAACGGCACGGCTTCAAAAGAAAGCGAGATATTTATTGCGGAGCTTCTTAAGGAAATGGACGTTGACTGTAAATATACTATGGTAAGCGAGGCGGGAGCAAGCGTTTATTCCGCTTCAAAATTAGCCGCGGAGGAATTTCCGGATTTTGACGTCACGCAGAGAAGCGCCGTTTCCATAGCAAGAAGACTGCAGGATCCGTTAGCGGAGCTTGTCAAGATAGATCCTAAATCCATAGGCGTAGGTCAGTATCAGCACGATATGAAGCCGGCAAGGCTTGACGAGGCGCTGACGGGCGTTGTTGAAGGCTGCGTCAACTCTGTCGGCGTTGACGTGAATACGGCGTCGCATTCGCTGTTATCGTACATTTCCGGCATTAATGCGGCTTCGGCAAAGAATATAGTCAAATACCGCGAGGAAAACGGCGAATTCAAGTCAAGAGACGAACTGCTGAACGTTCCGAGGATAGGCGCCAAAGCGTACGAACAGTGCGCGGGCTTCTTACGCGTGCCTCACGGCAAAAACGTGCTTGACAATACGGGCGTCCACCCGGAATCGTATCAGGCGGCAAACGCTTTGCTTACACATTTCGGTCTTACGTCGGACGACGTGACGAAAGGTCAGGTTGCAGATCTTCCCGAGCTTGTAAAAGAGGAGGGAAGCAAAAAGCTGTGTGAAGAGCTCGGCATAGGCGCGCCGACGCTTGCGGATATAGTAAAAGAGCTCGTGAAGCCCGGCCGCGATCTGCGCGACGACTTTACGCCGCCCGTCCTGCGCGACGATATACTTGATATGAACGATCTCAAAGAGGGTATGGAGCTTACCGGCGTTGTAAGAAACGTAATAGATTTCGGCGCTTTTGTAGATATCGGCGTACACCAGGACGGTCTCGTTCACGTATCCCAGATATCAAATAAATATATAAAGCATCCGTCGGAAGTTTTGTCCGTAGGAGACGTTGTAAAAGTCAAGGTGCTTACGGTCGATACGGCAAAGAAGCGCATAGGCTTGACGATGAAATTTTAATAAAATTTACAAAGCGAATATATGTTCGCGGCACAGTCGCGTACATTCGACATTATTTGTGCAACCTGCACAAATACGAACAGTAAAATTTGGAGAATAAATATCTTTAAAAATTCAAATTTATCTGTTATAATATAATGCGTTGATAAATGTTTTGGAGGATATTATGGCAAGTTTATCATTAAAGCATATTTATAAAAAGTATCCCGGCGGCGTTGTGGCCGTATCGGACTTTTGCCTTGAGATCAAGGATAAGGAATTCATCGTATTCGTCGGTCCTTCCGGCTGCGGTAAATCCACCACGCTCCGTATGATAGCGGGTCTTGAAGAGATCACGGAAGGCGAGCTTTTCATAGGCGACAAGCTCGTTAACGACGTTGCGCCTAAGGACAGAGACATAGCAATGGTGTTCCAGAACTACGCTCTTTATCCGCATATGACAGTTTTTGAAAATATGGCGTTCGGTCTTAAACTCCGCAAAACTCCGAAGGAGGAGATCAAGCGCAGAGTTGAAGAAGCCGCGCGTATACTTGACATAAACCACCTGCTTGAAAGACGTCCGAAGGCTCTGTCCGGCGGTCAGAAACAGCGTGTTGCGCTGGGCCGTGCTATAGTACGTAATCCTAAGGTCTTCTTGCTTGACGAGCCGCTGTCAAACCTTGACGCTAAACTCCGTGCAACGATGAGAACCGAGCTTACGCTGATTCACAAGAGACTTGGTACAACGTTCGTATACGTTACGCACGACCAGGTCGAGGCTATGACGATGGCTTCGCGTATAGTCGTTATGAAAGACGGTAAGATCCAGCAGGTAGATACGCCTCAGAACCTTTACGATATGCCTAACAAGCTGTTCGTTGCACAGTTCATAGGAACACCGCAGATGAACACGTTTGACTGCACGATCAAAGAAAAAGGCGAAGATCTCTACATCGTATTCGGTGAAAACGAGCTCAAACTGCCGAAGGAAAAATCAACCAATCCCGCTCTGCGTGAATATATAGGAAAAGACGTTATAGCCGGTATCCGTCCGGAGTGCATACACGATGAACCGATGTATCTCTCCCAGTTCCCGGACACCTGCATTGACGCAAACGTTGAAGTTACCGAGCTTATGGGTGCTGAAATATTCCTGTATTTGTCCGCTGTCGGCGCGGAAGACGTGAAGATGACCGCAAGAGTTTCCTCACGTTCCACCGCAAGAGCCGGCGACACGGTCAAGATCGCTATAGATATCGCAAGACTCCATATCTTTGACAAAGATACAGAGGAATGTGTCTGCCACTGATATAAAATAAAAAATACTGCAGCGGAGCGAACGCTCCGCTGTTTGACTAATACGACGTTTTTGAAAGGTATAACGATATGAAAAAATTTACGGCGCTGCTTCTTGCCACTTTATTCATAACATGCGCTTTTTGCTCATGTGCTGGCAATACGCCCGATTCGTCAGATACTGCCGATACTGGCGTTACCGTGACGGAAGAGGTCACGGAAAAACAGGAAAACGTTTATCCGTCGGACAACGATAATTATGCGGGTACTCCCGCTTATACAGTGGACGGCGATAAAATAGTAGTGGACGGCGTTTCGTATCCCAATAACAAGAATATGACAAACGGTATAACCTACGCCGTGGACGATCTCGGACGCGAAGTAAGGATATCCGGCGATACGTTTGCGGAAGAAGGAACAAGAAACGTAGGCGTATTCTACTTTCTGTGGATGGGAGAGCACGGCGACAACGGCGCGCTTGATATGACCAAAATCATGGAAGAAGGCGGAGACGCCGCCAAAAAATCCTCATACAGCGGCTGGGGTCCCGTAGGCGCCATGCATTTCTGGGGCGAGCCTTTGTACGGTTACTATTATTCAAGCGATAAATGGGTAATGAGAAAGCATATTGAAATGCTTACTTTAGCAGAAGTTGATTTCCTTTATCTTGACGTTACAAACGCGCAGCCGTATCTTTCAAACGCGGCTTCGCTTATGAAGATAATTCAGGAATATCACGATCAGGGATTCAATCCTCCTCAGGTGGTGTTCTATACGAATTCATCAAGCGCGGCGACGGTCAGCAAGATCTACGCCGGTATTTATAAAAACAATTCATACCCTGACGCGTGGTATTATCTTGACGGAAAGCCGCTTATAATAGCGTTTGAAGAAGAATGCAGAAAATCTCTGCCCAAGGAAATGGCGGATTTCTTCACCTACCGTGAACCGCAATGGCCTAACGAAACGCAGAAAAAGAACGCGTGGCCGTGGATGGATTTCACAAGACCTCAGAGAGTGTTCAAAAACAAAAGCGGCGAAAAGGAAGCGATAAGCGTCTCCGTCGCTCAGCACAGCGGCACTATCTGTTTCTCGGATTCCGCGTTTTACGGCGACAGAACGAACCGCGGCAGGAGTTTCCATAACAAAAAGAACGACGATTCGGAAGGCGCCACGCTCTACGGCTATAACTTCCAGGAGCAGTGGGACAGAGCGATCAAAGCGGACGTAAAGAACGTTTTGGTCACCGGCTGGAACGAGTGGGTCGCGCAGAGACAGGATCCTAATCAGCTCGGACGTTCCGGTCAGGTAGTGTTCGTGGATACGGCTTCCATGGAGTTTTCGCGTGATATTGAGCCGATGAGAGGCGGGTATTTTGACAACTACTATATGCAGCTTATCGACAATATACGCAGATACAAGGGCGTTGCTCCCACGCTTGTTCAGGATACGAGAAAAGTCATAGAACTTGACGGCGAATTTGACCAGTGGAACGACGTGCTCGTTACGTATTCGGACCCGACCGGCGACTGCGACAAACGCCGCAACCGCTGCTTCGGCAACGGCAAAGTTGAAGACGATTCCGGCAACAATGATTTAAGAAACGCAAAAGTCACCCACGACACGAAATATCTGTATTTCTATATCGACGTTCCGGAAACGTACGGCGAAGGCGAAGAAAACTATATCACGGCGCATACGCCGGATACTTCCTGGATGCAGATATTCATAAACACGGATATGGACGCGTCAACCGGTTTTTACGGATTTGACTATATTATAAACAACACCGTAAAAGACAGTAAGACGTCAACGCTTGCAAAAGCGACGTCCAACGGTACGGAATTTGCGTTTGAAGACTCGGCTGATATCGAATACAGGGTAAAAGGCACGCAGATGATGATAAAAGTCGCGCTTGAAGACCTCGGCATAACCGATTATTCAAAGATAAAATTCGCGTTCAAATGGGTGGACAGCAACACGAAGATAACCACGATGGAACAGATGTATTCTGAAGGCGACTGCGCGCCGCTTGGAAGATTGAGCTATGTGTTCCAGAATTACAAATAATACAAAAGGCGGTTTTAAACCGCCTTTTAGGTTATTTCTGATTTTGTTTTCTTATAAGCGTCTGCATACATTTGTAGCACATCGCTTTATACGTTTCGTTGCCGCCTAAAACTACCTGTTCGCCCTCGGTCTCAACTTTTCCGTCTTTTGAAAACCTTACGTTGCACGTGGCTTTTGATCCGCATTGACAGATCGTTTTTATCTCCGTTATGGATTCTGCAAGTTCAAGCAGTCTGCGCGATCCCGGAAACAGATGAAGCATAAAATCCGTACGCAGACCGAAGCACAGTACCGGGATATCTTCCCACACGGCTATCTCATGCAGCTGATCTATCTGCTCCGGCGTAAAAAACTGGGCCTCGTCCGCTATTATAACGTCCGTGTTTTTTGCCTGAGCTTTGCTGAAAATCTTTTGTATATCGTCTTTTGGCCGTATAACGTCTGCCGGCGCGGAAAGACCTATGCGAGATTTGATTATATCCGCGCCGTCTCTCGTATCGCTTGAAGGCTTTATGAGCCAGACGCGCATACCCATTTCTATATAATTGAATCTCGTTATAAGCGCCTGCGCCGTTTTAGACGAGCCCATTGCGCCGTATTTGAAATATAATTTTGCCATAGTTTACGTATTTTCACCAAGCTTACTAAGGTCTTTTATACAGCGCGCACAGACCTGCTTGTTTTTAAAAACGGATACGTTTTTAGTACTGCCGCAGAAAACGCAGGCGGGCTGATATTTTTTGAGTATTATCTTATCGTCTTCCGTAAATATCTCAACAGAATCACGGTTGTCTATACCGAGGATACAGCGGAGCTCGATGGGCAGCACTATCCTTCCCACCTCGTCTACCTTTCTTACAATTCCCGTAGATTTCATAATTATATAAAATTCTCCTTAATGTACTGAGTATATTTATATTACCACAAAATACGACATATAAAAAGGGATTTAATTTGAATATTATAATAAAGAATTGGGAAAATTTGTAAATTCGTAAAAGATGCGCGCAAATAACGCCGCCGATCCGAAAAGTAATGATTTTTATTGACAAACCGCATAAAAAATGATAAAATATAATAAAAACCGCATCGGAGATATATATGATACCAAAAATCATTCCGCAGCCGAAAAAAGCTGTTATAAAAGAAGGAAAACTGACGCCGGGCAAAACAGTATCAGATGAAAGATTCGGCGCCGCGGCAACGGCTTATGAGCAATACAAAAATGAACTGGGTTATGAGCCCGGGGACGCTGCCGTTTATCTGAAATACGCGGACAATATAAAAAAAGAAGCGTATTCGATAAGATGCGGCGAAGGCAGGATAGATATTTACGCGTCTGACCTTGCAGGCGCCAATAACGCCTTATCAGTTCTGCTTCAGCTCGCCGCGGAGAGCGGCGGAGAGATAGAAGCAACGGATATTGACGACGAGCCGGACTGCGAATACAGAGGCATAATGATAGATATAGCGCGTATCTGGCATCCGCTTGAATATCTGTTAAAATACGTGGATCTGTGCCGTTATTACAGATTTTCGTATCTTCATCTGCATTTTTCGGATACGCAGAGCTATACGCTGCCGTGCAAGGATTTTCCAAACCTGACTGCAAAAGACAGACACTATACTTATGAGCAAATTAAGCAGCTGAACGAATACGCGTATGAAAGAGGCGTAAAAATAATGCCGGAGATCGACGTTCCCGGTCATTGTACGCCGTTTTTACAGTCGTATCCCGAGATATTCGGTCACGGCGAGATAATAGGATACCATAAAGAAGTATTCGACGCGTTTGAGAAAATATTGGGCGAGTTGTGCGAAATGTTCCCGTATTCGGACAGGATACACGTAGGCGGAGACGAAGCGGATATAAAACAGTGGCTGCAATGCGAAAAATGTCTTTCGTATGCAAAGGAAAACGGAATACCGGCGGATGAAGACGAAAGGCTTTCAGCCGAGCGTATACTTGCGTCTTTCGTTGCAAAACTGTCTGAAATTATACTTAAACACGGTAAAACTCCGGTGGTTTGGGAAGGCTTCTGCAAAGAAGTAAATTACCTTGTCCCGAAAACGACGGAAGTGTTTTCGTGGGAAAACTACTATCAGACGACGCCGGAGCTTATAGAAGCCGGATATACTGTAATAAACGGCTCATGGTGTCCTAACTACGTTGTAGAGCCGGCTGTAATGTGGAGCGTAAAAGACTGCTTTGACTGGGATATTTTCACGTTCAGACCCGTGCATCCGCAGTCACCGTATATCAACTCAACTTTAAAAGTACCGCCTTATGAAAAGATGATAGGCGGGCAGCTGCTGTCCTGGGGAGATTTCGGCGCAAGATCAAATCAGCCGCAAAGACATCTGATAGGCGAATTTGAAAAAGTGGCGGAGCGCGCCGCCGCGACTGCGGAAAACACGTGGAACAAAGAAAAAAATGTAACGTACGAAGAATTTATAAAAGCTCATGAAGTACAGAATAAAGCGGTTTGCCGTTTGTTCAATTACAAGTACATAAAAACAAAAAGATTTATTCTGCGGCCTTTTAAAAAATCCGATATAGAAGACGCCAAAGCGTACTGTCAGTCGCTTGTTGACGAGGAGTTTGAAGAATTCGATCCGGAACTGTCAGGCAGCTTTGTTGACAAGTGTATTCAATACACGCAAAAAGCGCAGCCGGATAACTACTGCTTTGCAATAGAGCTTGACGGAATCGTTATAGGCGGCTGCAATATAGATATTATCGACGAATACACCGGCAACGTCGGCTGGTACGTGCATAAAGCGCATCAGAACAAAGGCTACGCCACGGAAGCGGGAAAAGAAATGCTTAAATTCGGATTTGAGTATCTCGGTCTGCACAGGATAGAGGCGCATTGCCATATAAACAACGTAAGATCGTATAAAGTCATGGAAAAGCTTCACATGAGGCGCGAAGGTTTGAATAAAAAAGATCACAAATACAAAGGCGGCGTGTGGGGAGACTCTTACTGCTACGCCATTCTTGAGGAGGAATATAAAAATGAACGCTAACGTTTTTAAGAAAAACGAACTTTTGGCTGCACAGGTGATAAAAGGACTTAATTCAAGAAATATGAGCGGATACTACGCAAAAAACAAAGAAGAAGCGCTTAAAACAGCGCTCGACCTGATACCGAAAAAAAGCAGCGTTACAATGGGCGGCTGTACGAGCTCCGATGAGATAGGTCTTACCGACGCGCTGAAAAACGGCGATTATAACTTCATTGACCGAAATAAATACGAGGACAGACGCGCCGCTATGCTTGACGGGTACGGTGCTGACGTGTTCATATCAAGCGTTAACGCCATGTCCGACGACGGCGTGCTTATAAATATTGACGGCAACGCAAACAGAGTGTCGGCTATCGCCAACGGACCGAAAAAGGTAGTGTTCATAGTCGGTATGAATAAAGTCTGTCCCGATACCGATACGGCAATGAAACGCGCAAGAAACGTAGCCGCGCCGTCAAACGCGCAGCGCTTCGGTCTTTCAACACCGTGCGCGTCAACGGGCAAATGCTTTGACTGCAAATCGCCGGATACTATATGCTGCCAGTTTCTTATAACGAGATATTCAAGGCATAAAGACAGGATACACGTTATTTTAGTAAACGAAGATCTCGGATTTTAAGTAAACGGAGAGGAAAGATATGAAGAAGATCTCAGTTTTACTGCTTATAATGATACTTATATCAGCCGTAATGACTTCATGTGTATCGCCGGATATAAATACGGTAACGACAGAGGAAGAGATAACTACAGAGACCGAAACCGAAACGGAAACGGAGACGGAGACCGAAACCGAAGAGGAAACGGAACCGGAGGACAACGAGACGACGATAGATCTTGAACTGCCGAAAAACAGCTCTGATATATCGTATGATCTTGCAAGAGATATCCTGACTTTATGTTCCGGTTATAACGAGAAAAGCACCGCGACTCTCGTTATGAATTTCGGCTTTGAGATACTGTTTGCAAAAAATTACGATAAACCGTATTCGGACATATCGCATACGTGCGCCTATACCGTTGCACAGGGCAAATTTAACGGCAAAAACGTGTATCTTATAGTTATCCGCGGAACCAGCGGCGGTGAATGGTATTCAAACTTTGATTTTGCGCCGTCTCACGATAACGATACGCAGTACGCCGAAAACTTTTACATGGCGGCGCAGGATATTTACTTATCCGTAAAAGAAACGTTTGACAACGATCCGGACTCTTACAAGATCGTCTGCGGACACAGCAGAGGAGCCGCCGCGTCAAACCTTTTGGGCATGACGCTTGACAACGCCTACGGCAAAAACAAAGTATACGTATACACCTTTGCAACTCCGAATACGGTAAGAGGTGAAGAAGCAGCAAAGGAATACGACAATATTTTCAATTTCATAAATCCGGCGGACGTTGTAACGTACGTTCCGCTTGCAGCGCACGGATTCAGCCGCGCGGGCAAGGATATAATGCTTGATACGCCCGATAAAAAGAGCAGTATAATAACAGCTATCGAGTCTTTGTCTTATATAGCGCCGGATATCAAATCGTATTATGAAGACAAACATTCTTTAACTGCAAAAGGTCTGTCTGACGACGGTATGAGCGTGTTTGATATCCTTAAATTCATCGCTTCCATGTTTGCCGCAAATATGCAGGAAACCGATATGTCAAAACTTGCAAATATTTCAACCGAAAGCGATCTGTATCAGGCGATGGGAGTTTTAAAAGACTTTTCGGACGCCAACAAACTGCTTGTCATAGGAAGCGAACATTCCGTAACGCGTTACGCGGCTCTGCTGAGTGTAAACCGGGCGGGAGAATAAAAGGATCTGAGTTTTAAAAAACGTCATAAATACGAAGTGACGAGGGGGCTCTTCTTGGATTTTGCAAGGCAATTTGCACGGCTTTCTTTGTGCGTGCCTTGCAAAATCCTACGGTCATCGCTAAAAACGATCCACCGGATCGTTTTCTTAACGCTTGTTCGAGCCCCCTCCATATCGCTTAGCATAACAAAAAACGGACACCGTTTGGTGTCCGTTTTTGTTATGGAGACGAGGGGGCTCGAACCCTTGACCTCTCGGATGTGAACCGAACGCTCTGACCAACTGAGCTACGCCTCCGAGTGCCCTTATATTTTACCACAATATTTTTATTTGTCAAGTCTTTTTATGTTATTTTTATTCCGACTTTTAGGCAAAGGCGAATTGAAAAATTCATAATTATATGTTATATTTATATTAATATATTTCGCGTGTTTATTTTTACGCTCTTTCACCTGCCTTTGCACGCGAAAGAGTTATTTTATTCTCAAAAAAACGGTAAGGGTAAAAAAATGAAAAACACAACTTTAAGGATAATATCGGCAATACTGTGCGTTATGATGATATCGGCGCTTATGATAGGATCAAGCGCCGCGGCCGGCGCTGCCGGCGACGTAAACCGCGACGGTAAAGTCAATAACAAGGACGTTACCGTGCTTTTCCGTTATCTCAACGGATCCGGCGTATCCGTTGACAAAAAAGCGTGCGATACGGACGGAGACGGCGAAGAAAACAACAAAGACGCGGTAACGCTTTTCAGATATCTGAGCGGAGTGCCGGGAGCCGTGATATATTACGGAAAGGAAGAAGCTATGGAAAAAGAACTTTCTTCTGAAATAAAACTTGAAAACTACGACTTTTTGACTCAGGAAAGCAGTGATACGTATACGTATGACGGAACGCCCGGATCGTTTGGTCTTTACCTTACGGCAAAGAACAGCGGCGCGACCGTAACGCTGCCGGGCGGAGACGTATCCGGCGTTTATCCCGCCTTTTCCATGTCCGCTGATAAAACAACGGTATATAAATTCTATTTGAAATGTGCGATAACCGACCCGACGTACGGCTGGTTTACCTGCTACTTCGGGTTAAGACTCGCAAATTCTCATGAGGATGCGACGAACAGCAACGGCGTGTGGATAGCTATGCGCAATTCCGAGATAGGTCTGCTTACGGAGTCATGGCCGCAGACAAAATACGTAGCCGCGTCGTGCGATTTTTCAAAAGGCGTTCTTTTGACCGTAAAAGACGATCCGGCAAATAACAAGATCTACGTATACGCGGGAGAAAACGAGACTCAGATCGCCTCTATAAGTATCAGCGCAAATAACGTTGTACTTACAAATACGTCAAATAAAACGGTTTCTGTAACAACGTCAAATAACGTTATAAAAGGCGGATACGCTCATATATGGGCGCATATACCTGATAACGACGTTATAGTAAAAGATCTTTCCGTAACAACGTCAAGAAGCACCGGCGTTGTTGATAACGACGGAATAAAAAACAATACGAGAGATATTTTCTCGGACACATGGGTCGCATATGACGACAACGGAAGAGAAATACTGACGTCACAAACAAAACCCAACGGCACAAAAGTGGGAATGTTCTATTTTCTGTGGCACGAGGATAAATATAACAGATATCAGCTATACGATCACACCGCGTCGTATCTGAACGGCGGTATCGACGCGCTCTGGAACACTATGACGAGCGGCTCTCTCGGCTTTGCTCATTACTGGGCCGAGCCGTATTTCGGCTACTATTCTTCGAACGACGAGTGGGTCATAAGAAAGCACGGCGCTATGTTATCGGAAGCCGGAGTGGATTTCATTTTCTTTGACGCCACAAACGGACTTCTTTACAATAAAAACTACGAGGCGGTGCTCAGAGTCTGGGCGAAGATGCGCGGGGAAGGCTTGAAAACTCCGGACGTATGCTTTTTGATGCAGGAGAACAATACAAACGAGCTGTCTGACCTGTGGTCAAATCTTTACAGCGTCGGTTTGTATGAGGACCTGTGGTTCAAATGGAACGGAAAGCCCGTCATAATGTTCACCGGCAGAAATAATACTCTGACGGATGAACAAAACAATTTCTTCACCGTCAGATATTCCTGGGCAAACGAAAACGACGCGTGGTATACGAACAACAGCTATAATATAAACAACAGAGGCATAAACTGCTGGGCGTGGGGCACTATGTATCCGCAAAAAGGCGGTTACGTAATGGTAAACGGCAAGAGAACGCTTGAGCAGATGGTCGTTATGTGCGGTTTCTGGGTAAACGGCAGCTACGGCACCAACGCCGGAAGAAGTTATACTTATAAGACCGGAGAACCGAAAACAAGCACGAACTGGGATATGGGGTACGCACTGTTCCCGGAGACGAGCGGCAAAGGACTTGCGTATCAGGAGCAGTTTGACTATGCTTTAAGAAAATCTCCGAAACTGATGATGATAACCGGCTGGAACGAATGGTGGGCTGGCCGCTGGGAAGGCGGAGCCGCGGTAGGACAGAAGATCGCAAACGAGTATACCGTTTCATCCGACAGCAGCGTAAAAGAATACAATTACTACGTTGATAACCTTAATCCCGAGTATTCACGCGACCTTGAGCCTATGAAGGACGGATTCAAGGATAATTACTATTACCAGACGGTAATGAACGTAAGAAACTATAAAGGCACCCGCCGGACGGAAACTGCGTTTGGACAAAAGACGATAGATCTTGACGGATCCGTCGCTCAGTGGAATACCGTAGGACCGGAATACCGCGACGTGTACGGCGATACCGCGGAAAGAAACCACAAGTCTTTCGTCGGTAAAATGACTTATAAAAACAGTACCGGAAGAAACGATATACTTACGGCTAAAGTGTCGCAGGACGGTACGTACCTGTATTTCTACGTTGAATGCGCGGAGGATATCACTAAACCGGACGGCGAAAACTGGATGAATTTATTTATCAAATCTGATGATAACGACGATAACGGCTGGTACGGATTTGATTACGTGATAAACAGACAAAGAACCGATAACAGCACAAGCGTTATGCGTTTTGATAACGGATGGCAGTTTACCAAAGTCGGCGACGCGCAGTATTCGCTTGACGGGAAATCGCTGACCGTTAAAGTCAAGAAGAGCCTTATAAACTATAACGGTAAAACGCTTGATTTCAAATGGGCGGATAATTCCGTAAATGACGGCGATATAATGCAATTCCTTGATTTGGGCGACGCCGCGCCGGACGGACGCTTCTGCTACCGTTATACGACGGAACAGTCGCAGACCGTTATACCGGATTGCCTGACAAACGATATGGCCGTGTTTAAAGTTAACGGCTATAACGCGTTTATCAACGGCAGATCCGTACGTCTCAACGGCAATAACACAAAGGCGGTGCTCGTTGCATCCGGTTACGAATTCTATTTGCCGGTAAGCACGCTTGAATCTCTCGGTATAACCTGTACGGACGAGATAAAATACAACCATTACGGAGTACAGTACGTCAGAGCCGATCAGCTCATCAAAAACAGCGGCAAAGCCGTAACGATAACGCCGGACGGACTTCTTGTGATCTCAAACAGCAAGATAACGGATACGGAAATACTTGACACGCTTTACAGATCGCTTTACTGATAATAAATGTTTTTGTTATCAAAACCTTGATTTTTGGTAAAAAACGTATTATAATATAAATAAGCCGTTATTGCGGCGTTAACGATAGTCAAAATCATCAAAAGGAGATCATCTATGAAAAATAAGACTGTGGGAAGGATCATAAAACTCGGTATATGCATCCTCGTACTCGGCATATCCGTTGCCGTAGGATTTATAACAAAGGCTTTTGATTTCAACAATATCAACATAAAGCTTGATTTTGCCTCAATATTGAAGGTTATCATCATGGCGGCGGGTATAATATCCGCGGAAGCTCTGCTTTCTATTTTGCTGACGCTTCCGAAACCTAAAAATCACAGGGTACGTTCGGTACTGTCTATCACGGCAAGCTTGCTTAAATACGTTGCGTTTATAGTCATTTTATGCTGGGGCCTTGCCATACTCGGCGTTAATATTTCAACTATCGTCGCAAGCGTGGGTATTCTTGCTTTGATCATAGGATTTTCTGCGGAAAGTCTTATTGCGGACGTCGTTACCGGCGCTTTCATGATATTTGAAAACCAGTACAACGTCGGCGATATAGTTGAAGTGGACGGTTTCCGCGGCACGGTAACGAGCATAGGCATACGCACTACCTGCATTACCGACCCCGGCGACAACGTGAAAATAGTGAACAACTCCGCTATGAAAAATATCCTTAACCGTTCGGACAAGCTTTCAAGAAGCATAAGCGAGATAGCCGTACCGTACGCCACCGACCTTGAAAAGCTTGAAAACGAGATACCCGCGCTTATGGACAGCATATATGAAAAACGCAAAGACGTTTTCAAATCCGCGCCAAAGTATTTGGGTGTGCAGGAGCTTGCCGAAAGCTCAGTCATACTTAAATTCGTCGTCAATGTTGATGAAAAGGATATCTATTCAGGCGCACGTCTGCTTAACAGAGATCTGCTGCTCGGCTTCAGGTCGCTCGGCGTAGAATGCCCGTTCCCGCAGGTCGACGTACATCAGGACAAAAAATGATCACATTGTCTGTCTGATGGGAGGTGACTTTTAGTTGCGCCGCAACAGAAAAGATGAATACGAATTTGATCCGCGCATGGAAACGACCGTTTATCACAGAGACGAATACAGCTACGCGGACGAATACAGGGAAACAGATCTTGAAGACGCAAGACCGCCGCTCATAAAAGAGACCGCTTTGGAATACGGCGGAAGCGTTTTGAGTATAAAAGAAGATACAGTCAAAAAAGGCTTTGATAAACGCAAGATAGTAAAAAGGTCTATGTTTGCGCTTACGTCAATGGTCGTAATGGCGTTGACAGTCGTGTTTGCTGCAAACAGCCTTGATCCGCTCGGAGCTGACTTTCTGGTCACGGGAAATCTCGCAGTTGCAACCCCCGTTACACCTACGACCCCGACGACTCCTACAACTCCTACAACTCCTACAACTCCGACAACCCCGACAACTCCGACAACGCCTACGACGCCTGCAACACCGACTACGCCTGCCGCATACACGGATTCTTTTCCGACTTTGCCTAATACTGATCCGGATTTCGCCGGAGCGTACGCATGGTCCGGTATGGGATCGGAGGAATACGTTTTCGTTGATTCACAGTATCTGCACGCAGGTACGATATATACGGACGGCGGCACGAGCATAGGCACTCTTACAGGCGCTTCGTACGATAAGACTACCAATACGCTCACGCTGAACAACTTCACCGGAGGAATGGTAGACGTCAATCTTATGGGCAACGGATTCAAAATAGAGCTGATAGGCGAAAACTCGCTTGACAGCGTCAGGATCTGGGGCGCGTTGTACGGCGGAAGCGTAATATTCACCGGCAGCGGCAGTTTGAAGATAAATGAAAATCTGAATAATCCCACCGGGCTTATGCTTGAATGTGAGGACAGTACGTCCTGCATCATGATAGACAGGGAAGCAACGGTCGAAGTCTTCGGTCAGAAGGCGATAATAGTACACCGTACAATGCTTGAAAACGCAATAATCGCGCTGCAGCCGATAAAAGTCAGCGGCGGCGAGATATCAAACGGCGAGTTTGTTGAATATAACGTAAACGTCACAGATGAAAACGGCGTTCCCGTTAAGGATGAAAACGGAGAATACGTTAAAACGATCATGACCGTAAAAGATATAGGCGAAAGACAGGGCTTGGTCCTGTATGACTGCTCAGTAGTAGACTCAGACGGCAAACCGTCGGATCACGTTGTTTTCAAACCGGAAAAATAAGTATCATAAAAGAAAACAGTCCCACCGGACTGTTTTCTTAACGCTGCGTTCGATTCCCCCATATATAGCTGTTCATAATACAAAAGACGCCGCATGGCGTCTTTTGTATTATGTGCTTAACAAACGAAATAGCCCAAGCGAGAAAATGGCATTAACTCAGGATCGAAAAAGCCGTTATAATATGATCGAGATTTATACTTATTACACCGACAAAATAGTCCAAAAGTGAAATCTTTTGCCTTGCGGCAAAAGGTGAAATCAAAGGCATTCGCCTTTGGCGAAATCGAGCGTTTCACGCTCGGTGAAATTAAATCCACCCACCCGTCGTCGAGGCGGATTTCACCCTGCAAAGCAGGATTTCACCGACGGAGTCGATTTAACCCACCCGCAAGGGTGGATTTAGTTGAAAAATCCTCGTCTTGCGACGAGGATTTTTCTGGTGACCCGTGGGGGAATCGTTCTTGATTTTTGCAAGGCAATTTGTGCATACTTGTTCGTGCATGCCTTGCAAAAATCTGCGGTCACCGCTAAAAACAGTCCACCGGACTGTTTTCTTAACGCTGCGTTCGATTCCCCCATATATAGCTGTTCATAATACAAAAGACGCCGTATGGCGTCTTTTGTATTATGGTGACCCGTGGGGGAATCGAACCCCCGTTTCCAGCGTGAGAGGCTAGCGTCTTGGCCGCTTGACCAACGGGCCGATTGCTTATGCAGTATACCATATATAAGATGAAAAATCAAGAGGTTTTGACAAAAATTTTTGATTTTTTTCCGTTTTTTTTGAAAATGTTAAGAAACCAGGTTTTATCGTCGTTTGAAATACAGCCGAAACAGCGCAGAAGTAAAATATATAAAACGGTCAAAACGGCAAAACCGACTATAAGCGTTATTATCATTATATCATAATTTATATTCAAAAATACGAATATCAGCTTTGTAAGGCAGGCGGCTCCCGCCATACAGACGAACGGCATAAATATTGTTTTAAATAAATTGAGCTTCAATTTTACGCAGGACAGAAGTTTTCTTATACTAAGCGCGGCGTTCAATATTTCGCATATATAGATCACTAAAACGTAACCTTTTATGCCGAAAGGCGGCAAAAGAAAGAAAACGAGAATAACGGATACCAAAGCGTCTATAATGTTATAGCGCATTGAGGCAAACTGTTCGCCTAAGCCCTTCAAGACCGCGTCTGTCGTATTGTCTATATACATCACGGGGATAAGAAAAGCAAATATCCTTATGTATCTGCCGGCTTCCGCGCTGTCATACAAAAGCATTCCCAGAGTATCGGAATAATATGCGAAAAATCCCGCGGCGGCAACGGAGAATATCACGGTTATTTTCATTATCCTGCCGGTAACGTATTCTATTGATTTTTTGCTTTTCGTTTCTTTATAGCGCGTTATCTCCGGAACGATCAAACCGGTGAAAGCCGTAAGAAAAGCCATTGGAAAAAATATCACCGGGAACACCATTCCGGATATCACACCGTATGAAGATAACGCTTCCGTTGACGTTTTTCCGTTTTTTATAAGTCCTTTAGGTATAAGCAAATGCTCAAGTGTGACGAGTGCGGAGCGTATATATGAGCTTACGGCTATCGGAACAGCCATTTTTATAAGTCTTCCGGTAAGATCGGAAGAGGGCGGCGCGGTAAGGTCCCTTACGCGTCGTATATCAAACAGATACAGCACAAAAGATACGGCAAACGAAAGAAATTCCGATAACAGAATACCCGTAACGATAGCGACCGACGCGGCTTCTATGCCTTTGCCCGATACGCAGACGAGAAGCGCGGCTGTAAAAAATATCCTTATAAACTGCTCAAGAATATTGGTCACGGCGTTTTTTGCAACGCGCCTTACCGCCGAAAAATACCCGGAAAGCGCCGCGGAGACGGCAAGCGGCGGAAGACTGAAAGCAAGGATCTTAAGCGAACGCAAAGCTCTGATATCGCCCAGCCAGTTTGACGCGATAATACCGGAAAACGAAAAAAGAAGTACCGCGCCCGTGATACCGAAAACAAGCGAGTATAAAATACACCTTATCATAGCGGAGCGCACGCCTTTGCCGGAGTTGCGCACTATTTGCTGCGACACGAGCCTCGTTGCGGAAAGCGATATTCCGGAAGTTGCAAAAGTGACGGCAAAAGCGTAAACGGACATGATAAGCGAAAACAGGCCCACGCCCGCAGCGCCGACTTTATCTGTTATGTATACGTTGAAAGCAACGGTCAGCAGCCGCATCGTAACAGACGTTACCGTGAGGATCAGACCGTTTATTATAAACTGCTTAACAAGCTTCAATTTTGTCTCCGTTTTTAAATTGTTTTTTATATTGTTCAAATTATAATATTGTATATGATTAAAATTTATGATAAAATTATAAAAATTGTCAAACTTTAAATCTGCGAAAGGCTATTAAATGAAGAGAATTATTCTGGCGGTGATCGCGATTATTATCACCGTTTGCACGGTATCTTGCAATATCATAATTACAAATAACGACACTGCGACAAGCGAGTCGGGCTCGGATGAAGTGACGGGAGAAGAAACTCAAAAAGAGTATCCCCATTCCAATATGGAGCTTGCGCCGCTTGACGAAATAATTGCAACGTCAGAGAATCTGAGCGTTGCCGTTTCCACGTTCAAATATTTCTTTATGGATCAGTATTCATCTTTTATAAATCAGAACTATTATTATCTGTCTTATTTTAATCTTAACATTGACGAGAACATACCGCTGCACGATCAGGAATACACCGGCGGTCAGGAGACGACAACGTGGTATCAGATATTCCTTGACAGAGCGAAATCACAGTTTGAACAGTACGCCAAATTTGCGGATATTGCTATTAAAGAAGGTATGACGCTTGACGAAAACGATAAAGCAAGTATTGAAGACAATCTTAAATCAATAGATGCTTTAGCTGCGGAATATTCTCAGACTTTTGAAGAATATATGGCTCAGTTCATGGGCGAAGGCATGACGCGCGAGCGCGTTAAAGCTGCGATAGAGATCACACAGCTCGGATACAAGTATTATCTCAAACTGTATAATACGCCGACGTACACGGAAGAACAAATAGAGGAAGAATACAAGAACGGAAACGGAAAGCATTCGCTTGTTGACTATAACGAGGTCATGGTAAGCGCGCTGTATGATGAAACAGACTCTGAAGATCAGGTAACGGCGGCTAAAAACACGGCAAAAGAACAGGCGGAAAAAATTAAAGCGCTTGTTGAAAGCGGCAAAACTCTTGCAGAGGCGTATAACGCCGTAATGGCTGAAAGCAAGACCGAAGAAGTAACGGAAACAGAAGCCGCGGCGACGGAAAGCGAAGCAAGTACAAAGACCGGAACAGAAACGGAAGCCGAAACTGAAGAAGAAACAAAAGAATTAACGGATAAAGACGTTTTATATACGAAGGTTGAATACAGTTCTTTAGACCGCTACAGCTTCTTATATGACGAAACGACGGTGCAGGGACAGATCAACGTCACGTATGACGATTCCGGCAACGCTTATATCGTCCAGTGCGTAAAGCTGCCGTACAAAAACACGGACAAGACCGTAAACGCACGTCATATCATTTTAAGCTCTTCTGATTATGATACAGAGGAAGAAGCGTACGCGGTGGCACAGAAACTGGTGCAGCAGATAAACGAAGCGCAGGACAAAAAGGCCATGTTTTTAAGCCTTGTTCCCGAATATTCATCTGACACGGGCTCAAAAACAAACGGCGGTCTTTACCAGAACATTATACCCGGCGCCATGGTAACGGAATTCAACGAGTGGTGCTTTGACGAAGAAAGACAGGTAGACGACGTCGGCATAATTCTTACCGATTACGGCTATCACGTAATGTATTTTGACGGATTCGGCGAAGAGATCTGGCGCTATGACTGTGAATCGAGCCTGCGCGAAGCCGATTTTGAAAAAGCGGCTGAAGAGATCTACGAGAAAGTTCAGATAACCTATAACGAAGACTTGCTTGACAGGATCACAAAATAAAAGCGGAGCTTTTGTATGAAGACTGTAAAAATCATAAACCCCGCCGCCGGGCAGGGAAAAGCAATAAACGAAATATCCGAGGATACGAGTTATTACGTAAGCAAATCCGTTGGAGACGTTGAAAAATACGTATACAAAACTTTGCTAAAAGAACCGGATACGCACTTTATAGTCTGCGGCGGCGATGGCTCGATAAACGAAGCCGTGAACGGCATCATGCGCGCGGAGGCGCAGGATACGGCAATACTGTCCGCCATAGGCACGGGTACCGGCAACGACTTTATAAAATACGATAAATACGCTCACAGTCACGGATCGTCCGTCAAATGCGATATTATCAAATACGGCGACAGATACTACATAAACATACTGAATATCGGCTTTGACTGCACGGTAGTGCAAAAAACCGAAACGTTAAAGAAAAAGCCGCTCATATCCGGAAGCTTTGCTTATATATGCGGAGTTGTGGGTACGGTATTCGGAGAATACGGCACGAAAATGCATATAACCGTGCTGAAAGAAGACGGGGAAACAGAAGAATTTTCAGACGACTTTATGCTTTGCGTCGTAGCAAACGGACAGTATTACGGAGGCGGTTTCAAGCCCGCGCCGCTTGCGGATATAACGGACGGCGCTGCCGACGTTGTGCTTGTCAAAAAAGTAAAAAGAACGGAAATACCGTCGATCATAGGTCTATATAAAAAAGGCGAACATATAGATAAAGAAAAAAGAGATATTATTGATAAATTCAAAAATATAATGACTTACAGACGCGCAAAAAAAGTTACCATAACAGGTATACAAAGCATCTGCGCCGACGGTGAGATAGAAAAACGCGACAAGGTCGATATTGAAGTCGTGCCTAAAGCAATTAACTTTATGTTTTGAATACAAAAAAACGCTTCGTTATGAAGCGTTTTTTTGCTTTTATTTTGATATTTCAAATGAATACGCGCCGCTTGCAAGCTCTATCACCGCCGCGCCGTTTTCAAACGAGATAAGTGATACGCCTTCTGCTTCGGATAAAGGTTTGCCGCTTTCCGTAATATTCGCGGCATTGTCTGTCAATAGATACAGCGTTGCGGTTGTGTTTGCGGGGACTGTGCAGGTATACTTTGTCATAACGTCGTTTTCAGCCTGCCAGCCGCTTTTGACCGTGCCGCGAACCGATTTGTATTCGCCGTTTGCGTAACTCAATCCGCCGCCGGCGACGGGTTTTAAGATAAAGTGAGAAAATCCCGGATTTGCCTCATCACACGTAATGCCGATCAGCGAGGAATAGATCCATTCCGTGACCGAGCCATATGAATAGTGGTTGAAGGAATTCATGCCGGCGTTGCCGAAACCGTCGCTTTTCGTATAGCTGTTCCAGCGTTCCCATATAGTCGTCGCACCCTGCAGTATAGGATATTTCCAGGACGGATATTCCGTCTGCTGAAGAAGCGCGAAAGCCGTGTCCGTATGTCCGTATTCGCACAGTACCGGAAGAAGCAGAGGACAGCCGATAAAGCCTGTCGTCAGCTTTGTGCCGTTATTTAGTATCTTTTCGTTGAGTTTGTCTGCGTATAGCTGCCTGTCCTCCTCAGGCACTATATTGAATGCCAGAGCGACAAGGTACGAAGTTTGCGTATCCGATCTTAAAACGCCTTTTGCTCTTACGTATTTTTTGTTCCACGCATCTTTGTAATTCTGCGCGTATTCCGCAAAACGATCAGCGTCCGTACCGTTGCCGAGAAGAGCTGCCATTTTAGACATAAGATCGCATACATATGCGCAATATGCGGTATCTGTAACGTCTATCCTTGTTGACTCTCCGATAGAAAGCCAGTCGCCGTAGGCGCTCTGTCCGCGTATGAAATCCTTACTTGTGCCAACAAGATACTTGATATATCTCTTCATATTGCCGTAGTATTTTTCAATATACGAAATATCGCCGTATCTGACGTACATCGTCCACGGGATTATAATGCCCGCGTCGCCCCAGGCGTTGTTGCCGGAGCCCGTGTACGCCGCGCGGTAGGTCTGCGGCGCGACGTCAGGATACGATCCGTCGCTGCGCTGGCAGTCGTTCAGATCCGTTATGTACTTGTCAAAGAACGCTTTTACGTTCATGTTGTAAGCAGCCGTCCCGCTGAATATCTGCGCGTCGCCGGACCAGCCCATTCTCTCGTCTCTCTGCGGACAGTCTGTAGGTGTAGATAAGAAATTGCCGCGCTGTCCCCAGTACGTGTTTGAGATAAGCTGATTTACAAGAGGATCTGACGTATTTATATTTCCCGTATCTTCCATATCGGAATATATAACGTTTGCGGTAACGTCGGATAACGCAGGCGGTTCTTTTAAGCCCGTTATCTCAACGTATCTGAATCCGTGGAACGTGAACGTGGGCGTATAAGTTTCACCGTCCGGATCGCCTTTTAACGTATAAGTGTCGGAAGCGAGAGCGGAGCGCAGGTTTGCAACGTATACAGTCCCCTCCGGTCCGTCGCTTCCGGCGCTGCCGTCGTTCAGCATTTCCGCGTGGCGCAGTTTTACGACCGTTCCTTCGCCGCCCTTGAGTTTTACGGTGACCGTTCCGGCAAGATTCTGACCGAAGTCATAAACGTACGTGTTTTTCTTCGGCTC
The DNA here is from genome assembly GCA_017443595.1 of Clostridia bacterium. GTDB lineage: Bacteria > Bacillota > Clostridia > Oscillospirales > CAG-272 > UBA1248. Next base: position 222,964 of record JAFSYU010000033.1, read on the forward strand.
CGTCATTTCTTTTGCCGGAACGGTATCCATTATCTTTACTGTCCCGGAAAGCTGAGGGACAAGCTTGCCGACGCCGAGCTTTTTGTTGTCCGTTGCCTTTACGTTGATCCACGAAGAATCGTCATATCCCGGTAATGACCATCCGGTAAGCTCGCGGCGTGCGTCGTACGTTTCACCGTTGAAAATATCGTCGTATAATATCGGCCCGTCAAGCGTGCATTTCCAGCTTTCATCTGAGCAGACAATCTGCCTTTCGCCGTTTTCATAATCTATCACGAGTTTACATATAAAAGCGGGATATTTTCCGCCGTACGGAGAATTTGCGCCTATATACCAGCCGCGGCCTAAAACAGCGCCTACGGCGTTTTTGCCTTCTTTCAGCATATCCGTAACGTCGATACACTGATACATTATTCTTTTGTCATATTCGCTTCTGCCGGGGTCAAGTACGTCGTTACCGGCTTTTTTTCCGTTGATGTACGCGTCATAAAGACCTGCCGCGGAAGCAAAGAGGAATGCGTTTGATACGCCGCTTTTTACTTCAAATTCACCTCTTACGGTCGGCGCGGCTTTTTTCATATCCGGAAAATCAACGTTGTTGTTCCACGGCTGAGCGCCGTATTCTGTAACGGAGTTGACTTTTGAAAAAGTGCTTTCATCAGCGCCTGTTTCATACCAGTTACCGGATACCGCCTCGGATGCAAGCCAGTTTGAATCGGATGCGATGACGGTTTTTGTGCCGTCTTTGAACGTTATAAACAGCTTTATAAGTACAGCGCCGTATCCCTCCTGCTTGTTTACGCAAGAGCAGGCGATGAGATTGTCACCTGTTTTTAAGTATTTAACGGCGTCGATACAGACGGCGTTTTCCCAGCCGCGGCTGCTGCCGATGCTTATGACGGTCTCGCCGTTTATATAAAGATCTCCGTAATCGTCCGCGGTAAACGCGATAAACGCTTCTTCAACTTCTTTTGATATGTTAAATGAATATCTGAAATATTCGGTCTTGACGGGCACGGAACCCTGTTTTTCACCGTTTAAGAGCCATATCCAGTTGCAGTCGTCAAAACTCATGCTTGACTGCGCGGAGGTATCCTGCATTATCCAGTTTGCACCGTCAAATCCGTTATTTATAAGCGCCGTGTCAAAATACGAAGTCTCCGAGGAGGATACGCCCGACTTATCGTCGGTGACCGTTACGTTCCAGTAATATCTTGCAGCTTCATCAAGGTCAGCACCGCACGGGATATTGACTGTTTCGGAAGATATAACGTCGCCCGAATCCCAGACAAGATCAGTGTTTTGCAAACCTATATTTTTGCTTTTGCCTACACGGATACGGTAAGACGTCTGGTGCGCGCCGCGCCTGCCGGAGCTTAACGACCAGGAAAACGACGGCGTTTCTATGCACGACGGATTTTTTTCATAATTAACGTACATATCCGATATGCAAAGATCGTCTTCCGGCGGGACGGACGGCTGCCGTGTTTCAGCGTTTGTTTCCGTTGCGGCCGCATTTGTATCAGAAGAAGATCCCGCATCCGACGGTTTACATCCGCACACGATGGCTGAAAGAAAAGCCAAACATAAGATCAAAGAAATTATCTTTTTCATTATATTCTCCTATCTTTGATTTCCGTTGCTGTTCATTGCAGTCACGGGCATCATTTTTGTAAGCCTTATAAGCGGTATCGTTATAGCCGCCGCGGTTATTATTGCAGCGGTTATTATTATAAGAATAACGGCAAACGGGTTTATCACAACGGAATAGAAGTGATATAAATATCCTGCGGACATACCCATATTGATAAGCGGGAAAAGCACTGCTATCAGAACAAGCGTAAATATCAGAGCCGCTGTCGTTATGAGAACGCCCTCTATGCCGAAAGCTTTGAAAGTGTCTATGCCTCTCGCACCCATACCGCGCAGTATGCCTATGTGACGTCCCTCAAGTCTTACGGACGATGAAATGAACGAGAAGAGAAGCAGAGCCGCCGCTATTGATATCATTATAAGAGTCCTTGTAAGGATAGTTGAAAGGACGTTCAAATTTGAAGAATAGCTTTTGTAATCCGAATAGAATCTCATCTCCGGATAAACGTTTAACGAACCGAGCCTGCTCAAAAGGCTCTTGTTGCCGGATACGCTGTTTTCTGTCTTAACAAGAACTTTGCGTACGGTTATATCGTCCGATACAAAGCTTGTAAAATCGTCTCTGTTTACGTACAGCGTGCCGTCAGTGCCTTTTACAACTGCGGCGATCTTCATTTCATTGAGGATCAGGCTCGTATGCGTCCCGCTTTCCGTCATATTGTTGTTTACCTGTTTTATAAGATAGTCGTTATCCGCCTCGTTGAATTTTTTTAGCGCGTCCGCCATATCTTCCGTGCCGCCGGTACTTTCACCGAACGTTGCCGTAAAAAGCGCTTCGTCTATGATATATCCGTCTTTGCCTGTCTCGTATATCACGTCGCCGGATTTATCGGAAGGCGCTATATAAGACAGATGCAGAGCGGCGGCGCCGTTTACTTTTGCGGCGGACGCAGGGTATTTTTGCAGATTTTTTATGACGTTGTCAATATAACCGCGTTTTACGAGAGCAAAGCCGTCTCTTTCCGAGAGTTGTGAATAATAAAGTGTTTCTTTTAATTGAGAAAGCGAATCGTACGGGATATTTACGTTTTCCGCAATATATTCTTTTGTCTGCTCGTACGATTTAAGATCCGTTTCGTATATACCGCATATCTTCAAACGCACGCCGGAAAGTTCTATTTCTTTATTCAAAAGATCGTTATAGTCCGCTGTGTTCGCGTAAACGCCGCGATCTATTATAAACTTTGCTGCAAGCTCTGATATGACAACTTCCGAATAAGTCCGCGGCGCGCCGCCCGCGATATACGCGGTGTTGTATATCGGCTTTTCTTCAATTTCAACAAAGCCGAAAAATGATTCAAACAGATCGTAATACTTATCGCTTTTTTTGTAGCTTTCCGATGAATTTATATATTCAGGCTTTAAGTTTTCCGAATAAACGGCACATACGCCGGAGCTGATTCCGCCTAATGCTTTTAATTCGTTTTCGCTGAATACGGTTTCCTGAACGTATTCGCCGCTTTTTGCCGCAAGTAAATATTCGTAGCCTTCTTTTGTTATCGTTTTAGCCGCGGCTCTGTCAAAATTATAGAATTTGAACACGCCGACAACAGCCGATAAAAACAGCGCCAGTATGAGCATTATTATGGTCATTACAAGACGGAATTTCTTGTATTTGAGCATTGATAAAGACAGCTTCAGACCGACTGAACCCGGCATTTTTGATTTGATCAAAGAAAGATCCTGGTGCACCTCCGGCTCCGGACGGTAGGGGAAGTAATACGTGGAATTATCCGCCTGATCAAGCTTGACGGCATTTTTGACGTGTATGTTCATAGACTTGACTTTGTCAATATCTTTTTCGTTTATGATATACGTGTCTCTGTCAGTCTTTGAAATAATGCCGTTTATTTCTTCCAGCGCAAGCTCGTCAAGGTGTTTTCCCTTGGGGACTCTTACAAGCCTGTCGCCTACGGTGTCGACAGCCGGCTCGTAAAGCTCGGTAGTCCTAACAAGGTCTTTATGCACGCGTCCGTCTTTTATCTCAATAACGCGATCACCCAGCTCGTCCGCAACGTCTCTGTCGTGCGTGACTATTATAACGAGTTTTTCTTTTGAGAGTTCTTTAAAAATCCGGAACATCTCCGCGCCGGTCTTTGAGTCAAGATTGCCGGTCGGCTCGTCCGCTAATATGACCTTGGGATCTTTTACAACGGCTCTCGCTATTGCAACGCGCTGAGACTGACCGCCGGATATCTCGTTCGGCTTTCTGTTTTTTATATCTTCAAGCCCCGCCTGTTTTATCGCGTTATCAACTCTCTCGCTGCTTTCGTTGTTCTGAAGACCGAGTGATAAAGCGATATTCTGATAAACTGTAAGCGTGGGGATAAGGTTATATTCCTGGAAAACAACGCCTATATAAGTGTTTCTGTATGAGTCTAATTTTGAATTGTTGAAATCTCTGAAACTGTTGCCATATAAAAGTATCTCGCCTCTGTCAGGTCTGTCAAGAGCGGCGATCATATTCAAAAGCGTGGATTTGCCGCCGCCGGAACGGCCGACTATGAATACGAGCCCTTTTTCACCAAACGACAGAGAAACGTCGTTTAAAGCTCTGTGTGTAACGCCGTTTTTACTTCTGTAGGTTTTTGATATATTTTTTAATTCAAGCATGTTATCACCGCCTTTATATCGCTCTTATGACGTCAATAGGCTGTTTTTTGACTACTCTGTGAAGAATGGGAAACGCAGTAACGGCAAGGAACGCCGTGAATATCAGAAGTGAAAGCAAAAACTGCAATATACCGAAATTCACCCAGCTTATATTGTATAAAAGCAAAGTCCCCATGGTATCGTTTATCGTGGATACTACGCGCGATGAGATAATTGCTGCAAGAATAACGATAAGAGCGTCCAGAAATCCAAGCTCTATGTAAAATACTTTTATCGTTACGTGCCCGCTCGTTCCGAGAGCGCGCATTATGCCAAGCTCCTTGTTCCTTTCCTTTACGAGAAGAGAAAGATAATTAAGGATTATTATAAACAGGAAGAAAGCGATTACCGCGGAGAAGATTATCAGCACGCGGCTGACGTTATGCATGCTTTCCGTAATGCTCAAAACGCGCGAGAATATGACAGAGCTTACGTCAAGGCCGTTTTCTTCCGCTTTATTTACAACTTCTTTGATATTCACTCTTTGAGCGTTAAGATATACGGAGTTTGCTTTGAACGCCGTACCGAGAACGTCCTCCGCCACGGCTTTGCTGAACAGGACCGTGTTAGTGCCTTTTGTGACCGCAACTATACTGAAAACGTTTGTATTGTAATTGTATTTGCCGCCTTCGTTATTGAGATAACACGAGATATAGACTTCAAGCTTGGGGTACATGATATCTTCAACACCGCCGGAAAGAAGCGATCCTATATCGAGCAGCGAGCTATCGGCACTCAGATCTTGTGAGAGTTTTTTATATATGTCATAGAAAATATCGTATGATAAAGCTATCTCGTCATCGTTTAAAACAAAACCGTTTTCTTCAAAAGAAGGTTTTGTCAAAACGTAATCATAATCGTCGCCGGAGGCGCTTATATCAACGCTTTCTCCGTAAAGGAACAGATCGTCGTAGTTATAACTGCCGTCCTCGTTTTCTTTAGCCTGTTTCGATAATGAAACGTAAGCCTGACCGGATGAGCTGATGTATTTGTCAAGCTCCTCGGATATGCCTTTGACGCCGAAAAGCATACGGTATTCGTCTTTTATATCCGTCATCAGATTTCCCAAAGAGAAAAGATTGATGCCCGTGGTGTTTTTATTTTTATCGTAGAGCTTTTCGCAGCTCGTTTTTATAATACCGCTTATTTTTACCATGCAGTGATTCGAGCCGGAGCCGATAAGCAGAGTTTTTCCGTTTATCTCTTCTGCTGACGCGGGCTTGAATATTTCATAGTCGCCTTTCGCGTTGACGGAAACGAAACCGCACGACATCAGTTCGTTTGCCGTGTTGTCCGTTATAAGTATCTCGTCCGTGCTTACAGGATACGAGCCGTAAAGTAAGGACAGACCGCACTTTTCAATATCGTCGTATTCTATAACGCCGTTAAAGCCGAATTTCGTGTCGTTCTGACCTATCATATCCCAGATGTTAGACATATCAAGCGTGCTTTCGGTCTTTAAATTGTTTACGGGGATATACGAAAGCTCGCATTTATAAAACATACCGGGATCGTTGTTTTTATAAATATCGTAGACAGCATTCGCGTCTTTCTCGTACGTCATTTCAACTTTAAGAAAATCAAGCTGAGTTTTGTTTACGGTGTTATTTATTATACTGCCGCTGTTGATCATTGCAAGACAAAGACCTATGTTCAAAAAGCAGAGACAGATAAGAGAAACTATTACCGTTATTATAAAGCGCGCTTTGCGCTTTTTTATGTTTGACGCTGCCTGGGACAGACAGTTTTTAAAGCTCATTGACGCGCGGCGCAGCTGAAGCGGCGGTTCAGGCCTCGGTTCGGGCGCCGTATGCTGAGCAAAGTCTCCCGGGCTGTATCCTTCTTCCACAACGTCTATCATATCGGGATACGCAAGCACGACGTGCTGTTTGTCCGTCTCAAACGTTAAGTAGTTGTCGGAATCCGGATCAAGCGTGCTTTCCGCGTCATCCATAGTGAGCTTGTATCCGGCTTTTACGAACATTATGTTGTCTCTTATAAACTTCGTGTCCGCGTCGGAGCCGTGTTTTATCCTGTCAATATCGCCTGTTATAACACCGTCTGACATGAATATGATACGGTCGCCGTATTTATAAGCGATCTCGTTGTCGTGCGTTACGACGATAACAAGCCGCGATTTACTGATCTTTTTAAGCGCGACAAAAAGATCGTCGCCCGTTACGGAATCAAGAGAACCGGACGGCTCGTCCGCCAATATTACCTCAGGCTGTTTGACGAGAGCGCGCGCTATTGCAACACGCTGACGCTGACCGCCGGACAGCTCCGCGGGCTTTCTGTAACCGAGGCCGGCAAGACCGACTGTGGAAAGCGCCTCGTCAATGCTTTCAAAATCAGATTTATGATTCTGAAGCTGAAGCGCCAACTCAATGTTTTCGTAAATGTTTCTGTTTTCTATTATGTTGAAATTCTGGAAAACAAAACCGATATAAGTGTTTCTGTAATCGTCAAGCTTCTGAGCGGAAAGAGAGGAAAACGGAGTTCCGTTTATATAAACGTCGCCGGACGTAGGACGGTCAAGACCGCCTAACATATTCATAAGCGTGGATTTACCGCAGCCCGACTTGCCGAGTATCATAACCATACCGGTTTCCGGAAAGTCAATAGATATACCTTTTAGAGCGGTTACGGCAAGTTTGCCCTTGCCGTACGTCTTTGTCAGGTTTTTTACACAAAGCATAAAATACCCTTTCATACAGTTTGATTGATGATTTAAGTATAGCACAGAACAACTGTTTTTTCAATTAAATTCATTTAAATATACTGTTATTATATTTACGTAAAATACTTGTAATTTTATAAAAACTGTGGTATACTGTAAAATGAATAAATATTTAGCTGGAGTACTATGAAGATCACCGGACTGAAATGCGAGCATATGCCCGCGCAGCTTGACAAAATAAATAACGACGTATATTGTACGGACGTATCAAAGCCGCATTTTTCGTTTTACGTTGAAGGAAACGAGAACAATACTGAGGTAAAATACTACAAACTTATCGTATCTTCCTCAAAGACGCTTGCGGACGACGGAGTTGGGGATATGTACGATTCCGGACTTATATACTCGTCGGATACGATAGATATCGAATATAATGGTAAAGCTCTTTTGCCGTGTTCTTTGTACTATTTCAAAATATACGCTATGATAGGCGCTAAAGCTTTAAAAAGCGGCGTCGGTATGTTTGCGACGGGTATAGGCGACAGCATTAAACTGCGTTCTCACTTTATAACGTACCCCGACGGAGTTTTAAAAAAGCATGAAGAAGCGGAAGGCAATGCAGACCTTCCCGCGCCGTATTTGCGAAAAGATATAAACGCGGAAAAAGAAGTATTGACCGCTTACGCTTACGTCACGTCGCTCGGCATATACGAGTTTTATATAAACGGAACAAACGTTAACCGCACGAAATTTGCGCCGGGCTTTACGGATTACCACAAGACTTTACAGTATAATTTTTATGACGTCGGCAAATATTTCAAGACCGGGAAAAACACAGTGGGAGCGATCGTCGGCGACGGATGGTATAAATCAAGCCTGAGTATAGCAGGCAGAAACAACTACGGCGAAAAATGCGCTTTTTCCGCATATTTATATTTAATATACGCGGACGGTTCATATGATGAAATATATACTGATGAGAGCTGGGAATGTTTTTCCGGCGCGTATATATATACCGATAATCAGAACGGAGAGTATTTTGACGCCCGTCTTGACGATAAAGACGTTTTCAAATCGCAGCGCGCGGAAGCTTCTATGCCGAACGCGGTAATGCTCGACGAGCCGTTTATACGGGAGACCGATATTATAGCCGCAAAGGGTCCGGAAGTTGTTGAAATGATGAGGATAGGGCCGGTTTCCGTATCGGAGGTAAACGGCAGATATATAGTTGATATGGGGCAGAACATGGTGGGCGTCATATCCGCAAAGCTCAGATGCAAAGCCGGAACAAAAGTAGTATTCCGCCACGGTGAGATGCTTAATGACGCGGATAAAGGAACGCGCGGCTGCGACGGAGACAAGGGTACGCTTTATACGACGAATCTGCGCACGGCAAAACAGACGGACGTTTATATATGCTCGGGCAAAAACGACGTTTACCGTCCGCGCTTCACGTATCACGGATTCCGCTACGTTGAGATAAGCGGCATTGACTACACGCCTTCTCTTGACGATATAACGGGACACGTTATGTATTCGGACTGCGCAAAGACCGGAAGCATAGAAACGACCGATACTATGCTTAATAAGCTGGTATCAAATATAACCTGGGGACAGAGTGGGAATTCCTTCAGTATACCGACCGACTGTCCGCAGCGTGACGAACGCCTCGGATGGACGGGCGACGCGCAGGTTTTTGCAAGATCAGCCTGCTACGGCACGGACTGCGCCGGATTTTTCAAAAAATATCTGCGCATAATAACGGACGCGCAGAAACCGAACGGCTCCGTTACGGATATAGCTCCCATGCTGAAATACAATAAAACAAACGATCTTGTAGGCAACGGCAACGCCGGCTGGGGTGACGTCATATTCGTTTTACCGTATACGCATTACAGTATGTTCGGCGATAAACGTGTTATATCGGACGTCCTGCCTTATGCTGAAAAATATTTTGATTACCTGCAAAGCACAACAAAAAACGACCTGCGCCCGGACGCCGGATACGGTGACTGGCTTTCCGTAAACGAGACCACGCCTAAAGACGTTTTGGCTACCGCTTTTTACGCATACGACGCGAATATACTATCTTCAATGTACGCAATAACAGGCGATACAGTAAGATGCGCGTATTACAAAAAACGCTTTGAAGAGATAGCGGAAGCATTCAGAGAAGAATACCTGTACGACGACTGCAAGATAAAGGGTGATACGCAGTGCGTATATATCCTTGCGCTGAAATTCGGGCTTGTCACCGGATATGAAAAAGAAAAAGCGGTAAAACATCTTAAAAGAAAAATAATTGAGGCAAACGGACATTTGAACACGGGATTTTTGAGCGTCGGTTATCTTTTGCCTGTCCTTTGCGACAACGGTTTATCGGATATGGCGTACGACGTACTGCTGTGCGATACGTATCCGTCGTGGTTTTACTCGATCAAAAACGGCGCGACTACGGTATGGGAGCGCTGGAACAGCTATACTAAAGAAGACGGCTTCGGCGACGCGGGAATGAATTCCTTCAATCATTATTCACTCGGCAGCTGTTACGAATGGATGTATGAGTACATGATGGGGATCAAACCGGCAGTACCCGGATATAAAGAGTTTTATTACCGTCCTTATCCCGATAAGCGCGTTGACAGGATAGCCGGCGTATACAACAGCGTATACGGGCAGATAATTTCCGAATGGAAAAGAACGGATAAAGGATTTGATCTGAGGCTTACCGTTCCCGTAAACACAAAAGCCGTAATAACGCCGGATTCAGGATTGCTTATTCCGGGCATAAGAGGATATCAGAAAATAACGGAGAAAAAAACGTTAGGTTCCGGAGTGTATCTGTTCAAGATGGCAGATCAGGGAGATAATTTGTGAGTAGATTTATTAAAGCGACAGCGGTCATCACGGTTTTGATATTTATTGCGACTTGTTTTTGCTGCGCCCTGAATACGGATGATGATATGAGTCAACTTAAACCGTCAAGCGCAAAAAACACGGAACCGGCGCCGCCCACAGTAGAGCTAACCGGCGCGTCCGGAGATTATTCCGCCTTGCTTTCCTGGACCGCTTCCGATAACGGAGCGCTTATCGAAGGTTATGAATTGACGTACTGTTACGCTGACTCGCCCGATAATGAAATAGGAAGAGTTGAAATAAGACCGGGAGTAAACAGCATAACGCTTTCCGGACTTTCCGGCGGGATCGAACACATAATAAAAATAACAGCAAAAAACAGCGCGGGAAGCACAACGGCGACCGTTACGGTAACACCTAACGATCCGGATCTTGCAACCGTAACCGCGGTCAAAAATGAAATAGAGGCTTCAGTCGTGGCAATACACATGAATCTCGCCAACACAAAAGATACGGTTGCAAGCTACCTTTCATCTTATTTCAGCAGATACAGCGAATACGGCGTAAGGATAAAGGACGTTGTAATAACGGATTTTCACGCGGCTCAGCCCGTTACGGCGGAAGACCCGGACGCTGCACCGGGCGAATTCACGTTTATACTTGAATTGGAAAAGGGCGACGTAAGCCTCACGACACGCAGAATAAACGCGGAAATAGATAACAAAACATCGATCGTATATTTATCCGCTGACAGGTTCAGCGTAATGACAGGTGAAAAGCTTACCGTCAAAGCGACCGCACTTGATATAAAAGACAAAACGTATTACTGGTACAGCACGGCGTCAGATAACGACAAAGGAAGTCTTATACAAAGCTCCGAATCAGATACCTGCGATATAAAAACGGACAAACCCGGCGTATTTTATATTTACTGCGTATGCGGCGGCGTATCGTCTCCGAAAATTAAATTCACGGTATCGGAGCCTTTTGTCGCTGTTTCCGACATAGAGCTTTCAACAGATACGATAACAGCCGGGGAGGCTGAGATACTGCGCAGTACCGTATATCCGTCAAATGCTGCAAACAAAAACATATTATGGTCAATAGAAAATGACGGCGGATGTCTTGCGGAACTTTCCGGCAGAACGATAACGGCGTATAAACCGGGCACTGTAACAGTAAAAGCGACGGTCAATAACGGCTTATCCGACGGAGATTATGAAAAGATATTCTATATTACGGTAAAAGAAAAATCAACAGATCATAAAACGACTGATGAAACGGAAGACGCAAGCGATACAGACATAAAAGAAACAGAATTTGACTGTGCTAAAATAAACGGCATAGAATCGCTTACGGTGACGGCTGAAAACGGAGCTGTCCAGATAACTCCCGTAACGGAAGAAACGGTCAAGCGCATTTTATCCGAAAGCAATATAGAAGAGACTGAATACGAGATAATCGGCGCCGTCAAATTTGTATATGAGAAAAACGCAATAGCTCATGAAACTCAAATGAAAATAAAAGGCTATGACGGTAAATACGTGCGTATCCTTTCCATAAACAGCAACGGAAGCAGGGCGTTATCCGAAAAAGAAAAGCCGGTAAACGGCATAATACACGGAAACGCCGTTTCACCGGACACGGTGATACTGTTGTGTGAAAAAGAAGATAAAGACGCGTCAGGCGTTTTTCCGGCGGCACTGATCCTTGTGATACCGGCAGCGGCTGCCGTTATCATCATAGCTTATATAATGATCAAAGAAGACGGAAAGAAGAAGAAAAGAAGGGTAAAATAAATGAAATCATACAGAAAAGTACTTACCGTAAACATTCCTAAAAGAAGAGCATACGTCAATATAACTCCGCAGGTGGATCAGGCGCTAAAAGAAAGCGGCATAAAAGAAGGTCTGATACTTATAAACGCGATGAATATCACCGCAAGCGTGTTTATAAACGACGATGAACCGGGACTTCACAGCGATTTTGAAGCGTTTCTTGAGAGGGTAGCGCCGGAAAAACCGTATTCACAGTACCGCCACAACGGCTACGAGGACAACGCGGACGCGCATATAAAGCGTCAGATAATGGGCAGAGAAGTGGTATGCGCCGTGACCGACGGTCAGCTTGATTTCGGCACGTGGGAGCAGATATTTTACGGTGAATACGACGGTATGAGAAATAAAAGAATAATGATAAAAATAATAGGAGAATAACGATATGATAGGAATAATTGCTGCTCTTGATCTTGAACTTGATATGATAAGAACTGCATTGACTGACGTAACGGAAGAAGAAGCGGGCGGTATCAAATTTTATATCGGCAAGTACAAAAACAACGAAGTAGTTTGCGCCGTTTGCGGAATGGGAAAAGTATTTGCGGCGATGTGCGCTGAGGCGATGATAATAAAATATTCGCCGGATATTGTAATAAATACAGGGGTCGCAGGCTCACTTTGCAGTGATTTAAAGCAGCTTGACAGCGCCGTTGCCGAAAAATGCGTACAACACGATATGGATACTTCGCCTTTGGGCGATCCTGTCGGTATGGTATCCGGGATCAACAAAATCTATTTTGATGCCGATTTGAAAGCTGCAAATCAGCTTATAACGTGCTACGAAACAAAAAAGCCGAAATTATGCACTATAGCCACGGGCGATTCTTTTGTATCAGACCTTGAAAAAAAGAAATACATAGTGGATACGTTCGGCGCGTCAGTATGCGATATGGAAAGCGGATCTATAGCGCACGTATGTTTTGTGACCGGAACGCCGTTCATTATAAGCCGCGTTATGTCCGACGGCACGGAGGGGGACGCCGCTGTTGATTATTACACTCTTCGCGGAACGGCTGCAAATATATCAAGCAAAGCGATTTTGAATTTTATTGAAAAATACGGAGATCAATACGCCTGATAATAAGAAGGAATTATAATTCGGTCAATCGTTAAAGAATATTAAAACGCTCTGTTTAAGCAGAGCGTTTTGAATTTCATGATTATTTATTTAATAATATCTGACAGCACGCGTAATACGTTTTTATAAAAAACTTTGTCCGCCTGATCCTCGGTCAAACCTCTTTTTACAAGAGTTTCCCATAAAAGCGGAGCGTAAGACGGGTCTTTAATTTGCAGACGTCTTGAACTGATGCCGTCGTAATCGGAACCCAGACCTACTACGTCCTCGCCGCCGACTTTGATAAAATGCAGAACGTGATCCGCAAAATCATCAGCTGTTATCGCATCCGGATGACCGTCTTTGATGAAAGCGGGACAGTAGTTAAGTCCGGAAACACCGCCGTGATCGGCTAAAACTCTGATCATATCGTCCGTCAGGTTCCTTGTATGTCCGCAAAGCTGCCGGCAGTTTGAATGTGAGGCGACAAACGGACCTTTTACGATATCCGCAACGTCGTAAAACGATTTGTCTGAGCTGTGAGAGACGTCAACTGTCATGCCGAGCTCGCACATATATTCAACTATTTCTTTTCCTTTTTCGGTAAGTCCGTTTTCCGTATCGGGCGATACGCTGCCGTTGTTTACGTCAATGTGATTTGGATGACCCAGGCTGTTTTTGAAATTCCAGGTAATGTTCATCATACGAGCGCCGCGGTCATAAAAGTGCTTTAACTTTTCCGTTGAGCCTTCGCAGCATTCGCCCTCTTCAAGCGTTAAAAGCGCGGAGATCTTACCGACTTTTTCATTTTTTTCTATATCTGCAAGGCAGAAGACCGGCGCGATATAATCTTTATACTTTTCAAGCTCTTCGTAGTAAATATCGGTCAGAGCTTCCGCGTGGGCGTATGCAGAGTCGACTTTCGTAAGATACGCAAACATGGCAAAGCACTGTATATACGCTCCGCCCGCGGCAAGACGTTTGATATCTATATCAAGATCGTTTTCAAACAGAGAATAGGGTTTTCCTACAATTTTTCTGCGGTACAGTTCGGATATCGTATCGCAGTGCATATCAATAAATTTGTGTTTCATTTCAGTAACATCCATATCAAAAGTAATATTAAAATACCTATAAGGATCGCTATCGCAACGCGAAGCGGGGATACGGGAGTCTTTCCGGAGATCTTTCCGGTCTCACCGTTGACCATAAAATTATATATTTTGTCCTTGTATTTAAACGACGAGATCCAGACCGGCGCGAGCAGATACTTGTATTTTATGTTGTTATAAAATACGTTCATTTTAAGTCTGTCTACTTTATCCGCGTGCTTGTCTCTTTTTATCTCGCTTGAAATACTGCTTTTTAGAATTTCACTTATGCCTGTTTTGGCGCGTTCCCAGCCCTCGTTTAAACCTACGGAATATTTTTCCGCCGCAAATCCGGCAAGATACTGGGGATCATATGTAAGATTGTTAGCCGTATCAAACGGGAGCAGAGATTTTAAAAGCGACGTATCGTATCTGTCTGTTGCGATAACGGTATGATCGTCTATAAACTCTCTGTGCGTGCCGGAAACGGAGTACCAGTCAGTCCTCGTATGCGTGTTTCCCTTGCTGTCAACGTAAGATCTGTCTATACCGTACTTTGCGGAAAAGTCAGTAACCGTATCCGTATCAAAAGTCCATACGGGAATGTATACGCCGCTGAAATGACACGGTTCGCAGTTCTTTTTGGCTTTTGACGGGCAGAAGAGTTTCTTTTTTATCCATTTTTTAAATCTGTCCGCAGCGGTGTTCTTTGCTATTTTGAAAGTGCAGACGCCTACCGGAGCCATCGTGTTTGACTGCGTTTCCATGACCTGATTTGAGCCGCAGTACGGACAGACGGATGAAAGAGTGTTGGCGTCATACACGGTTTCGCCTCCGCACGATTTACAGAGGATCGTTCTTGTTGCCGTGCCCCAGTCGCAGTTTTCTCTGTATTCCGCTTTGAAGAAATCCGCTTCCATGCCGTTGACAGTCGCGCCGTCAGCAGCGTTGATCTCAAATTCAGACTCACAGTAAGGGCACCTGAGCTTCCCGTTTGCGGGGTTGAAATCCATGGTACCGCCGCAGTTCGGGCATTTTTTATCGGTCTGACGCATGGTATTGCCGATATTTATATTATCCCCGTTGTTCATTTTATATTTCCTTTTATTTTTTCTTAAATAATAGCACAAAATCGCGTTTTTGTCAACAACAAAAGTGCATATAACGCAAATCAAAAATACTGTGTAATACGGTGAAACCGCAGAATAATAAGGAATATCCGTAATTATTTTATAAGTTTATAACACTGTCCGCGTAAGCGGTATAAATAATTGCCTGATTTGGCACTCTGATTGTCAAGTTTACACATAATTCAAAAATATTACATAATAAATCCTTGAATTTTGGCGTAAATAGTGGTACATTACATTCAAAGATTAGCACTGATATGTAATGAGTGCTAACTCCGAAGGAGGAAATATGGCGTACGGAGATGAATTGTCACCGAGAAAAAAGCAGATTTTAAAATCGGTGATTGACGCGCATATAGAGCTGGGCGAGCCGGTCGGTTCAAAATATCTGACCGCCTCAACGGACATAGGTTTTTCTTCCGCGACTATAAGGAATGAGATGGCGGAGCTTGAAGAGCTCGGATATCTTGAACATCCTCACACGTCCGCCGGCAGAGTGCCTACTACGCTCGGCTACAGATTTTACGTTGACAGTCTTATGAATGACTACGCGCTGACCGCCAAAGATCTGAGTATCATAAACAAACTCCAGCAGATAAAAATGACGGAGCTTGATAAAATACTTCAGACCGCAAGCAAGCTTACCGCAGCCGTTACAAACTATACGGGCGTCGCGGTAAAACCGCGTCAAACGTATCAGGTCGTAAGATATTACAGGACCGCGCTTATAGACGAGCATAATTTCGTTATATCGTTTATAATGGACGACAATCAGGTAAAATCAAAATTCATAAGCGTTCCTTTTGCGGTAAACGAAGACGTTCTGAATACTTTGTGCGGCGTATTGAACAACAATATATCCGGCAAAACAAGCGATTCCATAAACCTTCCCGTGATCATGAAAATGCAGTCGGAAATGGGAGAACACGAAGCGCTCATACCGTACGTAATAAAATGCGTATACGAGATAATAGGCGACGTGGGTATTGACGACGTACACTTTGACGGCGTTGAAAATATGCTTGAATATCCGGAATACGCGGACACTTCAAAATTGCGCGAACTGCTTTCACTGTTTGAGAAAAAAGAAGATCTGGTTGAACTTGTTCAGGGATCCGATACGGATTCAGTATCCGTCTATATAGGCGGCGAGGAGGAAACCCCGGTAGTCAGCAATTCAACGATAATCGTAAAACCGCTTAAACGCAACGACAGCGTTATAGGCGCGATAGGCGTTGTGGGACCTAACAGAATGGAATATCCTAAAGTAGTCAAAATAGTTGATTACATTGCAGATATGATAAACCGTCTGCTTTCAACAAACGCATTGACCGACGGTAAAGAAACACATAAGGAGGAAGACGGAGATGGATGATGAAAACAAAAACGAAGATGAAATAAAAGAAGAAAAAGATCCGGATGATAAAAAAGAAGAAAAACCGGAGACGGAATCGGAAGAGCTTTCATCAAAAGATAAAAAGAACTTAAAAAAGCACGTCAAAGAGCTCGAAGCAAAGCTTGAAAAAGCTGAAAAAGAAGCAAAAAAAGCAACGGACGCTTTATCAGAGGCAAACGATAAGTATTTAAGAATGCTTGCCGAATTCGATAACTACAAAAAACGTACCGCAAAAGAAGGCGAAGCAAAATACGCAAACGCCTACTGTGACGCGGTGGAAGCGCTGCTGCCGGTGTTTGACAATATCGAACGCGCGGCGGAATACGCGTCCGACGAGCAGAGCAAAAACGGACTTTTGCTCATAATATCAAATTTTAAAGACGTTTTATCAAAAATGGGCATTACGCAGATAGGTGAACCGGGAGAGGAATTCAATGCCGATATCCACAGCGCCGTAATGCACGTTGAAGATGAATCACTCGGCGAAAACACCGTAGCCGAGGTATTCCAGAAGGGATACAAAAAAGGTGATAAAATAATAAGATATGCGGCCGTTAAGGTAGCAAATTGATAAATCAGGAGGAAATAAACAATGGGAAAAATCATAGGAATAGATCTGGGAACTACTAACTCATGCGTAGCGGTATACGAAGGCGGAGAACCCACGGTTATACCGAATCCCGAAGGAATGAGAACGACTCCGTCGGTAGTGGCGTTTTCAAAAACAGGTGAAAGAATAGTCGGCGCAGCCGCAAAAAGACAGGCGATAACAAATCCGGACAGAACGGTCATGTCCATAAAGCGTGAAATGGGCACCGGACATAAAGTGGAAATAGACGGAAAATCATATACGCCGCAGGAAATTTCCGCTATGATATTAAAGAAAATGAAGGACGATGCGGAAGCGTACCTCGGCACCGGCATCAGCCAGGCCGTCATAACCGTTCCGGCATACTTCACGGACGCACAAAGACAGGCGACGAAAGACGCCGGCAAGATCGCAGGCCTTGAAGTTTTAAGAATTATAAACGAACCTACAGCCGCGGCTCTCGCATACGGCGTAGACAAAGACAATACGGAACAGAAAATAATCATATACGATCTGGGCGGCGGTACGTTCGACGTATCCATACTTGAGATCAGCGACGGCGTTGTTGAAGTTCTCTCAACAGCCGGCAACAACCGTCTCGGCGGCGACGACTTTGATAACAGGATAATCAACTGGATGGTCGATACGTTCAAAGCCGAAAACGGCATAGACCTCAAAGGCGATAAAATGGCTATGCAGAGACTTAAGGAAGCCGCTGAAAAAGCTAAGATCGAGCTTTCCGGTATGATGCAGACAAATATAAGCCTGCCGTTCATCACTGCTGACGCGACCGGTCCGAAGCACTTTGAAGCAACGCTTACCCGTGCAAAATTCAACGATCTTACAAGAGATCTTGTTGAGGCTACAATGGGTCCTGTAAAACAGGCTCTGTCTGACGCAGGTTTAACACCTGCACAGATAAGCAAAGTTCTCCTCGTCGGCGGTTCTACAAGAATTCCTGCGGTACAGGAAGCTGTAAAGAATATAACCGGCAAAGATCCGTCAAAGAATATCAACCCGGATGAATGCGTTGCTATCGGAGCGGCTATACAGGGCGGCGTTCTCGGCGGCGAGGTAAAGGATCTGCTCCTGCTTGACGTAACTCCGCTGTCACTCGGTATCGAGACTCTCGGCGGCGTATGCACAAGACTTATAGACAGAAACACGACTATCCCGGTAAAGAAGAGCCAGGTATTCTCGACGGCGTCCGATTATCAGTCGTCCGTTCAGATCCACGTTCTTCAGGGTGAACGTCAGAGAGCATCAGACAATACAACGCTCGGCAACTTCAGCCTTGACGGTATACCGGCCGCTCCGAGAGGCGTTCCGCAGATCGAAGTCACGTTCGATATAGACGCTAACGGTATAGTAAACGTTTCCGCAAAAGACTTGGGCACCGGCAAAGAACAGCATATAACCATCACGTCGTCAACCAATATGAGCAAGGATGATATAGACAAAGCAGTTCGCGACGCTGAAAAGTATGCTGAAGAAGATAAGAAATTCAAGGAAGCGGTAGACTTGAAGAACCACGCCGACAGCCTTGTGGCTCAGTGTGAGAAATCACTTGAAGAGCTTGGAGATAAAGTTTCCGAGTCCGACAAGAGCGAAGTCAAAGCCGAGATAGAGAAGCTGAAGAAAGCCGCTGCCGACAACGATAACGAAGGCATGAAGAACGGCATAGATTCTTTACAGAAGGCTTTCAGCAAAGTATCCGAAAAGATCTATCAGCAGACTCAGCAGCAGACCGGTAACCCCGGAGCCGATAACGGCAGCGCCGGCGGTGCAAACGGACAGAATGCCGACGGTTCTTTCGATGCGGAATTCACCGATAAGACCGGAGAAAACTGATTTTAAAAAAGAAGCACCGGGCAGACGTTTTTCGCCTGCCCGGCATACGATATTACGGAGATAAGACCAAATGGCAGACAAAAGAGATTATTACGAAGTTTTGGGGATAGAAAAGGGCGCGTCGGACGACGATATAAAGCACGCTTACAGAACTCTTGCAAAGAAATATCACCCCGATATGAATCCGGGAGACGCGGAAGCCGAGAAACACTTTAAAGAAGTAAACGAGGCATATGAAGTCCTCTCGGACCCGGATAAACGCGCAAAGTACGATCAGTACGGACACGCGGGCTTTGACCAGTCGTTCGGAGGCGGCGGATATCAGTACAGCGGCGGCGGATTTGACTTTGATCTGGGCAGTATTTTCGGAGATTTCTTCGGCGGCGGATTCGGAACAAGAAGCGGAGGACAGCGTCAGACAACGGGTAAAAGCGTATACCAGAGAGTTTATCTGACCTTCGAAGAGGCAGCGTTCGGCTGCAAAAAGGAGATCAGCTACCCGCGTATAGAAATGTGTCCCGACTGCGGCGGATCAGGCGCGGCAAAAGGCACCTCACCGGTAACTTGCGCGAAATGCGGCGGACGCGGTACCATAACGACGTCACAGCGCACGATGTTCGGCGTTATGCAGCAGCAGACTGCGTGTCCCGACTGCGGCGGCAGAGGAAAGATCGTACCCAATCCGTGTCCTAACTGCAAAGGCAAAGGTTTTATCCGTATCAACAAGAAAGTTGAAGTCAACATACCGGCCGGTATTGACGACGGTCAGCAGCTTACCGTAAGAGGTCAGGGCAACGTCAGCACAAACGGCGGCGCGGCAGGCGACCTTATAATCGAAGTGAACGTAAAACCGCACAACGTATTTGTAAGAGAAAATTACAATATATTCTGTGAAATACCTATAACGTTCGTTGAAGCGGCGCTCGGCGCGGAAATAGACGTCCCGAGCCTTGAAGGAAACGTTAAATTCAATATACCGGAGGGAACGCAGTCCGGAACGAGTTTCAAGATCGCCGGAAAAGGCATAAAATACGTCAATGCAAACAAGCGCGGCGATCTGATATTCACGGTCGTCGTGGAAACGCCGAAGAACTTAAACGAAAAACAGAAACAAATGTTAAGAGATTTCGGCGTATCGTGCGGAAAAAACAATTTCAAAGGCAAGCAAAAGTTTTTTGATAAAATTTTCAAGGATAAAAAGTAATGGATTACAGACAGATAAAAGTAAGCTGTAAAACGGAAGATCTTGACAGAGTATGCGCGGTCATGAGCATGATAGACAACGGGCTTATGATAGAGGATTATTCCGATCTTGACGAGACGTTCAAAAACGTATACGCTGATCTGATAGAAGACGATCTTTTAGCCGCGGATAAAAAACACGCTGCTGTCAGCGTATTCATATCGGAAGAAAGAAACGTTGAGGAAGCTTTGTATTTTCTTAAAGAAAGAATATCAGCAGACGGAATAAAATGCAGTCCCGAAGTCATAAACGTGTCTGACGAGGACTGGGCAAACTCCTGGAAGAAATACTATCATCCCATAAAAGCCGGCGAGCGTATCGTTATAGTTCCGGCATGGGAAGAATACGAAAAAAAAGATAACGAGCTGATACTTAAAATGGATCCGGGAATGGCTTTCGGCGCCGGAACGCACGAGACGACAAGGCTTGTAATCAAAGAAATAGAAAATTACATAAAACCGAATCAAACCGTGCTTGATGTCGGGACGGGAAGCGGGATTTTGTCTATTGCGGCGTCGCTGCTCGGCGCGTCGTCGATCAACGCTTACGATATCGACCCAACAGCCGTAAGGATTGCAAAAGAAAACGCGAAAGATAACGGCTGCGAAAATATAAAAGTTGACGTGTCTGATCTTTTATCAAACGTAGAGCAAAAACAGTACGATCTGATCTGCGCCAATATAGTTGCCGATATCATTATTAGAATGAGCAAAGATCTGCATAAATTCGCACACAAAGGCACGGTATTCATCGCTTCCGGTATTCTTACGGAGCGAAGGGACGAAGTGCTTGACGCTATGAAAAAAACGCCGTTTGGATACGTGTCCGAAGTATCTGAAAACGGCTGGTGCGTAATTGTTTTTGAACACAAATAAAATATAATTTCTTAAACGCCTGTTCAGTTATTGAGCGGGCGTTTTTGTTTACATTTAACAGCTTATTTTATTATTGGTAAAATGATATACATTAAATCCGGGCCTTAATGTGATAGAATTATAACAACAAACAGAAAGGATAAAACAAATGGCAAAACTTACTGATAAATACGAGGCGCTGCAGTCGGATCAGACAGACCCGAGAACACGCAGATACCTTACGCCCAAAAGAGTTGTTTTAACAAAAGGAAACGTAAAAAACGAGCAGTCTCTTTTGATCGAAAAAGATAACCAGGTAGCGTTGAGCGAGCCTGTCGTATGTTCGCTTGCAAACGAAGCGGAAGGTGAAAACGCGGCTGTGCTTGTGGATTTCGGCATAGAATTCAGCGGCTCGGCAAGAATAATGATAGTAGGTGTCGGCGGCAACCCGCGCGCTAATATACTTGTCCGTACCGGCGAAAGCGTTATGGAAGCGCTCACGCCGCTTGGAGAGAAAAACACTACGAACGATCACGCGATCCGCGACAGAATAATGAACGTCGGATTCTATTGCGCAAATGAAACAAACGAATCCGGTTTCAGATTTTTATACGTAGAACTGCTTGACAAAAATTCATCTATAACTATAAAAGCTCTGCAGGGCGTATTCCACTACAGAGACCTTGATTATATCGGATCGTTTGAATGTAACGATACGAGAGTCAACCAAATATGGGAGACCGCGGCGTATACCGCACATCTCAATATGCAGGAATATCTGTGGGATGGAATAAAGCGCGACAGACTTGTATGGATCGGTGATATGCACACCGAGGTAATGACTATACTTGCAACGTTCGGATTTAACGACGTTGTTCCGAAATCACTTGATCACGTAAGAAATCAGACTCCGATCGGTACGTGGATGAACGGTATTACCGCGTATTCAATATGGTGGCTGCTTATCCATTACGAATGGTATATGCACTTTGCTGATAAGAATTATCTGAAAGAACAACACGATTATATGAAGTCTTTGTTGGTAGAACTTTCAAAGTGCGTAGGTGATGACGGACAGGAAATTCTGCCCGGCAGAAGATTCCTTGACTGGCCGAATAATGAAGACGAGGTCGCAAAACACGCCGGACTTCAGGGCTTGCTGAAATTAGCGTTTGATCAGGGCGCATTTCTTATGAGTGAATTAGGCGATGCTGAAACAGCAGATATTTGCAAAAAAACGTCCGAGAAGATACTGAAATACGCGGACCCGGACTGCAACGGCTCAAAACAGGCTGCGTCGCTTCTTTCACTGTCAGGAATATCGGATCCGAAAATGATAAATGAAAAGATCCTTAAACCGAACGGAGCGCACGGATATTCAACGTTTTTCGGTTACTACACGCTTGCCGCAAAAACCCTGGCTGATGACGCGGAAGGAGCGCTGTCCGATATGAAAGAATACTGGGGCGGTATGCTTGATATGGGCGCAACGACTTTCTGGGAGGATTTCAATCTTGAATGGCTTGATAACGCCGCACCTATCGACGACGTTGTACCGGAAGGAAAGATCGATATACACGGTGATTACGGCGCATACTGTTACGTCAAATTCCGTCACAGCCTCTGTCACGGCTGGGCGTCCGGTCCGTGCCCGTGGCTTTCAAGATACGTTTTAGGCGTACAGGTAACGGAACCCGGGTGCAAAAAGGTCAAAATCGAGCCGCATCTTTGCGGATTGACGTTTGCAAAGGGAACGTATCCCACGCCTTACGGACCTATAGAAGTAGCGCATTATATGCGTGACGACGGCACAGTAAAATCCGAGATATTACTGCCGGAAGAAATAGAACTTGAAATATAAAAATGAAATTTTATACAAGAACAAAAAAACCGCATTTGTATGACGTTCTTGCAGCCGCCGCAGTCGCTGTGGCGGCTGTAGCGGCTTTGAGCATAGCAGGTAAAGGACAGTATTCAGCAATATGCGCCGTCATTTTTGACATGTTTTTCGTTTACGCTATAGTAAGGCTCGTAACGGCTTTTATAGGTCAGTTACAGTATAATCCGTATTCGTATAATATAGTGTACTATTCCGGATTTGCGCTGTTTTTGCTGTTTGTTTTAGTTACGGACGTTATACTCACGGTCAAAATGATAACGTCTCCGGATATTTACGGGGAAAGTATAATGCTGTTTACGCTGACTGATTCGGCAAAAACTTATATGCTTATATCCGCTCCGTTTATAGCCGTATTTGCCGTTGCGCTTTGCGTATCTAATATTTCTCTTATCATACACGAAGGCAAAAAACCGTCAAACTTCATAGGAATCATATTCTCGCTGCTTTTGGTCGGCGGTGAAATATTCCTGTTTAACGCGGATAAAAGCGCGTCCGGCAGTCAGACTCAAGTCATGATACATGATATATTTGTAAATCTGTTTGCGTCGCTGTATCTGTATTTTGAATGTATGATAATAGGCGTTATAACAGCAAACGCTATAGTTATACATAACGAACCGGAGCCGGACAGGGATTTTATAATCATCTTAGGCTGCTGGATAGGCGAGGACGGAAAGATAACTCCGCTTCTGCGCGGCAGAGTCGAGCGCGCGATAGAATTTGCCGAAAAGCAGGAAAAGCTCACCGGCAAAAAAACGATATTCATAACGTCCGGCGGTAAAGGCAGTGACGAAAAAATGTCGGAAAGCGCCGCTATGAAACAGTGCCTGATCGAGAACGGCATACCGGAAGACAGGATGATTGAAGAAAATCAGTCTACTACTACCGTTGAAAATATGGTCTTTTCAAAAAAGATCATAGACGGAATAAATAAAGACGCGAAAGTCTCGTATGCGACGACGGGTTATCACGTGTTCAGAAGCGGGATATTTGCAAGGCACGCTCACATTCCGAAAGTAACGGGCATAGGCTCAAAAACAAAATGGTATTTCTGGCCTAACGCCGCCGTGCGTGAGTTCGGCGGACTGCTTATAGAACACAGAGGAAAACAGGCTATTATATTTACAAGCCTGTGTTTGATCTACGTTATATTAACCATACTTGCTTACAGATAAAAGGTGAAAAATGGCTGATCTGCTTGTTAAACTGTATGATATTAAAGACTGCCCCGAGCTTATAGACGAGCTTGAAAAAAAGGACATACATATTATTCGCGTACTGTCACCGGATAAATATAAAGTCCTTGATTTTGTGGAGGAACAGTTTTCAAAAGGCTGGCGAAGCGAGTGCGAAGCGGGGTTTTATAACACTCCTGTTTCCGTTTTCGCCGCGGTCACAAATAAAAAAGTCATAGGCTTTGCCTGCTACGACGCAACGGCTCGCGGCTATTTCGGTCCTACCGGCGTCGCGCCTGAATACAGACGCATGGGCGTAGGACGCGCGCTTATGATAAAATGCCTTTTGTCAATGCGTGAATACGGCTACGGATATGCGATAATCGGCTGGGCGGCGGGCTCCGCAAAGCATTTCTACGAAACGTACGCCGGCGCTGTCGAGATACCGGATTCGTTTCCCGGCGTTTACAGCCGCTATATAAACGTAGCCTGCGCTGATGACAAAGGAGAAGAAAAATGACGCTCCTTGACGCCGCAAAATCGTTTTTGAACGGCAAAATCAAAGACGACGATACGCTCGTTGATTTTACAATGGGAAACGGTCACGACACCGCGTATCTTTGCTCGCTTGTACCAAACGGAAAAGTCTTCGCCTTTGATATTCAAAAAGAAGCTCTGCGTAACACGGCGGAGCTTCTGAAAGAAAAAGGTTATAAAAACGCGGAACTCATTCTTGACAGTCACGCGAATATAGCTAAATATGTCACGCATTTTAAATGCGGTATGTTCAATTTAGGTTACCGTCCCGGAGGTGACAAATCCGTTACAACGCTTACCGAAAGCACGCTCAAAGCCGTGACGGACGGTATAGAGCTTATGGAAAAAGGCGGCGTTCTCGTGATATCCGTCTATCCCGGTCACGCGGAAGGCGCAAACGAGGGCAGAGCGTTGTACGAGCTTTTGTCAACGTATGATAAAGTATATTATTCCGTCGTACAATACCGCATGATAAACTCGCCGGACAGCCCGTTTATATTCGCAGTTGAGAAATATGATAAATAAACTTTTGCCGCCGGAGAAATCCGGCGGCAATAAAGCTTTCAATACTCCTTAGCAAATACATACATCTAATGCTGTATAGACGAAAGCTATCAAAAGGAAATGGAATGATATCAAAGCAACGCGGTTGTTCTTGCTCCATTATAATAGTAATAATTACACGGTCTTTCAATCATATTGCGAGAAAAAATCAGCATCGAAACAAATGCAATCGCACCGCTTGTATCGACAGTGTAGACTGTCTCATCGCCGTCATCGATCTCAAGAGTGTTCGCATAAAGCAAAGAGTATTTTCGTAAAACACAAAGTATCTCGCTTGCTCGTTCCGGAGGCAGATTCAACTCCCTTGAAATAAGTTTGTTTGTGAATTGTTTTCTTTGGTCTTTGCGTTTTAAAATGTAAATCAATGAATCAAAAACGTCTTTTTTGCTCAGTTCTTCAAACAGCGATTGATAATCAATATTGTCAAGCAACGCAGTATTCTTGTCTTTTATTTCCGGTACCGAAAGAAAATATCTGATCTTATTTCCAATGCACATGTCCGTAAAGCCGTAGTCTGTCAGCATTTTCGAGTATACCTCATGGTTTGAATCGCTCTCCTCATACATAAGCGGTCCGATTTGTGCAAACAACCCCGCTTCCGCCATCGAGCAAATCTCGAATGATTTTTCAACCTGGTTTTCGTATTTTTCCGATTGGATTGTTGCTGTTATCGCCTGTGCCAGCCCCGATCCGCTTACCTTACCGCGCCCGAAAATCTCGTCTGTTGTGACGCCGAAATAGTCAGCAATCGCGGGAATATGCTCTATATCCGGCGTGCCGCCGTTTTCCCATTTGGAAACAGCCTGCGCAGACACGTTCAAATAACTCGCAAGTTCCTCTTGTTTTACACCTTTTTCTTTTCTTAAATTGGCAATTATTTGCCCTATATTTTTAATATCCATATATCCTCCTAAGTTTTTTTGCTGTGTCGACCCAGCATCAATAGTATATCACGAGCGTGGGTTGAAGTCAAGAGACGCAAAATTGAACAAAACAAACGTCGTTTGCGCTTGCTTTGTGCAAACAACCGTCAGTTGTTTAAAATTTGTACTATGAATTCAATCATAACGGCTGATTATAAAAGCAGAAGGGGAAGCTATTTTCATGCGTATCTTCCCCTTCGCGGTTCTTTTATTTAATTTTCCTCGCTTCAAGGTAGAAACGCTTGTCTTTTGCTTCGCCCATGGAGAAGGTTTTGCGGGGTAGCGCACCGTCGTTTATTACGGCGGGGAACAGCTCGCTTTTTTTCATTCCCTCAAATATAATACCGATATTGCCGCCGGCCGAAAGCGCGTTTATAGAATCTAATCCGTGTATATAATCGATCTTATAGTCGCCGCCGTCAAGAAACGCCTGAAGCTCCGCTACAGGCAGCATCGTCTTCGGCTCGTTTACGTAGACCGTTTTTGTATTTCCGTCAGATACTATATCATATCTGAAACATTTGTCCGTCGGCTCACATCTTACGTCAAGTTTTGCGCTTAATTCTTTTATAAATTCATCCGTCGTCTTGTTCTTTATAAGTCTGTAAATCGGTTCAAATTCTATCGCTTCGTCATGGATGTTGACTATCTCGACAAGCGCGTATCTGCTCGGCATATCATAAGCCGCCTCACCGTATTTATCTTTCATCTCTTCATAATACGCCTTAGCTGAGGCGAGAGAATGGTTGCCGTCGCCTACTGTCAGCCCCAGCCCGTCTTTAACACAGTTTTCTTTCAGATAATTTTGAATGTATGAAACTGTATCATTATCAAGTCCATAACCCTTTATATTGCCCGAGCCCTGCATAAGATCAAAGTCGTAGAGCATCTTAAAGCCGCTCTTTTTGCTTTGCAGATACGTCATCAACCCGTCCGTTTCATCATCGTAAAACACCATAACGTGCGGCAGCTCCAAAAGCGCGCCGCGGCGGACTTTTACACGCGGCGGTATGCGCTCAACGACCGTCGCCTCGCTTGATCTTATAAGCGACTTTCCGCCTTTTACGTACTCGTAATCTTCAAGGTCTATCTTGCCTATTATTCCGTGTCTGATCTTGCCGTTTGACGCAAGGACGCGCTCGCAGTAGATCATACCGAAATCAACGGGCGAAAGAACGCTTTTGCCGTATTCTTCCATTTTCTCGTGTATCTTTTCCGTCGTATCATCGGCGCGGTCAAGATATGCCTCGGGCAATATCATATCAAGCGTTGTGGGAGTATCGCCGGATATCTGTCGCGCCTTTTCCCAGTATTCCGGCTCGGACGTGAACTGGTCGCACGCTATTACCGCGTATTTGCTCATTTTGTCCTTGTCTGCCGCAAAATCCGGCAGAAGCATATCGGCAGGATAAAAGAAATCTTTATTTTTCATAAGTCACCTTCGTATCAATTTTTCTGTATTATAACATATATCTATGATAAAAACAAGTTTTTTTCTAAAATATAGCAAAAACATCTTGATTTTTGCCTTGTTTTTTGATATAATATATCAATCAAAATTACAGAGGTAAACAATTTATATGAAATGGACGTCATTAAACGATCTGCGTGAATCATATCTGTCTTTTTTTGAAAGCAAAGGACATCTGCGCCACAAGAGCTTTCCGCTCATTCCGCCCGCGGATGATAAATCGCTGCTTTTGATAAACGCCGGTATGGCTCCGCTTAAAAAATATTTCAAGGGTGAGGAAGAGCCGCCGCGTCACAGAATGACTACCTGCCAGAAGTGCATAAGAACGCCGGATATCGAGCGCGTCGGCAAGACCGCGCGCCACGGCACGTTCTTTGAAATGCTCGGCAACTTCAGCTTCGGTGATTATTTCAAGAAAGAAGCCACCGCCTGGGCGTGGGAATATTTAACAAAAGTTATTGAAATACCCGAGGACAGGCTTTGGGTAACTATATATGAAGACGACGACGAGGCGTTTGATATCTGGACAAAACAGAACGGCGTTCCCGCCGACAGGATCATAAGACTCGGCAAAGAGGACAACTTCTGGGAGATCGGTTCGGGTCCGTGCGGCCCGTGTTCCGAAATTCACTTTGACCGCGGCCCGGGTTTCGGCTGCGGAAGACCTGACTGCGCCGGCGTAACGTGCGACTGTGACAGAGTTATTGAGATATGGAACCTCGTTTTCACACAGTTTGACGGCGACGGAAACGGCAACTACACGCCGCTTGCAAAGCCGAATATTGATACCGGCATGGGTCTTGAAAGACTTGCAGTCGTTATGCAGGGCGTAAACAACCTGTTTGAAGTTGACACCGTGCAGAATATTATGAAAGCGATAAGCGATAAAGCCGGAATCAAATACGGCGAGGATGAAAAGTCCGACGTCGCTCTGCGCGTTATTACAGACCATATCAGAAGCACGTGCTTCCTCGTGTGCGACGGCGTCGTTCCGTCAAACGAAGGCAGAGGCTACGTTCTCCGCCGCCTGTTGAGACGCGCCGCGAGATACGGCAAGCTGCTCGGCATTAAAGGCACTTTCTTAGCCGACATCGTTCCCGTAGTAGCGCATGAAAATCTCACCGCTTATCCCGAGCTTACCGAAAAGCTCGATTATATAAAGAAGATCGTTTCCATTGAAGAAGAGAAATTCTCAAAAACGATAGACGGCGGCACGGAAATTCTTAATTCGATAATTGACAAGACTATCGCAGCCGGAAAAGACACGCTTCCCGGTGAAGACGTGTTCAAACTCAACGATACGTTCGGTTTCCCGCTTGATCTTACACGCGAGATCGCGGAAGAAAAAGGTCTTAAAATAGACGAAGCCGGATTTGCCGCGCTTATGGACGAGCAGAAGCAGAGAGCCAGAAAAGCCAGAGCCGATAAAGGCGATTTCGGCTGGGCTACCGAAACGCTCGACCTGGGCGACGTTACGGGCAAGACGGAATTTATAGGTTATACCGAAAACCGGTCTGAATCAAAAGTTCTTGCACTGATCGACGCGGACGTAAACGAAGTTACCGGTACGAAGAACGGCGGTAAAGTTATAGTCGTTCTTGACAAAACGCCTTTCTACGGTGAAGGCGGCGGCCAGGTAGGCGATACGGGCTGTATCTGCGGCAACGGACTTAAAATCAAAGTTACCGATACAAAGAAGACAAACGACGGTATATATTTGCACATTGGTGAAGTTACAGAAGGTTCCGTTTCAGTCGGCGACACCGTTACGGCGGCTATCGACGCTGACAGACGCGCGTCTATAAGACGCAACCACAGCGCGGCGCATCTGCTCCAGGCGGCGCTCCGTCAGGTACTCGGCACGCACGTTGAGCAGGCGGGCTCTTACGTTGACGAAAAGCGCGTGCGTTTTGACTTCTCACACTATACCGCTATGACAAAAGAAGAAATAGCAAAGGTTGAGGAGATAGTAAACGATCAGATCCTCAAAGCTCTGCCCGTAGATACGGTCGAAACGGATATAGAGACCGCTAAAAAATCCGGCGCTATGGCGCTGTTCGGCGAGAAATACGGTGCTGTCGTAAGAATGGTAAAAATGGGCGATTTCTCAGTTGAGCTCTGCGGCGGTACGCATCTTAAAAACACCGCGGAAGCAGGACTATTCAAGATCATATCCGAATCATCCGTTGCATCCGGCGTAAGACGTATTGAAGGCACGACGGGCAAAGGCGTGCTTGAGCTTATAGCGGAGCAGAACGAGCTTATTGAAAATACTGCAAGAGAACTGAAAATTCAGAATCCGCACGACATTGATAAACGCGCCGCGCAGATATCAGCGGAGCTTAAAGCCGAAAAAGCGGAGAAAGAAAAACTAAACGATAAATTAGCAGCGTCCGCTGTTGAATCGCTTTTAAACAACAGAGTAAAAGCCGGCAAGTTCACGCTTATCGCGGGTCAGACGAACGGACTGACCGTAAACGCGGTTAGAGGAGTACTTGACAAGATCAAGTCCGAGCCCGACACGGTAGGCGTAATATCAACCTGTGTTGACGATAAATATAATCTTATCGTAGCCGCAAGCGACGGAGCGGTCAAGCTCGGCGCGAACGCGGGCAATATAATCAAAAAGCTTTGTGAAATAGTCGGCGGTGGCGGCGGCGGCCGTCCCGACAGCGCGACTGCGGGCGTAAAAGACGGAACAAAACTGCCCGAGGCATTTGAAAAACTGCCTATGATAATAGGCTCATTATAATTAAATAAACAGGAGGATCTTAAAAAATGGCAGAAGAAAAAAAAGGATTCTTTAAAGAATTCAAAGAGTTCATTTCAAAAGGCAACATAGTTGATATGGCTGTCGGCGTCATCATCGGCGGAGCCTTCGGAAAGATCGTAACGAGTCTCGTTAACGACATCGTTATGCCTCCGATAGGTCTTGCGATAGGCGGTGTGAATTTTTCCGAATTAAAAGCCGTTATAAAAGCAGCGGAACTTGACGCAGCCGGCGAAGTTGTAAAAGAAGCGGTAACGATAAACTACGGCAACTTTATCCAGCTTATCCTTGAATTCCTTATAATTGCTCTGTGTGTATTCCTCGTACTTAAAGCTATAATGAAAGCAAAATCACTTGCCGAAAAGATGAAGAAGAAAGAGGAAGAAGAACCCGCTCCCGAACCCGAGCCTGAGCCCGAACCCGAGCCCAGTGAAGAAGTTCTCCTTCTCCGTGAGATCAGAGACGCGTTAAAGGATAAAAAAGAATAATGACAGATTGCCTGTTTTGTAAAATCATTGCGGGGGATATTCCGTCAAACAAAGTATACGAGGACGATCTTGTATTCGCGTTCCGTGATATAAACCCGCAGGCTCCTACACATATACTCGTAGTTCCTAAGGAGCATATAGCTTCCGCCGCCGATATCACAAAAAATAACAGCGCGGTCATAGCGCATATATTTGAAGTGATACCGCAGATAGCAAAAAGTGAAGGACTTAAAAACGGTTTCCGCGTTATTACCAACAGCGGACCGGACGCATGTCAGAGCGTACATCATATTCACTTCCATATTTTGGGTGGAGAACAGATGTCAGATAAAATGGCATAAATATAACAATACCGGGTGCCGAAAACGGCACCCGGTGATTTTATTTATTCTTATCAGGTCGATGAATTCTTATAAGCGTCGATATATTTGTTGATAGCTTTTGTTGCGGATTTGGACGCGCTCTTATACCATTTTGCAAAAGAGCCGGTACCTTTCTTGATCTGTCCTATGAAGGAATCGTCAATTCCGCCCCAACGTGCGTAATAACCGAGGTCCCAAAGTCTGTTTCTGAAAACGATGTCAAGCATATCCCAGGAATCGGCGTCACGCTGAGATTTACGCTTCAGAGTCTGCTCATAGTATGCGGGAGTTACGGTCTTGTAGGACTCGGAGCAGAGAGCTTCAAGAGCAAAACCGGTGAATTCCGTACGCTTGTTCATAACGGGTATTACGAACAGAGCAGCGCCGTGGTAAACGTAAGAATAGTAATCTTTCTGATTTTCGTCGTATTTCGGTGTGGGAAGTACGCCGAAGTCAGCATCCATTTCTCTTAAGCCGAGTATGTTGGCGGCGTTTGAGAGATAGAACAGGCAGCGGTTTTCTTTGAACGCGACCGTTGAAGCAAAGCCTTCGTTAGTTGAATAAGGCGGTTCTTGTAAGTGATCGTGAGCGTCAATGGTCTTGTTGTCAAGTCTTGTAAGATCATAGATCTTGTCTATAACGGATACGTTCTTTTCGGTGTTGAGTGCGAGGTAAGGCATCTGGTCAGTGTCTTTAAGGACCATACGTCCGCCGGCTCCGAAATAGAAAGCAAGGTAAGCTTCTATCTGGATACCCATACCGTAAATGTCGTATACACCGACTTTGGAGTCGCCGTCAAAGTCCTGATAGCCGTGCTCTTTGATTATGTTGTTGAGATAATCAAGAGTCCATTTTCCGTCGCGTACTACCTGATAAAGATCTTCAAGGTCGTAGTCGGAAGCAAGCTTCTTGTTGAACATCATAAGGAACGTACCGGCGTTTGCTTTTGTGGATATATCACCGGTTATGTAGAACAGTTTGTTGTCTATTGAAAGACCTTCAAACAGACCCTGGTCCCAATAATGCTTGCTTAAGTTTAAGTTTTCTATCGTTGTAAGATCCTGGAAAATGTTTTCGGACGCAAGCGGGCAAGCCTCATATGCGCAGAATGCAGCAACGTCATAATCGGATATACCGGATTTGAAAGCATTCTTTATGGTTGTCTGAACAGTAGCGTCTTCAACTACTTCAATCTTGAATCCGTATTTGGATTCAACCGCTAAGTTTCTGTTGTAGATAGCGGAATCAACGGGGTCTTCGGAGTCTTCTTCTCTCCAAAGGTCGTCTGCCGGCCAGAAACCGCTGTTAGCAAGTATAGTCAGTTTCTCGCCTTTGAACTGAGTTGCTTTTGCGACCGTATCGGGATCCATAACGTAATTTTCATCTTCCGTTTCAACAGGATCGGTCTCAGCTTCGGTACCTGCTTCGGTAGTTACGTCTGCTGCATTGGTTTCCTGCGTATTGTTGGCGCAAGCCGTAAACGCAGAGATAACGAACAGAGCGCAAAGCAAGATAATCAGTGATTTTTTCATTAAGTGTCCTCCTTTTTTTAATTTTGAAAAAATCAGTGTTCCGGTATGATCCCGGAAAGATATTCAACAACGTCGTTTACGGTTATAAAACTCTGTAAAGCATCGTCGTCAATTTCAATATCGTATTTGTCCTCGCAGTAGAGAACAAGGTCCGCAAGCTCAAGAGAGTTGATCCCCAGATCGTTCGCGAGCTGTGCGTCGGGCTTGACAAGTTCGGGGTCAATCTCAAGCTTATCGATCAAAAGTTGTCTGAATTCTTCGTACATACACTACCTCCAAATTTTTCACTTTAAGAGAAAACGCTTGATCTTTCTTGTCGTCGTTTTTTCAAATTCGCTGTCACGGATCTCAAGCGCCGTGATATGCTTGAAAGTCGGAAGACTTTTGTTTATCAAGTTTATTTCAGAGAATATTTTCTCATAAAGTTCTTTTTCATCCATTTTGCCGCATACGTCTTTATCCGGATATATGAGCGCCGTAATGACGATGCCGGAATCGGTCTTTCTGCCTATGACCGCGGCTTCTTTGATTATATCGCATTTGCTCAAATATTCTTCAAGCTCTTCCGGATATACGTTTTTGCCGTTTGACGTGATTATCACGTTTTTCTTTCTGCCGGTTATATAAACGAAATTATCTTTATCAATGTGACCTATATCGCCGGTCTTGAACCAGCCGTCGTCCGTAAAAGCGTCTTTTGTAGCTACTTCGTTTTTGTAGTATCCCATAAACACGTTGCCGCCGCGAACCTGTATCTCACCGTCACCGGTGTCCGCGGGATCGGCGATACGCGCTTCAAGCCCGTCCGCGACAAGACCCGCGGAGCCGAATTTACGCCATTTGAAAGGATTTACGGAGATAAGCGGACAGCATTCTGTAATGCCGTAGCCTTCAACCACCGTTATGCCGAAAGCGTCAAAATCGCGGATTATCTCCGGATCGAGAGGCGCGCCGCCGACGATTATGTGTTTGAGATTACCGCCAAAGCTGTTTAAGATCTTTTCAAACAGCGTCTTTCTCATATCTATGCCGGCCTTGCGCATGGCGTTTGACATCTTCATCAAAGACCGGACCTGTTTTTCTTTGCCCTGTTTGCGTATGCCTTCCCAGATCTTTTTGTCCATCGTTTCAAGGAAAAGCGGAACGAGGATAAGGCACGTCGGTTTTACTTCAGTGATATTCTTGAACGTGTGCTTGAGCGAATCGTTCAAAAACGTTGTGCCGCCTATGAAAGACATGGCAAGGTGGTTTGTCGTAAGAGAAAAGGTATGGTGTATGGGCAAAACGGAAACGAATACGTCGCTTTCATCGTTAGTGACCATTTTAGAGCATTGAATGACTGAAAACAGGATATTGTATTCGCTTAACATAACGCCTTTGCTCGTCCCGGTAGTGCCGGACGTGAAGAGAATACATGACAGCGATCTGTCGTCTCTTTCGGCATTTTGAAACCTGTCGTCTCCTTTTTCTATAAGCGCCCTGCCTTTTTCCGCCAGATCTTCAAATCTAAGCACACGGCTGTCAAGCGCCCGATCCTCCTCGGAAAGAGGACCTATGACGATTATATGTTTGATCCTGTCAAGCGATTTGAGATTATCTGAAAGCATTTTAAGCTCTCTGCTTGAAACTATGACCGCTTCCGATTCCGTGATATCTATAAACGAAGTAAGCTGATCCGGCAAAAGCTCCTTGTCAAGCGGTACAATGACTCCGCCGGCCGCTATAACAGCTTCAAAAGAAACTATCCAGAAAGGATGCTGATCACAGCAAAGCGAAACGCTTTTACCGTTAAGCCCGAGATCGAACAGAGCGGTGCCGAAAGCATCAAACGTGTTTTTATGATCTATGTAAGAATAAGATTTCTTTTCCTTATTTTCAATGTAAACGTAAAGGGGCTTATCACCGAATTTTTCGGCGTTTTTATAGACCATTTCCTTAACGGAATGAAGAGGATCAAACTCACGCGGAATAAATTTACTTTTCAAAATGACCACCGTATAATTTGATTTGCGCGTTTCAAATAAACATAATTACGCACTATAAACAACATTATATACAAAAAATCAGATTTGTCAAGTTATCAAATGTATCTTTTTATTTTTCTATACTTAATTTATAATATTTAAATAAATTTTCATAAGAAAATTCAGTAAATTTATCCTTTTTTTATATTGCGTATTGTAAATAATTGTAGTAAAATGTATCTGGTAAAAAATATACCATACGGAAAGAGTGAAAACAGGTGCGGTACTACAAAAGATTTGTTGATGAAACATTTGACAAAAACGGGAATTTATCATCATACAGCATAAAAGATAATATAGATTTCAATTTCGGTTATGACCACGTTGATTATGTTGCTGAACGCGAGCCGGACAGACTTGCGATAATGTATGTTAACGATAAAGGCTTTGAAAAGAAAATAACATATAAGGAATGGTCGGAAAAAAGTAACGCTCTGGCGTCGTTTTTTATGAGTATAGGGGTAAAAAAAGGCGACAGGGTCATGCTTGTAATGAAGCGTAATTACGAGTTCTGGTATACTTACGTGTCGCTTCATAAGATCGGCGCTGTTGCCATACCGGCAACGTATCAGTTACAGGATAAAGACTATATATACAGATTCAACGCCGCGGGCGTGTCCGCTATCGTAGCGACCGGCGATCCGCAGGTCATTGAACATATTGAAAACGCGTGTGCCGCAACGGATACGATAAAGAATAAGATCATCTGCCGCGGTGAGCGTGAAGGCTGGCTTTCGTTTGACAAAGGTATTGAAAACGCGGCACCGTTCGTTAAACCGAGCGGCGACGATATGCCGAAGAGCACGGACAGAATGCTTATTTTCTTCACGTCCGGCACAAACGGTATGCCGAAAATGGCGACGCATAATTTCTTGTATCCGCTGTCGCATATATTTACCGGCGTTTACTGGCACAGAGTTATTGACGGCGGTCTGCATATAACCGTTGCCGATACAGGCTGGGCGAAGACCGGCTGGGGCAAAATGTACGGACAGCTTATAGGCGGCTCGGCTCAGCTCGTTTACGACCATGAAAAATTCAACGCGGCGGAAATGCTTGAAATGCTGCAGAAATACAAACCCACAACTTTCTGCGCTCCGCCTACGATATACAGATTTTTGATAAAAGAAGATTTAAAGAAATACGATCTTTCGTCAATTAAAAACGCCGCGATAGCCGGCGAAGCGCTGAATCCGGAAGTTTTCAATCAGTTTAAGGAAGCTACCGGATTGAAACTGATGGAGGGTTTCGGTCAGTCGGAATCGTCCGTTATAGTCTGCACTCCGTATTTTACGGAGCCGAAAGTCGGATCCATGGGACTTCCCGTGCCTTATCTTGACGTTGATATAGTAAACGAAAACGGAAAATCAGTAGCTCCCGGTGAAAACGGAGAGATAGTCATAAGAAAACGTGACGGCAAACATCCCGCCGGACTTCTCATTGAGTATTACAGAGATCCGGAAAGTACCGCAAAGGTATGGGAAGGCGGATATTACCACACGGGAGATATAGCGTGGCGCGACGAAGACGGATATTACTGGTACGTCGGCAGAAAAGACGACGTTATAAAGTCTTCCGGTTACCGTATAGGCCCGTTTGAGGTCGAAAGCGTTATTATGGAGCATCCCGCTGTGCTTGAATGCGCGGTAACGGGCGTTCCGCACGAGATACGCGGTATGGTGGTCAAAGCGACGATCGTTTTGACAAAAGGCTATAAGCCGTCAGACGAGCTTGCAAAAGAAATACAGAATTACGTCAAAACGCACACCGCGCCTTACAAGTATCCGAGAATAGTTGAATTTGTTGACGAGCTTCCGAAGACCACGAGCGGAAAAATAAAACGTGTAGACATCCGTAACAAGGATTTTACAAATAAACAGTAAGTAATTTAAAACATAAAGGAGTAAAGTTATGAAAACAAAAGCAGTCAGACTGTACGGCGTAAACGACTTGAGACTTGAAGAATTTGAACTTCCCGAGATCAAGGACGATGAGATACTTGCAAAAGTCGTATCCGACAGTATCTGCATGTCGACGCATAAAGCCGCTATGCAGGGCAAAAATCACAAAAGAGTACCGGACAACGTAGCGGAAAATCCCGTTATCGTAGGACATGAATTCTGCGGAATAATTGAAAAAGTCGGGGCCAGATGGGCAGATAAGTATAAAGCCGGTGATAAGTTCACGATACAACCCGCGCTTAATCAGAAAGACGATCCGCTTGCAGCTCCCGGATATTCCTTTAAATATATCGGCGGAGACGCAACCTATATAGTTATCCCCGCACCCGTTATGGAACTTAACTGTCTTTTGCCTTATAACGGCGACGCTTATTTTTACGGCAGCTTATCCGAACCTATGTCCTGCATCATAGGCGGTTTCCATGCAAACTATCACACGACCCGCGGCAGCTACGTTCACAGTATGGGCATAGTTGAAGGCGGCAACTGCGCTATACTGGCGGGCGTCGGTCCCATGGGCCTGGGCGCTATAGACTACGCGATACACGGCGACAGACGTCCCGGACTGCTTGTTGTCACGGATATAGACGACGCGAGACTTGAACGCGCGGCAAAGATATACACGGTGGAAGACGCTGCCAAAAACGGCGTTAAGCTCGTATATCTCAACACCAACACACAGGCTCATCCCGAAAACACGAATGAGAACATTTTAGCTCTTACCGGCGGCAAGGGATTTGACGACGTGTTCGTATTCGCGCCCGTAAAACCCGTTGTCGAACAGGGCGACGCGCTGCTCGGTATGGACGGCTGCCTGAACTTCTTCGCAGGTCCTACAAAGACGGATTTTTCCGCAATGTTCAACTTCTATAACGTTCACTACGGTTCGACTCATGTTGTCGGAACGTCCGGCGGAAACACGGACGATATGCTTGAATACGTTGACCTTATGAGGCAGGGAAGACTAAATCCCTCCGCTATGATCACGCACGTAGGCGGCCTTAACGCCGTTGTTTCCACAACTATAGATCTTGACAAGATCCCCGGCGGCAAAAAGCTTGTTTATACGCATATAGATATGCCGCTTACGGCGCTGTCTGACATGGCGGAACTCGGTAAGACCGATCCGGTCATGGCGGAGCTTGCCGTAATAGTTGAAAAACATAACGGTCTGTGGAGCGCGGAAGCTGAAAAGTATCTGCTCGCACACGCTAAGAAAATATAATAGAGTTTGAAAGGATAATAATACCATGACTATCAACGAAGGTCTTAACAATCTTGTAGAATTCTCGCATAAATACGGCAGCGATCCTGCGTTCGTTCTCGCCGGCGGCGGCAATACTTCTTTTAAAACAGACGAATTTCTGTTTATTAAAGGTTCCGGTTCTTCATTATCTACAATAAAAGCGGAACAGTTCGTAAAAATGAACAGAGCCGCGCTTGACGATATGTGGAAAAAGACGTATCCGATAGACGAAGCTGAAAGAGAAGCCGCTGTTCTTTCCGATATGATGGACGCAAGATGCAAAGGTGAAGAAGCAAAGCGCCCGAGCGTTGAAACGCTGCTTCACAATCTGCTCAAACAGCAGTACGTTCTGCACGTTCATCCCGCGCTCGTAAACGGCCTTACCTGCTCAAAAGAGGGCTCGGAAGCTATGTACAGACTTTTCCCGGACGCTATCTGGGTACCGTCAACAAAACCCGGCTACATTCTTGCCGCTTACTGCAGAAAAGCCGTACTTGAATACGTAAATACTCATAACAAAACTCCTAACGTTATATTCCTTGAAAACCACGGTATTTTCTTCGGTGCGGACAGCATGGAAGAACTTGACGCAACAGTTGCCGACGTTATGGGCAAGCTCAAAGCGTGTGTTAAAAGAGAGCCTGATCTGTCCCCGGCGGAGACAGACAGACAAAGAGCTTCGCTCATCGCTCCCGCTGTCAGAATGCTCTATTCAAAAGACGAGCTTTGCAGCGTTTACTATACCGCAAACAAAATAACGCTTGAATTTGCCGCAAGCAGAGAAGCGTTTGAACCGCTTTACAAGAGCTATTCACCCGACCATATCGTATACTGCAAAGCCTACGCTTTATACGTTGCAGACAGCGGAGATATCGAGCAGATATATGCAGATCTGAAAGCCGGATTTGAAGAATTCGAGGGCACGCGCGGCTACAAGCCGAAAATAGTTATGATTCAGAATCTCGGTATGTTCTCCGTAGGCACGACGCATAAAAACGCAAAAGTCGCCGCGGAAGTATTTACGGATATGATGAAAATAGCGGTGTATGCCGAGGCTTTCGGCGGCTATAATCCGATGTCCGATGAGCTTATTGATTTTATAACAAACTGGGAAGTTGAATCATACCGCTCCAAAGTGTCTTTGGCAGGCGCCGGCGCAAAGCGTCTTTCCGAGAAGATAACGGTCGTTACCGGCTCGGCTCAGGGCTTTGGCAAAGGCATTGCCGAGGAGCTTGCAAAAGACGGCGCGTACGTAGTTATAGCGGATATTCCGAAGCAGGCGGAGCTTTCAGCTCAGGTAGTTGAAGAGATAAACGCGGCTAACGGCGGAAACAAAGCTATATCCGTTGACGTTGACGTATCAAACGAGGAACTCGTTGAAAAAATGCTTATAGATACAGTCCTCACCTTCGGCGGTATAGACGTATTCGTTTCCAACGCCGGTATAGCGATAGCCGGAAACGTTGAAGAGATGACAAAACAGCGTTTTGAGCTTGTAACGGCAATTAACTACACAGGTTATTATCTCTGCACAAAATACGCAAGCAGATATATGAAGATACAGCACAGATTCGCGCCGGAATACATGGCTGATATCGTAACGGTCAACTCAAAATCCGGTCTTGAAGGATCAAATAAGAACTTTGCGTATGCCGGATCAAAATTCGGCGGTATCGGTCTTACGCAGTCGTTTGCGCTTGAGCTTGTTGATTACAACATAAAGGTCAACGCCGTATGCCCCGGCAACTATCTTGACGGTCCGTTGTGGAGCGACCCGGTAAAAGGTCTGTTCGTACAGTATCTTAACGCCGGCAAAGTTCCCGGTGCAAAGACCGTTGAAGACGTCCGTGCGTTCTATATGAGCAAAACGCCTATCAAACGCGGCTGCCTGCCCGCAGACGTTGCCCGCGCTATCACTTACGTTGTA
The DNA here is from genome assembly GCA_017443595.1 of Clostridia bacterium. Lineage (GTDB taxonomy): Bacteria > Bacillota > Clostridia > Oscillospirales > CAG-272 > UBA1248. Next base: position 262,734 of record JAFSYU010000033.1, read on the forward strand.
GAGCAGAAGTATGAGACCGGTCAGGCTGTTCCCGTAACAGGCGGTCAGATAATGCTCAATTAACGGAGGCATATAATGACAGAGCTTGTTGAAAGACTGAACGACAACGATATAAACGTGCGTCTTGACGCGCTTAAGCAGATCAGGAAGCTTACCGATGAAGGTAAGCTTCCCAAACCTGCCGATACGCCTTACGTAAACAACCATATACACACGCAGTATTCATTTTCTCCGTATTCGCCCACAAAAGCGCTTTATATGGCGTGGCAGGCGGGATTAAAAACTGCCGGTATCATGGACCATGATTCCGTCGGCGGTATCAGAGAATTCATAGAAGCCGGAAAGATACTTGATATGCCCATAACCTGCGGTATGGAAATACGCTGCGATATGAGCAAAACGTCGCTTAACGGCAAAAAAATAAACAATCCGGACCAGAAGTCCGTAGCGTACGTCGCGCTTCACGGTATCCCTCATCAGAGCATAGATATGATAGAGGAGTTTATAAAACCGTACCGTGCAAAAAGAAACGAGCGCAACCGCAAAATGTGCAAAAACATAACGGAGCTCGTCGCTCCGTACGGTCTTGATCTTGATTTTGACCGCGACGTTTTACCGTTGTCAAAAGCAAGTGAAGGAGGTTCCGTAACAGAACGCCATATACTTTTCGCACTTGCAAAGAAAGTAACGGCAAAATATCCTACGCCTAAGCAAGTCGTTGACTTTTTCAAAAACGATATGCACGTTGCGATGTCTTCTAAAGTCGAAGCGCAGATCTTAAACGGAGAAAACACGCCGGACTTTTACGAATATGACATTTTAGGCGCGCTGAAAGCCGAAATGGTCGAGAAATTCTATATAGAAGCGGATGAGGAATGCCCGTCTGTATATGATTACATCGATATATGCAACAAGAGCGGCGCTATCTCAGCGTACGCGTACTTGGGCGACGTAGGCGATTCAGTGACGGGCGACAAGAAAGCGCAGAAATTCGAAGACGATTATCTGCCGCTTCTGTTCGATACGTTGAAGGAACTCGGATTTGACGCCGTTACGTATATGCCCACGAGAAATACGGAAGAACAGCTGAAGCGAGTTATGTCTTACTGTGACAGATATAACCTCTTCCAGATAAGCGGTGTTGATATCAACTCTCCTCGTCAGGAATTCATCTGCCGCCAGCTTGACAATCCGTTATACGCTCATCTCGTAGACGCGACGTACGCTCTTATCGGTGCTGAAAACGAGGCGACCGGGGATCTTGAAAACGCAATGTTTTCCGAGAAAACGATAATAAATATGCCGCAGGTAAAGGAACGCATCGCATATTATAAAACTAAAGCCTGAAGGGATCTTAAAAAATCAAACCCCGGGGCATATTTCCGATGAGTTATATTGTTATAATACGGAAATTTAAAAACACAACAAGAAAGGAAAATATTATGATAATACAACTTGAGGAAGCAAAGTTAAAACTTGCAAACATAAAAAATCAGGTGAATGAATACGGCGTCACGATAAAGATAGACGATCTTCGAAAAACAGCTGAAAAAATGGACGCGGAGATGGAAGCGCCGGAATTCTGGGGCGACCAGGCGAACGCTACAAAACATTTACAGCAGCTTAAAGTCATAAAAGACAAAATTGAAGTCTACGATAAGCTGAAAGCAAACGTTGACGATACGTATGATCTTATAGAAATGTCTATCGAAGATGGCGACGATTCAAATACCGAAGAGTTTTTATCTGACGTTGCAAAGATAGAAGAAAAACTCGAACACTTGAATATAGAAGTTCTTTTATCCGGAGAATACGACAGAAACAACGCTATAGTATCGTTCCATCCGGGCGCCGGCGGCACCGAGGCTCAGGACTGGGCGCAGATGCTTTACAGAATGTATACGCGCTGGGGTGAGAAAAGCGGTTTCAAGGTAAAACTCGTGGACTGGCTTGACGGTGAGGAAGCGGGGATCAAAAGCGCCACTATTACGGTAGAAGGCACGAATGCTTACGGATATTTAAAAAGCGAATCCGGCGTTCACCGCCTTGTAAGAGTTTCGCCGTTTGACGCGTCCGGCAGACGTCACACTTCGTTTGCATCCGTTGAGGTAATACCCGAGCTTGACGATACGAACGAGATAGAGATCAGAGACGAAGATATAGAAGTAACAACGCACAAATCAAGCGGCGCCGGCGGTCAGCATATAAATAAGACCGAATCGGCTATTCGCATCGTCCACAAGCCGACCGGAATAGTTGTCGGATGTCAAACGGAGCGCAACCAGCTTCAAAACAAAGAAACAGCGCTCAAAATGCTGAAAAGCAAGCTGTTAGAGATCAAAATACGTGAAAACCTTGAGAAAATTGAAGATATCAGGGGAGAAAAAACAAATATCGAATGGGGTTCTCAGATAAGATCGTACGTGTTTATGCCGTATACTCTTGTCAAAGACGCGAGGACCGGATACGAAACGGGTAACATACAAGCCGTTATGGACGGTGATCTTGACGGCTTCATAAACGCATATCTAAGAATGTTTGTTAAGATCTGAAAGGAGTAATATTATGAAGATCGATTTCAGCGCGGGAAAAGAAACGTACAAAAAGAATGAAAGGCTGATAAATCTCATAGCGGCATTTTCACTTGTCGTTCAGTTTATCACGGTCCTCATCACCGGTCTTACCGCAGAAAAGAAGAGCAAGGCAACAAAAGTTGTTATGATCTTATCCGCTATCGGCGGCGCGGTTGGAAGCTATTTCCTTTATAAAGAGCTTCTTGCTCCGGCAATATCCAAAAAGCTTGCCGATTACACGCTCGGAGACAAGGAAGACAGCTTTGATTTTGACGACGAGTTCAATACCTACGCGGATTCCGTCGGTGAGCCCGACCTCAACTGGTATGAGGATGAGGAAGAAGAAGTATCCGACGCGGAAGAAGAAAAAGAATAATAAAAAACCGGAAAAAACGGTATGGCAACGTACCGTTTTTTGCGTTATTTCGTTTTAAACGGAGCGGCAAAAATGTTTAAAATACTTGTTGTGGACGACGATAAAAATACAAGAAAATATTTTAAAGCGGTGCTTGAGGCGGATAATTATACCGTTTACACGTGTTCAAACGGAGCGGAAGCGCTGGAGCTTATGGACAGGGAGTACGTTGATCTTATAGTTCTTGACGTTATGATGCCCGAAATGGACGGATACGAGCTTACAAGATCGTTAAGAGAAGTACAAAACGATATTCCCATACTTATGGTCTCCGCAATGCAGATGCCGGATAATATACACAAAGGCTTTATTTCCGGAGCTGACGATTATATCGTAAAGCCGGTTGACGAGACTGAAATGCTTTTGCGTATAAAAGCCATGCTGCGCCGCGCAAAAATTGCAAGCGAAAGAAAAATAGTTATAGGAGACGCCGTACTTGATTACGACAGCCTGAGCGTATACAGAAACGAAGAAGTCGTTGAGCTTCCGCAAAAAGAGTTTTTGCTGTTATACAAACTGCTTTCGTATCCCGGCAAGATATTTACCAGGATCCAGCTGATGGATGAAATATGGGGCGCTGAAAGCGACACGGGCTGGGAAACGGTCACGGTACATATCGGAAGACTGAGAAAGAAATTTGAAAACTGGGATGAATTTGAAATTGAGTCAGTACGCGGACTCGGCTATAAGGCGGTGAAAAAAGTATGAAGAAGAAACCGGAAAGAAAATACAGATTTTCGCTTGCTTTAATGTTTTCCGGAATAGTTATGATATTTTTGATCGTAACGTCCGCTATCGTTGCCGTGGTCATATTTTTTCTTATATCGCACGGCACGCTTCAATTCGGAGACAAAGCGCTTAATTTCGGATCGTTTATACTGCTTCTGACGCTGTTGAGCCTTGGCATAGGCGCTATCCTTGCCGCTTCAACAAGCCGTTTTTCGCTGTCTCCTATAAATAAAATATTAAACGCGATGAACAGGCTCGCGTCGGGCGATTATTCCGCTCGTCTGTCTTTTAAAGGTCCTATGGGAAAAATACCTACCGTTACCGAATTTACAAACAGTTTCAATACTATGGCGTACGCTTTTGAGACGAATAAAGTAATACACACGGATTTTATAAACAGCTTTTCTCACGAATTCAAAACACCCATAGTATCTGTCGCCGGATTTGCAAAACTGTTAAGAAGAGAAGATCTGCCAAAAGAAAAGCGCGACGAATATCTTTTGGTAATAGAAGAAGAATCGCTCAGGTTATCGCAAATGGCGTCAAACGTACTGAACCTTTCAAAAGTCGAAAATCAGTCGTCTTTAACGGACGTGTCCGAATACAATCTGTCAGAGCAGCTGAGAAACTGCATACTAATGCTTGAAAGCAAATGGACAAAAAAGAACATTGAGTTATCTATTTTGTTTGACGAATACAGCATAACCGCAAGTGAAGAGCTGTTAAAACAGGTATGGATAAATCTTATTGATAACGCGATCAAATTTTCAAAAGAAAACGGAGTCGTTGAAATATCCGTCACTAAAACAGTAAAAGACGTAAGCGTTACCGTTGCAAACACGGGCGATCCGATACCAAAGCAAAGCCTTGACCGGATATTTGAAAAATTTTATCAGGCGGATACGTCACACTCAACGGAGGGAAACGGTGTAGGTCTTGCCGTTGTCAAAAGAATAGTTGATCTGCACGGCGGATATGTCAACGTTGACTACCGTGACGGGATGGATCGCTTTACCGTTGTTTTGCCGCAGTAAGTTTATTTTCGGTTTATTTTCGGGATATAATATATAAAAGATATTTGTATTGAACCGAAAGGAAACTGATATGAGAAAAGTACAGATAATCACGGATTCCTGTTCAGATCTGACGCCGGAGCTTATGGAGAAGTACGGAGTTGACTATGCGGAAATGAATACCGTGTATAACGGAGAACACTCTCCCGCAAAACTCTCTTGGACGTATGAGGAAGTTCATAAACTGTACGGGATCATGCGCGACGGAAACCGCGTTACGACAACGCAGGTGCCGGTAGAAGAATTTGACAGGGTATTCAGAAAGTATCTTGATAACGGCTGTGATATCGTATATATAGGATGTTCTCTTAAACAGTCCGGTTCCGTAAATACGGCAAAGGTGCTTGCCGCTGAGCTGTTAAAAGAATATAAGGACGCACAGATAAGCTGTATAGATTCGCTCCACGCAAGCATGGGCGAAGGTATACTGGCTCTGAAAGCCGCGGAATACGCCGCAACGGGCAAAAACGTGGACGAGATAACGGCGTACGTTGAAGAGCAGCGTAAGTATTTGAATCAGTTTGTTACCGTCCATACGCTTGATTTTTTGCGCAAAGCAGGCAGAGTTAAGGCGTCGTCCGCTTTCTTCGGAAATCTGCTCGGCGTTAAACCAATAATCATAGCCGACGCGGACGGGGAACAGGCGGCGATAAAAAAAGTAAAAGGCCGCGCTAATTCTTTAAAAGAGATAGTTACGCTTCTTAAAGACTGTATAACGGATCCGGAAGATCAGACGGTTTACGTTGCGCATTCCGACTGCTCAAAAGAAGAAATTGAATACGTGATTCAGATGATAAAGGATGAGATAAAGTGCAAGGACGTTTACGTCGGATATATAGGTCCTATAATCGGCGCGTCTATCGGTCCGGACGCGGTAGCTTTATTCGGCTTCGGCAAACAGATAACGTACAGGATCGCTGATAAGAAATGAAAATTGCTATATGGTTTTTAGCGGCTGTATGCTCGTATCTTATAGCCGGTTTCAATCTCGCCATACTGCTTTCAAAAGCGATATATCATCAGGATATACGTGAGGTGGGAAGCAAAAATCCCGGTTTTACGAACTTCAAGCGCGTTTACGGCAATAAATACGCGTGGTTCATATTCGTATTTGATATGCTGAAAGCCGCGCTTCCGGCGCTGATTTTCGGTTTTGCTTTTAAAGCTATATTCGGCAACTTCCAGCTCGGTGCGGCGTACGCCGGCGTGTTTGCAATGCTTGGGCACGCGTATCCGGTGTTTTATAAATTCAAAGGCGGCAAAGGCTTTCTTGTCTGTCTTGCAACGCTGTTTTTCATAGACTGGAGAATAGGGCTTATCGCGTTTGTGATCATGACGGTACTGCTTCTGACCGTCAAGTATATGTCCGTCTCCACGATGGCGGCGCTGACCGTCGGCGCGATACTGCTGCCGATATTCAAAGCGGACACCGTCGCCTGCATACTCTACGCCTGCTGCGTTTTGTTTATGATTTACAGGCATAAAGAGAATATAAAGCGGCTTATCAAAGGCGAAGAATCAAAATGGAGTCTTAAAAGTAAAAAAGAATAAATAAAACGGCGTTCTTGTTAAAGAACGCCGTTTTACGTTTTACTGCTCTTTGTTTTCCTTGCTTTCGGGAATTACTACCTCAACGGGTTTGCCTGCGAGTTTGCCGCCGAGCATACCTAAGAGAAGAGTCTTAAGATCTATGCCCATTCCCTCGGTTATACCGTTTGTGATCTGTGTTGTTGAATTTACGATATCGCCGACGAGCTTTGCACTGTTGCCTTCGCCGTACATGGTGATCTTATCTACCTTTGAAAGCGGCTCCGCAACGTTGCGCGCGATCTCCGGCAGGGCGTTCATCACCATTTCGATGACGGCGGCTTCGCCGTATTTCTTCATAGCTTCGGCTTTCTTGTCTATGCCTTCCGCCTCCGCAAGCGCTTTTGCCTGGATCGCTGCGGCTTCCGCTTCACCGACCTGACGGATACCTTCCGCCCTCTTTTCTGCTTCATAAAGCGCGGCTTCCGCGGCGACTTTTTTAGCTTCCGCCTCTTTCTGTACCTCTATGAGCTTTGCCTCGGCGTCAAGCTGGCGCTGTACTTTAGCGGCTGCAGCAGCCTGTTCGCGTGCGTATTTTTCAGCTTCCGCTCTTTTTTCGGCCTGATATTTGTCAGCGTCTGCTTTCTTACGTACTTCCGCGTCAAGCTGTCTCTGTTTTACTTCCGCTTCTTTTTCGGCGCGGAGTATCTCTTTTTCCTGTGCGGCTATCGCTACGTCAGCCTCAGCCTGCTTTCTGACTTTTTCCTGAACCTGTACCTGGATCTTACCGGCGGCTTCCGCATCTGCGGCGGCCTTATCTGCCTGAGCTTTCAACTCGGCAGTCCTCAACGCAAGCGCGGTATTTGCTTCCGCGGTGAGTTTTTCAGCTTCGGCGCGTTTTTCGGCAGTTTCACGCGCGGCGTTTGCTTTTGCAACTTCTATATCGCGCATCGCAACGGCTCTCGCCTCTTCAGCGTCGCGCTTTACTTCCATCTCTCTCTGAACGCCTATAGCTTCAACTACGCCGTGACGGCTGCCGCAGTTGTCAACGGCGTCCTGAATGTCCTGAATGTTGAACGTTACGACTTCAAGGCCCATTTTTGCAAGGTCCGGACGTGCGTTTTCTATAACGCTTTCCGCAAATTCCTTACGTTTTGTTAAAACGTCCATGACGGTCATCGTTGCAACTATTTCACGGAGGTTGCCCTGAAGAACGTCGTTAACTTTATTGCTGATAACTTCTTCTTTGTATCCTAAGAAGTTTGAGATCGCCGCCTGCTGACGCATTGTAATATATTCTTTTCTGTTTTTGCAGCCGGATGATTCAATTTCTTTTTCGGATACGGTTGAGCTGTTTGCATATACCTGAATGGTTACGACAGCGTCGAGCCAGAGCGGAACGCCCTCTTTTGTTTTAACGCCGGTCTGCGGAGTTTTGACGTCCACTTTCATAATACGCATTAAAAGATGGTCAACTCTTTGAAGTACCGGGATAACAAGCGTTCCTTTACCGCATATCACCTTAGGCTCCTTGTGGCCTATACCTGTGATCACAAGAGCTTCCGTGGGCGGAGCTTTTTTATAGCAGGATGCTATGATTATAATGATTACGACTACTGCGATTATGCCTATGATTATAGGAACTATAGGCAGACTGAATTTTCCTGCAGCGTCAAGCATAATTGAGATCAGTTTCATTTCATTGTCCTCCTTTATATATAAATAACAGCCGCGTGATCCGTGTAAACGTATCCTTTCAGGCTGTAATGATTATACTAAAATTTGTGATAAAAGTCAATAGAAAAGGCTCCGATTTAATAATTCTTAATAAACGGAGCCTTTTTATAAAAAACCTTAATAAATCTTAATAATTCTTAATTATTCCGCCCTTGTGAGCTTTGCGTAAGTTGCCATAAGGCGTTTTTTGCCGTGCAGATCAAAGTTGATCTCATACATCGTATCCGCTCCCATGGGTTTTGCGGATATTATGACGCCTTCGCCGAAAGTCAGATGGCTAACTCTGTCGCCCTCGGCAAACGTTTCATATCCTTGAGTCTTCCCGACGTTTTTTAATTCTGTTGAGTCTTTTAAAATTTCGTTTGAAAGCTGATGCTTGCGCCTTACGTTATCGGACTGCAGTTTTTCAATAACGTTCGGGCGCTTATAGATCACCGCGTCCGTAAATTCGGGCTCTATTTCCGATGCGAAGCGTGATACGGGATTTGACGAGGTCTTGCCGTAAAGCATCCTTTCGGAGCAGTGGATGAGATACAATTCCTCTTTAGCGCGCGTTATTGCAACGTATGCAAGTCTGCGTTCCTCTTCAAGTTCGCTCGGGTCTATCTCCGACTGCATACTCGGAAATACTCCTTCTTCCATTCCCGGTAAGAACACAACGGGGAATTCAAGTCCTTTTGCGCTGTGTATCGTCATCATAACAACGGCGTTGGCTTCTTTATCGTAATTGTCGATATCCGTTACAAGAGAAATGCTCTGCAAAAATCCTTCAAGCGTAGGTTCGCTTTCATCAAGCTCATACTGCGCCATGGAAGATTTTAATTCTTCTATATTTTCAAGTCTGTCTCTGTCTTCATCGTCGCCGCTAGTAAGGAGCATTTCACGGTATCCGGTAGCGTCAAGCACCATATCGAGCAGCTCCGGCAAAGGCAGCGTGTCCGCGTTAGCTTTGAGCTTCATTATCATATCCGTAAATTTCTCAAGCTTGGAGCAGACTTTGCATAACGCCGGTATATCTCCGGATATGCTCATGATGTGGAAAAGATCCGTTTCTTTTTCTTCGGCTATTGCTTTTACCGCGTCGATCGTGGAATCGCCTATTTTTCTCTTGGGTTCGTTGATTATGCGTAAAAGTCTCTGATCGTCCGCGGGATTGTTTATGACTGTAAGATATGCTATAACGTCGCGTATCTCTTTCTTTTCGTAAAAGCGTCTGCCGCCTATGATACGGAAGGGAATACCGCTTCTGCTGAACGCGGTCTGTATAGCGTTAGCCTGCGCGTTCATGCGGTAGAGGATTGCGTAATCTGAAAACGATCTGCCGTTTTTTATAACGCCTTCTTTTACCATGCTTATAATGAATCTCGCCTCGTCTATCTGGTTGAGCATACGCTTGATATGCACCTTTTCACCGGAGCCGGATTTTGTAAACAGCTCTTTACCGCGTCTGCTCTTGTTGTTTCTTATAACAGAGTTGGCGGCGTTTAAGATATTTGAAGTCGAACGGTAGTTTTCTTCAAGTTTTATAATGGTGCAGTCTTTGAATACTTTATCAAATTCAAGGATGTTTTTGATAGTCGCGCCTCTGAATTTGTAAATGCTCTGGTCGTCGTCGCCGACAGCCATTATATTGCCGTTTACGCGCGCTAATAACTCTATCAGCTTTGACTGCGCATAGTTCGTGTCCTGATATTCGTCAACGCTTATGTATTTGAATTTTCTGCTGTATTTATCGCGTATATCGTCGTTTTCGGCAAGAAGCTTGACGGTCTGCATGATAAGATCGTCAAAGTCAAAAGCGTTATTTTTATGCAGCTCGTGCTGATACAGTTCATATATCGTCGCTATCTGTGAATCTCTGAAATCACCCGCCGCGTTTGAAGCAAAGCTTTCTGCGTCTGTAAGCTCGTTTTTAGCGTGGCTGATGCGTTTTAAAGCGGTGGAGAGAGGCAGGATCTTATCGTCTATATTGAGCCTCTTCATACAGTCGCTCATCAGTTTTTTGCTGTCGTCCGTGTCATATATGGTAAAGTTATGAGTGTAACCGATACGCTCGGCATTAATGCGAAGTATCCTTACGCAGATAGAATGGAAAGTGCCGACCCACATATCGCCGTAATCGTCGTTTATGATGGTATTAAGGCGCGTTTTCATTTCATTGGCTGCTTTGTTGGTAAAGGTAATGGCAAGAATATCGTATTTACCGCAGGCTCCGCATCTGAATTTTGAAAGTACTTCAAACAGCTCTTCCTTTGAGCAGTTTTCCGCGTTTTTGAGTATGGCTATATCATTATCGGACAAGTCGCCCGGGCAACTGTCGGAATAATAAGCGTCTCCGAAATTCAGGATATTTGCAATACGGTTTACAAGTACCGTGGTTTTTCCGGTGCCGGCGCCCGCAAGAACGAGAAGCGGACCGTTTACGGTATATACGGCTTTCCTCTGCATCTCATTAAGAAATGAGTAATATGCGTCAAAAGCCTGCCGTTTAAGCGAAATTATAGTATTTTTATCAAGCTTTCCCATATAAAACCTTCCCAAATCAGCCTGTAAAATCATATGTTTTACTGATTTATTATATCATATTTTGTCGATTATTTCAATATGATTCCACTACAATTTTCAAATTGTTTTAAAATAATATATCCCGTACGCAAAAACATACGGGATATAATTATTATTTTTCAATAATACATACGGCGTGTGCGGATATTCCCTCACATTTTCCGGTAAATCCGAGATGTTCCTCGGTAGTTGCTTTGACGTTTACGGAAGAAATATGCAGTGATAACGCGTGGCTGATGTTCTGTATCATCTCCGGAATATAAGGAGATAATTTAGGCTTCTGCGCGATAACGGTTGCGTCAATGTTGACGATGCTGTATCCGCTTGATCTTAGCATATCATTAACGCGGACAAGCAGCTTCATACTGTCAATACCTTTATAGGAATCGTCATTGTCCGGAAAGTGATATCCTATGTCGCGCATGGCGGCAGCGCCAAGCAGCGCGTCGCATACGGCGTGAAGCAGAACGTCCGCGTCAGAATGACCGTCAAGCCCGAGTTCATACGGTATTTCAACGCCGCCTAAAATAAACTTTCTGCCTTGCACGAGCCTGTGAACGTCATATCCGTGTCCTATACGGCAGCTCATACGTCTTCCTTTCGTCTTTTAAGAATCGCCTCGGCTACAAAAATATCCTCTTTTGTCGTGATCTTGATATTTTCGCGTCCCAGATCGCACATATAGATCTTGAATTTCATCCGCTCGACAAGTGAATTGTCGTCTGTTGCTTCAAACCCGTCCTTTTTGGCGGATAAAGCGGCTGCGCGGTACATATCAAACTTGAATATCTGCGGAGTCTGAGCGTGATATATCTTGTCTCTGTCAACGGTCTCTTTTATAAACGAGCCGTCCTCGGTCAATTTCAGCGTATCAAACGGTCTTGAAACGGCGGTCGCCGCGCCGTAATGATATGCAAAAGTGCAAACTTCCGATATCATTTCCGGAGTTATAAGACATCTTACGCCATCGTGGATAGTAACAAAATCCGCGTCTTTGTTAACGCGCGTCAGACCGTTCAGCACGGATCTCTGACGCGTTTCGCCGCCGGCAACTATATGAGTGACTTTCTTAAAATTGAATTTCCTGTAGTACCCTTTGTACGCGTCAAATTCTTCACGGCGGATAACGAGTATTATTTCATCAATATCTTCGCACGCTTCAAACTGAAGTACGGTCCTTACTATTACCGGAACGCTTTCGATCTCAAGCATTTGCTTAGTCTGACCGTCCGGCAGGTTCATACGGGAACCGGTTCCGGCGGCGACGATTATAGCGCTGTTGAAATAATCTCTGTGGTCAACGCCGAAAAGCTTTTTAACTACCCTTGTAAATTTGTTATAAGGGCTTTTTCTTATCGCGCTGTCCGTTCTTTTTATCTTTTTATTCATCCGTTATACCCGTAGCCTGCGTCAAACGCTTTACCGTTTGCTTCACGCAGGTCTGCCTTGGAAGCGGGAAGAGAATCGGTTATTGCTGATCTGATATAGTCTGCCGTGAAAATATCGGTATTTTTAATAAAGAAACCGAGCATGACAACGTTTACAAGCTTGGGATTGCCGAGGTCGTTGGCTATCTGCGTGGCGGGGATGAAATACGATTTGATATCGTCTCTTTCAGGGCGTTTGTCGATAAGCGTGCTGTCGGCAAAAAGCGTACCGCCCGACGTTATCTTCGGCATGAATTTATCGTACGACTGAATATTGAAAGCAACGACGATATTCGGATCTCCGATTATGGGAGAGCTTATATCCGTGTCTGAAAGAATAACGCTGCAGTTGCACGTGCCGCCCCTCTGTTCGGGTCCGTAAGACGGGAGCCACGTCACGTTAAGTCCTTTTTCCATACCGGATACTGCAATTTTTTTTCCTAAAAACAATATGCCCTGACCGCCGAATCCGGCTAAAATGATCTTATTTGTCATCATTTTCACCTCCCATGGCGTTTCTGTCCGCGTATACGCCAAGCGGATAGAACGGTATCATTTTTTCATCAACGAATTTGAGAGCGTCCGTAGGAGTCATGCCCCAGTTGGTGGGACAGGTTGATAATACTTCAACGATAGACAAGCCTTTTTTATCTATCTGATTCTGAAAAGCTTTCTTTATGGCGCGTTTTGCGGCGCGTACGTTTTTAACGTTGTTAACGGCAACTCTTTCAGCGTATGCAACGCCGTCGAGCGTGGAGAGCATTTCACATACGTGTATGGGATTGCCCTGTATCATCTTCTGTCTGCCGTACGGAGACGTTGTAGTTACCTGTCCGGGCATGGTCGTAGGCGCCATCTGGCCGCCTGTCATGCCGTAGTTTGTGTTGTTTATAAAGATTATCGTTATATTTTCGCCTCTTGCAGCGGCGTGAACGGTCTCTGCCGTGCCTATGGCGGCAAGGTCGCCGTCGCCCTGATAAGTAAATACGACTTTATCGGGATGCGTGCGCTTTATACCTGTTGCAACAGCGGGAGCTCTGCCGTGGGAAGCTTCAATAAAATCACATTCAAAATAGTTATACGCAAATACCGCGCAGCCGACGGGGGCAACGCCTACGGTATCCTTTTCAATGCCGAGTTCATCAATAACTTCGGCTACAAGGCGGTGTACTATGCCGTGAGTGCATCCCGGGCAATAATGCATGGAAACCTTTGATAACGCTTCCGGTCTTTTATATACAATCATTTTAAACCTCCTGCGATCTTTTCTATCTGATCGAGCACGTCCGCAGACGACATAAGGCTGCCGCCCGTTCTGCCGTAGAAATGTACCGGCTTTTTGCATTCAACGGCGAGTTTGACGTCGTTTACCATCTGTCCCATGTTAAGTTCAACGGATAAGAACGCTTTTGCATTGTCCGCAAGCTTGTTAAGTACTTCGGACGGGAACGGAGATAACGTAATGGGGCGGAGCAGACCTGCTTTTATGCCTTTTTCTCTTGCGTCGTTGACCGCCGCTTTTGAAATACGCGCCGTGATGCCGAACGATACTATTATTATATCCGCGTCGTCGCACATATAGCTTTCGTATCTGACTTCGTTTTCGTTAACGGTCTTGTATTTTTTGTCGCGCTCAAGGATATTGGATTCAAGCTCTTCGGGCTTTAAGAAAAGAGAAGTGATTATATTCTTTTTTCTGTTTCCGCCGTGGCCGTTTACAGCCCAGGGCTTTTCCGGTTCGGGCGTAAAATGCAGAGCGTCAAAATCAACGGGTTCCATCATCTGACCGAGAGCGCCGTCCGCGAGGATAAGAACGGGCATTCTGTATTTATCTGCAATACCGAACGCGTCAGCGGTAAGCTGCGCCATTTCCTGCACGGATGAAGGAGCCAAAACGAAAAGCTGCATATCGCCGTGGCCTAAAGCTTTTGTAGCCTGATAATAATCGGACTGAGAAGGCTGGATACCGCCTAAACCGGGACCGCCTCTCTGAACGTTAAGTATAACGCAGGGCAGGTCGCAGCCGACGATGTAACTTACGCCTTCGCTCTTAAGGCTTATGCCGGGAGACGAAGAAGAAGTCATAACGCGAACGCCGGATGCGGCGGCGCCGTATACCATATTTATTGCCGCAACTTCACTTTCAGCCTGTAAGCACAGACCGCCGACTTTGGGCATTTTCTTTGCCATATATTCAGCTATTTCCGTCTGCGGTGTTATCGGATATCCGAAATAATAACGGCATCCGGAACGTATTGCCGCTTCCGCAACAGCTTCGTTTCCTTTGATCAGAACTTTTGCCATGATATTTCCTCCTTATTCCTTGATAACGGTTATTACGGCGTCGGGACACATAACGGCGCAGGAAGCGCATGCTATGCATTTTTCCGCGTCCGTAAGCTGAGCAGGATGATAACCCTTGGCGTTCAGCACACCGGTATCAAGCGCTATTATGCCCTTGGGGCACGCCGTTGCGCAAAGACCGCAGCCTTTGCACAGATCAACTTCAAATAAAACCTTGTTCATTTTGTTCCACCCTTATTTAAAAAAGTTTTTTTGTCATATTTTTCATCTCTAATACCGCGCTTTTAACGGCAGGTTTGCCGTTTACGATATCCGGGATATAAGACGTGAATAACAGCGGGACGCCGCTTATTTCGCAGATCTTTTCAGCGTATCCTTCCGATGCTTCAACGTCTTCTTTTTGCGTGTACGCGCCGAGATTGCTGTTGTTTACAAGTGCGTTTACCTTAAACTTGCATGATACTTCAATTTCTTTTAGTATCTCATACGCTTTTTCTGGCGTATCCGTCAATGGTCTGTAAGCGCTGAAAACATAGATCACAAGCGGATGCAGTTCAGCAAGCCTGTCGTGCAGAAAGCCTAAAGATACGGCGCCCAGCATATCGCCGCCTACGTCAAAAATGACGCGCGCACCTTCTTTTGCTTCCGTTAAAGCCGTGAAAACGAGAGGAGAAACGGACGGTATATCAACGTTTGAATTTGCAAAATCGGAAGCTATTACTTCTATGCCTTTTGCTTTGAAATCATCCTTAACGTCCGCGGAACGAAAATACGGGTTTACGTTGTCATAATCAATCAGATAAGTCTTTACGCGCTCGGCTGACTTTTCAGCTAAATTGACAGATACGTTAGTCTTGCCGCAGCCGAAATGACCTACGGTTATTATTACGTTTGAATCAAGATCTTCCGTTTTGAATCGTTCCATAAATGCCCTCATAAGCATTATTTTTTAAATAATATCACAATAATTATAAAAATGCAAGTTTTTTTGATTAAAAATTCAATTATTTTTTTACTCATCGGGATGCAGTTTAATATAAATAAAATAATTATCAAAAAATATTCAGTAATATGTATTGAAATATTTTTTATAATATGATATAATGACGATGAGATAATATATATTGGAGTCGGATAAGCGTATGAGTCAGTTTTTCAACACTATAGCGCAGCAGTTTGCAAGCCTGTGGTCGCTTTTAAAAACAATAAGGATAATTGACGTAATAGATATTATAATTGTCGCTTTTATTATTTATTACGCATATAAATTCATTAAAACAAGGCGCGCGGCAAAGCTTGCGATAGGCGTCGTCCTTTTGCTTATCGTGTTTATTATAAGTGATCTGATACATATGTACGCTTTGAGCTTTTTGCTGTCAAACGTATTCCAGATAGGTCTTATCGCTTTGGTCATACTGTTTCAGCCGGAGCTGCGCTCGGCGCTTGAAAAAATGGGCGCTCAGCCGCTTAAAGGAATTAAAAACATATCCGATCCCAAAGGCTCCGCGGAAACTACCGCTATGATTTCAAACGTTTGCGAAGCCGTAACGGATATGTCGGCGTCAAAGACCGGCTGTCTTATAGTTATAGAAAGACTTACAAAGTTAGGAGACGTTGCAAAGACGGGCACGGTCCTTACCGCGGATCCGAACGCATCGCTTATTAAAAATATTTTCTTTAATAAAGCTCCGCTTCATGACGGTGCCATGATCATATCGGATAACAAGATTTCCGCAGTCGGCTGCTTTTTGCCGCTGTCACAGAAAACCGATATTTTCCGTGATCTCGGTACGCGCCACCGCGCGGCTATAGGAATGAGCGAAAACAGCGACGCCATAGTCATAGTGGTAAGCGAAGAAACGGGAACCGTTTCCATAGCGCTTGACGGAGAGCTGAAAAGAAACTTTGATTACACGTCTTTAAAAAATCAGCTTTACTCGCTTTTGGTGACGGAATCAAAATCGCCGAAGAATCACAAAAAAGCAAACGGAGGTGAAAACAAATGATTTTCAAAAAGAAAGATTCATACTCCGCAAACAACGGCGAATACGTGGTTAAAAAGACAAAAGGACTTGATATTGCGGCAAAGATAATGTCCGTCCTTATAGCTATAGTTATATGGCTTTACGCCATAAGCGCAAACAGCCCCGTTTATGAAGGAAGCGTGTCCGGCGTCCCCGTTTCCGTTGAAAACGTTCCCACAGGGCTGTCCGTAATATCCGGTCTTGATCATACTATTGATATAAAAGTACAGGGCAAACGCAGCGAAGTGCTTGCACTTACGGCAAACGATATAAAAGCGTACGTGGACGCTTCCGCATCTGTTGAACCGGGTCTTCACACGCTTACCGTAAACGTCACTTTACCGAGCAATATGAAGTTATCCGAAACGTATCCTGAAACGGTAACGGTTTATCTTGATACAACTACGTCAAAGCAGCTTCCTATAAAGATAAATCTAAGAAATTACACGGTTGACGCGGACTGCGTACTTGAAAAATCAACGCCGGAGCTTTCGTCCGTTACTGTCAAAGGACCTGCAGACGAGCTTAAAAAGATAAAAGAAGCTATAGTTACGATAGAGCCCGGATACATCACGTCTTCCATGAACGCGTCCGGTTCCGTTGTGCTTTACGACAACGACGGCAATATTTTCTCAAATCCTTACGTAACGTGTTCCGCCGCGGACGTTTTAGTGCGTATCGAAATACATAAATATAAAACCGTTCCGCTGACAGTTAATTATAAATATGGCTATTATAACGAAGATACCGTCAGCGTTGAAATAGTTCCGGAAAGCATAAAAGTAAAAGGCCCCGCCGATCTTATAGACGATATAAGTACAATAAACGTTGCAACCATTGACGAAACGGAGATAATGAGCGACGGCTCCATCGTTTACGGCATAGATCTTCCGGACGGCGTGACCGCGGCGGAAAATATTGAAAACGTAAAAGTAAATATCAAGCATAAAAACACGGCCGTCAAAACTTTCTCGGTAGATAACATACTGCTTGAAAACCCGGAAGACGGAAAAACTTATAAATTCGCATCAAACACGGTAAACGTAACGCTGCGAGGTACCGTTGGTGAATATTTCACGTATTTTGACGCAGACGATATAACCGTGGTGCTTGATATGAAAAACTATAAAGGCATGAGCGGAGACGTTACCGTGCCCGCGAGGATCGAGATCTTGAATTCTTCCACGGAAAGCGTGATATATGCGCTCGGCTCGTATTCGGTACATCTCAATATATCTTAATGAAACTGATATTAAGGCAAATAGCGCTTGCGCCTGACGTCCCGCGTCAGTATGCAGCCGATATTGCAAAGAAAAAACTGACGTCCGCCGGCATAAAAGTTAACGGCGTGAGGATATGCAGGATCTCTTACGACAGCAGAAAAAAGAAAGATCTGAAGGCCGTATATTCTGTCCTTGCAGACTGCGAAAAAGCCGATATAAGAAGTATAAATAAGTCCGGCGCTGAAATATTTACAGAACCTGAGATCGATATATCTTACGGAAGTAAAGAAAGAAACGGAAAGATAGCCGTTATAGGTTTCGGTCCGGCAGGCATATTCGCATCGCTTATATTAACTGAAAACGGATATAATCCTGTTATATACGAAAGAGGCAAAAGTGTATCGGAAAGATCGGATGATATTGAAAACTTTTTAAAAAGCGGCGTTCTTGATCCGGAATCCAATATACAGTTCGGCGCCGGCGGTGCCGGAACGTTTTCAGACGGAAAGCTGATAACACGTATAAATGACAACGCCTGTAATTACGTCCTGAAAAGATTTCGCGAATTCGGAGCGCCGGAGGAGATACTTTACAGCGCGCGCCCGCATATCGGGACGGATCTTTTGAAGACGGTCATTGAAAACATAACAAAACATCTCATATCGCTCGGCGCGGATATCAGATTCAATACAAAAGTTACTGATATAAAAGAAAAAGACAACGGCGTTGTTATAAAAACCGCATCTGAAACAGAGCTGTATGATGCGGCGATACTTGCGACAGGTCACAGCGCAAGAGACGTTTATAAAATGCTGTATATAAACGATATTGCTCTTGAAAAGAAACCCTTTTCCGTCGGCTGCCGTATAGAACACCTGCGTGAAGATATTGACGTTTCCATGTACGGACCGGATTATTATAAATACGCTGAATACCTGCCGCACGCGGAATACAACATCAGCCACAGAATGACGGATAACGGTATTTCACGAGGTGTATACAGTTTTTGTATGTGCCCGGGCGGAAAAGTGATATGTTCGTCATCGGAAGCAGGCGGCGTAGTGACAAACGGAATGAGCTATCACAGCAGAAACGGTAAAAATTCCAACAGCGCGCTGGCGGTCTCCGTACTGCCCGAGGATCTGCCTGACGACGTGTTATCGGGCGTCGAATTTCAACGGTCGATAGAACAAAAAGCGTACGCATACTCTAACAGTTACAACGCGCCGTGCCAGACGGTAGGCAGCTTTTTGAATAATAATAAAAACGAGTTTAAAACGGTCCTTCCGTCTTACGAGCCAGGAGTTGTAAAGGCAGATCTGCGCAGTATCCTGCCCGGATTCGTAACTGACTGCCTGAAAACCGGGCTGTATGAGTTTGAAAAAAAGATAAAAGGCTTTTCGTCTTTCGACGCGGTGCTTACCGCACCGGAAACAAGAACGTCTGCACCCGTGCGTATTTTAAGGAACGCAGAGCGGCACAGTGACAGTTTAAAATATCTTTACCCGTGCGGAGAAGGCGCCGGATACGCCGGCGGCATTACGAGCGCGGCAGCGGACGGCATAAATACCGCTTTAAAAATCATGTCTATATATAAACCGGATAAATAATAAAGGAACAAACATAAATGATACCGCGAAAAAAATGGACGCTTAAAGAATATGACAAAGAAACAGCAGAAGCGATAGCTGAGGCGTTATCCGTATTGCCCGTGACGGCGATCCTTTTAAACGAAAGAGGATGTAATGACAAAAAAAGCGCTTTAAGCTTCATAAATAAAGAAAACACGGCGATGCACGATCCGTTTTTACTGCCAGATATGAAAGAGGCTGTATTAAGGATCGTGACGGCGACTGAAAAGAATGAAAAAACCGCCGTATACGGCGATTACGACGTAGACGGCATCACGGGAACGTCTTTGCTCGTTACGTTCTTACGCGGCCTCGGGCTTGACGTTGTATATCACATACCGGACAGGCTGATCGAAGGATACGGGGTTAACAAGACTTCGATCAAGGCTTTGTACGATGAAGGCGTTTCGCTTATAGTCACTGTGGATACCGGTATAACCGCAAATGAAGAAGTAGAATACGCAAAAGAGCTTGGGATCGACGTTATAATAACAGACCATCATGAATGCAGACCTGAGCTGCCGGACGCTGTCGCAGCGGTAGATCCCAAAAGGCCCGGCTGCGAATATCCGTTCAAGGACCTTGCCGGCGTTGGCGTTGCTTTTAAGCTGATATGCGCTTATAACTGTTATATGGCTACCGGAACAACGGAATTCACGCAGGACGACAGCGAGATTATATTTGATACGATACGCGAATGTTATAAACAGTACGGAGATATAACGGCGCTCGGCACTATCGCGGACGTAATGCCCGTTATAGGTGAAAACCGCCTTATTATTGCATACGGCCTGAACCGTATGAAAAAGACGAAAAACAAAGGTTTGACCGCTCTGTTAAAGGCGTCCGAGCTTATAAATGACAGCGGCTGCGGCAAATTATCTTCATCAAGCGTAAGTTTTGTTTTAGCGCCGCGCATAAACGCCGCGGGCAGACTGGGACAGGCTGATCGCGCCGTTGATATGTTTTTAACGGAATCCGATCAAGAAGCCGATGAAGCGGCGCTGTGGCTTTGTGAAAAGAACAGAGAGCGTCAGAAAACGGAGCTTGATATAATAGCGGAGGCGGAGGAACAAATAGCTGAAGGCGCCTTAAAAGACGACACGCGCATAATAGTTCTGCACAGCGACACGTGGCATCACGGCGTTATAGGTATTGTTTCTTCCCGGCTGACTGAAAAATACAATCTGCCGAGCATACTTATTTCTTTTAAAGACAGCGATGATATCGGCAAGGGCTCCGGCAGAAGCATTGACGGGTTCGATCTTCTGGCGGCGATCACCGACAGCAAGGATCACCTTATAAAATACGGCGGTCATAAAAGCGCCGCCGGACTTTCAGTCCACAGAAGCGAATTGCCGGCGTTTATCAATAAAATAAGCAAATACGCAAAAGAACATATAAGTGACGAGGATCTTACGCCCGTTATTTCATATGACGCAGAGCTGACGGTAAACGATATAAATATGGACACCGTTACGGATCTGTCAAAACTGGAGCCGTTCGGCGACGGCAACCCCGTTCCGCTCTTTATGCTGTCGGATCTTAAAATAACGGATATGATCCCGTTAAAAGAAGGCAAGCACACAAAGATCAATTTCGTAAAAGACGGCAAAGTGCTTTCGGGGATGTATTTCGGCATGAACAAGGACGAATTGCCGTATACGGAAGGAGATCACACAGATATTCTGTTTACTTTATCTGAAAATGAATTCAGAGGCGCGGTAACGGCGCAGATCCAGATAAAAGAAATGCGTTTATCAGAGACCGAGGCAAGCGAATACGAAGCTGATAAAAACGTCTATTTTTACATAAAAGACGATATAATCCTGCCCGAGAAAGATCATATACCGAACAGAGATGACTGCGCCTCGGTTTTCAGACTTATAAAGAAATACGCTGACAATAACAACGCGACTCTGAATCTGCATAAGCTGATAAAATCAGGCGAATGCGTCGCAGGTTATATAAAATTCCTGTTGATCCTTGATATATTTGAAGAGCTTGATCTGCTGAAATACAAAACGGAAGATCATTTGATGATAGATATAACGCTTAAAGAGCCGACGGAAAAAAAGCCGCTTACCGACTCGGAGCTTTTTGCAAAACTTAACGGTCAGATTTAATTAAAAGGTATTAAAATGGACGAAAACGATATCATTTCTGTTGAAAGTGAAGAACTGGATAAATATCCCGAAGAAGCGCGGGGACTTTTCACCATACTTTTAAAGACCGGAAAGCACTACGATCTTGAGAAAATAAAACGCGCTTACGAATACGCGGCGGAGCTTCACGAAGGACAGTTCAGATTAAGCGGCGAAAAGTATATTTCTCACCCAATAGCGGTATCGAAGATAGTAGCGGAGCTTGAACTCGATACGGATTCCGTATGCGCCGCGCTTTTGCATGATACAGTCGAAGACTGTGCGGATAAAACAAATCTGTCTATTCTTCAAAAGAAATTCGGTACTGACGTTGCGGAACTTGTTGACGGTCTTACAAAGCTTTCAACCTTCCAGTTTGAAGACAAAGAAGAAGCGCATATAGAAAACCTGCGTAAAATGTTTTTAGCAATGTCTAAAGACGTGCGCGTAACGTTTATAAAACTTTGCGACCGCTTACACAATATGCGCACTTTAAACGCTAAACCCGAAGAAAAACGCAGGACGATAGCGCTTGAAACGATGTACGTTTACGCGCCGCTCGCGCACCGTCTCGGTATGCAGAAGATAAAGCAGGAGCTTGAAAAACTTTCTCTTCAGTATCTTGACGCTATCGGCTACGAAGAAGTTGAAAACGATATAAAGAAAAGATACGGGCAGAACAAGGATTTTCTTGAACGCGCAAAAGATCAGATAAGACAAAAGCTTGAAGAAAACGGAATGAAATTCACGCTTGAAGGCAGAGTCAAATCCGTTTACAGCATTTATAAAAAGATGTATCGCGGTAACAAGAGCTTTGACGAAATATATGACTTTTACGCAATAAGAGTAATTGTTGAAACGGAGCTTGAATGTTATACGGCTCTCGGCTTCATACATGAGATGTTCAATTCCATGCCGGGACGCTTCAAGGATTATATCTCAACGCCGAAACCAAATAATTACAGATCGCTTCACACCACCGTTATAGGCAGAGACGGTATCCCGTTTGAAGTGCAGATCAGAACGTATGAAATGCATCACGTTGCCGAATACGGTTTAGCCGCAAACTGGAAATACAAGACCGGCGCGACGGCTGATACTGATATAGATCAGCGTCTGCGCTGGATCTCCGAAATAGTTGAAGCGGAAAAAGACACGCGTGATCCGGATGAATTTCTTAACGCGCTTAAAATAGATATATTCCAGGAAGAAGTATTTACCTTTACGCCAAAAGGCGAGGTAAGATCTCTCCCGCAGGGTTCAACCGTTATTGACTTTGCGTACGCCATACATTCCGAGGTAGGAAACAAGATGGTCGGCGCAAAAGTCAACGGTATGATAGTGCCTATAGACCACGTTTTAGTCAGCGGAGAGATCGTAGAAATACTGACCACGCAGTCCTCCAAAGGCCCGAGCCGAGACTGGCTGAATATTGTAAAGACCAGTATGGCGAGGAACAAGATACGCCAGTGGTTCAAAAAAGAGCAGAGAACGGAAAATATCGTTGTCGGAAAGGCGGAGATAGACAGAGAGTTAAAGAGATACGGCGCGTCATATACTGAATCTCAGCGTAACGAGATAGTTGCAAACGTTGCAAAGCGCATAGGTATCTCCGACGCCGACGACGCGTATAACGCCATAGGCTACGGCGGACTTACCGTTTCCAAAATATCCGGAAAATTAAGAGAAGAATTTGACAAACTCATCCGTCCCGACGCTCAGGCTGAAAAACCGCAGACCGTTGAAGAAATAACGGAAAAGAACAAAGCAAAACACAAAAAGAGTGAAAACGGCGTTATTATCGACGGCGTTGACGGCGTTGTGGTCAAATTTGCAAAATGCTGTAATCCCATACCGGGCGACAATATAATCGGCTTTGTTACAAAAGGCTTCGGCGTTTCAATACACCGCTGCGACTGTCCTAACGTTTTGTCGCTCCAGGGCAATGAAGAAAGCCGTTCGCGCCTCGTATCTGCAGAATGGGACAGAGAAACAGTTTATCCGTCAACCGGATTTGAGGCGCAGCTGCGCGTTATATGCCGCACGTCAATATCGGTCATTGCGGATATAGCGTCAACTCTTGCCGATATGAGAGTAAATCTGCTCGGCATGAATATGCAGCAGAATCCGAGTAACGAAACTATCGTTTACGTTACCGTTGCCTGCAGTAATACGGGGCATCTTGATTCTATCATGTCAAGACTGCGTTCCGTGCGTAACGTTGAGGAGGTTTACAGAAATTAAGTATGCGTGCCGTTATACAAAGAGTAAATAAAGCGTCCGTTTCAGTAGACGGGGACGTTGTAGGTTCATGCGGCAAAGGATATCTTGTACTGCTTTGCGTTATGGATAACGACAGTATTGAAGATATACCCATGCTTTCCGCAAAAATAGCTAAACTGCGCATTTTTGAAGATGAAAACGGAAAAATCAACAAAAGCATAACCGACGTTTCAGGCGAGCTTCTTGTAATATCCCAGTTTACGCTCTCCGCAAACTGTCGCCACGGCAACCGCCCCGATTTTTTGTTTGCCGCAAAACCGGATAAGGCTAAAGAATATTTTGATATGTTCGTAGACGATATAAAACAGTACGTTTCCCGTACGGAAACAGGTGTTTTCGGCGAACATATGGTGGTAGAACTTGTAAACGACGGACCGTTTACCGTTATTTTAGATACAGACGATCTTAAAAAGAAGAAATCCGAATTATGAAGCTTATAACAGAAGGGGATATAAACAGCTATTATCTGCAAACGCTTTGCATGCTGTTTTTTCCGAGAGCAAAATTTTCAAATACAGAAACAATAGGGCCTGATACGCCCGTTGCTATAGTAAAAGTGTCGTCTGATGAAAAGACCGCATACGCGGAGGCTTCGCTTACCATGGGCGCGCGCACGGTCATAAAATATCATTCAGAGGATTTTTCGGATAACGAGCCTAAAAAGAACGTAAAAAGCATAGCCGCAAGCAAAGCGTTTTTTGAAGCCGCCACGGAATTCTGCAAATACAATCCGCCGTGGGGGATCCTGACCGGCGTAAGACCGACAAAGCTGGCGTTTGACCGGATAAACGCAGGCATGACAAAAGATCAGGCGGTTAAATCTTTGCGCTCAGATTATCTTTTATATCCTAAAAAAGCTATTTTAGCCGTTGATATAGCAAGATACGAGTCAAGGATCATAAAAAACTACACGGAAAAAGACTGTTCCGTATATATTTCGATACCGTTCTGCCCGAGCAGATGCGCGTACTGTTCTTTTGTCAGCTATACTACAAAAAAACTGCTTTCGCTGATACCGGAATATCTGCAGGCTATGAAAACTGAGCTTATGCATTTATCAAAACTGATAAAAGAGCTCGGGATGAACATTGTAACGATATATATTGGCGGCGGCACCCCGTCAACACTGACGGAACAACAACTTGAAGATCTTTTGTCATATATAGATCTTTGCTTTGACACAGCGTCGCTTCACGAGTACACGTTTGAGGCAGGCAGAGCCGATACGATAACGGAACAAAAGCTGAAAAGCTGTAAGGTTCATAACGTTACGAGGATTTCCGTAAACCCGCAGACTTTGTGTGAAGATATACTCGTATCCGTAGGCAGAAAGCACACGGTGGAGCAGTTTTATAACGCGTACGATACTGCTGTAAAGTCGGGCATACCTCATATAAACACGGATCTTATAATAGGACTTCCCGGCGATAATTTCAATATATACTCATCGACTATTGAAAAAATAGTTGAAATGGCGCCGGATAATATAACCGCGCATACGTTCGCCGCGAAAAAAAGTTCAGAGCTCACCGTTTCCGGCTCGGAAGTTTTCATGGACGATTACAGAGACCTTGCAAAATGCGTTGATTACACGCAGATAATAACAAAATCCGCCGGATACGTTCCGTATTATATGTACCGCCAGAAGAATTCCGCGGGAAATTTGGAAAACGTGGGTTTTTGCAAAAAAGGTACGGAATGTATATATAACGTATTGATGATGGAAGAGGTACATACGATATTCGCCGCGGGCGCAGGCGCCGTAACGAAATTCACAAAAGACAGCGGTGAGATGATAGAACGCTCATTTAATCCTAAATATCCGTACGAGTATCTGGAGCAAAACAGAGAGGAAGAATATAAAAAACTGCAGAAAAAAGCGTTTGACTTTTTTGCTGATACTGTAAAACAGTAGGGTAACGAGAATTATCCGAACCACGTTTTCGGACGGCATCTCGCCGCTCCTGCTTCGTTAAACCCCTTGCTGTTACGTATAGTAGCACCTGCGGGCTTTGCCTCGCAGGAACAACGATCTGTTCGTCCGAAAA
>JAFSYU010000034.1 GCA_017443595.1 Clostridia bacterium
GTTCGTCAAGGAAAACACGCATGAACCGATAATATCGAAAGAATTCTGGGACGCGGTTCAGGCACATATCAAAAGCCGTAAAAGACCGACAAAGCAGGGCGAGGTAAACATATTCGGCGGGCTTATCAAATGCGCGGACTGCGGAAGAAGTTTGAGCTATTCTCACAGAGTAAGCAAAAACGGAAAAGAAAGAAAATACTATTTCTGCAGCACATACAGACAGTACGGTAAAGAAAGATGCAGTATCCACTATATCAAGTACGAAGATCTTTACGAGACCGTAAAAGCCGCGCTTCAAATGTATGGAGCTATAGCAAAAGCAGACAAAGAAGCTCTTGTCACCACTCTTACGAAAAAGAGCGTCGGACAGCGTGAAAAAGGTATCGCACAGGCGAAAAAGGAGCTGTCAACGGCTGAAAAGCAGCAGAAAAAGCTTGACAAGACTTTTGCAAAGCTTTACGACGACAGAGTATCCGGCAAAGTGACAGAAAGAAACTTTATCATGCTTTCGGAGCGTTATCAGAACGAACAGGCTGAACTGGACGCGAAGATAGCCGAGCTGAAAGCAAAGATAGAGGAAACCGTGCAGACCGAAAAGAACGCGAAAATATGGGTCGATCTGATCGGAAAGTACGGCGACGTAACAGAGCTCACCGCGCCTATGCTTAACGATCTTATCGAAAAGATCTGCGTTCACGAAGCCACAGAAGATAAAAACGGCAACAGAGTCCAGGACATAGACATCTATTACCGTTTCTTAGGCAATGTGGATTAACAAAAAAATCAAAAAACTAAACCGCCTGTTTCCTTAATTATGGGAAACGGGGGTGGGGAGTCCCCAATATAACCCGTCCGTAAGGACGGATTTCACCTGTCTGAAGGACAGATTTCACCGCGAAGCGATTTCACCCGCCCGCAAGGGCGGATTTCACCGTTCGGCATCGCCGAACAAAAACTCCCGCCGGGCCGTGTGGTCGGGCATTGAGAAACCCTGCCTGTGCAGGTTGGTGTCCTCTCCCGTACTTTGCGCTCCCAGCGTCTTTTTATCCCGTGCGCGGTATCCGTGAAACGCGACCGCTTGAACAGGGGATAGAAAGGAGGTCTGCATCCCGACACGGGAAGCCCGGACTCCATTGTTCTCTCGTGGGTTTTAACGCCCTTACCATCACTAACCAAGCAGGATAGTTTTTTTGTTTTTTTTCGTATTATTCCTCGTCGTAATCTATTTCGGAATTGAGATAATCGTCTATTTCGTCCGCAACGGCGTCAAATTCCTCGTCGTCGTCAACGGTAACGAGCATAGTCTCGCTCTCTTCTTCCTCCGCGCGGAGTATAACGTATCCGTCCTCCTCGTCCTTTTCCGGTTTTTCCGGCAAAAGCGCGTAATACTGATTGCCGTTATATTCTATTACGCAGAGTATTATGAATCTCTCTTCTTTTCCGTCTTCATCCGTCAGAGTTATTATTTCATCCTCATCAAAAAGTTCTTCAGACATTTTGTTTTATCCTTTCATCTTTTTCACTTCTATTTTATCCTATTTTTATGAAAATGTCAAGACGTACGGCAATAAAAAGAAACTTTATTTGATTTCTGTTGACTTTTTTATTCTCATAGTTTATAATATACATGATAACGCTCTTTTATGAAAGGCTGACTATGAAATTTAAAGAAAAACTGGCAAGATTTTTTTACGGCAGATACGGCTCGGATCAGTTCAATATGTTTTTGCTTATTGCAAGCATGGTGCTTCTTTTTGTCGCGTTCTTTCTGCCCCTCATACCTTCGTATATAGTACGCGGTCTGTCCACGCTGCTTATGATACTTGCGATACTGCGTATAATGTCAAGGAATATAGATAAAAGAAGACGTGAAAACGCGGTCTTTACCAAAATATTATATGCCGTAAAGTCGTTTTTTATCCGTCAGTTCAACCGAATAAGATATATAAAAAAATACAGATACAGAAAATGTCCGGGATGTAAAAACCACCTGCGTTTTCCTTATAAAAAAGGCGAACATAACGTAAGATGTCCCAGATGCGGCAAGGATTTTTGCATAAAGCTGTGAAAGGATAAAATAAAATGGCAAGGATACTCATTGCAGACGACGACAGGTCGATAGCGGAGCTGATATCTGACGCTCTGACCGACGAGGGATATGAGACGGAAATAGTGGCAGACGGTGAAAAAGCGCTTTATAAGATAGAACATTCTGCGGAATATTCGCTCATCCTGCTCGACATAATGATGCCGCGCATAGACGGGCTTGAAGTATGCCGCAGGATACGCGACACCGTTTCGTGTCCGATAATATTCGTCACCGCGAAAAACAGGACGATAGACACGCTGCTCGGTCTCGGCATGGGCGCGGACGACTATATTGCAAAGCCGTTCGTTTTGGACGAGCTTGTAGCGCGGGTAAAAGCGCATCTGCGCCGCCAGCAGCGCTCCGTTCCCGTAAGCGAATCAAACGTGGTGAAATGCGGCGATATAGAAATACACAGGGACACGTACACCGCTTACAGATCCGGAGAAAAAATACCCGTTTCCGCAAGGGAATTCCAGCTTTTGCAGTATCTTATGGAGAACGAGGGCAAGGTGCTTTCGCGCGACCAGATATTTGAAGCGGTATGGGGCACGGAATACGGCGACGCCGGAACTGTTGCCGTCAACATAAAAAACCTGCGCGACAAAATAGACGTTGAGGGCAAATATATAAAGACCGTATGGGGCGTGGGCTACAAATTCACACCGGTGAACTGATATGAAGCTCGGCACCAAACTTACGATATTGATCGTCGCGGCGTTCACGGTAAACGCCGCCGTCACAGTGCTTTTCACAATGCCGGATACGAATCCGGCGCTTTCTCTTACGGTGATACCGATAGTCCACGTCATCACCCTGCTTGCCGCCGTAATTTCGGTGCGTTTTATCATAACAAAGCCGCTTAAAAAGCTTGTGGACAGCATAAAAAGCTACCGTTCCGGCAACAAGCTGAACCGCGTGCAGCGCAACGACGAGATAGGCGAGCTTTACAACAGCTTTGCAAATCTTACGGACCAGCTTGACGCGGAAAAAGCCGCGCAGAACCGCATAATAGCTTCGATCTCACACGATATAAAGACCCCTCTCACCTCCGTTATGGGCTACACGGAATTTTTGAAAAACCCGAATCTGCCGGAGGCGAGACGGGAGAAATATATAAATACCATTTATACAAAAGCGCTTGACATCCAGGACACCGTGCTCGGCTTTGACGATTATCTGAGCCACAATCTCGATCTCAATCTCAAGCGCGAATTCATGACGGCGGGCGAGCTTTTGTCGTTTGCCGCGGAGAGCGTAAAAACGGACACGGTAAATACGAACACGGTCATAAGCTGCAGTACTGACGGCTGTGAAAGCGACCAGATATACGCGGACAGATCGCGTCTGCGCCGTGTTTTTACAAACGTAGTAAGCAATTCCCTGCGACATTCCGACAAATCCGAGCTTGAAATTTCGCTTACCGCCGCACGCCGCAAGGATGAGATAGTCATAAAAATAACCGACAACGGCTGCGGTGTAAAGCCGGATCAGCTTGAAAAAATATTCGAGCCGCTTTATACAACGGATACGAGCCGTTCCGTCGCGGGTCTCGGGTTATCGATCTGCCGCGAGATCATAGGATCACACGGCGGCACGATATGGGCCGAGTCCGAGTACGGAAAATATTTTTCCGTCTGCTTTACCCTGCCCGTCGTCACTTCTCAAAGAAAACCGGATTGATCTGTTTTCCCCTCATTGCCGCCTGTATGCATTTTCCGAGCGCGGAAAAATCACAGACGAGCGAATGAGGTTTTTTTTCTTTATCGTCCATATACATCGGCACAAAATAAAAATTCTTGCGGTTCAGAAGCACGCCTGTGTTTTTAAGATTCGCGCCGAGCGCGTCGTTTGAACACAGCGCGACAAGTACCGGACGGTCGGCCCGTACGGTGGCTTTTGCGGCAAGCGTGACGGATGTATCCGATATGCCGGAAGCGATTTTTGCAAGAGTGTTTCCGGTACACGGACATATAACGAGCATATCAAGCGGCTCAATGGGTCCGAGCGGCTCTGCGCCTTCTATCGTCATTACGGGCTCCCTGCCGCAGATCTTTGTCACCTCGGATATAAGCGCGTCGTGCGTGCCGAAGCGCGTATCGGTCTGCGCGGCGTGTTCGGAGAGGACCGGAACTATCTCATATTTTTTTGAAAGCGCTCTCATCGTTTTAAGCGCTTTTTTATGTGTGCAGAAAGAGCCGCAGATGCAAAATCCTATTTTCATATAACGCCCTTCTTTCTCATTATGCCGCACACCGCGTCCGCTATGTTTTCTCCGGCTGTTTCAGGCGCAACTTTGCCGGGAAGCGACAGCGCGTGCAGCGTTTTTACGCCGTATCTCGCCGCCGCCTCAAAATCCACGCCTCCGGGCACGGAAGACAGATCTATTATCAGCGTATCGTCTCCGATAAACGACAGCACGTTATTGTCGACTATGAGCGCCGGCACGGTGTTTATTATAATATCCTTATCCTTTACGGCGCGGCAGATATCTTTCATATCCGCCGTTTTATACCCTGCCGCGTTTGCCCAAGCGAGAGCGTCCGCGTGTCTTGCACAGACAGTCACGCAGGAACGGAGCGCGGAAAACGCTGCGGCAACGGCTTTGCCTACTCTGCCGTAGCCCAAAACGAGCGTTTTTGCACCGTGCACCGTCACGGGAAGCTCTTTCATCGCAAGCTCCAGCGCGCCTTCGGCGGTAGGTATGGCGTTTCTTATCGTAAGCTCCTCGTCTTTCATATAATCTATAACGCTCAGGCTCAGCTCTTCCGCTTTTTCTATAAATGACGGCGGACACACGCCGGCTAATACGAGCTGCGTCGGCATAACGGCTTCAAGCACGTCGTCAACTCTTATTTCGGATGCGGAAAACGGCGCGTTTATCCGGCATCCGTCATACGAATAAGGCACGGGAAGCACTGCAACGGCGGCTCCCTTCACCGCGTCCTTTACCGTTCTGCATCTCACCGCGTCTCCGCAGTCTTTTCCCGCGCTGTCAAAACCGCAGAAGCTGACCTCAAAGCCGCGTTTTGCAAGTTCTTTTGCGCAGTATATCATTCTTATATCCCCGCCGACAACGGCAAGTTTAATATCATTCATCACTGTTTAATGTTTTCCTTTCGGTATAATAATAACGTCCTGATGCTATTATATGATAAAGCGCAGTGATGCGATATGATCCGCATTTTTCCCTAAGATACAATATTTTAATAAAATAAATACAAAAATTCAACAAAAATTGATATAAAGTTGATAATAAGTTGTGTTTAGTATTGTAAAATTATATATAACAGTTATACAGAGGTTATTAATATGAGCGGACAAAAGGATTATTCAAAAAAGATATTTACAATACCTAACGTCATTTCCATGTTCCGTCTTTTGCTCATACCCGTATTTATCTGGTCTTATCTGATAATAGAAAACTATCTTTTTGCAGTTATACTGCTTGCCGTATCCGGAATAAGCGATATTGTTGACGGATTCATAGCCCGCCGCTTCAACATGGTGAGCGACGTGGGCAAGGTGCTTGACCCCGTTGCAGACAAATTTACCCAGTTTGCCATTATAACCTGCCTTATATTCAAATTCAATTATATGATAATACCGTTTATTTTCCTTCTGATAAAAGAAGCATCCGACGTTATAACCGGTATTGCGGTAATAAAAACGACAAAGACCGTAAACGGCGCGGAATGGCACGGCAAGCTTGCCACCGTATTTATATATACCATGATGGTCGCGCATATAATATGGCCGCTGTTTACCGGCGGAGATCAGATACTGCCCACCGTATCCGTCATACTCGTCGCAGCGGCGACCGTAACGACGATACTTTCGTTCATTCTTTATACCGTAAAGAACATCAAACTGATCAAAGCCGGAAAAAAAGAAAACGGTGAAATAAAAAGGAATAAATAAGAAGAAATTTAATAACGTTAATATAAAAACGAAAGGAAAAAACAGACAATGCCCAAAGTATACGTGTTTTACAATCCTTTGGCGGGACACGGAAAAGATCCGATAGACCGTCAGCGCTTAACGGAATTCTTCAAGGGTGAAGAGTGTGTCTTTGCCGATATGACCGCGCCGGAAACGTACGGCGAAACGCTTGCGCAGATAGAAGAAACGGACAAACTCGTTATCTGCGGCGGAGACGGAACGCTCAACCGTTTCCTCAACCTCACCGAGGATGTTCCCGTTAAATGCGAGATCCTGCATTTTCCCGGCGGCAGCGGAAACGACTTTGCGCATGACTTAGGCAAAGACAACGACCCGGATCCGTTTGTCATAACGCAGTACGTTCAGCATCTCCCCACGGTGGAAGTAAAGGGCAAAACGTATAAATTCCTAAACGGCGTAGGTTACGGCATTGACGGTTACTGCTGCGAGGTTGGAGACGAGGAGAAAAAGAAATCCGACAAACCCGTAAACTACACGAGCATAGCGATAAACGGCCTTTTGTTCCACTACAAGCCGACTACCGCTACGGTCACGGTAGACGGAGTAAAGCACGTATTTGAAAAAGCGTGGCTTGCCCCTACCATGAACGGCAGATTTTACGGCGGCGGCATGAACGCGGCGCCGGAGCAGGACAGATTACATAACGAAACGCTGTCCGTAATGCTCTTCCACGGAGCCGGAAGAATAAGAACGCTTATAGCTTTTCCGAAGATATTCAAGGGCGAGCACGTAAAGAATAAAAAGATGGTAACCGTAATGACCGGCAAGGAAATAAAGGTGGAGTTCGATTCTCCGAGAGCTTTGCAAATAGACGGCGAAACCATACTTGACGTTAAAGAATATACCGCAAAAGCACCGAAATAAGAGATAAAAAAACGGCTTCAAAATCAGCCGTTTTTTTATGCTTTTGTTTGTTTTCGGTTATGAGTTCGGCTTACGCCGGGCTTTTTTATCTGTATCCGGCGCGTTTTTTGCCGCAGATCGGGATGAATATCATTCCCATAAGAGCCGCGCAGGCGATAAGCGCCCAGCCGATCACCGGACTGTCGCCGGTCTTCGGCACTATCACTTCTTTCGGTTCAGCCGTGAATTCAGGCTCGTATCTCTTAATTTTTCCATCGGTCTTGCCGATATCCCAGCCCTTGAATTTATACGTATTTCCTTCGTCTTCGGCTTTTGCCGGTGTCTTGTCCGTTATAGGCTCTTCTTCGCCTTCCGCGTACGTTTTTCTGTCAAGCTCCGAGCCGTCGCCGTCGTACCAGATCACCGTGTAAACGGCTTTTATCACAACCGTTACCGTCTCGCCGTCAAAGTCATCGTGGTTTTCGTCGCCTATATAACGCGTTTTGATAACGTATACTCCGGCTTCTTTCGCGGTGGGTATCTCATCCGACCACGTCTCACCGCCGTCTGTGCTGTACCGGATCTTATATCCCTCGGGAACGTGCGCCGGCGCTTCGAGAAGAGGCTGATCCATTCCGTCTTCCGTCAGCTCTTTCGCTTTTGGCTTTTCCGTTTCCGTAAGTGTAACGGCCACGGTCGCTTTTACTTTTGTTACGGTAAGTTTTCCGCTTTCAAACACAACGTCGTAGTTGCCTTGCTCCGCTTCGCCGGACGGGGTTATGGCGTATTCGCCGACGTTTTCGCCCTCCGCGCGTGTAAGCGTGTATTTTATAACGTCTTCTTTATCTCCGTTTACGAGGCCGCTAACCGTCGCGGTGAATTCGGGATCGTCTTCGCCGTAAACTTTCGTCTTATCTTCCGCTTTTACGGTCGCTTTTGCTTTTGTTACGGTAATTTTTCCGCTTTCAAACACGACGTCGTAGTTGTCCTGCTCCGCGTCGCCTGACGGGATTATGGCGTATTCGCCGACGTTTTCGCCCTCCGCGCGTGTAAGCGTGTATTTGATAACGTCTTCTTTATCTCCGTTTACAAGGCCGCTTACCGCAGCGGTGAACGCCGGATCGTCTTCGCCGTAAACTTTCGTCTTATCTTCCGCTTTTACGGTCGCTTTTGCTTTTGTTACGGTAAGTTTTCCGCTTTCAAACACAACGTCGTAGTTGCCCTGCGAAGCGACGCCGGACGGGGTTATGGCGTATTCGCCTTTGTTTTCTCCGGCGTCACGCGTTATTTCAAACGAGATCTTTTCTATGTCTTTTTCATCAGCAAGTCCGGATACGGTAAACGTAAGTTCGGGATCTTTTTCTCCGTAGACCTTTGTCTTGTCGTCCGCTTTTATTGTGACTTTTGCCGCCGTGACCTGCAGCGTGCCGTTTACGTACGTTATATCGTAGCAGCCGGTCACGTCTTCGCCCGCGGCGTTTTCCATTTTCGCTTCACTTACGGTATTATCGCCCGAGCCTTTATCCGTTTGCGATCCGGTCACCGTCACGGACGTGATCTTATCGCCCTCCGCCAAAGGCGTATTGGTATAAGAATCCTTTGTCAGCGCTTTGCCGTCGTATTCTTTCGCATCGCTGTCGGCTGTTATCGTAACCGCTTTCTTTGTTATTTCAAGCGTGCCGTTCTGATACGTGATATTGTAGCTTGACGTTACGTCATCTCCGTCGCCGTTCACTATCTTAGCCTCGCCCGGTACGTTTTCGCTTGAACCGACTACGGTCTGACTGCCCGTCAGCGTCACGCTTTCTATACTGTCGCCTTCGGCAAGAGCCGTATTCGTGTACGAATCCTTTGTAAGTTCTTTGCCGTCGTATACTTTCGCATCGCTGTCGGCTGTTATCGTAACAGCTTTCTTTGTTATTTCAAGCGTGCCGTTCTGATACGTGATATTGTAGCTTGACGTTACGTCCTCGCCGCTGCCGTTCACTATCTTTGCCGCGCTCGGTACGTTTTCGCTTGAACCGACTACGGTCTGGCTGCCCGTCAGCGTCACGCTTTCTATACTGTCGGCTTCGGCAAGAGGCGTATTCGTGTACGAATTCTTTGTAAGCGCTTTGCCGTCGTATACTTTAGCGTCGCTGTCGGCTGTTATCGTAACCGCTTTCTTTGTTATTTCAAGCTTGCCGTTCTGATACGTGATATTGTAGCTTGACGTTACGTCCTCGCCGATGCCGTTCACTATCTTTGCGTTGCTTATAACGTTATCGCTTGATCCGCATACGGTTTGCGAGCCTTTGATATCAACGGATTCAACGCTGTGTCCTTCCAGAAGTCCGCTTACGTCATATTCGTCTTTCGTCAACGGTGTGCCGTCGTATTCTTTTGAAGCACTTTTTGCCGTTATTGTCAGCGGCGTCACCGCAAGCACTTCAAGCGTGCCTTTTTCATACTTTATGTTGTAGTTGTCCGTAACGTCTTCACCGCCGGCCGTTTTTATTACGGCGTCTTTAGGCACGTTATCGCTTGTTCCTACCTGTGTCTGCGAGCCTTCTATAACAACGCTGTAAACGCTGTCTGTCGACAAAAGTCCTTCCGTCTTATACGTATTGACTGTAAGCGGCTTGCCGTCCTCATATTTTGTCGCGCTGCCGGCGGTTATGGTCACCTGCTTTTGATTTATGTTGAATATGCGGACGTAGGCGTTATGTGCGGTTTTATATGAAATGGCGGAAGTGTATTTGCCGGCGTTTTTCGCCTCGGTAACGGACACCCATTCGGCGTCTTTGTTCTTCTGGTAATAGTAGCTTATGACGTAATCCGTGTTTTCCGTAAGCGTATTGCCGCCTACGCTGATCTCGGTCGGTTTCATGGTCTGATCCTGACCGTTATACGTCACGTCGTTTGAGCCGGTCCAGGTGATATTCACCACAGCCTTTGCGGGCCAGTATGCGTCGGTTATGCCGTTCGCTTCTATCTGCGTGCACCCGTCGTCAACTTCTGTCGGGAATTCGACTCTTTTATCATCTTTTTCAAAATCAAAGCCTTTAAGATGCGGATAATAGAAATAATAATTGCCGTCATCTCCGCCGTCTTGCTTGACTAGCCACACCGAGCTGTTGCTCATTATCATCATATTATCCGAGAGCGCCTGCGAACCGGTCATCTCTGTTGTGGTCCGTCTTTCTACGTTTTTTACGTCTGATTGAGACTCTTTTCCCAAAATGGATGCGGCACTGCAGGTTTTTTTATCATAATAGCAGTTTCGTATTTCCCCACCCTCGGTTAATCCTATAATTCCGCCGACTATTGAAGTACCTGTAACGTCTCCGGTGCTGTAACAGTCCGTAACCGTGCCGTAGTAATTATTTCCGATAACTCCGCCGACTCTGTTTACGCCATCGATTCTTGCCGTGTTGTAACAGCTTTTTACAGTTGCGTTTTTTTGATTAATACCGGCAACGCCGCCGATATCATAACTATGTAAAAGCCCTTCGACCTCTCCCGTGTTATAGCAGTTTTTCACGGCTTTTTTATTCCAACCGACAATTCCGCCTAAACCACTGGTACCTCCGACTTTTCCGGTGTTATAACAGTATTGTACCGTGAGATCGTTGCATCCGGCAATACCGCCTGCATTTTCTCCGCTTATATCGCCCGAATTGAAACAGTTTTCTATTACGGCAGTGTCAGCAGAACCGTTGGTTTCCCCCGCAATTCCTCCGACGCCGCCGTTGCTTTCCACGTCACCTGAATTATAACAGTTTTTGATCGCACCGCCTTCAAAATCACCTGCTATACCGCCGGCTTTATCCGCTTCTTTGCTGATTATTTTTGCCGTATTGCAGCATTTGATTATTTTACTGTTTTCTCCGCCGACCATAATTCCGACGATACCGCCGATCATACCGCCTGTGCCCGTAACACTTGCTGAATTTTGACAGTTTGTTATTTTCCCTTGCAAATATCCGGCTATACCGCCGACCGAAAAACTGCCTTTAACGGCTTCGGCGTTGATACAATCGGTAATCTCACCTCTGCCGTTCCCGACGATACCGCCGATCGCACTGCTTGTACCCGTAACACTTGCTGAATTTTGACAGTTTGTTATTTTCCCTTGCAAATATCCGGCTATACCGCCGGTAGTATCGCCGCCGCTTACGGCGGTGCAGTTGTCGCAGGTATCTATATTTCCTTCAACTTCTCCCGCAATGCCGCCGATATCGACGTCTCCGCTTACTTCAGCATTATTACTGCAATTTTTTATTGTCCCTTTGATGTATCCTGCAATACCTCCGACTTTTCTTTTGCCTGTTATCTTTTTGTCGCCTTCAGTATAACAGTCTGTTACGGTGCTTGTTGTATACCCGCAGATCCCGCCGACGCTATTATTACCGTTAACTTCGCCCTCGTTACGGCAATTTTTGACTTTCTCTTCACAAAATCCGACGATCCCGCCTGTAGGTTCTATACCGAGTTTTCCTGTATATGATACGGAACCCTTGTTTATGCACTGTTCTATAACTTTGGAGGAATATCCGGCTATACCGCCGACGCCGCGTTTTTTTCCGCATACGTCTCCTTCATTACGGCATTTTTCCAGACTACCTCTGTTATTACCCACTATACCGCCGGTATATCCTTCGTCGTTATATACGCTTCCTTTGTTATAACAGTTTGTTACGGCTGTAATTTGCGTGAACCCGACAATTCCGCCGGTGTTATTGTGTCCGGTCACGGGACCTTCGTTTGTGCATCCGTCAATCGTGCCGCCTTGCATCGAAAGACCGACTATTCCGCCCGTATTTTCTGCTTTGCTTTCCACGGCTCCGCTGTTGCGGCAGTTTTGTATTAGATTTATATTACTGCTCTGTCCTATGATCCCGCCCGCGTTTGATCCTGATGAATAGATTTTTCCTTCATTATAACAGTCTGTAACCGTAAATTCGGAACTAAGGCTTTCACCTATGATCCCGCCAGCACGTTCGGTCGCCGTTATATCACTCGTATTATAGCAATTCTGTACTTTACCGCCGAAACTCTTTGCTGCTATACCGCCCGCACGGCTGCCTGTTATACTTCCGCCCACTAAACCGACGTTTCTTACAGTGCCGTATAATTCATCTGCAAAGCCGGCGTTTGAAGTGTAACTGTCCGGAGTTGAAAGACCTTTTATTACATATCCGTCGCCGTCAAATACGCCTCTTAACACAGTCGGTTTCCAGTCTTTTACGTAATTTCCGCTTGAGTCGGTACATTCTATATCGCATAAAAGCACGCCGTTTATTTGAGAAGAAGCATGATCGCCAAAATACTTAAGCTCCTCGTAATTGCTTATCTTATATACGCCGTCATTTATGATTTTTGCGCGCCAGTCCGCCGTGTTTACTTCATCCGCTTCAAGCGGGTCGCCGTTTTCGTCAAAATTAAAGCCTTTTATATGAGGATAATATGAATACATATCATCCGCTGCTCTGAAAAGCCATTCATCCTCTGAAAAGCCAACCATATTCTGTGCAGCGGTGCTGCTGGTCATCTGTGCTGTTTTAAGAGCTTTTGTACCGCTGCTGTCGCCGTCGCCTACTCCCGTATCGGCAGTGCAGGTGTCGGAATTGTAAAAGCATGACTTTATCTGCACTGAACCTTCTATACCTCCTGCGATCCCGCCGGCTTCGAGATCTGAATCATTGACGTCTCCCGTATTATAACATTGTTCGATTATGCCGCCCGATGCGCTGACACGTCCCGCTATTCCGCCGGCACGGCTTTTTGCTCTGATTTCACCCGTGTTATAGCAGTTTAAAATTTTACAGCCGGGATAAGAAGCGGTGGATCCCACTATACCGCCGGCTTCTTCTTTTATTACCGTTATATTACCCGTATTGTAACAGAAGCATATTTCACCGTTGTTTGTTCCGGCAATACCGCCGGCTGTGTTATCTGTGGTTGCGACGTCGCCTCTGTTATCGGAATATTCGATCTTACCTTCATTATCCCCTGCAATACCGCCGACTAGATAGGATGTACCGCTCACTTTACCTTTGTTTTCACATCTGTTTATTTCTCCGACGTTTGTTCCGACAATACCGCCTATTTCAGTTCTGCCGTATATTTCTGCCGTGTTTTTACAGCCTGATACGGTACTGCTGTCATTATTTCCGGCAATACCGCCGACATGATTGACACCGGATCCGCCAACTTCTCCGCTGTTTTTGCAATCGTTTATGCTGCTGTCACCGTCGCTTGCACCCGTTATTCCGCCAAAGCTGGAGGGAATTTCTCCGCTCTTATCGGATAACTTTATATCCGCGGTGTTATTGCAGTTTTCTATTACGGTACCCGCGGATGATCCAACGATACCGCCGACATTTTTTCTTCCTTCTATAACGGCGTTGTTGTTACAGTTTTTTATGCTGCCGTTTTCAATATGACCGACTATACCGCCGACCGCAATATTGCCTTTTACGCTGCCGCTTGCTATCGTCAGATCATTGACCTTTCCGCCGTCAATATATCCGAAAAGACCGATGAAATCGCTGTCTTTTTCAATGTTAAGATTGTATATTTTATGACCGCAGCCGTCAAAGTTTCCATTATATTCCGTATTTGATTTTCCTATCGGGGCCCAGCTTGATACGGACGACAGATCGATATCCGCCGTCAGCTTTGCGCAAGCGCCGACCTCAAGATCGACGTTTACCTTGTTGGCAAACGCCAAAAGCTCCTCCGGCGAGGAAATATAATAATATCCGTCGTCATGCGGGTCGATGACCACGTCAGCGTCCGCCGTAACGGACGCAAACGGCATCATGGCTATGACTATGACGACAGCCATTATCTGTTTGAAAGTTACTTTGTTTTTCATATCTGTCCTCCGTTAAAAACTCTAAACTCTAAACTCTAAACTCTTAACTTAAAGAATCTTATATTTAATAATTATAATTGATTTTTATGAATAAATCAAGATAACTGCATAATTATTCATTGCAATATACAACACTTTTATTCCGGGTCACCGAGGGCGCCGACCCCTGCAGTCACCGATCCTCAACTTCCGAAAATAAGTATCAAGACCTCTGACACAATAACTACCATAACCAGCGCGACCGGATATGCCGCGGCGTACGCGGAGGCAACGTCCTCCGTTCCGGCGGTATTTATAAGCGCGCCGAGCGCCGGCGTGGAAGTCCTGCCGCCGGATATTGCGCCTAAGCTGTCAAGCAGCTTCATTTTTAGCACGTATTTTGCAAAAATGAATCCTGTTATAAGCGGGATGATAGTCAATATCATTCCGTAAACGAAATAGATCCAGTTGAAATACTTGACGAAGTTTGCGCCTCCGGCAACGCCCGCGCCGATAAGAAACAGCATGAGCCCGAGCTCGCGCAGGACCTTGAGCGTCCTGTCGCTCGGCACGATAGAAACCTTTCCGATGTGTCCGAAGTGTCCCAGTAAAAGCGAAACGAGCAAACAGCCGCCCGTTATGGTGAGCGAGAAATTCCGCACCTTGAACGAGCCTATGATCATTCCGAGCACGGCGGCGGCGCAGAACGGCAGAAAGCTGAATCCGTCAAGCTGTACGTAGTTTTTTTTCTTCGTATCGTCCGTCTTTTTGAAGGCGATATCCGCCGCTAAAATCGCGCGTTCTTTTTCCATATCGGCTTTCAGTATTTTCGGTATTATCTGTATGAAAAGCACTATTCCGATAATGCCGAAAAGATACGCTATCCCGTGGCCTACCGTTACAAGATCCTCCAGCTGCGGCGAGATGCCCGTGACCGTCGCTTTTGCGGCGGAAAACGCCGGCGTGCTTGTCAGAGCTCCGGAAAGGATGCCCACAAGCATGGCGGTAAATTCTTTACTGTCAAGCGTACTGAAATTCTTTCCTATAAGTATACATACGGCGCATACCGTACCGCCTGTTAAAACAAGCACAAGCGACAGTATGACGTAAGATTTGAAATGCTTTTTCAGATTGTGGAAAAATCCCGGTCCCGCTATAAAGCCGACCGCGGTCACAAACATTATAAGCCCTATGTTTTCTATCGTTTTCAGTCCGTTTGACACATATGTCAAACTTACCTCGCCCGATTTTACCGAAAGCTCCGCGGCAAGCGTGTTGAAAAAGAAACAGCCGTATAAAAGCGCGATTATAAACACGCCCGCCGTTCCGAGCGAAACGCCTTTTATCTTTATCCGTCCGAGGCCGTATCCCGCCGCGGCTATTACAAAAACGGAGAATATCAGAAACGTGACGCCTTTGACCGACAGCGCTCCTCCGAACAAACTCATGATCACAGAACCTTTACCTTTCTTGTATAATCGGGCAGTAGTTTGGGAGACACAAGCTCCGTTTTTATACCCGCGGAATCAAGTTCTTTTTCATATGCGGCAACGTGATCGAGCGTCAGTTTACCGGTTTTAACGGTCCTGCTCTTCTCCGCCGCGTTTCTGCCCGCGCTCCTGCCGAATACTATAATATCAAGCAGCGAATTTCCCATTAAACGGTTCTTTCCGTGTATGCCGCCCACTACCTCGCCCGCGGCGTAAAGATTTTCTACCGCGGTCATGCAGTCCGCGGCTATGTCAAGACCGCCGTTCTGATAGTGCAGAGTCGGGTAAACGAGTATCGGCTCTACCCTTATATCTATGCCGTATTTACTAAACATCCTCATCATTGCGGGGATCCGCTTCTCTATCGTTCCCGCGCCGTTTATTTTTTCTATCATAGGAGTATCGAGCCATACGCCATAGCCGTTTCCGGTATCAACGCCGTTATTGCGCTCTCCGCATTCGCGTATGATAGACGCCGCGCAGACGTCGCGCGTTTCAAGCGGATGGACGAAAACCTCGCCTTTCGCGTTGACTAATTTCGCACCGAGCGAACGCACTTTTTCGGTCACGAGAGCGCCGTATATCTGCTCAGGGTATGCCGCGCCCGTCGGGTGATACTGAAGCGTATCGGCGTATAACAGCTTAGCTCCGGCTCTGTATCCGAGAACGAGCCCGTCCGCCGTCGCGCCGTAATGGTTTGACGTGGGAAATCCCTGATAGTGCATACGTCCCGCGCCGCCCGTTGCGAGTATAACGGTCTTTGCGCGTGCGACAAGAAGCTCCTTCGTCTCCATATTGAGCAGCACCGCGCCCGCCGCCGCTCCGTTTTCATCAAGTATAAGCTCTATTGCGGAAGTAAAGTCTACCACGGTTATGCCGCGGTTGTAAACCTCGTCG
Source organism: Clostridia bacterium (assembly GCA_017443595.1). GTDB lineage: Bacteria > Bacillota > Clostridia > Oscillospirales > CAG-272 > UBA1248. Next base: position 16,121 of record JAFSYU010000034.1, read on the forward strand.
CGCAGAGTCCTCATTATCTCCGCGCCGGAATAGTCCTTCGCCGCGTGCATACGCTTGCGAGAAGTTCCGCCGCCGTGCGTCGTGATCATCGTGCCGTCCGGCGCTTTGTCAAATTCAACGCCTAAATCGGACAGCCATTTTATCGCCTCCGGCGCCTCGCATACTAATTTTGATAAAAGCTCGCGCTTCGCGGCAAAATGACCGCCGCCGTAAGCGTCTATAAAATGTATCGCGGGTGAATCGTTCGGCTTATCCGCCGCCTGTATGCCGCCTTCCGCCATCATCGTGTTGGCGTCACCCATGCGCAGCTTCGTCACGACAAGTACGCTCGCGCCGGCTTCGTCAGCTTCTATCGCCGCGGACGCGCCCGCGCCGCCGCCGCCGATTATCAGCACGTCAACGTCGTAATCGGGGTCGTCAAGATCTATGTTTTTGCCTGCTGTCCGGCTGTGCGCGCAAAGCATACCGCACAGCTCCGTCGGTACTTTTTCACCTTTGTTTTTGCCTGTTTTCAGCTCTGCAAATTTATCTTCTCTGTGATCGGGATGATATTTTTTTAGTATGTCCTCTTTCTGCTCCGCGCTCATCCTCTGTGGCTCGTACGCGGCGTTCTGCTCCCTGCTTTTTGTAACGAGCTGCAGCGAGGCTTTGAATTTTTCCGAATACATATTAAAGCCTCCTTACTGCTCAATTTCGCGGCTGTTGTAGAGTTCTTTCAGCTCTTCAACAGGTTTCCGCATAAGATCGGATATCAGCTTATCAAAGACGCCGTCTTTTATCTCTTTTACGCGATCGTTTAAATGTTCGCACTCCGGCGCGATATATTTGCCGTTAATGCGCCTTGCAAGCATAGCCACCTGCGGATGAGATATGCCCGCGGGGCAGCGGGACGAGCAGACGCCGCACATAACGCAGTCAAACGATTCGTTTGCACAGGCTTCAAAATCCCCTCTCTGCGCGTAAGCTATGTACTGCATGACGTTCAAGCCCTGCGTGCACGCTTTCGTGCAGGCGTTGCAGCCGACGCAGGCGTAAATTTCCGGATACAGCTGCATCATGACCTGCTCGTTTACGGGTATTTTTTCAATATCGTATACCTGCTTTACAAGCGGGAAAAACGGCAGCGTGGCTATATACATTCCGTCTTCAACTTTCGTCTGGCAGGCGAGAGCCGCGTGCAGTTCCCGTTCGCCTTTGATCCTGTATACAGTCGCGCACGCGCCGCAGAAGCCGTTTCTGCATCCGCAGCCGCGGACAAGCTGATAACCGGCGTATTCCATAGCCGTCATTACAGTCAGGTTTTCCGGCACCTCGTATTTTTTGCCGAATAAGAATATATTTACGGTTTTTTCCATTCTTTCACCTCAATACTCGTCCGGTAATCCGTCAAGCTCGTCAAAGCGGAACACCGGGCCGTCTTTACAGACGTACTTTGAGCCTATGTTGCATCTGCCGCATTTGCCTACGCCGCATTTCATTTTCATTTCCATCGTAGTATAGATCTGCGTTTTGTCAAACCCCATATCAAGCAGATTTGCAACGGTAAATTTTATCATAACAGGCGGTCCGCAGACTATTGCGACCCTGTTGTTGTCAAACCCGAGCTCTTTTATGTAGTTCGGCACGAAACCTATGTGGCCGTCCCAGCCGTCCTGTTCTCTGTCTATCGTAAGATATACGTTTACGTTTTTATCGCCGCACCACTGCTGTGTTATTTCTTTATAAAACACTAAATCGTTCTTGCTTCTGCTGCCGTAAACTATATCAAGTTTTCCGTAATTGTCTCTGTTATCGCGGCAGTAGTTTATGACGGAGCGCAAAGGAGCTAAACCTATACCGCCCGCTGTGAACAGCAGGTCTTTGCCTTTAAATTCCGTATCCACGGGAAACGGCCTGCCGTAAGGACCTCTTACGGTAAGCTGCTGTCCCGCTTCGCAGTTATGCAGAAAATCGGTAAAGCTGCCGCATCTTTTGACGGAAAATTCCATTTTATCTTTATCCGTAGGCGAGCTCGTTATCGAAAACATAGCCTCTCCCGCGCCGGGTACGGAGAGCATGGCGCACTGTCCGGGTTTATGTATAAACGGCTTTTTGCCGTCCGCAAGCACGGTAAACGTTTTAACGTCCGGCGTTTCAGCTCTTATACCGGTTATTTCCGCTATTATCGGGATAAGCGTTTCGTTTCTGTTCGTCATTTTTGCCTCCCCAGAGTTTTGATGACTTTTACGATGTTCATTGAGATCGGGCAGCTGTTAAGGCATCTGCCGCACCCCACGCAGCCGAACACGCCGCCGTTGTTTTCCGGAAAATATACGAGCTTGTGCATGAATCTCTGTCTGAAACGTTCCTTCTGCGTAAGTCTCGGCTGACCCGCGGACATTTTGGTAAATTCGGAATACATACACGAATCCCAGCAGCGGCAGCGCAGAACGCCGCTGTTTGTTTTATAATCTTTTATATCGTAGCACTGGCACGTCGGGCAGACGAAAGTGCACGTGCCGCAGCCGAGACAGGACTGCGAAAGCTGCTCCCATTTCGGTCTGTCAAACAGTTCGTCCGTCATTCCCGCGCCGAAGCCGTTCGTTTTAACGTCTTTCAGCGGCAGTCTGTCAAGCGTCTTTTTTATCTCTTCTTTTATCGGTTTTATATCGTTTTCATCGGCTTTTTCAAGTATTTCCGATACTTTTGACAGCGTTTTTTCGCCTTTTTCGGTGTTTGTTTTAAGGTAAATATATTTTTCGTCGCGCCATACGGATATATCACCGCCCGGCTCGGACGGATCGATACCGAAGCTCTGACAAAAGCACGTCTCGGACGGACGACGGCAAGCCTCCGTCACAATAACGCCGTGCTCCCGCTTTTCCGCATAATACGAATCTGCCGGCTCGGACAAAAACACGCGGTCAAGTATATCAAAACTCTTTGCGTCGCAGGCGCGGACGCCGAAAATTACAAAATCGTCCTTTTCCGTCCTTATATCCGTCAGCTCTATCTTTTTGCCCGCGACCTTGAATTTCATCATATCCTCGGTCTGCGGGAAAAAGAAATCTTTGGGTGAGCGTACGGTATTGCATTTCTCGCTCTGCTTATCGCCTTTTTCATATTTTTTGTATGAATCTCCGACCGGCAGAAACAGATCGTATACTTCACCGAGTTTAAAAAACAACTCGTCTATGTCGTCTTTTTTGATCTTATACATTTTTACTCTCGCTTAATGTTAATTGTATAACCCGTAGTGGCGAGCATCGCTCGTCCGTCGAAAGCCCCGAGTATTCGGGGGGGTGGCGGGGGTTTGGGGGTGGATGGGGGGCGACCGGGGTTCCCCGCCGCGAATAGCGGTGGGGGTTCACGGGCGGGGAACCACCAAATGCGCCGGTACGGCGCACAATTTGTCGCGCAGCGACACCGATTTTTATTATTTATTCTTTCTTATTTCTTCATTTTTCTTTAATGCGGGAGGGGATAGGGGTTCCCCGACGCGAACTTGAGAGCGTTGGGGGTTCACGTAAAACCCCTCCCCTACGAGCGGGTCGTCGAGGCGCCGACCCCTACTGAATTCTAAATTCTGAATTCTTAATTCGGGAGGGGATAGGGGTTCCCCGACGCTAACCGGTGAGCGTTGGGGGTTCACGTAAGACCCCTCCCCTACAAGTTCACGGCTCCCGATCCTCTGTCGTATAATCTACCAGCGGCGCTCTTTGTCCGGCTTTTTCTCCCGCCTGGTACTGCCCGTAAAACGCGTTTATATCCTTTATAAACTTCCGGTTCAGCAGATGAAGCGGTATATTCTGCGGGCAGACGCGGCTGCATTCGCCGCAGTCCGTACAGCGCCCCGCGACGTGGAAAGCTCTGATAATATGATACAGTTTCTCTTCAAACTCGTTTGCCGCGGCTTTGTTTTCGAGCACCGATCTCGGATCGTCAAACACGCATTTTTCACACGTGCAAGCCGGGCATACGTCGCGGCAGGCGTTGCAGCGGATGCACTTTGAAAGTTCGCTTTTCCAGAACGCGTAGCGCTGCTCCTCCGTCAGTTCTTCAAGCTCTTCTACTTTTGCAAAGCGGTCGTTATCCGCTTTGTTTTCACCGTCTCCTAAAAGCTCGTCGTAAACGACGCAGCGTTTGGTACAGCACAGGCAGCGCTCAGCCAGAGCGTCTTTTGAATCTATCTTTACAATTCCGTCGTACAGCGTAAAAACGTTTAAATACCCGTCCTGCTCTTCAATTTTTGCTATTCCCTCACCGGCTGTATCCTTTATTTTTCTTATATCCGCCATGCCGGAGCAAGAAACGCCTATGACGCAGACCTTTTCACGCTCAAAGCGGTGTTCGATAAGTAACTGATTGAAGCTGTAAGTATCGCACGGCTTTAAGAAAACGGCGACTTTTTTGTCCGACTTTGCGGTCTCTTTAATAAGATATTTTGAAAAATTCGCGCCGCAGAAATCGCCCCAGACGAAATCTTTTTCTATTTCATCAATACTATTGAAAACGTACGGCGTTACGTCGTAGTCAAATTCGCCTTTTTTCCAACCGAGAACGCGGTCGGCTTCTCCGCTTTCAATCAGCTTTGCGGCGGCTTTGATAAGTTCTGATCTGTTTATTCTTTGCATCTCAGATCCTCCAGTCTCCTGTTTTCGCCGAGAGCTGAGACAGCCGCGGTGAATTCGTTTACGGTCTGCGCGAATTTCGCGCCCTCCGCCGCGGAGACCCACTCAACGCGCGTGCGTTCTTTTTCTATGCCGAGATATTCAAGCATGGAAAACAGAAGCGTCATCCTGCGTCTTGTGTAATAGTTTCCGGTCGTATAATGGCAGTCTCCGGGGTGACAGCCGCAGATAAGCACGCCGTCCGCTCCGCGCTGGAACGCGCGCAGGATAAACGTCGGATCGACTCTGCACGAGCACGGAACGCGGATTATTTTTACGTTATCCGGATAATTCAGTCTGTTGTTTCCCGCGAGGTCGGCTCCGGCGTACGAGCACCAGTTACAGCAAAACGCCGCGATAAGCGGTTTTTTTTCTTCTATCTGCATATAGCATCCACCTCCGCGTATATCTGTTTGCCGGAAAATCCGTATAGATCCATGGCTTTGCTCGGACAGGCGACGGTGCAAGCGCCGCAGCCCTGACACACCGCGGGATTGACTTGCGCCACGCGGCGTATTTTAGTCGTTCTGTCCGGCATTCTGAATTCTTTTTCAATATAAGTTACAGCGTGATACGGGCAGACGTTTTCACAAGTGGAACAGCCGTTGCACGACATCTCGTCGCAGTGCGCGACGCACGGATTTGCGGTCAGCCTGTCCTTGCATAAAAGCCCTATGACCTTTGACGCGGCGGCACCCGCCTGCGCCACGGTCTCCGGTATGTCCTTAGGTCCCTGGCAGCAGCCGGATAAGAATATGCCCGCAGTCGGGCTTTCCACAGGACGGAGCTTCGGGTGCGCTTCCGTAAAGAAATCATTTGTATCCATGCTCGCCGTCAGCATCGTAGCAAGCGGTCTTGTGGATCTGTCCGGTTCTATCGCCGCCGCAAGAACGACGAGGTCCGCGTCTATGTGCAGCTGCTTGTCCGCCAGCAGATCCGACGCCTGGACTTTCAGCGTCCCGTTCTCCGCGCAAATTTTGCCGACCATGCCTTTTATATAATGCACGCCGTATTCTTCCGCGACACGGCGATAGAACTCGTCAAAATTCTTGCCGGGGGTCCGCACGTCAATATAAAACACGTAAACGTCCGTGTCCGGATATTTTTCGCGCGTGAGCATCGCGTGTTTTGCCGTATACATACAGCATATCTTTGAGCAGTATTCTTTGCCCTTTTTCGCGTGCGCCTCACAGCGCGAGCCTACGCACTGGACGAAAACTATCGTCTTCGGGTGTTTATTGTCTGACGGGCGCAAAAGCACGCCGCCCGTCGGTCCAGCCGCGTTCATCAGCCGCTCGAACTGCAGGCTCGTTATGACGTCCTTTGATTTGCTGTACGCAAACTCGTCAAATTTATCCAAATCTATCGGCTCGCAGCCCGTTGCCGCGACTATCGCTCCGTATTTATTTTCAATTATCTCATCTTCCTGATCGTATTTTATCGCGCCCGCGCCGCATATTTTTGAGCATAGCCCGCACTTGCCGTCCTTTAACATACGGCAATAATCGGCGTCAATAACCGCGACCTTCGGCACCGCCTGCGCGAACGGGATATAAACGGCGTGGCGGCTGTCCATACCGAGATTGAATTCGTTCGGTACGTTTTTAACAGGACATTTTTCGGTGCATAAACCGCAGCCGGTGCATTTGTTTTCGTCAACAAAACGCGCCTTTTTTCTTATTTTTACGGTAAAATTACCCACAAAACCGCTTACTTCTTCAACTTTACTATAAGAGTAAATACGTATTTTTTCGTTCTGCGACGCTTCCACCATTTTAGGCGTTAAAATACACGCCGCGCAGTCAAGCGTGGGGAAGGTTTTGTCAAGCTGAGCCATTTTGCCGCCTATGGTCGGCTTTTTCTCCACTATATCAACTTCAAATCCGGCGTCCGCTATATCAAGCGCGGTCTGTATGCCGGCTATACCGCCGCCTATTACGAGCGCACGCTTTGTGACCGGTATTTCTCCCGGCTGAAGCGGCGTGTTAAGGCTGACTTTCGCTATCGCCGCCCTGCCCAAAACTATTGCTTTTTCGGTCGCCGTCTGTTTATCCTTATGTACCCACGAGCATTGTTCGCGTATGTTTGCTATCTCCACCATATAGGGATTGAGCCCCGCGGCCGCGGCGGCTTTCCGAAACGTCGCCTCGTGCATACGCGGAGAGCAGGAGCAGATAACTATTCCGGTAAGTTCTTTTTCCTTTATCGCTTCCTTGATCATATCCTGACCGGAGGCGGAGCACATATACGGATAGTCTACCGCGCAAACGACACCGGGCTCGGCTGAAAGCGCGTTTACAACGGCAGAAGTATCCACCGTGGCGGCGATATTGCTGCCGCAATGACATATAAAAACGCCTATCCTCTGCATACGTTCCTCACCTGGTAAATTTTCTGTAAGCGCTCACAAGCGCCTGCTGCGGTATATCGTCGTCTATGACCGCCGGAATATCGTCCGGCGTCAGCTTGTTTTTGCCCTGTTGTCTGATCACGGTCAGCCGCACCGCTTCAATTATTTTCGCCGGCTCCACGCCGCGCGGGCATCTGTCAACGCACGCAAAGCATGATAAACATTTATACAGGCTTTCCGACTTTAAAAGCGGCTCTATATCGCCCGTCTCCACCAGGTAAACGAACTGGTGAGGATGATATTCCATCTCGTCATAGCCGGGACAGGTGCCGGAGCATTTGCCGCAGCGCATACATTTTCTTACGTTTACGCCGCTTTGATATAATATCTGCTCTTTTATAAGCTCGTTTTTATCTTTCATTTTTCTCTCCGATCAAGGCTTTTGCCATAAGCTGTGTAAAATACAAAACCGGTATATCCGCGCCGTTTTTTGTCAGATTATATCTGCATAATGGACAAGCGGTAACGATGATCTCCGCTCCCGCTTTTTTTGCAGACTCGTAAACCGCTTTGCTTCTCTTCTGTGCAAAACCGGGATCCGTTACGGTAACGTAACCGCCGCAGCACTCGTTTTTCATACCGTAATCGACCGGTCTGCCGCCGAGTGTTTTTATGAGTTGTTCCATTATCTGCGGATTTTCGGGATCATCCGTTTCCATAACGGCGCCGGGGCGCAGCATAAGGCAGCCGTAATACGCGCCAACGTTCATATCAAGCGGATATTTTACCTTTTCTTTTACTTTGTCAAAACCTGTAATATCGCGCAGGACTTCAAGATAATGGTAAACTTTCGTTTCTCCGTGATAGTCGTCGCCGTCGTTTATGTATCCGTTTACCCTGTCCGCGAAAACCGGGTCGTTTTTCATCGCGTGATCAGTCTGTTTTATCACGTTGTGACACGCGCTGCAAACGGTTACGAGCGGCAAGCCCGCTTTTTTTGCAGCTTTCAGGGCGCGCACCGCCGAAAGCTTCGTCGCTATCTCATCCGCCGACGTTGTAAAAACTCCGCCGCAGCACTGAAAATCATCAACTTCGATCAGCTCAAAGCCGAGTATCTTTGCGCAGTTTCTTGCGTCAATATCAAAATTTTTCGCTTTGTTTTTCAGCGTGCAGCCGGGGTAATAAATAAATTTCATACAGTTTCTACCGTTTTATAAAAAATTATTTCACCAGTTTATATTATATCAAATAAAAACATATTTGTAAATTGCAAATTAGATATATTTATGATATATTTTTTATATTTACTCTTGCTTTTTTTTAAATAATAAGATATAATGAATTTGATATGAAAAACAAAGCTATAACAAGCCCGAAGATCTTATCGGAATACGTTATTGAATACGGTTTTCTGCCGTTTTTCAAAAACGGTATACCGGGTTTTTCGGTAGAGGAGAAATGCCCGTCGGATCTGTGGTTTACGGATAAGCCCGGACCGTGGGAATGGAAAGGTCCCGTTATAAGAGAGGGTAAATGCGCCTACGGCAAGTTCTTTAAAAACAAAGCCGTTTACGTAAGCCTTGATATGCTTCCGTATCTGTGTTCAATGCGGCGCGACGGGTATGATTTTGACGCGCGCTGTGACGATGATCTTGTGTTTTATAAAGACAAAGAGATATACGAAATAATACAAAAACACGGCGTTATCTTATCAAAAGAGCTGCGTAAGCTGTCCGGTGACGACAAGAGCTTTGACAAATATATAACGCGCCTGCAGATGCAGACGTACGTGGTTACAAAAGATTTCGTATACGAGCAAAGCAGGGACGGACGTCGGTACGGCTGGGGCGTTGCGGTATATTCCACACCGGAGCATCTTTACGGGCGCGATCTTGTAACGTCGCAGTACAAAACTCCGCCCGAGGAGTGTAAAAGAATAATAGTTGAAAAAATAAGATCGCATTTTCCCGGCACGGATGAAAATACGGTCTGCAAACTTATTAAATAATATATCAAGGAGATAAAAGCATGAAAAAAGACGAGATGACAAACGGTTTGGGTAAATGGATAAAATGCCAAAAGTTCGACGCTGTCGTTATACCGTCGTTCCGGTGGGGGACCGGACAGAACGAACAGCATAATCCCATAGAGGACGAGGGCGGTCTCGGTATGTTCTGCCGCGAATTTGAGGTATGCGGCGTTAAAAACGCCGTTATCGACGCCACGGCTCTCGGCGTTTACGATCTTTATATAAACGGCGAACGCGTAAAAAACGGCGACGTATACGACGAGCTGAAACCCGGCTGGGAAGATTATAAAAAGCACGTGCTTTATTACTCGTACGATATAACCGACTATTTAACAGACGGCAAAAACACCGTGCTGGCCGTTACCGCGCCGGGCTGGTACGCGGGACGCATCTCTTTCGGCTCGTATCCCGACGCGGAGATATGCTTCATGGCGGGCATACATATAACAGATAAAAATGGAAAAACAGATATTTACACGGACGAAAAATGGCTGTCTTTCAAAGGCGGCAGAATAAGAAAATCCGATATCTGGGACGGCGAATACATAGATTTCAATCAAAAATGTTTCAGATATTATTCAAGAGTCGATACGGACAGATCGGAATGGAAACCGGCTGAAACAAAAGTCTGCGAGATAGATATAACCAGACAGGTAGGCCCGGCTATACAGGTGCGCGACTTCTCCGTCGCGCCGCAGACCGTTACGGTATACGAGGGCGCAAAGGACAACGGCACGGATTTCGGTGAAATAAACGTAATATCATACTCGGACAAAGCCGATTCGTTCAAGCTCAAAAAAGGACAGGCGGCTGTCGTTGACTTCGGTCAGAACATGGTCGGCTGGCCGGTGTTCGATATAGCCGGCGCGAAGGGAACGTCGGTCATGGTGCGCTTCGGCGAGATGTTAAACGACAGCGGTGACAAAGCGCGCGGCAACGACAACCCGAAAGGTTCGATATACAGCATAAACTACCGCTCCGCAAAAGCAAAGCTGCAGTGCGTGCTCTCCGACAAACCCAAAATGCACGTTCTGCCGACGTTTACGTTCTACGGCTTCAGATACATAGAAGTAACAGCTTCTGACGATATTGAAATATCGGCTCTTAAAGGCGCCGTCGTAGGCTCCGCGACGAAAGAGACGGGCAAAATCGAAACGTCTCACAAAAAAGTCAACAAACTCATTTCAAACATCCTCTGGGGTCAGCGCGGCAACTATCTGACCGTTCCCACGGACTGCCCGCAGCGCGACGAACGCTTGGGCTGGACGGGCGATACGCAGATATTCTGCAATACCGCGGCGTATAACGCGGACGTTGACGGTTTCTTTAAAAAATGGCTGCGCGACGCGCGCGATTCACAGTCGCCCGAGGGTATGTATCCGGACGTCATCCCGACCGTCCGCGTCGTCGGTTTCGGAGGCGCGGCGTGGGCAGACGCGGGCATCGTCGTTCCGTACGTTATGATGAGGATGTACGACGACCGCGAGCTTGTAGCGGAGCATTACGAATCAATGGAAAAATACATGGGCTGGCTCGCATCACGCGGTATGGAAGGACCGCACCCCACGTACGGCGACTGGCTTGCGTACGAGCCCACCGACAATAAATACATAGCGCTTGCATATTACGCGCATGACGCGAAAATGATGAGCATAATGTCGGATGCGATAGGCAAAACCGACCGCGCCGAACATTACAAAGCGCTTTATAATGAAATAAAAGCGTGCTTTGCAGACAGGTACTGTGAGGGAGGCGATCTGAAGCCGGATTACCGCACGCAGACGGGATATCTGCTCGCGCTGATGACGGATATGCTTGACGGCTCTCACAGAACGGACGCGATAAAAGCTCTGCATGACAAGATAGTAAACAACGGATATAAGCTCTCTACAGGCTTTGTAGGCGCCGGCATTTTAAACGAGATACTTGCGGAAAACGGTATGTGCGATCTTGCGTATTCTCTGCTTTTGCAGACCGCCAATCCGTCGTGGCTTTACAGCGTCGATCAGGGCGCGACGACGATATGGGAGAGATGGAATTCGTACACGATAGCGACGGGCTTCGGCGACGTGGGGATGAACTCGTTCAACCATTACGCGTACGGCGCCGTGGAAGAATGGATGTACCGTCACGTTGCGGGCATAGAAGCAGACCCGGAAGCGTACGGATTTGAGCGCGTGATACTCCAGCCGACGCCGGACTGCAGAAAACCGGGCGAGATACCCGACGGACAGGAAAAGATAACGTGGGTAAAAGCGCACTATGACAGCAGACACGGAAAGATAGTATCAAACTGGAATACGGAAAACGGTTTCGTATACGACGCGGAAACGCCCGTACCGGCAACGCTTAAGCTGCCCGTACTGACAAGCGGCGATACGTTTACCGTAAACGGAGTGGAACACAAATTCTCTGAATTTGATATAAAAGACGGCAGAGTCATAATAACTTTAGCCCCCGGTAAATACGAATTCATACAGAAATGACAACAGAAAATAAAACAAAAAAGGATCTCTTATCAAAACTGCCCGTACCGCTTCTTATAGCCGTTATAGCCGTTTCCGCGTCGGTGATAGTCGCCGTGCTGCTTATGGTATTTTTATCGCCGTCCGATACTCCGGTTTCGGCTGATATACGAACGGAGCAGGAAACGGCAGAGACGGACACGGAAACACAGACCGAAACGGAAGAAGAAACGATAGAGGTAAAGGAAGAAATGCTGTTGCAGGCCGATAAATTCCCGAAAAACGAGTCAAAGGATTTTTACAAATCCGATGAAAAGCTGTTCAACCGCGCGGTGATGTATTCCGCAAACGAGCTGAAAGGCAAGTTTGACAACGTTATATTCAAGTATGACGGACTGACGCTTCAGGACGTTACAAAAGACGGCGTATTCATATCAAACGACATAAAGCCGGGCGGCGAATTCCGGAAGCTGATAATGAGCTGGAACGCGGATACGTCCGGCGGTACGGTAGAAGTGGAAGTCATGGCAAAACTGTCCGACGGAACGTATACGGAGCCGTATTCATGGGGCGTATGGAGCGCGATCCCCGGCGTATCCGCAAGCCGTTCACGCAAAGACGAGCACGGCGAGCTTGATATAGACACGCTCAACTTAAAAGAAAAATGCTCTGCGGTAAAGCTTAAAATAACGCTGAAAAAGACGGCGGAAAAAGCGCCGGTGCTTTACAACGTAACTGTAGCTACGGACAGGGCTAAGCAGGAAATATCAAAGAATACCGTTACAAAAAAAATCAAGCTGAGCGTCAAAAAACGTTATCAGCTTGACGTGCCGGAAATAGGCGGCGTCATCTGCTCGCCCACGTCGCTTTCAATGGTGCGCGACTATTACAAAGAAAAAGGTTTTGAAACGGTCGACACCGCAAAAGGAGTTTACGACAACGGCGAGGGTATTTACGGCAACTGGTCGTATAACGTCGCGTACGCGGGCGAGCTCGGATACAACGCATACGTTGATATTTACGATATGAAAGCGCTTAAATGGGCGCTGTCAAAAAACGTCCCTGTCATATGCAGCGTAAAGATCAAAAAAGGACAGCTTAAAGACTCCGGATATCCGGATTATTCAACAAACGGTCATCTGCTTTGCGTCATCGGCTACGAGACGGTCGACGGCGTTGAATGGCTGATAGTGAACGACCCGGCTAAAAAGCAGGTGGAAGTAAAATATCTCGCATCCGAATTTGAAACGATCTGGCCCGGCACGGTCTACATAGTGCAGGAAAAGCCGGAGCGCTACACCTGGCGCATCGGCGAAGGAACGGAGCAGGATATATTAGTCGTCGCGGACTGTATACCGGAGGGCAGATACAACCGCCCCGGCGGCAATTATAAAGTAAAATATATAGTTATCCACAACACCGGTAATTTCAGTACGGGCGCGGATGCAAATTCTCACAGATCGTACGTCAAAGAGGACGGCTGCAAGGTATCGTGGCATTATACGGTCGACGACAAGCGTATTTACAAGCATCTGCCCGAGGAAGAACGCGCGTGGCACGCCGGTGACGGACGCGAGGGCAAAGGCAACACGTACGGCATAGGCATTGAAATGTGCGTGAACCACGAAACGCTCGGCACAAAAAACCCGACGGAATATTTCTATAAAACGATGGACAACACCGCGCAGTTAGTGGCGGAGCTTTTATATAAATACGATCTGTCGATAAAAGCCGTAAAACAGCACTGGCATTTCTCCGGCAAAAACTGCCCGCAGGTCATACGCGAAAACGACCTCTGGGAGCCGTTTTTGGAGAATATTCAGCAAAGATACGACAAGATAAAAGCCGAACGCGGGTAACGGTATGGACAATAAAGAAATACCGAAACGAAAGAAAAACCGCTTGACCTGTTATGATTACAGCTCATGCGGAGCGTATTTTCTGACAGTCTGCACGTCAAACAGATGTAATTATTTTTGGGAAAACGACGTTTCCTCTGAGGTAGGGGCGACCATTGGTCGCCCGTATGACGTCAAACTCTCGAAATACGGAAAAATTGCGGACAAAGCAATAAACGATATACCGTTTGTATATCCCGCGGTCAAAGTCGATCATTACGTGATCATGCCTGATCATATACATTTATTGCTTTCGATTCGCGCGGACGAAAGCGGGCGACCGATGGTCGCCCCTACGGTTTCGCGGATCGTTCAACAAATGAAATGCTGTGTTTCAAAACGCATCGGGCATCCTATATGTCAAAAATCGTTTTTTGATCACGTTATACGAAATAAAGAGGATTATCAAAAACACGTTAAGTACATTTACGAAAATCCTTTAGCGTTATATTATGATAGGGGCGGTCACTGACCGCCCTTATAATCTTCTATCACGTATTCCCCGAAAACGTGCGCGTGGTCGAAGCAGCCGAACTGCGTTGTCGTCTGCTCCGTCACCTTTGCTATCCATTCCGTGCAGATAGACAGCTTTCCGTCGTAATCCTGACAGAATATCAAAAGTTTGTCCGGCGTTACCTTGTTTTCAAGCTTATACTCGTTTATATAATCTATGACCTGCTTGGCGAGATCTTCGCGGATTTTTTTCATTTCAGCCGCCGTTATACCGGTCTGATAAAACTTTTTAAATCCGTTTTCCTGCAGCGTCCAGCATCCTTCCGGATATTTCGGGCTCGTACTGAATCTGCATCTGCAGTCGGTCTGTGCTCCGCCGTAACAGAATTCAAATTCCACGGTGAAATAACCGTCTTCCCATATGAATACGTATTCCAGAAGCATATCGCGCGGTATCTGCCCGAATTCGGGATATAATTCCTTCATTTTTAGATAATACTCGTCCGCTAACGCCTGCTTATCCGGTGTAAATACTGTTTTATCCGGCTTTACAAGCTCGTCGCCTGACGCCGGGACAACGACCTCAAACGGATAATCCCAACACGTATTCTCGTAAGTGTCCTCAACAAACCGTCCCTTTACGGTAAACGTCAGCACAAATCTGTATAAACCGGCGGGCGCGGTTTTTAAGAATTCGTTGATATCGTTCAGCTCCTGCCGGCTGTTATACAGCCATGAGCTTACTTTCGTTTCCGTACCGGTGCTGTGCCAGACTATATCAAGGTCTGATCCGTCATATGACAGCACGGGGACGTTTTCGGCAATGTCGGCGCCGGGACCTTCCGCGCAGATCCAGCCTTTTATATCATCGTCATACACGGATTCTCCCACCATGTACGCGCAGGGATATACCGCGTTTTCCCCGTCAGTCACATAGAGATATACGGGATACGATCCCTCGTATATACTCCCGCCGCTTACGTATCTGAATAATGAGATCACGTCCTTGTTGTTGACTTCTCCGTCGCCGTTTATATCGTGATCATAGCAGGATTTCGTCACGGCCTCGCTGCAGACGTGCCTGAACAGCGCCGCAACGTCCTTGTTGTTTACCTCTCCGTCGTTATTTATATCACACGTGCTTTTTTCCGCATAAACGTAAACGCTTGCCGTCAATGAAAATATCATTATAAACGATAGAATTATTACAATTATTCTTTTCATTTGTTTTTCTCCCCGTAGAACTTCAAATATTATTGAAAGCTGCCGAATGAAAGATTTGATAACCACAGTGAAGACCACACGTCAGGGGAGCCTTTTACTTCTACAAGTAAATCATCGTATACGAATATCGTGCTGTTTCTGCTATCGTCTTTATATTCATATACCAATGCGGTAACTTCACGGTCGGCAAGGGTTATCGTTTGTTCGTAAATACTTTTATGCTGATTTCCGAGATTGTTTACATTAGGCGTGTTCGGAGAAAGTTTCCTAATTATCTCAGAAGTGGTTTTATCATTTTGATTTGCAGTTTCATCCGGCAAATATGTGATTTTTATATAGTAGTTTTCGCCGGTTGACACGCTCGGATGACAGAATATGCAAGGCAAACCGTAAGCCTCGGACGCATATAGTGTAATATTTGCATATCCTTCTTTATTACGCAATTCTATGGGCTTACCGTTATAATACGGAACTGCATTGTTCTTTGAATTGAGTTTTTCAACAAACGCCGCGATATTCTCAAGTTGTTCGCTCGTTGCTCCCTGTTCCGAAAACTCATTTATTATATACTTTCCGTTTTGGCTGACTGCTGTTTTCAAATCCGAAAACGAATCAAACTCAAGTGGGTATATACTCGGATTGCTTGCGTTCACCGTCGTCTCATCCGTTTCCAAATATTCATCCGTATCTACCGTTATTATTTCGGCGGTATCATAATTGGGAGTCGTATCCTCCACCGTCTCGGTCTGCGGGTCTTCATCCTTTTCCGTATCGATTTCGATCGGATCGGTCTGCTCAACGGTATCGATCATCTCGACTGTATCGCCCTCCGGTGTTTTCTGTTCTTCGGTCGTTTCATCCGCGGCCGTTTCCGTTACGGGCTCGTTGCCGTTAGGCGCATCTTCGGTCGTATCTTCATCCGTGTCGGTCACAATCGCTTTATCCGTTTCACTTATCACGGGCGGCGCTTCCGTAGTCTCCGGCGGCAGCGGTATCCCGTGATTCGCATTATTTGCGGCGGTGATAAGGATCACCGGAAGCAGCACCGCAAGCGCGGCGACGGCGGCTATGACCGCAAGTTTGAAAACCTTGCCGTTGTTTTTCTTTTTATATACGGACGCCTCTTCTATATATTTATCGTCCGCAAGTGATATTTTATCAAGTAAATCCTTTCCTCTCACAGTTCTATTCCCTCCTTTTTCAGATATGAAAGCAGCTTTGCTCTGCATCTGTAAAGGACCGTTTTTACGTTATTCTCGCTCATACCGAAACCGTTTGCGATCGCGGCGACGCTGTCCCCGTAGAAATATCTGCGCATAAATACGCGGCGGTTTTCCTTTGACAGCGACGACAAAAATCCGTTTATCGCCTCTTTTATCGCCATATCGTCAAGTTTGCACTCCGTATCATCGGGCGACGGTATACAGTTTTCAAGCTCGTCGGACAATTCCACGTATACAGCGCTTCTCTTCTGCCGGTTTTGCATGCGGCAGATATTAAGCGACAGATTTCTTATAATACGCATAAGATACGGAAAAAGGTACTGCCTCGGCTCGTGCGGCGGAATGGTGTTCCACGCTTCAAAATACGTGCTGTTTTTGCACTCCTCCGCGTCGCGCCGGTCTTCGGTTATGCAGAGAGACGCGGTAAAAAGCCGGCTGCCGTACTTTTTATCCGTTTCCGATATAGCCGTTTCGTCTCTTTGCAGATACAGATCAACAATTCTGCTGTCTTTCATGCTGCTCTCCTTTTTGTGAAGGTCCTTCAACCGTATAAGCACCGTTATTATGAAAAGGTTTCCTGATTTTTTTAAAAATTCAATTTTGTTTATTATCACCGACCCCCCGTTTGCCTTCTCCTTTGGGAGAAGGTGGCGCCGGCAGGGGTTCCCCCGACGCGAACTTGAGAGCGTTGGAGGTTCTCGTAAGCCGACGGATGAGGCTCGCGCCCACTCAATCTCATGGAGATTGCGGGAGGGAACCGAGGGGTTCCCCGAAAACGAGGAACGAGTTTTTGGGGGTTCCGGAGGGATAAGGGGGATTCCCGAGAAAACCCCCATAAAACAACGGACAGGCGTCACCCGTCCGTATATTTATGATATTCTTATTCCCAATTCAAACGCCAAAAACGCTATTTTCAGTTTATCGTCTATGCGGACAGAGCCGGAAAGGCTGCGCGGCTGCCATTGCTCGTGGTCGAGGTTGTCTGCCGCATAGAAGAACTGGAAAAACTCAACGCCGCGGAAATCGCACAGCGCCTGCATACCGGCGCACTCCATTTCAACGCAGATCGCGCCCTGCTCTTTTCTTCTCTTCACCTTTCCCGGCGTTTCTCTGTAAACCGCGTCGGTCGTCCACGTTATGCCCTCCCTATATCCGTATCCGCACTCGGAGAGCACCTGCTTGAACTCGGGTATATATTTTTTATTTACCTTTATCAAATCGGACGGAGGCGCGTAGTGATAGCTGCATCCCTCGTCGCGTATCGCCGCGGTCGGTATTATTATGCCGCAGTCCTCTATGTTTTTGTCAAGCACGCCGCAGTTGCCGAAAAGGATCAGCCGCCTGCTGCCCATCGCAATAATATCCTCGTAATCGCCGACACACGCCGGCTCTCCGACGGAAGCCATAAAAAACGAAAACCTTTTTCCGCCGTACTGCACCTCATAAACCGGACATCTGCCGTTTGCGCTTTTGACACTGCCCGCCTCTTTATGCGGCAGGCTTTCAAGCGTTTTTAAAAACAAAGCCTCCGAAAAGCACGCGATACTCGTCTGCGGAAAATCCGGCACGGGCGATTTTATCATAGTCGGCTCTATTACCGCGGCCTTGTTTTCATCAAATTCTTCCAAGATCATAATTTTACCGTAACTATAAACCCGCCGAGATTGTCGCCTGATACGGAATATTCTTCGTTTTTCGGCACGTAAACGTTGTTTCCGCCGCAGTACCACACGCAGTATTCGTCGTTTTCCGCGGTTATATAAAGCGGATCGGAATATGTGTAATTCTTAATAAGCGTAAGATATTCTTCAAGGCAGATATTATTCTCCGTTATGTATACGGAATGAGGCACGCCGACGTATCTGAAATGGTTTGATTCTCCCTCAATTCCCGTAAAAGATCCTTTGTTTGCCGGATATCTCATTATAAAACCGTAATACTTATGGTTTTCAACGAGCCAGGAAGCGCGCTCAGTCGCGTATCTGCCGTAGCTGTAAGACGATCCGTCCTTTTCATACAGTTTCATATCAAATCCGAGTCCTGTATGGTGATCCGAGTATCCGGGCAGCTCAACGTATTCCTTGTCGGACGGGTTTACGACGTAATTATCGTAAAACGCCTGCTGCTGTTCTTCGTTACGGTAGCCGGACGTCACCATTATAGGACAGTAGCCGGTGCGCTCCGCGTAGGCGCTGCACATTTTGCATAACGCGTCGTAAGCGTCCTTTGCAAGTTCCTCGGACGCGGACGCGAGCGAAAAATTATCGTGCAGCGAATCATAAAGATTGACAAGCGACACGGACTGCGGCAGCGTATACGCCGTATCTTTATTAACGAGTACGAGCGAGCCCGTTTTCGTATCAAATTTCGTTTTATCTATCGCGCGCACCTTGATCCCCTGCTCTTCCGGATCCGTCACGGCTTCAGTCGCTTCCGTGCGCGGATCGGCGGCGTACGTTTCCGCAATGCTGTCCGGGGGATAAACGATATTCGGATCAAGCGCTTTTGATAATATTATTTTTATCAAAAAAGCCAAAAGCGTTACGACAAGCACGCATAAAAGAATGATTATGACCTTTACGGAAGTGCTCATTACCATCTTCTGCTTGCGGTACGCGGGCTTGAAATTCTTTGACAATCCGTGACCTCCTCGGTTTAAAACAGGGTGCTTTTTAAAGCACCCCCGTTACTGAATACAACTTTAATTTGCTTTGGGATAATTTGATATTTCCGGCACGTTTATCTCCC
Organism: Clostridia bacterium; assembly: GCA_017443595.1. GTDB lineage: Bacteria > Bacillota > Clostridia > Oscillospirales > CAG-272 > UBA1248. Next base: position 35,160 of record JAFSYU010000034.1, read on the forward strand.
TTATGTCCGCGCCCACCAGGCGCAGCTTTCCGGCGATATCATCGTAGCCGCGTTTTATATGGTGGATATCCTCCACCGTTGTTTTGCCGTTGGCGCAGAGACCGGCGATTATCATTGCGGCTCCGGCGCGCAGGTCCACGGCGCGTATAGGCGCCGCGACGAATCTCGTATTTCCTTCAATGACCGCCGTTTTGCCGTTGACTTTTATATCGGCGCCCATTTTACGCAGCTCCTCTATGTAGCGGAAGCGGCTGTCCCATACGCTTTCCGTCAGATAACTGACGCCCTCCGCCAGACATAAAAGCGTGCATATCTGCGGGTTCATATCCGTCGGGAATCCGGGATACGGCATTGTTCTTATATTCGTTTTTGTCAGGTTCTTCGCGGCGGTAACGACGACAAAATCATCCTGCTCTTCGACCGTTACGCCCATTTCCTCAAGCTTTGCGGAAATGGATTCAAGGTGCTTTGGTATAACGTTTGTGATCTTTAAACAGCTGTTCGTCGCCGCGGCGGCTATCATATACGTTCCCGCCTCTATCATATCCGGTATTATCGCGTAAGTGCAGCCGGTCAGAGACGTAACGCCTTTGACTTTTATAACGTCCGTACCGGCGCCGGTTATTTTAGCGCCGCAGGAGTTCAAAAAGTTTGCCAGATCAACAACGTGCGGTTCACGCGCCGCGTTTTCTATTATCGTGTTGCCGTCTGCCAAAGCGGCGGCTATAAGCACGTTTATCGTAGCGCCGACGGATACGCGGTCAAAATAGATGTTCGCGCCGCGCAGTCTGCCGTCCGTAGCTTTGCCTTCTATATATCCGCCCTCAACGCTGACTTCCGCGCCGAGCGCCTCAAAACCTTTGATATGCTGGTCAATGGGACGTATGCCGAAATCACAGCCGCCGGGGCAGCCCACGCGCGTTTTGCCGAATCTTCCCAGCTCCGCGCCGGCAAGATAATATGAAGCGCGCATATTGCGCACCAGCTCAAACGGAGCGCAGCCGCCTTCCGCGTTTTTGCAGTCTATCTCAACGGTGGTCTTGTTCAGATACCTGATCTTCGCTCCCATCGCCTTTAAAATGGAAAAGGACGTGCGGACGTCGCTTATATCCGGTATATTCTCTAAAACGCATTTTTCTTCCGTCAGAAGACACGCGAAAATAACGCCGACGGCGGCGTTTTTCATACCGCTGACTTCTATTTCACCGGAAAGTTCGTTTCCGCCTTTGATCACAAAATATTCCATCTATACCAAAATCCTTATGCGAATTTTTCAAAAATGATATAAAACGGCATGCTCGCGGCATACCCTTTATTATATTATAGCATATAAATTCAAAAATGTAAATATCAATTTATAAAAATTTACTCATTTTTTGTAATATGCGACAAGAAGATCAACGACAAGCCCGTAGGAACGCTCCCCTTCCTTCTGGTCGTTTGATTTCAAAAACGTGTCGTTGACTTTTCCGGCTACGGTCGCCGCCGTGTTTTCCCTGTATTTTTCAAAAAACGCGTTATACGCGATCATTTCGTTTTTGAGCATTTGGGGAACTTTTGTCGAATACAGCTGTCTGTACATATCCTTATCCGCCCCGTTGAGCGAAGACGCAACGTATTCAAAAGCGTTTGCGTAAGCGGAGTATTTTATATAATCGTCGTCACTTTCCATACAGACCAGAAAAGCCACGAAATTTGCTTCTTCCTCACGGCTGATACCGCGCTGATGCGCCATTTCATGCGCCGCGGTATACGGCAGCGTATAGTCCGGGAAGTTTATGTTTATATTCGCTTCTCCGGTGAAAAACGAATAAACGCCGGCTATGTGAGTATAAGTCCACGGCTCCGACAGCGCGACGGGCTTGGGCGAAGAATAAAAGCGCGATATGAAAGGATATTTTTCACACGCTTTTTCATACGCTTCGTTCAGTTTTTTGTTCATTTCGCTCAGATCGTACGGCATTACGGAGCCTTTGCCGTACGTGAAATCAACGTTGTTTATACATCCGTCAATTCCGTCCATCAAAGCCTCCGCCGTACCGTAAAGTTCTTCTGCAGATACCTTTTCGCGCTGTATATCAAGGCGTTTGTCAAGCGACGTTGTATAATAGCCCGCGGAAAAGTTTATCAAAAACATTGAGTATATCAGCATTGAGACGGCAAGTATGTCAAAAGTGAATCTGAAAGACGATAACCACGTTTCCGTTTTTCCTTTTGAAGCAACGCGGATAAGGACCGCTATTATAAGCGGCATGCAAAGTATGATGGATTCCGCTATGGAAAACGGAAAAATATTTGTGATATACGCAAGCGCAGCGCGCGGATAAACTGCTATTTTGCTTTGCCAGAAATCCGCGAACGACGCGCTGTTCGCCGCCGTGAACTTTACCGCGAATCCGAAAACGAGCGTGATCGCGGAAGCTATGAAAAGCGGTGAAAAAAGACTTTTGAGTTTACTTAATATCCTGACTTTCATTTACAAACAGACTTTCAAAAATTTCGGGGACCGGTGCTTTCAGAAGCACTTCCTTTTTGTCGGACGGGCGTTTTATGACAAGCTCTCCGGCGTGCAGCGCAAGACGGTGCAGATCCGCGTCAAACCCGTCGCCGTACAGACCGTCTCCCAATATGGGTACGGCGAGATACGACATATGAAGGCGCAGCTGGTGCGTCCTGCCCGTATGCGGCAAAAGTTTAATAAAACTTATGTTTTCGCCTTTATAAGACGCGGTCTTCAGCAGTTCGTATCCGGTCACGCATACCCTGCCCTCATTATCGCCGCAAACGGATCTTATTATTATGCTTTCCGCTTCTCTGCGGATGTTTTTTCTTATAACGCCGTGCGTCTGCTCCGGTATGCCGTGACAGACGGCGTAATATATTTTTTGCGCGTCCTTTTTATAAAACTGGTCGGCGAGCATATACGCCGCCATCCTGTTTTTTGCTACGGCAACGATGCCGGACGTGTGATTATCCAGACGGTTCACGGCGCGGAAAACAAAGTTCTTACCTTTATAGTAATATGCAAGAGCGTTTGAGAGCGTGTCGTAATGGTGGTTGTGCGACGTGTGCGTAGGCATACCGGACGGCTTGTTGACGGCTATCATATCGTCGTCTTCGTATATTATATCAAGCGGTATGTCGACGGGCTCCGCGTCCGTTTTCCGCTCTTGCGCAAATTCAATGCGGACGGTATCGCCCCCGTGCAGAACGAAACGGACGGTCCTCTGTTCTCCGTTTACGGTAATGCCGTTTTCCGTTCTTTTCAGTTCGGTCAAAATTCCGCCCGAAATACCGGGGATGCCGCGCAGAAATTCACGCAGCAGCCTCCCCTCGTATTCGGGCGGGACTTTAAATTCCATCAGCCTATTACTTTTATCCAACCGAATTCATCCGGCAGGTTGCCCCACTGGATACCGGTGAGCGTATCGTAAAGCATCTGCGAGATCGGTCCTATTTTTCCGTTGTTTATAACGGCTTTCTTGTTTTCGTCGTCAAGAGAACCGATAGGCGAAATAACGGCTGCCGTGCCGGTGCCGAACGCTTCTTTGAGTTCGCCTTTGTCATACGCCTCGTACAGCTCGTCAACGGAGATCTTCCTCTCTGAGACTTTATAGCCCTTGCTCTTCAACAGCTCAATGCAGGAAGCTCTGGTTACGCCGGGAAGTATGCTTCCTTCCGCCAAAGACGGAGTGACTACCTCGTCGCCTATAACGAAGAACACGTTCATTGCGCCGACTTCATCAATGTATTTTCTGTATATACCGTCAAGCCACAGGACCTGGGAGTAGCCGAGCTTTGCCGCTTTTTCCTGACCTTTAAGGGATGAAGCGTAGTTTCCGCCGACCTTTGCAAAGCCGGTGCCGCCTTTTACGGCGCGGACGTAATCGTGTTCTATGAATATCTTAACGGGGTTTATGCCCTCCGCGTAATACGCGGCGACAGGCGATAAGATTATGCAGAAAACGTAAGAATGCGACGGATGAACGCCGAGATGCGGATCCGTGGCTATGATGAACGGACGGATGTATAACGACGTTCCGACCTTTGTCGGTATCCAGTCGCGGTCAAACAAAACGACCTCGGTTATAGCCTGCAGCACGTCCTCGTTCGGGATCTGCGGGATGCAGAGACGCTCGTTCGTATTATGCATACGCTCTATGTTTTTGTCCGGGCGGAAAAGCTGGATCTTTCCGTCTTTCGTCATATAAGCCTTAAGTCCTTCAAACATTTCCTGCGCGTAATGGAACACCATGCAGGACGGCTCAAGCTCAAACGGAGCGTAAGGCACGATCCTCGCGTCATGCCAGCCCTTGCCCTCGTCATAGTTCATCAAAAACATATGATCGGTAAAATATCTGCCGAAACCGAGATTGTTGTAATCCGGCTTTGTTTTCGGCGTTTTTGTTCTTTCTTTTCTTATATCAAGCATTTTTCTATCTCCTTCCGTAAAGGTTATGCGCTATTATATCACATAAATATAAAAAATGCAAGTATATTTTTTGATACTTGCAATTTTTTTATAAACAGATTTCTTAATTATATAATTTTCTCCAGAAGCCTCGCCGACGCTTCAAGCTGATAAATATCCGTAAAATTCTCGCGGTATACTTCAACCACCATATCGCCTTTGTAGTTTACCTCTTTGAGTCTGTCAATTATGCGCTTCATATCGAGCGCTCCCATGCACGGCGGCGTGCAGTGACCGTTTGCCCAGTCGTTTATATGGACGTGGACGACGCTGTCACCCATAGCCCGCAGTACGGCGTAAGGATCGTAGCCGCCGCGGCAGGACTGCTTTGCGTCAAAAACAAATTTCATATCCGGACACGCTGCGCGCAGCTTTGCTACGCCTTCCGCTTCTCTTGCTATACACCACGTCGTGTTCTCGTGTATCAGCTCCACGCCGAAAGTGTGCGCGCACTCGTTTATCTTCGTGAATATCTCCGCGTATCTTTCAAAACCGCAGAATTTGTTTTTCATATTGTTGCCGTGGAATACGACGAACTTTGCGCCGAGCCTTGCTGCAAAGTCAAAATAATTTTTATAGTATTCAATGCCGTCTTGTATCCTTCTTTCATATCCGGCAAAAAATATAACGTTTTCATATCCGGACGTGAAAGGGTGGATGGAAAGGATCCTTACGCCGCTGCCGTCAATATACGCTTTCATTTGCCTGTAATACTCTCCGGACATCTCACTGTGCGTGTTTATAAAGATCTCCGCAAGATCAAAACCGCCCTTTACGCATTCTTTGAGCGATTCTATTGTATCAAGCGGGTAAAAGCACGCGCTCGATATACCTATTTTCATACTCATGATCAAACACCTCGCTTATATATTACCACCCGTTTTCATATTTGTCAACGCTGTGTTTATTGAATATATGGTAAAAATTTTTATTTTTTTGAAAAAAAGTCTTGATTATTTTTAAAAAGTATGGTATTATACTTACTTGAAATAGTATATCGCGCCGTTGTGTCCTCTCAGACAGCGGCATAAATACATATTCGTAATTCTACAGGAGGAATAAAAAGTGCCGAATATCAAATCTGCAAAGAAGCGCGTTAAGGTCACCGAGACCAAGACCCTTCAGAATAAAATGTTCAGATCATCCCTTAAAACGATGATAAAAAAGTATGACGCAGCGCTCACTTCCGGCGACAAGGACGCGGCAAGCGCAGCATACAAAGCAGCGGTAAAGAAGATCGACCAGGCGGCAGCCAAGGGCATAATCAGCAAGAACGCCGCAAGCAGAAAAAAGAGCCAGTTCACTCTGAGACTTAACAGCCTGGCATAAAAAAACGGTAAAGAAAGTGCTTTCGGCATATGTCGGAAGCGCTTTTTCCTATTTTATAGGGAAAAAATACTTGATTTTATAAAATTTTTATGTTATACTTTATTTTACATTTAAAAAAGGAAGTATTTTTATGAAAAAAGTTGCGGTTCTCGGCTTTGGAGTTATCGGTACCGGAGTATGCAAACTGCTTACGGAAAGCTCAAGTATAGCTGTACTGAAGTATATTTGCGATCTGCGCGATATACCGGGTCTGCCTTACGGGGATAAGCATATAAAGGATTTCAATATAGTATTGAACGATCCGGAAATTGACGCAGTCATAGAAGTGACGGGCGCAAAGCGCGCGGCGTACGAGCGGTCGCTTGAAGCCATAAAGGCTAAAAAAAGCGTCATAACCTCAAACAAAGAAGTCGTCGCGGAATACGGAGTGGAGCTTTTGCAGGCGGCGCGCGAAAACGGCGTGTCTTATCTGTTTGAAGCGGCGGTCGGCGGAGCAATACCGCTTATCCGCACTCTGCGCACAAGTCTTGATACGGATGAAATAACGCGGATCTGCGGTATTTTGAACGGTACAACGAACTATATTTTAACAAAAATGAAGGAAAACGGCGAAACGTACGACGACGCTCTGCTTGACGCGCAGAAGCTCGGCTACGCGGAGCCGGATCCGTCCGCGGACGTAAAGGGACTTGACACGTGCAGAAAAACGTCCATCCTCTCCGCGTTCATAGACGGCGGACTTATCCCGCCCGCAGAAATAGACACGACCGGTATAGACAACACGCCGGACTGCGCTTTAACGCTTGCAGCCGCTCTCGGCGGAAAAATAAAACTGCTCGGCGTCGCGGAAAAAACGCCGGACGGAAACGGCGTCAGCGCAAAAGTCGCGCCGTGCTTCATACCCGAAAACAACGTGCTTTACGCGGTGGACGACGTTTATAACGCCGTGCTTATAAAATGCAAAAATTCCGGCGACGTGCTTCTCTACGGCAGAGGCGCCGGCGCCATTCCGACCGCAGCGGCGATAATGTCCGATATCAACGAAGCGCTTTACGGCAAAACAAGCGAACTTGTCTGGCGCCGCGCAGAAAACAAAACCGCAGCGGGCAAAAAAAGAAAAGCGTTTGTAATAACAAAAGGCGTCCCGGACGGCATAAACGAATTCAGAATAATAAAAGAATGTACAGCTGATAAATCGCACGGATATATCATAGAAGACGCGTCCGGCATAGAAAAGCTCGGATCGGATATAATAGCCGTATACGACGTTTTATAAAATTCAGCGCAAAAACAATTTTATATCATACAGTTTTCACATTGGCTGATTATAATACGGACGAAAGCTCAAGAAAGGAGAAAAACCATGATCGACGAATATAACAATAACATTGATCCTAAACCCGCGGATGACGATATAAACGCGGCAAAGGACGGTATAAACAGTGATCAGGATCAGAGCACGGAAGATAACGGCTTTGTGCAGAACGATATAAAAAAAGAAGACGCTCACACAACTATCCCCGGCGCATCGCAGGATCAGAATATATACAATAACTATCAGTCAAACGACGGACAGTACAGGATAGTATATAACCGTTATCAAAGCGATCCGAACCATAACCCTAACCAAAACCCGTACGGAAATCAGAATTACGGACAGGGACAGAACACAAATCCGTACAGTCAGAACCAAAACTACGGCAGCTACTATAATAACGGCAACGGCGGCTATCAGAACGCGCAGCCGCGGCAGCAGACGTATCAGTATCAGCAGCCTTACCGTCAGCCGCCCGTAAATCAGCCCCCGAAAAAAAGCAGCGGCGGAAAGATAGTTGCCATAATCGCAATATGCGCGGCTATAGCGATAATATTCTCCGCGTGCGGTGCGATCGCCGGCTGGATGTTAAGAAAATCAAATACTTCCACAAACGAACCGGCCGTTACGGACAGATACGACACGGAAACCGAAAAGCAGCACGGCGCAGCGGATGAAACCGAACCCGAGACGACCGAGAAAACGGACACGCAGCCTTTGACCAATCCGGACGCGAAGATAAGTACGAGCGTATCCGGCGAACCGCTTTCCATGACGGAAGCGGCGGCAAAAACCGTGGATTCCGTTGTTGAGATCAGCACGGAACAGACTGTGCAGGGCTCGTTCATGCAGCAGTACGTCGTACGCGGCGGCGGCTCGGGCATTATAATAACCGAGGACGGCTATATAGCGACGAACAACCACGTTATAGAAGACGCGACGCAGATAAAAGTAACGCTCCGCAACGGTCAGTCGTATGAAGGTAAACTCGTAGGCACCGACGCAACGGCGGACCTTGCGGTCGTAAAGATAGACGCCGCCGGACTTACTCCCGCCGTATTCGGAGACTCGGCAAAGCTCGTAGTGGCCGAGACCGTGTTTGCGATAGGTAACCCTCTCGGTGAACTCGGCGGCACGGTAACGCAGGGCATAATCTCCGCGCTTGAAAGAACGATCACGATAGAAAATCAGGAAATGACGCTGCTTCAGACGACGGCGGCTATAAACCCCGGCAACTCCGGCGGCGGTCTGTTCAACCTCGCGGGCGAATGCGTCGGCATAGTCAACGCAAAATCATCCGGCAGCGGCATCGAAGGTCTGGCGTTCGCAATACCGTCAAACACCGCGATAAAGGTCATAAACGACATCATGCAGTACGGATACGTACGCGGCAGAGTAATGCTCGGCATCTCGATGCTTGAAGTAACGGATCAGTACACCTTATACAGATACAACCTGAAAGAATACGGCGTCTATATAAGCAAGATATACACCGGTACGGACGCGGAAAAATCCGGACTTAAAGCCGCAGACAGGATAGTAAGCATTGACGATGCAAAAGTAGGATCCGCGGCGGACGTAAGAAAGAAGATACAGAGCCACAGCGTGGGAGACACGATGAGGATAGTGGTATCAAGAAACGGAGAAGAAATATCCTTTGATATAACGCTTACGGAATACGTTCCCACAACGACAGTTGAAATATCTTAAACAAATATAAGATCCGGACGGTTTAAAGCCCGACCGTCATAAGGAAGATTTTACCGTGCGTTTGTGTGGTGAGTAAGTGCGTACTGAACAAAAGCAGACTGAAAACAAAATCAGTCTGCTTTTTCATATTCAGCCGGTATAATAAAGCTAATGAAGACGTTCACTTCGCTCACTAATGAAGCGAAGACGCCCGCGTTCCTTAATCAGCTCCGAAGGAGCGTCTTCATTAGCGAAGCGTCTTCATTTCTTCATTAGCCTTCGCAGAGGGCGACTTCATTTTCGGCGCGGCAAAGATTATGCAAAATACTTCCTTATCACGCCGCGCCGAAAGCCGTCCGGACTTTTTTATTTATCTACTTTGACCGCGCGGTGTTTTGCCGGCGGTTTTAAGTGCAAGGAGTTTGTTTTTGCGGCGTTTTCTGTCGCTTGAAATATCCTTGTAGATACCGAATCCCACAGTTCCGAGACCGAGCAAAGCAAGTACGCCGCCTATTGTGAATCCGCGCGGTACGAACGAAAGCTCTATCGTATGCTCGCCCTCCGGCACTTCAAACGCGAGAAGCGCGCCGAACACCTTGTTGTTGGCCTTGTACTTTGTTTCAGTTCCCGTATCTTCGTTAAGCGTTATCTTTTTGCCGTCTACCTTTACGGTCCAGCCTTTGTCAAACGGGATGGACGTATACATCATTGTATCGCCCTTTGCCATATTGACCGTAGCCTTGATCTTAGTATCGGAGAAATACGTTATTTCCGGCAGGCTCGCGGTAAGCTCTTTATACGCTTCCTCAAACGTTTCCTTGTTGAAATAGTAAACGTAACCGCAGTTCTTACGGATATAAAGATTTCCCTTGGAATCCTTCATCACCAGCTCGATCGTTATATCGTCGCCGGCTTTGAAATTTCCGAGATAGCACATTGAATGAGTGTACGTTGTAAAATAGCTGAATGATTTTACGGTCGTGGTAGATCCGTCGTCTTTGTGTTTTTTGACTCTGACGGTTATCTCACGCTGATAATCGGAAGGCAGATAGAAGTACGCTTCTCCGCTCTTTTTCATTGTGAAATCTATCGTTAAGGTCGCGTCCTTTACGTCTCCCTGCGTCCACTTTCTGTGTCCGCTCGCCGAGGCGATAGCCACGCCGTCCGGAGACTTGATGCTGCTTTCACCGGATACGAGAGGCTCGTAGACCTGCACCGTATGTCCTACCATTGCTGAGATCATTGAATTGAGCACGTCCGGGCTGGAATATTCGCTTTCTATATCGTAATTTTTTATATCGGACGAAACGCCGAACATCACGGGCAGCGCGTATTCGTTTTTATACGCGTATAGCGAATTTTTGCTCTCGTCGTAGTCGCTTGCGTTTATATCTTTATTGAGAGTCGTGGGATCTATCTCGGACAGATACTCTGTATATCCGCCGGGCAGTCCTCCCGACTTGTTGTTCAGCACGTATTTAATACCGACAAGCGAGTCGTTTACTATATTGCCGCCCACGTATCTTGACCAGTGCGATTTTGAAGCGTAGCCCATTTTGTTGAGCAGTTTAATTACGGAGGCGTTAAGCGTTGAGGTTGAGTTCGTAACGCCTTTTATGCGCAGCGTCATATTGTCGTTTACTTTTCTGTGCACCAGCTTTTCCATACGGTACAGCGAATCGTCGCTCTCCTGCACGGACCGCGTTATGCCCGACCACCGCGTTATGAAGCTCACGTAGCTTTCTCTTGTTGAATACGATACGTCCTCATGCAGTCTGAAAACGTCGTATATACCGTTTATCATAAGCTCAAAGCAAACGACGCCTAAAACTATGGCCGCGCCCGCTTTCTTTTTGTGCGCCACAAGCCACAGGACCGCAACGACTATGCCTATCATCGCCATGGAGAACCATACGGTATACAGATCCTGTATAAAGGTGAATTCCTTGTCGTTTGCGCGCTTTATGGTAAAGTAAGAATCAGGCAGCGCCTGTATCACCACCAAAAGCAGTCCGAAAACGCCGCCGACGCCGAGTACGGCGCGGTACGCCTTTGGATCGAGTCTCCTGAACGCCTCATAAGCAAAGACTATAACGAGGAAACAGAACATATAACTGTAACGGTAATTGAGCCACTGCGGCTTCTGGAGCCCGTGCCAGAATATGTCGACCGTGGACGCGGTGAACGAGAATATCATCAAGCCCAGTATTATACCGCTCATTATCTTCGCTCTCGGGCGGATCTTTTTGGATATGAAATATACGGGAAGAAGGATAAGAGATATGATGCCGCAGTAAACGAACGGAAGTCCTACGGGACGCACCGTGTCGTAAGAGTTGGGCAGCATCTGCGTGAACAGTTTTATATAATCGAATTTGGCTTCAAACGCGTAAGACGGGTTTGTAAACGTGCTTTTGCCCATCTGCAGCGAGAAGTAAGCCGGTATGATTATGACGGACGCTATCATCGCGGCTATCAGAGAATAGATGAGCCACTTGTAAAACGCCTGGAAGAATCTTTCAAAGTTCTTGAAGGAATATCTGCTTAAATAGCTGTATAAGAAATACAGAACGCTGAATATAGCGGTCATCCAGCCTATATAGAAGTTTGATATGACGCACAGCGCAAGCGTTATGCAGTAAAGGTGAGGTCTGCCCCGCTTTACTATACGTTCTATTCCGAGACATATCAGCGGCAGATATATAAGCGAGTCTATCCACATCGTGTTGCTCGCCATTACGACGGCGTAGCTCGTCAGCGCGTAACACGTTGAGAATATGACGACGTTCAGCGGTTTTGACGGACGGCTGTTATGCAGATATACAGCAAAGGTAAGTCCGCTTGAGCCGACTTTCAGCAGCGTCATCCAGAGCAAAAATTCAGTTATGCCGTTTTCCGGGAAGAAAACGGACAGAAGCGCGAACGGCGACGCTACGTAGTAAGCGTAAATGCCGGAAAATTCTCCGCCAAGCTGTCTGAACCATGTGTAGAACGGAGAGCCGTGTCCCTGGAAAATATCGCGCATAGCCTCAAAGAAGTAGACGTACTGACCGTTAAGGTCAAGCACGAGCACGGACTTCTGAGTTACGGGATACGCTCCTTTTATCAGGAATATAGCCCACATGATAACGAGCGGCAGGAAAAACGCTCCCAAAAGATAGAAGTTTTTGCCGTTAACGTATTTGCATATGGCGCTGTATACCGTCTGCGTTATTTTTTTGATCCCTTTTTCGGGTTTTAATTGTGGTGCCGTCATATTTGGGTATCCTTTTCAATTTCATCAAGAATATTTATCATCTCCGCCGCGGATACGGCGGAATTCAGCTTTTTTCGCAGGGATGCCGAGCCCGCCATCCCTTTTGTATACCACGCCATATGCTTTCTTCCCTCGCATACGCCGGTACGCTCTCCTTTAAGCTGTATGAGGAGCAGCAGATGTTCCCTTGCCGCGTCAAGTCTTTCCTTTACCGTCGGCTCTTTGTAAGGCAGACCTTCAAGCTCAGCCCTGATCTTTTCAAAAACAAACGGGTCTCCGAGCGCCGCCCTGCCTATCATCAAAGCGTCCGCGCCGGTCATTTCAAGCATTCGCAAAGCCGTTTTGCCGTCGGTTATATCTCCGTTTGCGATAACGGGTATGCCGACCGCCGCCTTTGCTTTTGCTATGCTTTCAATATCAACCGTGCCCGGCAGATACATATCTTCCCTCGTCCTGCCGTGGACGCAGACCGCGGAAGCGCCGCATTCCTGCACCGTCCTGCACAGTTCAGCGCAGTTTTTATGGTCTTTGTCCCAGCCTGTCCGCATCTTTACCGTAACCGGTACGGGCGATACCTTTACCGCCGCTTCAACTATCGCGCCGGCAAGCGCCGGATCGCGCATGAGCGCCGAACCGTCACCGTTTGAGACGACTTTTTTTACCGGACAGCCCATATTTATATCAAATGCCCGCGGCTTTACGGAAGCTTTTTCATATAAGACCTTTACGGCGTTAGCTATCATATGCGGCTCGTGGCCGAATATCTGCACCGCGCAGTCCTCTTCTCCGGCTCCGAGTCCGGCAAGAGCAAAAGTCTTTTTGTCTTTATACCAGACCGCGGCGGCGGACACCATTTCCGTAACGCAGCCGTCAGCGCCGTGCTCGCGGCACATCTGCCGCATGGCGCCGTCCGCTGCGCCCGCCATGGGTGCGAGAAACAATTTTTTACCGTTCATTTTCATATACCTATACATTTTGTATTTTACATTGCATTTATTAAATAAAAATTACCATATTATTTAATAAAGTTAAATTTCGTTTTCCCGCGCGGGCTGTTTTTTTCGGTCCGTGCCCCGCGCATAAAAATATCGGAAAATTATATAAATAAGATTGACATATAAAAAATTGTATGATAAAATGATATACGGTTAACTGGAAAATCTACTAAGGAAAGGAAATATCAATATGGCTGATACCGTAAAATGCCCGGTTTGCGGCGCGGATATTGAACAGGGATCAAAATTCTGTGAATTCTGCGGCTCAAATCTTCAGCAGCAACAGCAGCCCAAAAAGCCTGAGAGCGAAAGGACGGAGGAATACAAATGTCCCGCGTGCGGCTCCGCCCTTGTTTTCAATACTGAAAGCGGAAAGCTGAAGTGCAGCAGCTGCGACAACGAATACGAAATAGGTACTATCAAGCAGTACCAGAACAACAGAACGGAAGCTGAATTCCAGTGGGACAGAAAATATACCAACGCTTTGAACGAAACTCTGCCGGAAATGACGTCTTACATTTGCCAGTCCTGCGGCGCGGAGATAATAACGGACGGCACCACGGCGGCGACCCACTGCCCGTACTGCGACAACGAAGTTATAATAACAGAAAAGCTGACGGGGGCGCTCAAGCCCAACGGAGTCATACCGTTCAAGATCGACAAAAAAGGCATAAAAGAAAAGATCAAGGAATTCTGCAAAGGAAAAAAACTTTTGCCTGACAACTTCTTCACAGATCAGAAAATTGACGCTATACAGGGCGTGTACGTCCCGGTATGGCTCTTTGACGGAAAACTTGACGGCAGCGTTTCGCTTGACGGCACAACGACGTCAAGCTATACGACGGGAAACTACAGGTACACGGAAACAAGCCATTATCTGATCAACTGCGACGGCTCGATGGAGTTCACGCGCGTTCCCGTTGACGGCTCCGAAAAAATGCCTGACGACCTTATGAACAGCATAGAGCCGTTCGATTATTCGCAGATAGTCCCGTTTGACGGTCAGTATCTTTCCGGCTTTCTTGCCGACAGATACGACAAAGACCCGGAAGCGAGCATACCGACGGCTTCACAGCGTATGATGAACAGCGCGGTATCAGCTTTCAGATCCGCCGTCTCCCAGTATTCTTCCGTTTCGCTTCGCAACAACGGACTGAATCTTTACGATCCGTCCGTAAAATACGTGCTTTTGCCGGTATACGTTTTCAACTGTGATTACAAAGGTCAAAAATACCGCTTTGCAATGAACGGACAGACCGGAAAGCTTGTGGGCGAGCTGCCGATAGATAAGGGAAAGAAAGCGCGCGCGTTCTGGATACCGTTCCTAATAGCCGCCGCGATAGTTTTCCTTATCCTCTGGCTTCTGACGATGTGAGGTGGCGAATATGAAAAAGATATTATCTATAATATTCATCTCGCTGCTTTTGGCGGCGCTCGCCGTTCCCGCGGTATTTGCCTCCGATCTTCCCGCGTGGTATCCGGAAGACTGGAGCTCGTTTTCCGATTTTCACGGTACAGATCTGCCGCGCGTCGTTGACGACGCGGATATATTCACCGACGCCGAGGAAGCAAAGCTTACAAAGCTGGCAAACGATCTTATAGCAAAATTTGATGACAAATACGACTTTGTTATTTTCACCGACGTAAGCAATTACGGCATAGGCAAAGGCATGGAAGCAAGTGACGGCGTGTATCCCGCGGACTTCTATCAGGTGCACGGCTACGGCAAGGGCGAAAACTATTCCGGCTCCGTAATATTCATCTGCATGGAGCCCGGCAACCGCTACTGGTGGAGCGCGGCGAGAGGCGACAGCAGAAATTACTATACGGAAGCAAACGTAAACGCTATCGACGACGGTATAGAGCCGTATATGGTGGACGGCGATTACGCCGGAGCCATGTATAAATACATAGAGCTTCTTGACGAGCTGTATTCAACGGGAAAGATCGCGCATAAACGCACTTTCAGCGATTATTTGTTCTGCGGCATTGCCGCGGCGATCGTCGGTCTTATAGCCGGCGCGATAAATATGTCCTCTAAGACCAAAAACATGAAGAAAGTCAATTACGCAACGTACGCAAACGACTACATAGTACAGGACAGCTTCAAGGTAAGAGGCATAAAGGAAATGTTCTTATACAAAAACGTCACGAGAACGGTGATAGAATCGTCAAGCAGGAGCAGCGGCGGCGGAAGCTCATACAGCGGAAGCTACCATTCATCCGGCGGCGGTTCCTTCTCCGGCGGTGGAAGACACTTTTAAAATATCAAAACCCCGGCAAAACCGGGGTTTTGTTATGCCTTCGGCAAATGAAATCCGCTCCGTTTCGGAATGATCGCAATCAACTTCGCCGATGAGATCACTGCATGATGAGATCCGCATTACGGCGGGTTGGATGTAGGGGCGACCATCGGTCGTCCGCTGATATTTGTGCTGAACAAAACTAAAATAAATCTGAATGTCCTTATTCCCACGTAAACCTCGTCAGCTGTCCGTCCTCGCGCAGACCTTCAAAGCTGCGCTGACGCAAAACTTCATAGACTGCCACGGCGACGGAATTTGACAAATTGAGCGACCGCAGCGTGTCTCGCATGGGGATGCGCACGCATTTTTCCGGGTTTGCGTACAAAAGCTCCTCCGGCAAGCCTTTAGTCTCTTTTCCGAAAACTATAAAAACGCGCTTCGGATACGTGACGTCCGTATAAGCCTGTTTTCCCTTTGTAGTAAAGAAAAACATAGCCTCGTCTTTGTTTTTGCAAAGAAAATCGTCAAGGTCATCGTAATACGTTATATCGAGTTTATCCCAGTAATCGAGCCCGGCGCGTTTCAGTTTTCTGTCGTCTATCTCAAATCCGAGCGGTTTTACCAGATGCAGCGAAGCGCCGACAGCGGCGCACGTACGTGCGATATTTCCCGTATTCTGCGGTATTTCAGGCTCCACGAGCACTATATTTATATCCATAATCAGTCTTCCCTATGAAAATTTACAAAATACGGTTTTTTTAAACACCGTACTTTTTGTATAATAACATATAATGAAGACTTAATAAATATCATAATTTTAATAATATTTACCGGAGAAGTAAAAAATGGGACTTATCACAAAATTATTCGGCACGTACAGCGAGCGCCAGGTCAAAAAGATCATGCCTATAGTTGACAAAATAGAAGCGCTTGCTGATGAATACAAAAAAAAGAGCGACGAAGAGCTGCGCGCAATGACGGAGATCTTCAAAAAACGCCTTGCAAACGGCGAAACTACGGACGATATCCTGCCGGAAGCGTTTGCCACCGTGCGTGAGGCGGCTGACAGAGTGCTCGGCAAACGCCCGTTCCGCGTTCAGCTCATAGGCGGTATAATCCTGCATCAGGGACGCATCTCCGAAATGAAGACCGGTGAAGGTAAAACTCTTGCCGCAACGCTGCCGGCGTATCTTAACGCGCTGACCGGAAACGGCGTTCATATAGTTACCGTAAACGACTATCTTGCCACGCGTGACAGCGAGGAAATGGGAAGGATATACAACTTCCTCGGCATGAGCTGCGGACTTATAGTTTCAAACGAGCGCGACAACAATATCAAGCGTCAGGCTTACGCCGCGGATATCACGTACGGTACCAACAACGAGTTCGGATTTGACTATCTGCGCGACAACATGGTAACCTATAAAAACAGGATGGTACAGCGCGGCCACGCATACGCCATAGTCGACGAGGTGGACTCCATACTGATAGATGAGGCGAGAACTCCGCTTATCATATCCGGCCCCGGCGACAAACCGACCGAGCTTTACGACAGAGCGGAATCTTTCGTAAAAGGCCTTAAAATGTATAAGATGAAAGAAATAGACTCAAAAGAGGATATGGATTCATCTTCAATATCGGAAGAATACGACTATATAGTTGACGAAAAGGCGAAGACCTCCGTTCTTACAAAGCGCGGCATAGAGCGCGCTGAAAAGTTTTTCAACCTGGAAAACTACGGCGCGCCGGAAAACGCGGAGATAGCGCACCACATAAATCAGGCCATAAAAGCCCACGGCAATATGCATATAGACGAAGACTACGTCGTAAAGGACGGTCAGGTCATAATCGTGGACTCCTTCACCGGACGTCTAATGTTCGGACGCCGTTACAACGAGGGTCTGCATCAGGCTATAGAAGCAAAAGAGGGCGTACAGATAGAAAAAGAGTCTAAAACGCTTGCCACGATAACTTTCCAGAACTATTTCCGTCTTTACAACAAGCTCGCCGGCATGACCGGTACGGCGCTTACCGAGGACGAGGAATTCCGCGAGATATACAATCTTGACGTCGTTGAGATCCCGACGAACAAGCCGATGATCAGAATAGACCGCGAGGACGTCGTTTTCAAGACCGCGGAATCAAAGATAGACGCCATTATCGAGCAGATAAAAGAGTGCCACGCAAAGGATCAGCCGGTGCTGGTAGGTACTATAACGATAGACAAATCGGAGCTTTTATCTAAAAGGTTACGCAAAGAGGGCATAGATCACGTTGTTCTTAACGCAAAATACCACGAAAAAGAAGCGGAGATCGTAGCACAGGCGGGCTGCCCCGGCGCCGTTACGATATCCACCAACATGGCGGGCCGCGGTACCGATATCATGCTCGGCGGCAACCCGGAATGGTTAGCCAAAGCCGAAATGCGCAAAATGGGTTATGAAGAACCCGTAATAGCGCAGGCTACCGGCACGTCGCTGTCCGTTGAAGAAGACGTGCTTGCCGCAAGAGAAGTCTTCCGTGAACTTTATCAGAAACACAGAGAAGAAATAATACCCGCGTACGAAAAAGTAAAGGCTGCGGGCGGTCTGTTTATATTAGGTACAGAGCGTCATGAATCAAGACGTATAGACAACCAGCTGCGCGGCCGCGCCGGACGTCAGGGCGACCCCGGCGAGTCGAGATTTTATATATCTTTTGAAGACGATCTTATGCGTCTGTTCGGTTCCGAGGACAGGATGAAACGCGCCGTGGCGCTGACGCCCGACGGCGTGCCGATAGAAGCGAAGATCCTTACGAGCGTTATAGAAAACGCGCAGAAGCGTCTTGAATCCATCAACTTTGAACGCAGAAAGAACGTTTTGATGTTCGACGACGTTATGAATCAGCAGAGAAAACAGATCTACGATCAGAGAAACGAGATACTAAACGACGGCGATATGCGCGAAAAGATCATGGATATGATCGAGCAGACGGTAGAAGACGCGGCGGCAAGATGCACGGCGTCCGACGATCCGAACGAGTGGCTCTTTGACGAGCTCCACAGCAAATACCGCGGCATAATTTTATCCGACGACGATTTCAGATACACGCCCGAAGAGCTGCAGCACGTAAAGCGTGAAGAAATAGTTGAAGAAATGAAAAAGCGCGCCATGGCGCGTTACGCGGAGCAGGAAGCCATATTCGGCGACCAGATGCGCGAGATAGAACGCGTTATACTTCTGACAACGCTTGATTCTCTGTGGATGGACCACATAGACGCGATGGACGACGTAAGAGACGGTATAGGTCTGCAGTCGTACGCGCAGAGGAACCCCGTTACCGAGTTCAAGCTCGCCGCGTCAGACGCGTTTGACGAGATGATAGAGGATATAAGAGAAAACACCGTGCGCCGCATCCTCTCCGTAAGGCCGAGGATGCAGATAAAACGCACCGAGGAGCGCGAGATGACGGCGGGCGCGCCCGACAAAACGGTAAAGAAAAAGCCGATAGTCAAAAAGGCAAAAGTCGGGCCTAACGATCCGTGTCCGTGCGGATCCGGTCTGAAATACAAGAAATGCTGCGGAAGACCCGGCGCCGGCGGAAACTGATATGGGCTTCGGAATAATTTTTACAGGTTATTTGTTCACGATTTTCGACCTGGGCTTCATAGTAAATGAAGCCCTTCTGGTGTTTTTCTGCAAAGTTTTATGCGTTATTGGATATACCGTGCTCATATTCGGTCTGCGCAAATTCGCTTTATATTCAAAATACGCAAAATACGCGCTTTTCGGCGCGGTACTGCTTGACGCCGCCATGATATTCGACACGGTCATACAGGGGCTTTGGGGCTTCGGCGCAATGGCGGAATCCGTCATGGTAGGCGTAAGGACGTATTCTTTTACCGTAAACGCCGTGCTTTTCGCGCTTACTCAGGTAATGCTGATGTTCGCGGTATTCGATATGGGACGGCAGACGGAATGTGAAAAGGTAAGAAAAAACGGCATACGCTCCGTTGCAGCCACCGCCGCGTTCTGTATAATAAACATAACCGCGTCATTACCCATATCGTTAGGAAATATATTTGATATCATAAGATACGCGCTGTTTATAGTCGTTACCGTAATAAACGCGGTAACGCTTTATTCCGCGTACAGATATATATGTCTTGATACTGAGCTTGAAGCCGAAAGATCCGAGGCGCTCAAAGAAAGGACCTTTAAAAAGGACAAAAAATAATGGAGCCTGACGGAATAATCTTAATAGACAAACCAAAGGGCATTACGTCGCATGACGCTGTAAACCGGATGCGGCGTCTTTTGCGTACAAAAAAGATCGGCCATACCGGTACGCTCGACCCGGACGCGACCGGTCTTTTGGTCGTTTTAGCGGGACGCGCGGCAAAAGCGGCGGAATATATAACCTCCGACGAAAAAGTGTATGAGGCAACTCTGCGCCTCGGCATATCGACCGACACGCAGGATATAAGCGGAGAAATAATATCAGAAAGCGATATTATTCCGGACAGTGAAAAAGTTTTAGCCGCCGTTAGATCGTTTGAGGGCGGGTATATGCAGATACCGCCTATGTATTCGGCTATAAAGCAAAACGGGCGCAAATTAGTTGACCTTGCAAGGCGCGGCATTGAGATAGAAAGAGAGCCGCGCAAAGTGGAGATAACAGATATAAAAGCCGAAAAGATAAACGAAAGCAATTACAGCCTTTACGTAAAATGCTCAAAAGGAACTTATATAAGAACGCTTTGCGACGATATAGGCAAAAAGCTCGGCTGCGGAGGCTGTATGGCTTCTTTACGCCGTATTAAAAGCGGTGATTTTGATATAAAAGACGCTGTTACGCTGCCCGAATGTGACAATATGACTTACGATCGGTTATGCAACAGACTCATGGCGACGGAGAGCCTGTTCTCTTCACTTCCGGTACTTAAATTAGACGGCTTTTTCTTAAAACTCTGCAAAAGCGGATGCGAGATATACCAAAAGAAAATAAACACGTCATATGATTTAGGTCAGAGAGTGCGGCTGTACGATGAAGAAGGCTTCTTTGCGTTGGGAGAGGTGCGCGATTACGAGGACGGGAGCGCCGTCAAAAGCATAAAGGTATTCAGACTATGAATTTGATAAAAAATCTTTTCCGCGGTATAGGCGAATATAAAGCGCTGCTTCAAACGCGGGGTGAAATGATAAAATACGAAAAAGCGCGTCCCATACTAGCCTCAGGGCTTTGCGACGGCGCAAAATTCGCATTCTGCGCGTGTATTTGCGAGGATATAGGCAAAAATACCGGCAAACCCGCGCTTATCGTCTGCGGCGACGAAAAAGAAATGATGAGGCTTTACGCCGCGCTTTCGGAGCTGAAGATCAGATGCCTTATATATCCGGAGCGCGATTTTTCATTATCAAACGTCGCCTGCTCTCACGAATACGAATATGAGCGCATTGGAGTTTTGACCTCCGTGCTTGACAACTGTACGGACTGCGTAATAACGACGCCCGGCGCCGCGCTTCAGTATACTATACCAAAAGAAAAGCTGCAAAACTATAAACGCAGATACTCGCTTGAGGATACGCTCGATATGAAAGAACTGTCTGAATATCTCGTATCGTGCGGTTACAGCCGCGTTACGAGCGTGGACGGCGCAGGCCAGTTTGCCGTGCGCGGCGGTATAATAGACGTGTTTCCGCCGTCGTCCTCCGATCCGTACAGGGCGGAGCTATTCGGCGATATGATAGATAATTTAGGCGTTTTTGATATAATAAGCCAGCGCAGGATAGAAAACGCGCCGTCTTTTTCGCTTTACCCGGTGCGCGAGGTCATTTTGGATCAGTCAGGCAGAGAAAAAGTCAAAGCCGTTATAAAAGCGCAGCTGAAAAAAGCGTCAAGGGAAGATACGAAAAAATCGCTTGAAGCGGAGCTTTCATCTCTTGAAAACACGGTCATACCGGATTTTACAGATAAATATATAAACGTAATATACGAAGAAAAACAAACTCTGCTTGACTATTTTGCCGACGCTCTCGTAATTTGCGACGCGCCGAACAATATATCGGACAGGATAAAAGGCTCCTCAAAAGCGGATGAACTTACCGTTTCTTTGATGCTCGAACAGGAGCAGATAAACGGAAAATACGCCGAATACAGAGCGCCGGGCGCCGTATTTGACGTTTTTGCGGAAAAACAGGCGGCGGTGTTCTTGGATAATTTCTCGTCCGGCGGGCTGAAATACGGCGGAGTTTTCTCATTCCGCACCTCTTCTCCGCTTTCGTATAACGACAGTTTTGAGCTTCTGCGCGACGATCTGCAAAGGTATATAAACGGCAAATGGGGAGTGGTCCTGCTCTGCGAAAACGAAGCCGTGGCGCGGTCTTATTCGGATATGCTTTATGAAACGAAAACGACCGCTCCTTATATCAGCTCCGAAAAGGAGACGGACGTATCAAACGTTTATAAAACTCCGTATATCGTATATCCGTGCGGCGTGCCGGGATTTGTGTCGGAACAGTCGCGCTTCGCGGTCATATCGTTATGCCGTGACGGCAGTTTATACGGCAAAGCGATGGTCAGGCGCCGCGCAACGAGAAAAAAACAGGTCTCCGCAAAGGAGCGGATACTCTCGTACGCCGACCTTACCCCCGGCGATTACGTCGTTCACGATACGCACGGCATAGGTATGTTTGTCGGAATAAAAACGCTTGACAGTTACGACGGCTGCCGGCGTGATTTTCTGCATATAAAATACGCGGAAAACGGCGTTTTGTACGTCCCGTGCGACAGGCTTGATTCCATATCAAAATATATAGGCGCCGGCGCGGAAAACGGAACGGTGCGCTTAAACAAGATGGGCTCCGCGGACTGGACGCGTGCCAAAACAAGAGCAAAAGCCGCGGCAAAAGAGATGGCGGCGGAGCTTATAGATCTTTACGCCAAACGGCTGCGCAGATCGGGCATAGCGTTCTCCGCGGACGACGATATGCAGGCGCAGTTTGAGGCGGCGTTTGAATACGAGGAGACGGAAGGTCAGCTTGAAGCGTCAAACGACATAAAGCGCGATATGTGTTCTTCTCATCCTATGGACAGACTTTTGTGCGGGGACGTGGGCTTCGGCAAAACGGAAGTCGCGCTGCGCGCCGCTTTCAAGGCGGCGGCGGACGGATATCAGACCGCCGTTCTTGTTCCCACTACAATTCTTGCGCTGCAGCATTATCAGACTATATTATCACGTATGCGCGGCTTTGCCGTGACTGTGGATATGCTTTCGCGCTTCAGGAGCGGAAAACAGCAAACGGAAACGCTGAAGAAACTCAAACGCGGCGATATAGATATCATAGTCGGCACGCACAGACTGCTGTCAGACGACGTGGAGTTTAAAAACTTAGGGCTTATAGTCGTTGACGAAGAACAGCGTTTCGGCGTGGCTCATAAGGAAAAACTCAAAAAAATGAGCGAGGTCGCGGACGTGCTGACGCTCACCGCAACGCCTATCCCGCGCACGCTGAATATGGCTATATCCGGCATACGCGATATGAGCATTTTGGACGAGGCGCCTATGGACCGCCTGCCTCCGCAGACGTACGTTTTAGAATACGACGATATAATAATAGCGGAAGCGTTAAAAAAGGAACTGCGCCGCGGCGGTCAGGTCTTTTATCTGCATAACGATACCGAAACTATATATAACTGCGCGGCAAAAATAAAGGATATGTGTCCGGAGGCAAACGTAGTGGCGGCTCACGGCAAGATGGATAAGGAAGAACTGTCCGATATATGGCGCGACGTTATAAACGGCAGTATAGACGTGCTCGTCTGCACCACGATCATAGAGACCGGCGTAGACGTGCCTAACGCGAACACGCTGATAATAGAGGACGCGGATAAGCTCGGTTTATCCCAGCTTCATCAGATAAGAGGCAGGATAGGCAGAAGCAACCGCCGCTCATACGCGTATTTTACGTACAGACCGTATAAATCGCTGTCGGAAATCGCCGAAAAACGTCTGTCCGCAATAAGAGAATACACGGAATTCGGCTCCGGTTTCAAAATCGCCCTGCGCGATCTGGAAATACGCGGCGCCGGCGATCTTTTGGGCGCGGAACAGCACGGGCATATAGACTCGGTAGGCTACGATATGTATATCAAACTGTTGAACGAAGCCGTGCTTGAAGAAAAGGGCGAGGTAATACAGCCGGTAAAGGAATGTACCGTGAACGTGCAGTATTCCGCGTATATACCTAAAAGCTATATAGGCTCGGACGGGCTGCGTATCGAGATGTATAAGAAAATATCTCATATAACGTCGCCTGACGATCTTGACGACGTGGCGGACGAGCTTTTCGACCGTTTCGGTGAATTTCCGAGCCTTGTAGACAATCTGCTTTATATTTCCCTGCTCCGCGCTCTCGGCTCCTCGCTTGACGTGGAGAGGATAGATCAAAGAGACGGGAAAATAGTGTTTACGCCGTATGAATTCGATGCGGAAAAGTGGGTAGTGATAACGTCCGCTTCAAAAGGCAGGCTTATGATAAGCCCCGGCAGAAAGCCGACTCTCGTTTTCAGGCAGAAGCAGAAAGAAAATCCCCTGCATACGCTGTGCGGGATACTGGCATACAAAGAATAATTAAGAATCAGAATTAAGAATGCATATTTAGCATCTGTTGCAGTACCATCTGTTACATACAATGGTATCTCAAGGATAGCATATGAATGGTTTAATGAACCATGGTTGAGTAATAACTATTATAATATGCCATGGGAATATAACGCCGATTTAAATGCCGGAATAGTAAGATCTCAACATAAATCGTGGGCAAAAGGACTTCACGACTGGTATTGGGGGGTAAAATGAAACAACGAACTTTATCAATTATTTTAATAATTCTTTTGGTTTTTGGAACATTAATCACAGGATGCAGGGATATTAATGACAACCCTGATATGATTGATTATGAAAAAATGACAGCATATGCAGCTATACACAGTTTGGTGCATGAAAATCAATATGATTACTCTGTAAACGAGCTTGAAACAGACGAATATGGAAGAGTTTTATTTTCCGTAGCTGTAACATCTCTGTATAGTAATGCCAATTTTGGATCGTATGTTGTAATTATGCAAGGATGTACTAAAGGCGGTGTATTGTATTATGAAGATATTGCATATTATTCAGGTGACGAAAACGAAGAGAAAACAGCATCGTTAAAGGATGCCAACGATTGGAACACCCCTATAAACGAGTCTAAAATTACAAAAAGACGTATGCATATGGAGTATCCTCCGGGTGAAGGAATGTATTTCGGATCAACTCTAACAGAAACTGGAAGAAGTCGACCTAAAAAAGAATGGAACGATTATATAAAAATCGTTTATTCTTCATTAAACATCAGTAAAGACGATTATGAGATAGTGATATCTGATTATGATGAATCAGGCAAATGGTTGCTTTGTGTAAGAGAAGGAGGAACAAATAATACTAAATACTTTGTGATTGCGAGCGAAAGAAAGGTGTTGTCATTTATAGAAAATGATGATAGTGATGCAATAATATCTGATATCATCTCAATGAAACAGGAATCAAACTGGAATTTCACGTTATTAAAAAAGTGATATTAAGTATGATAAAACGGCGCTTTCTACTATTACGTAAAGAACCTCCAGGACGACGTAACGCAGATCAGAGATGAGAACAACAACCTGATTGCAAGCTACGTTTACGATGCTTGAAGCAAGGTTTTAAGCGTAGGGGAACCCCTTAATCCGCCACAAACCCCCCCCGTTGATCTCAACGGGGCTTTTTTGCCGGCGAAAAACGGGCGGCCGATGGTCGCCCTCTTGATTCTTAATTCGTATTCCCTCTCACTGTTTTGCAATCTATATAAATTTTTCCTGCAATATTTATTATTTTTTTCTCTTTACCTATTGACAAAACGCAAGTTTTGTATTATAATGCCGTCAAGTGAGCAATGGCGTTCATGACCGGGCAATACCGTCCGGTTATGGCGTCATTTTGTTTTAAGGAGCAGAATATGGAAAAAGAAGGTAATATAAGGATACCGTCGGGATGCGCCGTCGCCGCCGTTATATCAAAAGAAGGCAAGAGGATGAGCGGGCACACGATAGTTGAAGCTATGAAACCGATGCACGACCGCTCAAACGGTCTGGGCGGCGGTTTTGCCGGCTACGGCATATACCCGGAATACAGAGACTTCTACGCTCTGCATATGTTTTACGACTGCCGCGATACGAGAAAAGCGTGCGAGGCGTATTTGAAAGAGAGCTTTGAGATAGTAAAAAGCGAGCTGATACCTACAAGGCGGATACCGGAAATTACGGACAAACCTATAATATGG
Source organism: Clostridia bacterium (assembly GCA_017443595.1). Taxonomy (GTDB): domain Bacteria; phylum Bacillota; class Clostridia; order Oscillospirales; family CAG-272; genus UBA1248. Next base: position 60,804 of record JAFSYU010000034.1, read on the forward strand.
CGCTACTTTGTGTCGCCGTTCAAGTCCGTGCTTGCGGATCTTCAGCTTGACGAAAAGGAATTCGTCGCGCGTACGGTAATGAAAATAAACACGGATATGAAGGGCGCGTACGTCTTCTCCAGCGGCAAGAACATGGGCACGTTCAAGGCGGTGGGTTTTCCCGAGGACGTCGGCGTATTTTACAGGCTTGACGAGTACGAGGGCTACAGTTGGACGGCGCACGGCAGATATCCGACGAACACTCCCGGCTGGTGGGGCGGCGCTCATCCGTTCACTCTGCTTGACTACTCCGTAGTCCACAACGGTGAGATTTCATCTTACGATGCAAACCGCCGCTACATCGAGATGTTCGGTTATAAGTGCAATCTTCAGACCGATACCGAAGTTATAACGTACATACTCGACTATCTGTTAAGGGTCCGGGGCTTGACCCTGACGGAAGCGGCGTCCGTTATTGCCGCGCCGTTCTGGAGCACGATAGACAACAAAAAAGATGAAAAAGAAAAAAATAAATTGAAATATTTAAGGACGGTATTCCCGAGCCTTCTGATAACCGGGCCGTTTTCGATAATCTTAGGCTTTGACGGCGGACTTATGGCGTTAAACGACAGACTTAAGCTCCGCTCCATGGTCGTTGGTGAAAAGGACGACAAAGTCTTTATCGCAAGCGAAGAAGCGGCGATACGCGTTATGGAGCCTGACGCGGAGCATATCTGGGCGCCTGCCGGCGGCGAGCCGGTCATCGTTACCGTAAAGGATGGTGAGTTTTGATGGGAGTTGAATTTATATATCCGGAATTTGAGGTCGTACGAAATTACGACCGCTGCATATCCTGCCGCGTATGCGAGCGACAGTGCAGTAACGAGGTGCATTATTTAAGCACGGAGCTTGGCAAGATGATCTCCGACGATACAAAGTGCGTCAACTGCCAGAGATGCGTTTCGCTCTGCCCTACAAGAGCTTTGAAAATAGTGAAAAGCGACTGCCGTCTGCGCGAAAACGCCAACTGGGACAACGATACGATAAAAGAAATATACAAGCAGGCGAACAGCGGCGGCGTACTGCTTTCCTCCATGGGCAACCCGAAGCCGCTGCCGGTATACTGGGACAAGATACTTATTAACGCCTCCCAGGTCACAAACCCGCCTATCGACCCCTTACGCGAGCCGATGGAAACGAAGGTTTTCTTGGGCAAAAAACCGTCACAGATCAGCCGCGACAAAAACGGTAATATCAAATGCGATCTTCAGCCGCAGATAGAGCTTGCAATGCCGGTAATGTTCTCCGCAATGAGCTACGGCTCCATAAGCTACAACGCGCACGCTTCGCTTGCACGCGCTGCGACAGAGCTCGGCATACTTTACAACACCGGCGAGGGAGGACTGCACGAGGATTTCTACAAATACGGTAAAAACACGATAGTGCAGGTCGCCTCCGGCCGCTTCGGCGTCCACGAGGATTATCTTGAAGCGGGCGCGGCTATAGAGATAAAAATGGGTCAGGGCGCAAAGCCCGGCATCGGCGGACATCTGCCCGGCGCAAAGATAGTCGGCGACGTTTCTCGCACGCGCATGATCCCGGAGGGGTCGGACGCGATATCCCCGGCGCCTCACCACGATATTTACTCAATAGAAGACCTGCGTCAGCTCGTCTTTTCATTAAAAGAAGCGACGGAATATACAAAACCCGTTATCGTCAAGGTCGCCGCGGTGCATAACATTGCCGCCATAGCGAGCGGCATAGCAAGAAGCGGCGCGGACATCATAGCGATAGACGGTTTCCGCGGCGGAACGGGCGCGGCGCCTACAAGGATACGCGACAACGTCGGTATCCCTATAGAGTTAGCTCTGGCGGCGGTCGATCAGCGTCTGCGCGACGAGGGCATACGCGGCAATGTCTCGCTCGTAGCCGGCGGCTCAATACGCTCGGCGGCGGACGTCGTTAAAGCCGTTGCATTGGGAGCCGACGCGTGTTACGTTGCGACGGCGGCGCTTCTTGCGCTCGGCTGTCACCTCTGCCGCACCTGTCAGACAGGCAAGTGCAACTGGGGTATAGCGACGCAGAGACCCGATCTTGTAAAGAGATTGAATCCGGATATAGGATCGCAAAGACTGATAAATCTTATGACCGCGTGGCGGCACGAGATAATGGAGATAATGGGCGGCATGGGTATAAACTCAATAGAGGCGCTCCGCGGCAACCGTCTTATGCTGCGCGGCGTGGGACTTAATGCTAAAGAACTTGAGATACTCGGTATCTCACACGCGGGTGAATGATATGAAACGTGTTTATGTTAATGAAGAATGGTGCTTGGGCTGTCATTTATGCGAATATAACTGCGCTTTTGCAAACTCCGGTATGAAGGATATGGCGGCGGCGCTTAAAGATAAAAAGATTTTTCCGCGCATACACGTGGAGGGCGACGATAAAATAACCTTTGCCGTTTCCTGCCGCCACTGCGAAGATCCGATATGCGTAAAAAGCTGTATAGCCGGAGCCATATCAAAGCAGGACGGAGTTGTTAAAATAGACAGAAGCAAATGCGTGGGCTGTCTTACCTGCATTCTGGTATGCCCTTACGGCGCTCTCGCTTTAGGCGAGAACGGAACTATGCAGAAATGCGAGCTGTGCCTGCAGAACAGCTGCGGCGAGCCGGCGTGCGTAAAAGGCTGCCCGAACAAGGCGATAGTATACGAGGAAAGGGGCGAGGCGGAATGAAAAAGTACGTAATAATCGGCAACGGCACGGCTGCGGTCGGATGTATCGAAGGCATAAGAAGCGTCGATCAGACCGGTGAGATAACCGTTATATCCTCCGAGGATCATCACGTTTACAGCCGTCCGCTCATATCGTATTATCTTGAGGGCAAGACGGATCTGCAGAAAATGAAATACCGCGGCGACGGGTTTTACGCTGATAACGGCTGTAAAGTCTTATACGGAAAGACCGCAAAGTCAATAAACGCAAAATCAAAAACCGTTGTGCTTGACGGCGGTGAAAAAATAAAGTATGACGAGCTCTGCGTCGCGGCGGGCTCCAGACCGTTCGTTCCTCCGTTTGAGGGACTTGACACGGTGACGCAAAAATTCAGTTTCATGACGCTTGACGATGCGATGTCACTTGAAAAAGCGCTTGACAAGGACAGCCGCGTGCTTATAGTCGGCGCCGGACTTATAGGTCTCAAATGCGCCGAGGGCATAGCCGGCAGAGTAAAAGATATAACCGTCTGCGATCTTGCCGGACGCGTGTTATCAAGCATACTTGACGACGACTGCGCGGCGACAGTGCAAAAGCATCTTGAAGACAACGGCTTGAAGTTCCTGTTAGCGGACAGCGTTACAAAATTTGATAAGAATACGGCTTATATGAAAAGCGGAAAAACGGTCGAATTTGACATTCTTGTTCTGGCTGTCGGTGTACGGGCAAATTCGGAGATAGTTAAAGATGCCGGCGGCAACGTTAACCGCGGTATAATAATAAATACCAAAGCGGAAACGAGCCTGCCGCATATCTACGCCGCGGGCGACTGCGCTGAAGGCTACGACGCTTCGATCGGTTCAAACCGCGTGCTTGCCATTTTGCCTAACGCTTATATGCAGGGGCATACCGCGGGCGTGAACATGGCGGGCGGCGACTCTGAGTTCGGCTGCGCCATACCGATGAACTCCATAGGATTTTTCGGTCTTCACATAATGAGCGCCGGAAGCTATGACGGGCAGATGACAGAAGAAAAAGCGGACGGGGCGCTAAAACGCTTTTTCATCCGCGACGGAGTCTTAAAAGGCTTTATGCTTATAGGAGAAACGGAACGGGCGGGGATATATACTTCTCTCATCAGAGAGAAAACGCCGCTGTGCAGCATAAATTTTGAACTTGCGGAAAAAATCATATCAAATCTGATTTTTTCACAGAATGTACGTAGAAAAAGATTCGGAGGCGTTGTATAATATGGTAGTTAATGCTGAAAAACTTGATTATAAGGCTTTGAATGAAGCTCTGCGCAAAGACGGCAAAAGATACACCGTAAACGGCTGTCTCGGTCAAAGATTCATTGCCGCCGGAATGTCGGATAAAAAGATCACCGTAAACGGCGTACCGGGCAACGCCCTGGGCGCGTACCTGAACGGCGCGGAAATAACCGTGAACGGCAACGCGCAGGACGCCGTAGGCGATACCATGAACGACGGAGAGATAACGGTCCACGGCAGCATAGGCGACGCCGCGGGTTACGCTATGCGCGGCGGCTGTATATACGTAAAGGGCGACGCGGGCTACCGCGCCGGCATACATATGAAAGCGTATAAAGAAAAAATACCCGTTATGGTGATAGGCGGCTGCACGGGCAGTTTTTTGGGCGAATACCAGGCGGGCGGCGTTATAGTCGTGCTCGGATTGAATTCAGGCAAAAAACGCATTGTCGGCAATTTCCCGTGCACGGGGATGCACGGCGGCAAAATGATACTGCGCTCTGACTGCGCCGATATAACCTTTCCCGGTCAGGTCACGGCAAGACCCGCGACGGGGACCGATATGAAAGAAATAAAAAAATACACGGATAAATTCTGCGCCTTGTTCGGATACGATAAAGACGAGATGCTAAACGCACCGTTTACCGTAGTCACGCCGGACAGCAAAAATCCGTATAAACAATTATACGTAGCTAACTGAAATGGAGGAAAGCGATGAAATATTCAAAAGAAGAGGTAATGCAATACGTTATTGAGGAGGATGTGAAATTCATCCGCCTCGCTTTTTGCGACGTTTTCGGAAAGCAGAAAAATATTTCCATAATGCCGGATCAGCTGCCGCGTGCTTTTGAATACGGCATCGCGTTTGACGCGTCCGCTATTGCGGGTTTCGGAGACGAGGCCCATTCCGATCTGTTTTTGCATCCGGATCCGGCGACGCTGACGTGGCTTCCGTGGAGACCTGAGCACGGCAAGGTCGTGCGTATGTTCTGTTCCGTCACGTATCCGGACGGCAGACCGTTCGAGTGCGATACGAGAAGCCTTTTGAAACAGGCGGAAAAAGACGCAAAGGCGGCGGGCATAACGTTTTATTTCGGCGCTGAGCAGGAATTTTATCTGTTTGAGCTTGACGATATGAATATGCCTACAAAGATCCCTTACGATAAAGCCGGATATATGGATATTGCCCCGGACGACAAGGGAGAAAACGTGCGCCGCGAGATATGCTTAACGCTTGAACAGATGGGCATAAGCCCGGAAAGTTCACATCATGAGGAAGGTCCCGGGCAAAACGAGATAGATTTCAAATACGCGGAAGCGCTTGCCGCCGCTGATAACGTTATGACGTTTCAGACGGTGGTAAAAACCGTGGCGAGAAGAAACGGTCTGTACGCCGACTTTTCGCCCAAGCCGCTTGACGAATGCGCGGGCAACGGATTTCATATAAACGTCTCCGTAAAGCCGGAAAGCAGCGACGATCTCAAACACATGATAGCCGGCATACTTGAAAAAGCACCGGCTATGACCGTGTTTTTAAACCCGTCTGACAACTCGTACAAACGCCTCGGCAAGCTCAAAGCGCCGAGATACGTCTCCTGGTCGGAGGAGAATCGCTCTCAGCTCGTACGCGTACCGGCGGCGTCGGGAGAATACCGCCGCGCAGAGCTTCGTTCGCCGGATCCGACGGCAAATCCGTATATCGCGTTTGCGCTGATCATCCGCGCGGGACTTTACGGCATACAGAACAAACTCAAGCTGTCTGAAGCGCTTGACGTGAACTTGTATAAAGCGGACGAAAAGATCCTCTCAACGCTTCAGAAACTCCCGTCAACTCTGAAAGACGCCAAAGTAACGGCAATGACGGACGGTTTTATCAAAGCAAACGTGCCGGAAAAGATACTTAAGATATTCTGTAAATGATTATTTAAAACCGCAGGGCGGGGGCTTGCTCCCGCCGCATAGAACATTTGTCTGCGAAAGGAGGAAAGAGATTTGAGCCTGAAAGAACAGATCTACAGCGTTCTTATAGTTTCGTCTTCGGAAAAATTCAATCAGGCTCTGCCTGAGATACTTCCGGTAACGAGCTTTTCCCCGGTAAACGTCGTTTACAGCGTAAGCGCGGCAAAGCGGGCGTTATCCGAGCGGGATTTCGACTTCGTTATCGTAAATTCTCCTTTGCCGGATGAGACCGGCGTGCGTTTTTCCGCTGACGCGACCGATTCATACAACACGGTCGTACTGTTTCTTACAAAGATAGAACAGTTTGACGACGCGTATGACAAGCTCGTGCCGCACGGCGTTTTCCTTTTGCAGAAGCCGGTATCAAAGCCGGTATTCCAGGCGGCCTCCGGCTGGCTTATAAGCGCGCGGGAAAGAATAAGAAGGACAGAAAAAAAGACGCTTTCCATAGAAGAAAAAATGAACGAGATACGCACGGTAAACCGTGCAAAATGGCTTCTTATAAGTCAACTCAAGATGTCCGAGCCTGACGCGCACCGCTACATAGAAAAGCAGGCGATGGACAGCTGTGTATCAAAACAGCAGGTAGCGGAAGAAATAATAAAAACGTATACCTGATCTCCGCACTTGACAAAAGGTGCGGAGATGTTGTATAATACAAAAAAAACAAAACGGAGATGATACCATGCTCAACACAGGTGATAAAGCGCCCGGTTTCACGCTGCAGGACAAGGACGGGGTTAACGTAAGTTTATCAGATTTTGCCGGTAAAAAAGTGGTTTTGTATTTTTACCCGAAGGACAACACCTCCGGCTGCACTAAACAGGCGTGCGCGTTTGCGCTCTCATACGGTCAGTACAAGAAAAAAGGCGCCGTCGTTATAGGCGTCAGCCGTGACAGCGTCGCGTCGCACGGCAGATTTGCGGAAAAGTATTCTCTTCCCTTCATTCTTTTGTCCGACCCTGAGCTTGAAGTGATAAAAGCGTACGGCGTATGGCAGGAAAAGAAGAATTACGGCAAAGTCAGCATGGGCGTGGTCCGCACCACTTTCATAATAGACGAGGCGGGAAAGATAACGCATATAATGCCTAAAGTAAAGCCGGATACGAACGCGGCGGAAGTGCTGGAGCTGCTTTGACGATACGCACGGTTTTAAAGGCCGTTTTCATAGCGGCAACGGTCTTTCTGCTTGTATTTATTTTCGTCATGTCCGCGGAACCCGCGGAAGAATCGGCGGAGATCAGCCTTTCCGTTGATTTTACGCTGTGCAGACTGTTCAGACCGGATTTTGACAGTCTGAGCGAAGAAGAACAGCTGAAGATCGCCGCAAAAACAGATCATTTTGTACGCAAAACCGCGCATTTTCTGGAGTTTACGGCTCTGGGAGCGCTTATATGCGCGGATTTTCTTTTATTTGATATCAAGTGGTATAAAAGTCTTATATTCGCGCTTTTATCCGGCGCCGCCGTCGCAGCCTCTGACGAGATACATCAGATTTTTGTCGCCGGCAGATCATGCGAGATAAAAGATATGCTGCTTGACTTTACAGGCGTCCTGACCGGATGTCTTATTTCGCTTCTGATATTATTTATAACAGTATCAATAAAAAAGAAAAGATCAAAAACCGCATAAAACAAGCCCGTCAAAAGACGGGCTGATTTTTTGTTTCAGGGTTCTATCGTATCGTTCGGCAAAGGTATGCTGTCGCTCAGCACGTCGCCGCTGCTGATCTTTATTATTTTTACTTTAGGAGGCTCGTATTTTTCTTTGCCGTTCATATCATGCACCCTCCTGACTGCGTTTGTAAGCGTACGCGGATCTGCCGTATTTCATCATGGATTTTACGAGAGAAGCCAGATTCGGCGTTTCCGTATCGTTCTGCTTGGCGGCGGCATACGATTCCGCGCTGTACGTAAGCGTTCCGCTGACGGCTTCATCTCCTCTGTACGCCGTGACGTATACGTTATCGCTCATCTGTCCGGCATAGATCCCTTTGTAACATATTACATAATACTGACCGTCAAAAACAAAGTCGTTTTCCGTATATTCTTTAAGCACGTCGCCGTCAGCGCCGTTTTTGATCTTTACGGTCAAACCGTTCGTATCCGTCGCGGAGAACGTGAACCTCATGGCGATGCAGTCGCTCAGGCTGAGAGCAACGGCTTTCCATCTGACCTCGGGCGAGGTAAGCTGACCGTTAGGCGAATTGGTAACGGAAGTAAGCGTAAGCTCTCCGGTCGTTCCCCACGCGCTCTGCTGCGGCGTAAGAGACGCGTCCGCGGGATCGTTTGCGTTGTGCCCCGTGTAAGCCTGCGAGGCGGCGCAGTAGTGCAGAAGATCAACAAGAAGAGTCCTCAGCTCCGTATCCGTGTCGGCAGTCATTGAAAGAAGCGCGTAGCAGTAATCCGCTATGCTGATATTTATTTCCGCGCTTTCATATACCGTACCGCCGAATGTGGCGCACAGCGTTGCCTTTATACCGTCGTTTGCCAGATCCGGCGCTATGTCGATGTAGCTGAACACGTAATAATTTCCGCTGACGGTATATTCAGTAACGGCAGTCACAGCGTTGTTGAACTCAAACACCGCGTAAGGATCTATATACCCGGCTTTTTCAAACAACGCTTTATTTGCTTTGAAATTTACCTTCAGACTGTTTTCAAGAGTTACGGACACGTCTGAAAAAACGAGATTTTTAGGTACGTATAATTCTTTTACCTGTCTCAGATCATCATAAGTGTTCAGATCATCGTTTATCTCGCATACAAGATATCCGTCAGAATATGTAAATCCGTAAATACCCTCATCCGTCACAAGCTCCGGCAAAAATACCGCCGTCGCCGTATTGCTTTTCAGATTATACGCGTATACGGTATCAAACGTTGAAAGGAATAAAGAAACTCCGTCGCTTGAAAGCCTTGAAAAATTGCCGTTCCAGTAGGCGGTCCCTCCCATAGTCAACCATAAAGACGGCGCGTTATACAAAACCGTTCCGGACGATCCGTCGTCATTCAAACGCATTAAATTTGCCGCTGCGCTGTCAAAATAGTATATCTTACCGTCTATAAGCTGGAATTCCGTATTTGAATCCTGCCAGAACCAGTCATCGTATCCGGTATCGGTCGCGGGCGCGTAATAATCACTCGCGTTATGACCCGTTGCCGCTATCCCCGCGTTTGATAAAAGGAAGTTATCGTGATTCACGGCGCCTTCATAGCTGTGTGAATAACCGTCGGCCACGGTCGGGTCGTCCCACGTAACGTCAACGTGATAGTATTTTCCGTCTATTTTAACAAGGTTCCATGCGTGGCACATGCTTTCCGACATACAGCGGATGTTTTCAACACCCACGCACCTTAGCAGATAAGAATATGCGCGGGAATATCCGTCGCAAACGGCAGAACCGTTTACAAGAGCGCCGTACATATTGTAAGCGAGACCGCTGAAAGTGAAATCATAGCTGCAGTTTACGGCAAGCCTGTCGTGGATCAGAAGGGCTTTTTCCGCATCTGAAAGCTGAGCGTTGCCCGTTATCCCGTAAAGCAGGACCGCGGCGCGCTCATCACATTCGGAAAGCATGGCAAGGTATTCTTCGCTTGTATCCGCAAATTCATAATAACCTGCCGTTACAGACATTATTTTATTTTGGAAATATGATATTCCCAATTGGTATACGTGGAAGCTCTCAGGCATTTCATACCAGATAAACGACATAAGAGCCTCCTGGTCCGACAGTGGGATATCGAACTGGGTAAGAGATACCTCACCCGGGCAGCTTTTGAACGCATCAAACAAATATGCTCTTAACGTATCAATATCAACGTGCTGTGACAGATCCGCCGTGGAGTCAGACCGGGGTGAGTTATAATATGACGGGGTTTTCAGTCCGCTGTATGCGGTGACGGATATATTTATTCCGCCGGTGATCACGCCGATCACCAGTATAACAACGCATAGCTTTTTAATTATATTTTTTGTCATTTTCCAAAACCTGCTTTATGATCAGTTTTAATACGCACTTCGCCGTTTTTTTACGTGTACATAATGGCGGAGTGGGTTATAAGAGACGACGTCGGATCCGATAAGAATCTGAACAGGAATACAACGTCTTTATTGTTGTTTTCTTTGTCTCCGTTCACGTCCGCTTTATCGCTGTATGTGTTATTCGGATCCGATAAGAATCTGAACAGTCCGGTGACGTCCTTGTTGTTCAGCTCCGTATCGTCGTCCATATCTCCCAGAAGATCAAGCTTTATATCGCCGCCGTCAGAACCCGGGAAGGACTCAGCCTTGAATTTTTTGCCGACGTATCCGGGCGCGGTTATTTCCACGAACGCGGCTTCACCGGCTTTTTTAAAGCTGAACACTCCGTTTTCCGGAGTCGCGCTCTCCAAAACGTTTCCGTCCGCGTCAAGCAGCGTAACGGTTATGAAAACGCTGTCTTGAGGAGCCGACGTCTGCACCGTTCCGGATATCGCTTGCTCTGCTTTTATTTTCGCCCATATGGTGTCCAGAATTATCGAATGCTGCTGATTGTCTTTTACGGTATACTTGTTATAACAGATCGTAATATTATCCGCGGTTTTCCACCCTTTGAATTCGTATCCATCCATTTCCGGCACGGGAAGAGTTATTTCACTGCCGTCTGCGGCCAGTATCCTATTATACTCAACAATTTCGCCGCTTGCGTTCAGTTCCACGGCACAAAGCGTCAGGGATGAAACTTCGGAGACTTCGCCTTCCGCGTCATACGCGGCAAAGTAATATACGCCCGGCGTGTCCAAGTTGAAACTCGGCGTCGCTTCCGTTGAAGACGTTATATCCGTCTTATTATAAGCGGGATCGGTCCCGAAATAATAACCGCTTATACCGTTTTCGGAAATTATATTTGCGGTAACGGTCTGACTGTCCGCCGTATCGTTGGTACACGTGAGAGTGACGGATATTTTTTTAGGCGTATAACGTTCTGTTATCGTTACGCAGTCCGCGCTGCTTTCCCCGGTCGGAACGCTGCCGGTATCGCATACGAAACACCCTTTGAAAAACGTGAAACCGTAAATCTGATTTCCGTTTTTAAGTTCCGGTTTAAATACCTCCGCCAACGAATCATATTTGGGATTGTAAAGATATACGGTGTCGGACGTTGATAAGAACAGGACTTCGCCGTTGCTTCCGAGTCTTGTAAAGTTGTCGTCCCAGTAATAAGATCTGTCGCTTGCCCACCACGTATCCGCTTTTTTCAGAACTGCTGTCCCGCTCTTTTTATCTTCGTTTACGCGGTTGAGCGTTGACGCGGCGTTGTCAAAATAGTACAGCTGATCGCCTATGAGCTGGAACTCCGTTTCGGATGCCCGCCAGTAATAATTATCGTATTTCGTGCTTGTCGCCAGCGTATTGTAATAATCGTTATATTTATCCGCGGTATATCCTTTGGATTTTATAAACGCTTTTCTTGCCTCGTCGGAAAGCAGGAAGTTGTGCTGAACGTATCCCTCGTGTCCTTTTTTTGTATCAGTATAACATATCGGATCATCCCACGTGACGTCAGCGTGATAGTAGCAGCCGTCTATCAGAACAAGGTTCCACGAGTGGTTAAGACCAAGCGACGAACAGTTTATGTTCTCTATCCCGGCAAGTCTTAAAAGATAGGCGTACGTGCGTGAATACCCGTCGCATACAGCCACGCCGCGTACAAGCGCGCCGTATATCGTATAGCGGTCGTCTATCGTATCGTCGCTGCAGTAGTTGCATCTGACGGCAAGCCTGTCGTGTATCAGAAGCGCTTTTTCAGCGTCGCCCAGTTTGTCGTTGTCTTTTATCCCGTCAAGCAATTCGGCTGCTTTTGCTTCACATTCCGAAAGCATTTCGGCGTACTGTTCTTTAGTTTCGGCGTATCTGTAGCTTTCTACGAGTACAGCCGTTATTATCTTACCGTTGTTTTTAAACTTCAGCTGGTCGACGTGAAAGCTCTCCGGCATATCTCTCCATATGAAATCGCACAGAGCCTGCTTCTCCTCGTCTGCCAACGGGATGTTGAACTGTGAAAGCTCTATTCTGTCGTTAGTACATTCCTTGAAAGCGTCAAACAGATAAGCTCTCAATTCCGCAACGTCAACGTACTTCTCCAGAACTTTAACCGGCGGCGCGGAAACCTCCCCTTCCGCCGACGTAAAGATCGTCATGTGCCCCGATATGAGACACAGTATCAGGGCAAGGATACAGAATTTCTTAAAGATATTGTTTTTCATTTATCATCACCGCTTCATAATTATTCTATTATATTTTATATTATATATCATCCGATATCAAGTATAAAATAATACAAAATAATAAAGAATTGATTAATAACGCCAAAATACAGGCGCATTTTTTAGTTTTTTCGGTTAATTTGACATAAAATTTTAATTATTTTCGCCGTCTCACATATTTTTTTCCATAACTGTGCATACTTATATAAACCGGAAAAGGAGTTTATATATGAAAGCAACGGGAATTGTAAGAAAAATAGATGAACTCGGCAGAATAGTCATACCGAAAGAGATAAGACGCACCATGAGGATACGCGAAGGCGACCCGCTTGAGATATTCACGGAAAAAGACGGCGAGGTGATTTTCAAAAAATATTCGCCCGTCGGCGAGATAGGGAGCATAGCCGGAGACTGCGCCGAATCGCTTCACAAGGCGGCGGACGTCTCCGTCATAGTCTGCGACAAGGACACGGTCGTCGCGTCGTCCGGCGTGCCTAAGCGCGAATACAACGACAGGCCGATAACGGCGGAGCTTGAAAAGCTCTGCGACAGGCGCGCGGGCTACACGCACAGCGGAAACAAGCTGTACCCTGTGGACGGATGCAGTAAATTCGTATCGTGCGCCGCGCCTATCGTCTGCGACGGCGATATTATCGGCGTTGTGGCTTCCCTCTCCGACGAGGAAAAGAAAACCGAGAGCACAACGGATATGCGTCTGCTCAATACAGCGGCGAATTTCATAGCGTCGCAGATAAACTGACAATAAAACCGCCCGGGACCGTTTTTTCGGCTTCGGGCGTTGATATCGTTCAGCCGGCTTTTGAACAGGCGGCAAAAGTATAACGGAAACGGGGCGGGGAGCGATCCCCGCCTCGATCTGAAAATCAGCTTTTTCTGCAAATCCATTTATAAGTATTATCGGCAGTCAGGCAATCACATAATTCAAGATCAAGATAATTGACAACACGGCAATTTGATTCCGCAGTGCCGGAATGGATAACTATCCTGTTATCTTTCTCATATCCTCCTCTGTCGTACGGGATCCAGCGGGTATCCGAGCCGGTCGGGTTTTTTACGCTGACGCGCAGCGAGCCGTCGATTTTTTCAACAGAGACGTATTCGACAAATTTTGAATCGCCTTCAACGTATAACGACGAATGATCGCTTTCGCCGTTTATTACTTCGATGACGCATTGATTACCGACCTTGATTTCAATTTCATCAAGCGATTCAAATACAAAACTCCGTTCGTAAACAAATGTTTTTGACATTTCATCCTCCTTTGATTTTTCGCCGAAAAGAACGCCTATCGGAACGTCGAACAGCTCTGCGATAACGGGAAAGAGCGTTACGTCGGGGTATCCGATACCGCACTCCCATTTTGATACGGATTGCGGCGCGATATTGAGCTTTTCGGCGAGGATCGTCTGTGTCCACCCGCGCTTTTTTCTCAAATCAAAAATAATATTGCAGAATTTGTTGAGCTGATACATATTTTCACCCCTTTTCGTGATTTTATTGTAACATAAAAATCGGAAATATTCAATAACCGCAAAGTTGTAATTGTTGTCTATAATGCATTTTTTCGGCGGCGCCGGAGATTTAGGAAAGAGCTGAAAAAACCGGTATAAAACTTTACTCTGAATATTCAACCGGCGGTTTAGTTTTCTTCATTGAATAAGTTATTGTTTTTATCTGATATTCTGATATAATAAGGTCGGGATCGGACGTCGGATCGAATAATACAGAAAGGAAAAAGCTATGATAAAAATAGGAGAAAAGATAAAAACGCTGCGAAAAAAGCGCGGCATATCGCAGGAAAATCTGGCTGAGCATATCGGCGTGTCGTTTCAGGCGGTGAGCAAATGGGAAAACGGATCGAGTATGCCGGACGTTTTGCTTATACCGGCTATCGCATCTTTTTTCGGCGTTTCAACGGATGAGCTTTTTGATTTCAATCTGTATGAAACGGAGAAAAAGGTTGAAAAAATCGTCGGCGAATACAGCAAATGCTGGGGAAACGGCGATATATGCAAAGATCCCGCAAGGTGCGAGGAAATCATACGGGAGGGATTGAAAAAATACCCCGGCAACGATATTTTGCTGAATTGTCTGATCGGCACGATACCTCTGCCCGAAAGAGCGGCGGAGGTGATCGAGATCGGTAAACAGCTCGTACGGTCAACGGGATATGACGAGATCAGGATCGACGCGTACAGGATAATGGCGGAGGCGTACAAATCCTTGGGTGAGTATTCTATGTGCAGAGAGGCGATAGAAAAAATCCCCGAGGTGTATTTCTCCAGTCTTTATGTTAAGGCGGAGCTTCTTGAGGGAGACGAGAGGTTTGAGGCGGCAAATAAAGAAAAAAACCTGTCGGCGGAGCATCTTGTTTATATGCTCGAGATCTTATCCGGCCATTACGCGGCGTGGGGCGAGAAAAGCAAAGCGAGGATCCAGCTGGAGATCGCCATAAAGGTTATGGAAGCCTTTGAAAACGATTTTTCGACCGGATACACAAAATGCGCGTACGATCCCGAAAAGATCAAAGTATTGACCGAAAAGATATCTGCTTTATAAACCGACGTTTTATGACCGTCAAAACGCGAGGCGGGGAGCGATCCCCGCCTTGTTTCCGCTAATTCAAATCAATACTGTTCTTAACTTTTTCCTCAATATCAGCTCTCAAAGTATCGAGCTTTTGCTTTTCATTTTCATCAAGCTCAGCGTGGACCGAATAAGCCCATACGCTCCACAGAAGATCGCGCAGATCGTCCGAAATCCGTTTTTTCAGATACGCAGGTCTTTCTTTATTGTCAAGCGCCCAGTAAATGTTGACTTCGTAGCAGGTCTCTATACCCGCCATACTCTCGGTAAGCTGTTTTGCTTCAGCGAATCTGTTCGTGTCGCAGTAATGTCTGAACAACAGCCGCAGCGATTCATTACGGCAGTAATTGTCTGTCGAATACTTTTGGATCCGGGCGTAAATCGAAACGATCTCCGAATCAAATTCACGGCAAAGCTCATCATCCTCGCTTGCCGCGTAAAGCGCATACATCAGGCAAGTCAGCAATCTGTCGTTGTTCGGATATTTTTTCAGAGCTTCACGCAGCTTGATTATCGGCTCTTCCGTTATGTTTTTATCTATCTTTGCCTCTGCGGCGGCTATGACGGACGATATTTCTTTTAGTTTTTCTTTATCATTAACACCGAGAAGCTCGTCTACCGTTATGCCGAACAACCCGGCAAGCACCGGAAGCGCGGAAATATCCGGCGAGGTCACGCCGGTCTCCCAGCGGCTGACAGCCTGCGGCGATATGCCCATATAATCAGCAAGCTGCTCCTACGTCAAGTCATTATTTCTGCGCAGTTTTTTAAGTCTCTCGCATAAAACCATACCATGATTTCTCCTTTGCAAATTTATTTCTGTAAGCTTACGATTGAATCATAACATATAATCAAAACTATTTCAAGCGCTCGTTTCGATTGAAAAAGTAAACAAAATCGATTTTTTACTCAAAAAAACGCAAGGCGGGGAGCGATCCACGCCTTCTCAACACCGCCGCGAATTTCATCGCGTCGCAGCTCAACTGAAATGTAAACGACCGGATCAAACGTCCGGTCGTTTTTATATTGTTATTCAAATTCAACTTGACATTTATTATAAAATGTGATATTATATAGCAAATCGACCGGGATGTAGCGCAGTTGGTAGCGCGCTTGGTTTGGGACCAAGATGTCGCAGGTTCGAATCCTGTCATTCCGATATAAAGCACGCTCCGGCGTGCTTTTTTTGTGATATACGTTTTCCGTTATTGCGTTGCCTGCGATCACGTACTTTTTTTCAAAATCATATTGACATAAAACGGATTTTAATGTACAATTTCATTATACTATAGAGACCGACCGGGAAGGAAAGCCGTATGTATAACAAGACAGTAACAAAAAAAATCACCACAGAATCTCTTTACAGGGAAGCGGAAGCGGACGCCAACCGATTCAATCTGAAATGTCTGGCTATCCTCTGCGTTATAATTATCCTGGCTGAGATCTTGAATGAAGTTGGCATATTCAGAGCGCCGCCTGAGGTCATGCGGGTAAGCGCCGTTCTTTCTCTGATGATCCTGACGGTGCCGCACGCGGTATTACTGATCCGTGACAAGCTGATGCATAAAGAAAACAGCGTTTTGGAAGAAACATCATTCAAATATTTCATTATTGTCAGCATTTACCTCGGCATAGGACTGATGTGCGTAGCTTTTTCGTTCCACGCAATAATACTTATTGCCATCCCGCCGCTCATAGCCGCGCAGTACCGGCATCAGAAAGGTCTTTTTGCGTGGATAATGACAGTAACTCTCCTTCTTGTGCCGATAGGAGTTTACGGTTCGTTCTTCTTCGGTACGACAGACCGCAACTTCGTCAAAGGCATGATGACGGACGAAGAATTCGCCATACTCGCAAACCGCATAAAGCTGGCTACGTCTCAAAGGATGTGGGAGCTGTTCCTTCATTACGTTCTTCCGCGTATTTTCGGCGCGGTGGCTATCGTTCTGCTTGTTTCCGGAATAACCCGCCGCAACAAAAAAATGCTCAAAAAGCAGATGGAGCTGAACGAACAGGTGCAGCAGGAGATGGAACACGTAACAAAGATACAGCGCCACGTCATAGACTCTCTTGCAACGCTTATAGAAACGCGTGACGCCGGCACCGGTGAGCACGTTATCCGTACAAAACGGTACGTCCGCATGATAGCGGACAGACTGCGTCAAAACGAAAAATACGCCGACAGACTGACTGACGACGATATAGAGCGGATAGAAAACGCCGCGCCTCTGCACGACGTAGGCAAGATCGTCGTATCCGATACGATACTGCTCAAGCCCGGAAAGCTGACGGCCGAAGAGTTTGAAAAAATGAAGATCCACACCGTCAAAGGCAAAAGCGTTATACAGGACATCTTTACCGGCATGGGCGACGAGCAGTTTTTGCAGACGGCTGAACAGATAGCCGTAGCCCACCACGAAAAATGGGACGGCTCCGGATATCCCGAAGGACTTAAGGGCGAAGATATCCCGCTCCCCGCGCGTATAATGGCCGTTGCGGACGTATTTGACGCGCTCGTTTCCGTACGCGTATACAAAAACTCCGTACCGCCGGAAAAAGCGCTTGACATTATGACGGATGAAAGCGGCACGCATTTCGATCCGGACATAATGCTGACGGTAAACGGTATGCGGGACGAGCTGATCCGTACGGCAATGCTGCCGTTTGAAGAAGTTAAAAAATAATATAACAGTGAAATCGCGGCAGTGCCGCGATGAAATCTTCGGACTTCGTCCTCAGATGAAATCGCGCGTTTCACGCTCGGTGAAATAAAATCCGTCCACTCACCCCGGCAAAGCCGGATTTCATCGCGAATGCGATTTCATCCGCGAAGCAGATCTCTCCCGTCCGCGCGGACGGATTTAGTTTAAAAAACCTCGCTTAGGGAGAGGCTATATAAAGAAGAAACAAACCCACTCTGACACCTTTCAATTATAGAAAGTGTCATAGTGGGTTATCCTCTTTCAGCTCGTCTTAACCCTTCCGATATAGGAAAGGTTTTTATTATTCAGCTAAATTGCTCGCTTACGCTCGCAGCTAAATTGAAGTCTTACGACTTCAGTTAAATTGAAAACCACAGGTTTTCAGCTAAATTAAATTCGCCTTTAAGCTCGCGTCAGCGAATTTAGCTTGCGACAGCAAATTTAGCTATGCGGAGCATAATTCAGCTCGCCGCTCGCGGCGAATTTAGCTGCGGTGTACTTCCTTATGAAGTACACCGCTACGCGAGGTTTTTTTCATGAAGCAATACAGTCGGTATCCGAACCGCAATTTGCAGCGGCTATTATTTCGTCAAGCGTAGAAGTTACGGGATCAATGCCGAAATTGTAAGTAATGATAGAGACGCGTGCTTTTTTCTATTCAACCGTTCTTTGTATCCTTTTTGTACCGCGTTCCTTGTAAAACTGTTCTTTAGCGTCGTACATCATCATATCAGACTCTCTTAACATATCTTCAACAGATTTTTTGCCGTCGCCGGAGTAGCTGTAGCCTATGGCGCAGAAATATTTTGTTTCGCCTACGCTTTTCTCAAGGCGTTTTATCAGTTCTTTCAACTCATCCTCGGACGTTTTGCGGCAAAGGATAACGAATTCGTCGCCGCCTATCCTGTAGCCGTACTGTCTGCTTTTCAGCGCGCGATGGAAGCAAAGCGCAAGCGTTACCAGAGCTTCGTCACCCGCGGCGTGACCCTGTGTGTCGTTCAAGACCTTCAGGCCGTTCATATCTATTGAAATAAGCGCCGTTATCTCATCCGGATTATTGCAAATATCGGCGTGATAGGCGTGGCGGTTCAAAAGTCCTGTAAGCGAGTCTTTTTTTGTCTGCTGTAAAATTTCGAAAACGTAATATACGAACAGCGCGATAGCCGTAGTGGAGCAGAAAATCTTTGAAAAATCGCTTCCCACGATAAACGGAAATACAAGCTCCGATATAAGTGCAAAGCTCAAAAATGCTATCGGAACTATCTCCATCATCTTTTTGTTGCTTCTTTTGATAAGAAGGAATATCAAAGCGAAGCAGTACAGACCAACGACCGTAAACGGCAGATAACCGAGAAAGCCGCGCGAGAAGCTGTTGTCTTCTTCAATCTTAAATACGATCCCCGTGAAAATGGAAACAATGTCGATCACTGTAAGCACGATCGAGGGGATGAATATGTACCACGTTTGTTTTTTAACGAGCGTATATATGATCTGCGAAATGATAAACGGCGTCGCGCTGTAGCGCACAGCCATCAAAATTCCGCGCAGCAGTTTGTTGTTAGAATACGCGGCGTATTCAAACTCAAAGAATACCACAAGCGAAAGCAAAAATACGCCTAATATCAAAACGTACATACGCCGTATTGTTTTTTTATCCAGAAAGACCGTGATACGCAGCGCTATAGCAAACGCGGATAAAATCAGTATCAAAGACCAGTTGTTCAGTAAATACTCTTTTAACATCAGGACATCCTTTCTAAAGATGTAACGGTTTATCTAATATTATAATATAGCAGATATTATCGAAAAATGCAAGGGGGATGGGGAAATATTTGTAGATAATTTAGTAAGAGTTATAAATAGGGAGAACGCTAAGTTCCACCTTGTGTTCTGCCTGTTTTTGAAGTGTAAAACAAATCCGAACTGATCCTTCAATACGAACCAGTTCGGATTTGATTGCTTTGGTGACCCATCGGAGATTCGAACTCCGGACACCTTGATTAAAAGTCAAGTGCTCTACCGTCTGAGCTAATGAGTCATATTTGCACTTTATTTATCAAAGCCTACGTATTTTACCACAAATAAAACGATTTGTCAAGGGGTTTATCAAAGATTTCTTTTATTATATTTCTTCAAATCGAATTGACTTTTTTGTCTTAATGTTTTATAATTTTACCAAATAATGCATAAGGCGGTGTTGTTTATGATAAGATCCATTCGTGCGGAAGATCGGCGGATAGTATTCACGCTTGACGGAGATTATAACGGTACGGTACATATAAAGGCGTATTCTCCGGCGCTGAAAGAGGAGCTTTTACTCGGTGAAACGGACGTTTCCGTAAACGGCTGCAGTTTTGAAACAGACCGTTTTGCTTTCGGACGCGACGGCGTTTTTCTGCGCTACGAGACTTCCGTAGGCGGTGTAAAATACGTATCTCACGTTAAATCGTTATATGACGAGCCGTATCCCGATCCGGGCACGAAAAAGGGGTTGCAGATAGTAGACGTGGAAGACGCAAAATATCTCGGCGTAAAGCACGCCGCGCTCAACGTCGCCATAACAGACGTAATGCGCTCCGCAGACGACCCGGACGTGCAGCCCTTTGAATACGACGGATACACGTATTATATAAACATGCCTCACATCAAAGAGCATGACAGACGCATCAAAGAGCTTACGGACGCCGGCGTCGTCATAACGCTCATACTTCTCTGCGGCAGGTGGCACACCGTCACGCCGGAAAAGATTAAGCCGGTGCTTTACCATCCCGACTATGATCCGGAAGGCACGCTTTCCGCTTTCAACGTTCAGACGGACGAGGGTATACGTCATTATCAGGCGTTCTGCGCGTTTCTGGCGCAGCGCTATTACAGGCCGGACAATAAATACGGCAGGATAGTCGGCATGATAATATCAAACGAGGTCACGGCGCAGTGGATCTGGGGCAACTGCGGAGAGAAGACCTGCCCCGAATTCGCACGCGAATACGTCACGGCGCTGCGTATAGCTCATCTTGCGTCAACGCTTGTATATCAGAATTTCAGGACGTATATATCGCTCGACCACTTCTGGGGCATAACTATGGATCCCAAATTTCCTAAGCGTTATTACAGCGGCTTAGAACTGTTGTCTGAGATAAGAAAACGCGCGCAGGCGGACGGAGATTTCTATTACAATATCGCTCATCATCCGTATCCGGAAGATCTGTCAAAACCGGATTTCTGGAACGACAAAACGGCGACAGACGATTACAACACACCGCGCGTGACGTTTAAAAACCTGCATATTTTAGCGGAATTTCTATACAAAGAAGAAAATCTGTTTGAGGGCAAACGCCGCCGTGTGATCCTGTCCGAGCAGGGCTTCAACTCGTTCTGGACGGATGAATCGGAGATACTGCAGGCGACGGCGTACGGCAGAGCGTACCACGAGGTGATGAAGATACCGGAGATAGATTCGTTCATCCTTCACGCACATCACGACAACGCCGGCGAATTCGGTCTTAACCTCGGTCTGTGGCGCAGGAACAAGGATAAACCCGGAATGGACCGCCCGAAACCGATATATTATCTGTTCAAAGCGATAGACCAGAAAGACGAATCCGGTCAGAAATACGTTTGGGAGAGATTTTGATAATGTTCAAGATCGTATATTTAAAACACGGCTGGCTCGAGCTGATGTTTGACCGCGGCAATACCGTAACCGCCTCGCGTGTTACGTCAGCTGATGCCGCGAACCGTTTCCTTGCGGCGCTTCACGATGCTGTGAAAGACGGTACAAGCAAATATCTGATATTTGATGCGGAAGCGTACTTTACCGTTCTTTTACTGAAGCCTTTGGGTGATGATATAATCATAACCGCATTTGATCCCGGAGTTGAACCGCCGCGATACGACGTTTCAAATCCGGAAAAATATGCGAAAAAAGTTATTTTTGAAACACGGGAAAACGTAAAAGAGTTTATTTCCGATGTCTGCGACGAATTTCTTTTATATTCCGACGGTGCAGGAATATCGCGCTGGAAAGCCAACTGGGGAGAATTCCCGTATAAAGAGCTTAATATGTTAAAATAAAAATTCCTCCGGAGACCGACCGGAGGAATTCCGTTTGTTTTACAAAACAACTGTATTTTTTAAAAGCAAAATTGAAATAATGTGATAACAGCCATGAAAAACACCGGAAAAATGTGAAACCGTTTTTTTACACGTAATTGAAGTACGGCGGCGTATATATCAAAAACAGAGACTGAACGTTTAATTTAATAATATTATAAAAAATTCAAAAAAGGTATTGAAAAAAATTTGTTTTTGTGGTAAAATGACTTATCAATTTTCCGAAAGGACGTGAAATTTATGATGAACGTCACCTCTATAAAAGATATTTTTACAAAAGCTGAAGAATTAAAAGATACCACGGTCGTGACCGGCGGTTGGATAAGAACGGCGCGCCGCAGCAAAAACGTGGGTTTTATCGAGCTTTACGACGGCACTTGTTATAACACGCTGCAGATAGTTTATTCTCCGGAACTGCCGGACGTGGAAGCTGTCGACGCGTTGTCCACCGGCTCCTGCGTTATCGTCACCGGCAAACTCATACACACGCCGGACAGTCAGCAGGCTTACGAGATACACGCCGATAAAATAGATATTGAAGGCGCCTGCGACCCGAACTATCCGTTGCAGAAAAAGCGCCACGGCTTTGAATATCTGCGTACGATCCCGCATCTGCGACCGAGAACGAACACGTTTTCCGCGGTATTCAGAGTGCGTTCCATACTGACGTTTGCAATTCACAAATATCTGACCGACAGGGGCTTCGTAAACGTCACCACGCCGTGCATCACGACGTCAGACTGCGAAGGCGCGGGCGAAACGTTCCGCATAACGACTATCGACCCGGCAAACGTACCGCTTGACGAGGAAGGCAAAGTTGATTACACAAAAGATTTCTTCGGCAAAAAGACGTATATGACGGTCAGCGGTCAGCTGAACGTCGAGCCGTTCGCGCTGGCGCTCCGCAACGTTTACACGTTCGGTCCGTCTTTCCGCGCGGAAAACTCAAACACGCCGCGCCACGCCGCCGAGTTCTGGCAGGTAGAGCCGGAAATGGCGTTCTGCGATCTTGACGGACTTATAGCCACAATAGAAGATATGTCAAAGTATATCATAGGCTACGTTATGGAGCATTGCCCGGACGAGCTTAAATTCTTTGACAAATTCGTAGAACCCGGACTTATAGAAAAATTAAAACACACCGTTTCCTGCGATTTTGCGCGTATAACGCACAAAGAAGCGATAAAAATATTAAAAGGATCCGGCAAGCAGTTTGAGATTCCCGTGACGGACGACTGCGCGATACAGACCGAATACGAAAAATATTTAGCCGAAGAATA
Source organism: Clostridia bacterium (assembly GCA_017443595.1). Taxonomy (GTDB): domain Bacteria; phylum Bacillota; class Clostridia; order Oscillospirales; family CAG-272; genus UBA1248. The sequence continues at coordinate 83,681 of JAFSYU010000034.1, forward strand.
TTTCGGACGTCCCGTATTCGTCACCGATTATCCGAAGGGACACAAGGCGTTTTACATGAAAGTAAACGACGATAACGAGACCGTCGCCGCAACGGACCTTCTCTTCCCGGGCTTGGGCGAGATAGTCGGCGCGTCCGAGCGTGAGGCAAGATACGACGTGCTGCTTCAGAGGATCAATGAAATGGGACTTGATCCGGATGAATACGGCTGGTATCTTGATCTTCGCAGATTCGGCACCGCCACTCACAGCGGCTTCGGCATGGGCGTTGAAAGAATGATGAGATTTATAACGGGTATAGATAACATAAGAGACGTTATCGCATATCCGAGAACACCGAAAAATGCGGAATTTTAATAATCTGAAAGATCGCGGGGCGGCGCTCCTTACGGGCGCCTCCCGCGGTCTCGGTTATGAGCTCGCTTTACAGCTTTCAGCCCGCGGATTTGATATGGTTTTATCCGGCAGAGATGAAAAAGCGCTTTCGGCTCTTGCTTCAAAACTGCCGGCAAAAGCTTATATATACGCCGCCGATCTGTCTGTTCCGGGCGAAGCAAAACGGCTTTACGAGCGCATAAAAGCGGACGGGATAAAGCTGTCCGTCCTCGTCAACAACGCCGGCATAGGCGCCTCGGGCGAAGCGTGGAGCGTGCCCGGGAAGACCGACGACGACATGACGGAAATAAACGTGATATCCGCCGTGACGCTGACGAAACTGTTTTTATCCGACGCGTGCGCCCGCGGATATGGCGCGCTGTGTAACGTCTGCTCGGTCGGCGCGTTCCAGCCGGGACCGTACACGGCGTCGTACTACGCGTCAAAAGCGTATCTGCACAGCTACACGCTGGCGGCAAGATACGAGGCGAAAAAGTACGGCGTAAACGTTTCTTCGCTCTGCCCCGGGCCTCTTGACACGGACTTTTTCAAAACCGCCGGCGCAAACAAGCCGAAAGGCGCTATGTCCGCGCAGAAAGCCGCGGAGTACGCAACAAATAAATTTTTAAACGGTAAAAAAACGATAGTACCGGGCTTTTACAACCGCCTCGCCCGCCTCGTCCCCGCGAGTATAAAAACGAGATTTATTGCAAAAATAAAAAAGAACTGATAAGGTGTTATTTGATACCTTATCAGTTTTGATTTTTAATTTACTAACGGGTCGTCGTGGGCGCCGACCCCTACCGAATATGCCTCGCGTTTATTCCGCCGTCATGTTGTCGAAATAGCCCTGCACGAGGATTATCGGCGTGCCCTTGTCGCCGGAGCCGGAGGTCAGGTCGCAGAGCGAGCCTATAAGGTCGGTCAGGCGGCGCGGAGTAGTTCCCTGAGATACCATTTTGCCGACCAAGTTGCTGTCTTTTTTCTTTATATAATCCGCTATCGCGGCTTTCAGCTCGTCGCCTTTCAAGTGCGCGAAATCGTTGTCCGCTAAATATTTCAGCTTGACTTCGTTCGGCTGTCCTTCAAGTCCGGGCGTGTAAGCCGGCGAGACCACCGGGTCCGCAAGCTCCCATATCTTTCCTACGGGATCCTTGAAAGCGCCGTCGCCGTAGACCATTACCTCAACGTGTTTGCCGGTCTTTTGCAGTATTTCAGCCTGAATACGCAGTACTATCGGTTCGCAGTCGCGCGGGAACAGTTTTACGGTGTTTTCCGTTGCTTTGTTCGATCCGAGCAGACCGTAGTTTTCGTTATATCCCGATCCGTCAACGGATTTTGTAAGTATCTCGTCAAGTCCTACGACCTTTTCCGCGCCGGTTTTTATGAGTTTTTTCTTCGTTCTGAATCTCGTATGTATATCGCAGTTTATTACGTTTTTGCAGTAGTCGAGTATCGCGCGGCAGTCGTTTGCGAAAATGACCTGCACGTCCGCGCCGCATTCTTTTATAAGTTCTTTGTAGTATTCAACGTAGTCTACGCCGGTGAACGGATGCTTTACGTAGCCGAAAAGCTCTCTGTATTTCTTCTCGTCCAAAACGTCTCTGTACGGGTCGACGTCCGCGTCGTCGAGCGTCTCGTCGTCAAACAGGTGATTTCCGACCTCGTCCGACGGGTATGACAGCATAAGCGTTATCTTTTTTACGCCTTTGGCTATACCGCGCAGGCATATTGCAAAACGGTTTCTTGAAAGAATAGGGAATATAAGTCCTATTTCGCCCGACGGAAATTTCGCGGCGACGTCAGCCGCTATTTGATCGGTGGTCGCGTAATTGCCCTGAGCGCGTCCGATCACGGCTTCCGTGACGGCTATTACGTCACGGTCGCGGAGCGGGAATCCCTCTCCTTCTGACGCGGCTATTACGGAATCAACGACGATCTGTGCTATATCGTCTCCCTGCCTTATGATAGGCGCCCTTATTCCTCTGCTTACTGTTCCGACAAATCTTTGCATTTTTTTATTCCTTTCGGTTTATTTAAAATATTCGTTTATCTGGTCTAAGTAGGATAAAAAGTATTTCGGACGTTTTTCCGCCCATTTTTCCATATCTTTTTCGTTTCTTTTCCATATCTTAACGGTATAGCCGTTATCGTACGTTCCGCGCCAGCGGTCAAGATGATACTGAAGTTCACCTTTTATCTGCGACGCGTAACCGCTCATAATGCTTTTCAGCGTGCTCACGGCTTCATCCGAGCAGAGCGTTTTGCAGTATGATATAAAATCTTCTCTGAATGAGTCGTTATGCAAACAAAGTGCCAGAAGGCTTTGAACGTAGAGAGAATCCGGATAATTTTCTTTCATCTCATACGCACCGTTATAGAAATTGCCGAGCGTGAATCTGATGTTATCCGTATCAGCCAGCGTGTAAATCTCCGGCAGGACGAGACATTGATAACGGCCGAATGCAAAATCCGTATCGCGCGTGGAAAAACGCCATTTTCCGTCGCTGTATTTGTTGCCGTCTATCTGTTCTCCCGTGTATCGCCACAGTCTGATATTGTTGTGCGGCCAGTCGGTGCTGCAAATATACAGCATAGTCGCGCAGTATTTCATAAAATCGTTTGTGTCAAGCTGTTTTGACAGTTTTTCATACGCTTCATCAAGCGTCTTTTTGTCGCCGCCTAACGCCGCGCGCGCCTCTTTGCATATTTTCAGGTATTCGTCAAGCTCGGAGTCCTCTCCCTCGTCTACCTCATAGTAAAACCACACGTCGTCAAAACGGCATTCCGCGCCGTTTTCGTGCTCGCTGCAGTGGCGGCTCGTGTCAAGCTCGGATTTTATAACGGTGACCTTCGTTTTGTCAAGTCCGTAGACGTTGCACATATAATCGTCGTTTATATCCTCTTTCATATCGAGGATACCGTAGTATTCACCGTTCAAATAAACCGCTGCAAAGCGCGAGGTCTGATTTGCGACCTCCGGCGCGTACGCGGCGAAAAACGCGTTTGAGACTGCGTCGCGCGTCAGCGTCATCATATCCGGATCTGCCGCCGCGGCTTGAATAGAGTCGTTGCCGCCGTTACGCAGAATAAATCTGTCGTATCTTTGCAGCAGCTTGCCGGAAAGGTCTTTTCTGCCGTCGAACAGCGGGTAGTCGAAGCTGCCGTTGCCGTTGTACTTCATTTCATCGTAATATCCGTCGCGGCGGGCTATGACGCGGAAAGACTTTTGCGGCAGGCCTCTTGAGCTGCCGCCGAAAATACGCAGTCCGGCGTCCTGGGATATAACGCGCACCCCGTCCGGCATAACTATTTCAACGTGGCACGGGCGTTCCCAGTCCTTGCCGGTTTTAGTGGGATTGTCTACGATGCCCTTTTTGCCGTAAAGGTTCTTTTTCTCCGTCACAAGCGAGACGACCGGGATGCTGAATCTTCCATTCTCCGCTTTAATATACGTCGCGGTTTTGATATATCCTAAATAATTACCGTCTTTGTCAAAGCACGCGGCGCGGATGACGGACGTATCGCCTTTTAATACCGCGATCTCTTTTTCATATTTGTTTGATTTTTTTGTCGGCTCGGAACAGTCTTCCGTGTACGTTATGTACGCCCCTTCCGGAGCGTTTTCAGGCAGAGAAAGCGTGAGGCTGAACCCGGCTTCATATACGCCGCCTTTTACGGAGAATACGGGCGATAATCGCGTGTCCTCTTTTTCCGGCTCGGTCGTCTCCGTATCCGTTTCGGCTTCCGTTTCGGTTTCGGATACGCTCGTCTCAGGCTCCGTTGCCGGAGGATCGGCGCTGTCGCACCCGACGGCGAACAGCACAACTGCCGAAAGCAAAAGAGCGATGGTGGATTTGATATATTTCATAAAACCTCATGCAAATCAAGAATGCAGAATCAAGAATTAAAACCGGTATGGTCGTTGTGAACGCCGGCCCGAATTTTGTGCCCCCTCTTTTTATTGATGATATCATATATCTATTTGAAAAGCAAGGGGTATTATTGAAATTTTCAGGGAAAACCGATAATTACATATGATATTCACGGTATAACGGCTAAATTATGATATGCTCTGCTCATAAAACGGTATTGCTTTAACGCGCGTATATGATTTATATAACAGCAAATAATGATCTCAAAACATACTGTCGATCAACTAAACGATTAGGGTAACGAGAATTATCCGAACCACGTTTTCGGACGGCATCTCGCCGCTCCTGCTTCGTTAAACCCCTTGCTGTTACGTATAGTAGCACCTGCGGGCTTTGCCTCGCAGGAACAACGATCTGTTCGTCCGAAAA
>JAFSYU010000035.1 GCA_017443595.1 Clostridia bacterium
CGACGGCGAAGCGGACAACAAGGACGTTGTGGCGCTGTTCAGATACGTTTCGACCGGCACGTCGGAATACGATCCCAAATACGATTTCAACGGCGACAAAGAGGTCAACAACAAGGACGTTGTGGCGCTGTTCCGTTACCTCTCGTCCGCCGCCTGATACCGCAAAATCCACGACACTTAAGGAGAGCGTTTTATGAAAAAGACAAAAACAGCGGCGCTTATGCTTTCTTTGATCTTCACCCTGAGCTGCGTCATATCCGCTGCGGGAACGATCCCCGCAATAAAGGGTGAAACGTCGCACAGCGAAAAAGCGCTTTACAACGGAGTACAGTACGCGGAGATAAGGACAAACTCAAACACCGCGACGTATAACGCGCAGCATATAAACGTAGTCACGTTCGATCTGAAACAGCAGGATCTTTATCTTGACGCAAAATATTACAGCGACACCGCGCTCGTAAATTACAGCGCGTCCACCGTAGTGAATATAGTAAAACAGTATAATCAGGATAATTCCGGCAAGACCGCGATAGCCGCGGTCAACGGCGATATGTGGCTGACGCACTGGGCGCTCGGCGCCAGGGGCAATCTTACCGATAAAGACAAAGCCAAAAGCGATATTACCATATCAAGATCGTTCAATATGGTAAACGGAGAGATATACACGTCCGAGATAACGAGAAAGGAAATAGATATAGAAACAGGCCCGTCAACGCCGACAAACAGCTCCTGGACTTTCGGCATAACGGACGACTACATACCCACTCTCGGTCAGCCTCACACCGTTATCGGCATAAAAAACACGACGCAGGCAAAAACAGTTTCCGCGGACGGTATAAACCGCTTCCCCGTAAACGATATACTGCTTATATATACCGACCGCATAATGAGCCTTCGCAGGGATTTCGTCCAGGACGACGCGTACGAGCTTCTGATAGAGTTTGACAAAGATTACACGCTTTGCCACGGCGCCGATATAACAGGCACCGTAAAAGCGATATACAACAGTTCCACAACGGAAAATCCGCCATGCCTGACAAACAGGCAGATGGTCATAACGGCGCGCGGAAGCAGAGTTTCCGATATAAGTTCGTTCAAGGCCGGAGACAAGATAAACGTTACCGTGGAACTGCACGACTACGCCGGAGACGACGAACGCTGGCAGAAAGTTACGACCGCGGTCAGCGGCAGCGTTCCCCTTGCAAAAGGCGGCGTCGTCAGACCGGAGGTGGACCTTGCCGCTTCTACCGGATATCCGTCAACGATATTCGGCTATAACAGAGACGGAAAAATAGTTATTGTGACCATGGACGGCAGAGGCGTTGGCGGCTCGGGCGGCTCAAGATCACGTTATAAACAGCTTATAAAAGACCTTGACCTTTATGACGCGCTTTTGTTTGACGGCGGCGGCTCAATGACGATGGTGACGGCGACGGACGCCACGTATAAAACGTACAAGACAGTATCTACGCCTTCGGACGGCGCGGACAGGACGATAGACAACGCGCTTATCCTGGCTTTCGGACCCAAAAGAGCCGAACAGGGCGAGTTTATCGTTGAATCGCCCTATACGGACACGGATCCGTGCAACGTGACGTTCCCTTCGGAAGCGTATGTAAAAGCGTTCAAGTTTTATACAAACCAGACGGACGCAAGCTGTGAAGACGGCGCGCTCAGGCTTTCCGTAAAAGGCTCGGAAGGCACGACGTTCGATCCGTATATGATCTTTGATTTTTCCGGACTTGAGAGCAAAGCGAGCGCGGATGAAAACAAATTCGTAACGCTTGTGTATAAAATGCCCACGACAAACAGCCGCGCTTCGGGTCCCGTCAAATATTACGGCACGGAAGTCTGCAAAAACTACAGCGAAAACAACCCGAAGCAGCTTACGTATATGAAAGACGTATACGATACCGTGCAGTTCGATATGAGCGGCATCTCCGACTGGACCGGCGATATTACGGATATGCGTATAGACTATCTGTTCGCCACCGGCGAAGACGGCGACACGATGTATATACACAACATCATTTTCTCAAAAACAGCCGCGGCGGGAACAGCGCTTGCAAAAAGCATAGCAGAGGAGCTTAACAAAGAGCCTGAGCCCGACCCGGAAGAGACCGAGCCGCTGACCGAGCCCGTGACGGAAACCGAAACCGATTCGGATACGGACGCCGGATCCGAGCCGGAGACGGATACCGCAACGGAGACAGACCGGGAAACCGAAACCGATCCCGTGACGGACACGGAAACGGCAGCGGACGGATCGGAGCCCGAGCCCGATCATACAACGCCGGAAGGCGACAAAAAAGAAGCCGGTGACTGTAACGGCGACGGCGAGATAAACAACAAGGACGTAGTGTTCCTGTTCAGATACGTTTCGGGCGGGGTTAAAGAAGAAGACGAATCGATCTACGACTTTAACGGCGATAAGGAAGTAAACAACAAAGACGTTGTTGAACTGTTCCGCTTCGCGTCAACGCGCTGAAAATCAAAACATCATAAAGGACGGCGTTTTATCGCCGCCCTTGATTTATACGACATTTTACACTTGACATAAAATTGAAAATATGCTATAATCAAAAGGAAAGATCATTGAAAGGACGTGAGGCGGAGGTGAAAAGAATAAAAGCCGCCGCCGTGCTGCTTGCCGCGCTTCTGTCACTTGCAGCCTGTTCGTCCGTACCGGCTTCCGTAACGGATATCACGGAAGGAACAGAGACGGAAACGGAAGCGGCGGTGACCGCGGCGGAAGAAACGGCATCCGACGAGACGACGGAGGAGGAAACGGCCGCCGAGCCGGAGAACGAACACTTGAATTACGATGATATGAAAGCCCTCTGGATATCACAGTTTGATATGTCCGGGATATACGTAAACGGCGGAAAGCAAAGAAGTAAAGAAGATTTTACAAAATTGCTCTGCAGAGTGCTTGATAATACGGTAAAAAATCATTATAATACCGTTATATTCCAGGTGCGTCCGTACGCGGACAGTATGTATCCTTCGGATATATATCCGCCGTGTTACATAGTGACGGGAAGTTACGCGGCAGAACACGAATACGATCCGTTTGAGATCCTTGTGGAAGAAGCGCACAAAAGAGACCTGTCCGTTCAGGCGTGGATAAACCCGATGCGCGCGATGAAGGAAAGCGAGATAAAGCTCGTATCGGACGAATATACGATAAAACAGTGGTATAACGATAAGGAACTGAAAAGAAAATATCTGCCCGTCGTAAGCGAGCGCGTGTATCTGAACGTCGGCGAAAAGGACGTGCGCGATCTGATCGTATCGGGCGCTGCGGAGCTTCTTGAAAGATACGACGTTGACGGGCTCCACATGGACGACTATTTCTATCCGACGACGGATACCTCGTTTGACTCAAAGACTTATTCGGAATACAAGGCAAACGGCGGCAAAAAGAATCTCGCAGCGTTCCGCAAGGAATGTTTATCCGAGCTCGTAAAAGCGCTGTATGACACAACGAAGGCGTCCGGCGCCGACAGGCTTTTCGGCATAAGTCCCGCCGGCAATATGCAGACGGTACTCAATTCTCACTTTGCGGACGTCAAAACGTGGTGCAAAGAGCCGGGATACATAGACTATATATGCCCGCAGGTATATTTCGGGTTTGAGCATAAGAGCATGGCGTTTGACGAAGTCTGCGACACGTGGCAGAATATTATAAAAACGGATTCGGTCAAACTTATAATCGGAATGTCGCTCGGCAAAGCCAAGTCCGGTTACGATCAGTACGCCGGCTCCGGTCAGAACGAATGGTCAGAGCATAAAGACGTGCTTTTAAGATGTCTGCAGTATACCGAAACGCTGCCTAAATGCCGCGGCGTCGCGTATTTCTGCTATCAGTATTTCTACAACCCGCTGACCGGCGCGGAGGAAAGCGCAACTAATGCGGAAAGAGAAAAATTCATACCGTATCTAAAAACAATATCATGGCAAAAAACATGATGATATAAAGACAGAAAGGATAATAAAATGAAAAAGACAGCAAAAATTTTAAGCGTCCTGCTTGCCGCGATCCTGACGCTTGCAGTATTCGCAAGCTGCGACGGCGGCAAACCGGCACAGACCTCCGCCGAAACCAAACCGGCCGAAACGGCCGCGGAAACCGCGGGCGAGACGGCGGGCGAAACAACGGCTGAGGTGACCGAGACAAAAGAAGACGTGACGACGGAAGAAGTCACCGAAACGGAAGCGGCCACGGACACTGAAACAAGCGCCGAGATCGAAGGCGATACGATCAAAATAGGCTCACGCGAAGAACTGTTCGCGTTTGCTCAGAAAGTCCTTGACGGCGAAGAAGATTATACCGATATGACTATACTCTTCACCGCCGACATAGACCTCGATCCCAAGCTCGACGGCGGCAAAAACTGGGTACCGCTCTGCACGGATTCTCTCGCATACGCTACGATCGACGGCGGCGGACACATAATAAACGGCATGACGATAGCTCCCGAAGACCTTGAAGTCGCGGGCAACGACGGCAAGATATACGGCTCCGGCTTCATCGGTATAAGCAACACGTCCCTGACTATCAAGAACCTGACGTTTACAAACGCTCTGATCGATTCCAACACAAAGCATTGCGGCTGCGTCATAGGTTCTATCGAGGAGCCCGGCTCGGTCGTTGAACTTGAAAACATAACCGTTTCCAACCTTACGCTCAACGGCGGCGTCGGCGTTGAAGGCAATATAGAAGGCATAAGCTTCCGCGTAGGCTGTCTCGTAGGCGCCAACATCGTGGGCAACTGCGACGTTTCCATTACGAACTGCAAAGCGGAAAACTGCAAGATATTCGGTTTCCACAACATAGGCGGCATTATGGGCTGCGTCGTATCCGGCCAGCTCACGCTTGAAAACTGCGCTGTTGAAAACGTAGAGCTCAATTACTCCGCCGGTTACGCCGATAACGAGAATTATAAGAAGCCCGAGGTCGCAAGATACTTCGCAGACCCGTTCTACTGTGTAACGGATTACTGGGGCGAATATCATACGGACGTTGACCTCTCACACGGCAACACCATAACCAACCTCGTTTCTTACGATATAAGAAACGATATCCGCTACGCCGATCAGGAAGGCAAAGACGCCGATTATCCGGACGAAACCTACCCGGTAGGCGCCGGCACGATCAGGCCGAAAGACGAAAGACCCGAATAAACGTATAAAAAGGCTGTCTGCGGACAGCCTTTTTAAGTTAAGAGTTTAGAGTTAAGAGTTTAGAGTTGCAGAGGTCGTCGCCTCTGCACAAAATATTTCAACATTTGCCGCAACAATTTTTACATAACACGCTTGATAAATTTTCCTTATTTCTATAATATAATACTGTATGTAAATAAAAACACGTATGTGTTTATCAAAACAGGAGGAATGACTTATGGCAACACCCGTATTGATGCCTAACGTCGGTATTTCGGTCGAGAGCTGCATACTGACAGAATGGCACAAGAAAAAGGGCGAGGAAGTCAAGGAAGGTGAGATACTTTTCACCTACGAAACTGACAAAACCACCACAGACGAGCCGGCTCCCGCTTCGGGTACTCTGATCGACGTCTTCTTTGAAGAGGGCGCGGAGATACCGATAATGACCAATATAGCGGTCATAGGCAACCCCGGTGAATCAACAAAAGAGTTTTTACCCGATATGCTCAAAGGAGCAGAGGCTCCCAAGGCAGAAGCAGCGCCCGCTCCCGCGGCGCCCGCCGCTGAAGCTCCGAAGGCTGAAGCTCCGGCAGAGGCTCCCAAGGCTGAAGCCGCTCCCGTAAAAGCGCCCGAGGGAACCGTTTTCGCTTCCCCGCGCGCAAAAGCACTTGCAAAGAAAGCCGGCGTTGATTACAGATTCGCAACTCCGACAGGAGCTGAAGGCAGAGTCTGTGAGGCTGACGTGAGACGCCTTATAGAAAACGGTCCGAGCGCCACTTACGCTGCGGCAGGCGCCTTCGCAGGCGAAGCCGGTTCCGGCATAGGCGGCAAGTTCTCCGTTGCGGATATAGACAAGCCCGCGGCTCCCAAGGCTGAAGCTCCCGCAAAGGCAGAAGAAAAAGCCGAATACGTGGACGAAAAGATGTCCGGCGTACGCCGTGCGATAGCAAAGAATATGCTCAATTCTTTGGCGACGACCGCTCAGCTCACCAACACCTCTTCATTCGACGCTACGGAGATCATGGCGTTCCGCGCAAAACTCAAAGCAAACGCAGAAACGCTCGGTCTGCCGAACATCACCTTAAACGACATAATCCTTTACGCCGTATCAAGAATACTCGCGAAACCCGAACACGCAAATCTGAACGCTCATCTGCTTGAGGGCGACGTTCTGCGTAAATTCAGCGGCGTTCATCTGGGCGTTGCCGTTGATACCGAAAAGGGACTTCTCGTTCCCACGATAATGAACGCGGACAAGAAGACTCTTGCCGAGATATCCAAAGAAGCAAAAGAGCTTGCAAAGGCCGCTCAGGCGGGTACGCTTGCTCCCGACAAGATGAAGGGCGCTTCTTTCACGATCTCCAACCTCGGTTCCTTCGGTATAGAATCCTTTACGCCGGTCATCAATCCGCCTCAGACGGGCATCCTCGGCGTAAACACGATCACCACCAGAGTAAAGGTAGTGAACGGCGAAATGAAACCGTATCAGGCAATGGCGCTTTCGCTCACATACGACCACAGAGCCGTGGACGGAGCTCCCGCCTCCAGATTCTTAAAGGATCTCTGCACCGCGCTTGAGAATTTCTCTCTGTTGCTCTGCAAATAAGAGGTACCCGATATGGAAAATTTTGATCTTATAATCTTAGGCGGCGGCCCCGCGGGTTACAACGCGGCTCTCCGCGCCTCACAGGGCGGCTTGAAGACCGTTCTGATAGAGAAAAGAGCTCTCGGCGGCGTATGCTTAAACGAAGGCTGCATCCCGTCCAAAGCTCTGCTCTATTCCGCAAAGATATACGACTACACGAAGCACGGCGATAAGTACGGCGTAGCCGTCACCGGCAGCAGTATAGATCAGAAAGCTGTCGTTGCCCGCAAAAACAAAGTAGTCAAAACGCTCGTTTCCGGTATCGGCGCGCAGGAAAAGCACGCCGGCACGACAGTCGTAATGGCTGACGGCAAAATTTTAGGCAAAGACGCCGAGGGCTTCAAAGTTGAAGCCGACGGCAAGACCTACTGCGGAGTCAACTTGCTTCTCTGCACCGGTTCGATGCCCGTTATGCCGCCCATCCCCGGTCTGCGCGAGCTGTATGAGACCGGTTACGTAATGACCAACCGCGAGATCCTCGATCTTACCGAGATCCCGAAGAAGCTCGTCGTCATCGGCGGCGGCGTCATAGGTCTTGAAATGGCGTCGTATTATAACTCCGTCGGCTCCGAGGTCACCATCGTTGAGATGCTCGACCACATCGCCGGTCCGACAGACGCGGATATTTCAAAAATACTGCTTGGCAACTACAAGGCAAAGGGCATCAAATTCAACCTCGGCTGCAAAGTTACCGCGGTCCTGCCCGAAGGCGTACAGTTCGAGACGCCCGACGGTAAAGTTGAGATAGCTCCCGCCGACAAAGTCCTCTGCTCCATCGGCCGCCGCGCCGTTACGCAGGGCTACGGACTTGAGACGCTGAATCCCGTTATGGAACGCGGCGCCGTAGTCACAGACGAATATATGAAGACCAGCGTGCCCGGTCTCTACGCCGCGGGCGATATAAACGGCAAGATCATGCTTGCCCACACCGCGTACCGTGAAGGCGAAGTCGCCGTCAACAACATCCTCGGCAAGAAGGACAGAATGAGATACAACGCCATCCCGTCCGTCATCTACACGAACCCCGAGGTAGGCTGTGTCGGCGAGACCGAGGCTTCCGCTAAAGCGAAAGGCTACGATATAGAAGTCAAGAAACTGTCAATGGCGTACAGCGGACGTTATCTTGCCGAAAACGAAGGCGGAGACGGCATCTGCAAGGTCATAATAGACAAGAAGTACAACAGAGTCATAGGCGTACATCTTATCGCCAACTACGCTGCGGAGCTTATCTACGGCGGCGCGATGATGATAGAGACCGAAATGACCGTGGACAACCTCAAAGAGATCGTATTCCCGCATCCGACGGTTTGCGAAATAATACGTGAAGCATTATTTGAATAAAATTTATAATATAAGGAGAGAACAACAATGCCTAAGTCAATGCTTGTCAATCCAAAGGATCAGTTCAAAAAACGCACGATCAAATTCCAGGACATAAAGGTCTGCGAATATAACAAGACTGTTGCCGATGAGAAAGACAATTTTTCAAAGGAAGATTTCCTCGGAATGTATGCCGATATGGTCGCGATCCGCGAATTTGAGGAAATGCTGCTTGCTCTTAAGAAGAAGGGCGAATACAACGAGAGAAAATTCACGTATCCCGGACCCTCTCACCTTGCTTTAGGTGAAGAAGCGACGGCTGTCGGTCAGGCTTACGAGCTCGGCGTTAACGATTTCATTTTCGGTACTCACCGTTCGCATCACGAGGTCATAGCAAAGGCTATGTCCGCTATCAAGAAGCTCTCCGATAAAGAGCTTACCAAGATAATGGAAGAATACGACGGCGGTATGCAGTACGAAGTCGTTAAGAAATACTCCACCGCTAAGAACACAAAGGATCTTGCAAGAGATTACTTCATGTACGGTCTTATGTGCGAGCTGTTTGCCAAGAACATGGGATTCTCCCGCGGTCTCGGCGGCTCGATGCACGCGTTCTTCCTGCCGTTCGGTATATTCCCGAACAACGCCATAGTCGGCGGCGCGGGTCCGATAGCGACGGGTGTTGCTCTTTACAAGAAATGCAACAAGCGTGACGGTATAGTCGTTGCCAACGCCGGCGACGGCGCCGCGGGACGCGGCCCCGTTTTCGAGGCTATGAACTTTGCGGCAATGGACCAGTTCACACAGCTGTGGGAAGACGGCTACAAGGGCGGACTTCCGATAATATTCAACTTCAACAACAACCATTACGGCATGGGCGGTCAGACCAAGGGCGAAACGATGGCTTACGGCGATCTCGCAAGACTCGGCTGCATCGCACAGAACCAGCTCAACGCAGAACGCATCAACGGCTGGAACCCGCTTGCCATCATCGACGCTTACAGACGCAAGATGAAACTGATCAAAGAAGGCAAGGGCCCCGTTCTGTTAGACGTCGTTACCTACCGTTTGGGCGGTCACTCCACCTCCGACGTTCTCACTTACAGAACACCCGAGGAAGAGGAGCTCTGGCGTGCGCTTGATCCGCTTACCGTATTCCCGAAGCAGATCATAGACGCCGGTGTCGCCACCGAAAAAGAGATCAAGAAGATCCATGACGCTGTTGTTGACAGAAACCACAGAATGTTCATGCTCGCTTCCGATCCGGAGATCGCTCCGTTTACAGATTACAAGAAAGACCCGCTGTTCCTTGAAAACATGATGTTCTCCAATCAGCACGTAGCAAAGATGGACGAGCGTCCCGTTGAGGTCAGAATGCCCAAGGAAGAAAACGAGAGAGTCAAGAAGATAGCCGGTCAGAGCCGTTATTATCTGGATAAGGACGGCAACCCCGTTTCCAAGATGAAGGCTTACAACATCAGAGACGGTCTGTTTGAAGCTATATTCGACAAATTCTATGAGGATCCGACCCTCATCGCATACGGCGAAGACGTACGTGACTGGAACGGCGCGTTCGGCGTATACAGAGGACTTACGGAGGCTCTTCCGTATCACAGACTGTTCAACTCGCCTATATCCGAATCCGCTATCTGCGGCACCGCAACAGGTTACGCAATGGCAGGCGGCCGCGTTATAGTTGAGCTTATGTACTGCGACTTCATAGGCTGCGCCGGTGATGAAATATTCAACCAGATGGCAAAATGGCAGTCCATGTCCGCAGGCGGACTCAAGATGCCTGTCGTTCTCCGTGTACCGGTAGGCAACAAGTACGGCGCACAGCACAGCCAGGACTGGACCGCTCTCTGCGCTCATATCCCGGGACTGAAAGTCGTATTCCCGGTAACTCCTTACGACGCAAAGGGTCTTATGAACACCGCTCTTGCCGGAACCGACCCCGTTGTGTTCTTTGAGAGCCAGAAGATCTACGATATGCCCGAGAAATTCGTCAAGGAAGGCGTCCCGGAAGGATACTACGAGATCCCGTTCGGCGAATGCGCCGTCAGACGCGAAGGCAAAGACCTTACCATACTCACAGTCGGCGCAACGCTTTACAGAGCGCTTGACGCGGCACAGATCCTTGAAGAGAAATACGGCATCACCTGCGACGTGATCGACGCCAGAAGCGTTGTTCCGTTCAACTATGATCCCGTTCTCGAATCCGTCAAGAAGACCGGCAAGATCCTGCTCGCAACAGACGCTTGCCTCCGCGGCAGCGTTATAAACGATATGGCGCAGAACATCACGTCGCTTGCATTCGATTACCTCGATGCACCTCCCGCGGTTCTCGGCGCCCGCAACTGGATCACACCGTCCGCTGAATACGATCACGACTTCTTCCCGCAGCCCGAATGGTTCCTCGATCTCATCAACGAGAAACTCATCCCGCTCAAGGGCCACGTTTCCGAAAACAACTTCACAAACGAGGAAATGAAGAGAAGACTTTCCAAGGGTGTCTGATCTTAAATGAATGAAAATGCCGCCGCTTACGGCAAAACGCAAACGGCGGCATAACTGTAATAAAGGAGAAAAAACAATGAAAATATTTATAGATACCGCTAATATCGAAGAAATAAAAGACGCGTATTCCCTCGGTATAGTTTCCGGCGTCACAACAAACCCGTCCATCATCGCAAGAGAAGGCAAAAAATTCGAGGACGCCATAGCAGAGATCTCCGCTATAGTTTCCCCCGAGACCCTTATATTCGGCGAAGTCATCTCCTTAGAGGCTGACAAAATGGTCGAGGAAGGCAGAGCCATCAATAAGATCCGTCCGAATATGATCGTCAAGATCCCGACCTGCAAGGAAGGTCTGAAAGCCGTTTCGATCCTTTCCAAAGAAGGGATCAAGACCTGCTGCACGCTGTGCTTCTCCGCAGGCCAGGCTCTCCTCGCTTCCAACGCGGGCGCTTCCTACGTCGCCCCGTTCGTCGGCAGAGTTGACGATATAGGCTGGACAGGTATGGAGCTCATCCAGAAGATAGCCGATATGTTCGCTATCCAGAACGCCCCCACGCAGATCGTCGCCGCATCCACCCGTAACCCGATCCACGTTATCGACCTCGCGCTCGCCGGCGCCGACGTAGCGACCGTACCGTACAAGGTGATCATGCAGATGATCGACCATCCGCTTACCAAGAGCGGCCTTGACAAGTTCTTAAAGGACTACGAAAAGATACCGAAATAAGTAAGTATATAAATACAGCACGGTTTTGATCCGTGCTGTTTTTTATTCTTTTATACCCGCAAAAACCCCGACAGACCGTCGGAAGAAAACGCTCCCGCGCGCTCTATCGCCGCGCGGCTGTTTTTGTTGAAATTCGTGTGGCCTATATATCTGTAAAGCGCGGCGATCTTATCTACGAACTGCTCCTCCGTCCCGCACGTTGCCGATTCAAAACGCACAAGCGCGTATTCGCAGACGACTCCGCACAGCGCGGTCTTTATATCGTCGCCGGGAAAATCAGTCAAAAGCATACGGTTGATTATAAGATTCTCAAACCACCGCTCCGCAGAAGGAAAACGGTCATCAAACGCGGCGATATCCTTATACAGCCGCTCTTCGCCGTCCTTGCCGTATTCATAAAAATCCTTATACACGGTCTCGGCGAAGCGCTCGGACGCCTCCGCCATGATGCCCGTATACATGGCGAGCAGACCGAAATAAAAATACGTATAGCCGTGCGGAAAAACGTCCGGCAGAAGATCCGCTATCCGTTCTTTCAACGGTTTTAAACTCCTTCCGTCGCGCCGTTCCGCCGCGCCACCTCCCTCAAAGAGGGAGGCTTTCGAGTGGCTCCCTCTCCGAGGGAGCTGTCCGCTTTGCGGACTGAGGGAGTTCTGCAGCGCCTTTACAAATCCCGCCATCGGCTCCGGCAGAGGCGAGGAGAATGAAAGCGGCTCGGCTCGCATGAGCATTTCCACAACGCGCTCACAGCTTGCGGAACACCCGGCGTGATTTTCGGTAAGCGAACGCGGATACATACGGCATACCGCCGGCAGAACTTCCTCTCCGCAGGCTATCTGAAGCGAGCAAAGGCCCGCCTCATTTATAAGCCGGCATTTGCCCGTATAAGACGGCTTCATCATCGCGTAGCGCTCGGGGCTCGGATCGTCGACCACCGCGAGCGCGCAGTCGAGGATATATCTCAGCTCCGCCGGGCAGTCAAGCCCGATCAGCCTGAAATATTCCTCGTCCGACACGGTTATGCCCCAGCCGCCGCAGCAGACCGACCGGCAGTCTCCGCATTTGCATTTGAATTTATCGTAATAATCGGCTTTTATCATATTTCCTGCTTTTTCTATCTTCATTATCACGCCGTTTGACGCTCAGGGCTTATAAAGCTTCGTTTAATAAACAGGCGTCCACGCATATTCTTCCGTATGCGTTACCTTGCCTGAATCGTCGGCGGTTGTTATTTTTATAATATTGCCGTATTTATCATATTCGTACGATATACAACTGCCCGTTTTTCCGTTGATTTTTTTATTTTCTGTTACGAGAAGACCGTTTTCATACGTATCCTCGAATTCGGTTATAACTCCGTTATCAGTCATTTTTATCAGTTTATTATTCTCATCATACTGCGACTCCGTCGTTGATATGATATCGCCGTTCGGTGATTTCGTTACGTATTTTATCACGTTGCCGTTCTGATCGCAGGTTTGCTCTACTGTCATACCGGTCGACGATCTCATAATATTGCTTCCGTTTTCATCCGTGTACTCATATTCGATCACCGATTCCGTCCCCATGATCGACTGCGATATACGCACGGGTTTTCCGTTTTCGTTATAGTCAAGTTTCATTACCGTTTCTGAGGTCGTATCGTTTGTCTTTTCGGTCGTAGTCACTTGTATCGGCAAGCCGCTGTCGTTATGCTTCGTCACGGTATCGGTCGTTGTCATCGCGCCGTTTTTCACGGTTTCTTTGTGCGATGAAACGCTGCCGTCGTCGTTATACGTATAAGTACAGATATAATTTGTAATATCGGAACCGACGGTGCCGCTGTATACCTCCTTAACGGGATCTCCGTTTTCGTTATATTCGTACGTATACGCGGCAGAATCGCTGCCTGTTTTTATCATTGCCGCGGTTTTTAAAAAGCCTTTCGGCTCTCCTTTTTCTACATCCGCCGCCGTTTCGCTTTTTGTTTCCGCTTCCGTCGTGACTGTATTCGATCCCGCGGAGCATGAGCTTAAGATCAGCGTGACCGCAAGTAAAATAAGTATTATTCTTTTTTTCATAAATCCACCTTAGATCCTTATGTATTGTGTTTAAACGTATTATAGCCTAAATGACCGTTATTGTCAACGGGTATTAAGAAATCTTAATAATTCTTGCTCTTTTTTAATAATCTCATTTTTTCGCCGTCGCGGCCTTATCCGTCAAAGACGCAACAAAGTCAAGACAAAAACGTAAACCCGCCGCTACAGTAATAAAGTGCGACGTTAATCGCACTTTTTCATTTTGCTTATATCCGTTATTTCCGTCGGCCACGGTTCATCGTATGAAAAGCCTTCAAGCGACGATATAAATCCGTTTTTTACCCAAAGAATATAATCGCTGCCGTATTTCAGGCCGTTTACGTTCCACTGGTTTTCGCCAAGCCGCAGATCAACTCCGTCGCCGAGCGACGCGGTTTTATCGCTTATTTCGTAATAAGTATAGAAACCGGGGTTATTTACAGTTCTTTTTACAACGGTCGCAGAGCCGTACTGACGCGCGAGTTTTTCAGCGTATTCGGGATACGTTTGTATAATATCCTCTATTATTATTTTCTCAAATTCATCGTATGTCATTTGTTTTTCTTTCTCTTTAAGTGTTGATTTTTCGCGAACACATATCTCTTTCTTTACACGCCGGGCATCTGAGCTTTGCAACGTTGTACGTATAAACAGAAGGAAGTTTATAATACAGGCTTTGCCATCTGGGGCTGAATTCTTTTCCGCAATTCGGGCAAACAAAGCCTTTGTCCGCAATATCTTTACATTCCTCAAATTTCGGTATATTACCTATAAGAAACCGTATGATAATAAAAAGCGCGCCTACGCCTACAACAATCAAAACAGTCGGCATTATCGTAATCCTCCTTTGAGTTGCTTAAATACATTATAGCTTAAATAATTGCTATTGTCAACGAGTATTAAGAAACCTTAATAATTCTTAATTATTCTTAATAAATCATGATTACCGGTCACCAAATTTTCTGATATTGAATTGCCCGGTCGGTAATCCATAGTGATTGGGCAGTGACATAAGTGTTCTACAAAAATCCGACGCGTTAATATCGAGATTTTCATACGCGCACGGTATATAACCATGCACTAAATCAATGTAAATATGAACATATCTTATCAAATCATGCTCCATGATTTGCACCAAAAAATTTTCTATATTGGGTATACCGGAGCTTCCCCAGTCGGCTATACCGAAATCCGCGTCACGATACCACATACCGCTCGTGATCCGATCACATTCATCCGTATCCTTGTTATCCGTTATTTCAAAGGGGAGATATTTCTTTGAAAGATCAATGATTTCGCCGCTGTCCATAGAATATTTATACCTCGCGTCCGGATTTCTGATCTGCTCACCGGCGTTGATCCATATTTGATTATCCACCGCGCAGCGAATCAGGAATGCAATGAAATCCTCATATTCTCTTTCGAACGGAACACGCAAAAAATATATTTTTCCGGTAATCATCTCATCATGCATAACGTCACTCCTATTTAATTACTAAAAGATGTTTTGATCAAATTTATATCGTCCTCACTTTGCCTGTATATTTCAAAACCCGCTGACAAAAACATATCTTTTATCTTTTCGTAATTATCTTTCTCACGCGATCTTTGTAAATATACCTTTGATACGGGTCGTTTGTCTTCCTCGGCGTATTCCGCGGCTCGCCGTATCAGCGCCTCCGCTACTCTTTCATCGTCCGCGACAGGCGCTGTTATGACGAATTCGTCCTTTTCCGGCTCATCCGCAAGTCCGTTCAAATATTTATAGTCGTCTCTGTTTCCGCAGTCTATGAAGCCGACGGGCTTTTTGCCGATATACGCGATAAAACCATTCATCCGTCCCTCGGACAAAAGCCGTACTCTTACAGACGTTGAAAGATACTGCGGTTCGCAGAATGTGTAATTCTGTAAAGGTTCCGAAAACGCTTTTTGATACTCGTTTTTGTCAAGGTGTCTGTCAAGCCCAACCGCGCTCAGGTTTCGTTTTCTTTCTATATCTTCGAATAATTTTATACAGTCGCCGGCGTTATAACCGTTCAGCTTTTTTATCTCTATATACGGCTTTTTGTCGCGCATAAGGGCTGCGATAGCTCTGGCTTTCGGATCCACGCAGCGCAGAGCCTCTTCGATTATACGCTCGTTATAAATGCCGCCTTTATAAAGCGCGTTCATAAAATAAGAACTGTGGTTTCCGCCGTACCGTATGAAGGAAAGATACAGCATTTCAAGCGGCAGATCCGGCACTCCTCGCGCTATAGCTTCAACAAACGTGCTTAAATATAATCCGTAATCTTCCGCATCCGTATCTGACAGCTTTGTCGCAAAAAGCTCTCTGTCCTCTTTTTTATAGTTATAAAGAAAATACGAGGAGACGGCAAAATTTTTCAAGGTGTCCTTATCTATCAGCTCCGCCGCGTATTTTTTGATTTCATCACTGTGTCCGTGCAGAACGAAGCCGGCGAGAGTATACGTATCAAGTGATGCGGGATTTTTTGCCGCACATTCTTTCAGCTCATCCAAAAACAGCTCGGATAAACACGTATCCACCACCGTATCGCCGTGCTCATCCTGAAAAAGCGTCATAAGTTCAATGCGCCTTTTCTTGTCCGACGTATCGCGTATCCTTTGCTCCACCTGCTTGACGACGGTTATCGGCAGATATTCGGAGTGGAAAGCGACGATTTTTTCAATATCGACCTCTCCGTTTATAAAATAGTCGGCATCGAGCTTCTCTGCCTGTGACGGACGCAGAGGCTTTTCAAACGTGATATAATATTTATCCATATAACCGTCGGGCAGTCTGCCGTTGACGTATTCTCTTATCCTTTCGTCCGCGTCGTGTGTACGGCTGAACAGCACGTCGTTTGCGGGAGCCGACGGGACGTAGCCCGTTTTTATACGCATTTCAAGCTCTTTATCTATCAGACGCTTTTCCGTCTCTTTGCTGTCGTCGTATGCGGCGTACGCGTCAAACGCAGTGTGATAGTCAAAGTATATTTCGTTTAACTCGTATATCGGAATAGACTTCTCGGCGGCTTCTAACTTTTTTTCAGATAAAGCCTGATCGTTTACGCAGGACATATCAAACAGAGCGTACAGCGACTTATCGGGCATGTTGTCCGCGGCGGCAAAAACCTTTGCGTATAACTCTTCATATTCTTCTCTAAGCCTTTTTTCAAGCACCTCGCCTACGCCCCAACGTTTGAGAAGACACACAAGATAAGGTGTGAATTTGACTTTTTTACTCGCGCAGAGGTCGAATATCTCCCGCTTTATCTGCTCCGCGTCGTCAAAGCAGGACAAAAGCTCGTCTTCATATTCAAAGGCGTGGGCGCGTATGGCGTACCAGCGGGGAGCTGTAACGTATTCCTTGAAAGCCTCACGGAAACGCGTTTTATCCGGCTCACGGCGCAGACGTATGACGGCGAGACCGAGACCTCTTTTCAGATAGTTTTTGAATTCATCCTCCGTCATAAGGTCGGTCCCGCCCTTTGTCAGATGATAGTTTTTCTCCTCGCTTATGCGTTTTTCAAAGCCGTTTTTGCGGTACTGCAAGGGCGTCGTCCCGTATTTCTTTTTGAAGGCGCGGATATAATAATTCGGATCGTCAAAGCCATATTTCTCCGCGATCTCCGCGACGGGTATCGCCGTAAACAAAAGCTCGGGACGGGTTTGTCCTAAACGCTCCGATAAAACGTACTGCGCGGGCGAAAGTCCCGTAAGCTCCTTTATCGTGTTTGCAAGAGTCGTGCGGTTGGTGTTGAATTTTGCACAGAGCGCCGACAACGACAGATCGGCTTTGGGATTCGCGCGGATATAACGTAAAACCTCGTTCGTCACGTCCGTGTGCTTGCCCTTCTGCGCCGCCTCGGCTATCCTTAAAACGCTTATTATCTCGGAGCGCGTGCGGCACGACCACATAACGTCCGACGGGTGACTGTCTATGTGACGCTCGGCAGAGGAAAACAGCGTGAAAACGCTTTCGTATTCGCTGTCTGTCAGCTTTATTATACCGTTATAGTCGTTTGTTCTTTTTCTGAAAAGGGAGAAATCGGGATAACCGTATTTTTCGCGCATTTCAGCGTATACCGGCGCGTCAATTATCGCGGTATTGAGATTGACGTTATAGAAATACGGCAGGAAATACAGCGTTTTTACCGTATATTCGCCCGTTATATGTTCAGCCTTATCCGAGCTTGAAAAGCAGAACAGATATTTGCCGGACAGGATAACGCTTTTGCCGTTGCATGAAAACGCTAAATCGCGCGCGTCAACAAGCGACAGCGAATACATATCGCCGCCGCGGCCGAAATCATCGGATACGTGTATCAAAGAATACTCATGCTGCATAAAAGCCCTCCGTTAACGGTTATGCGCACGCTCCCGTTCTTTTATGCTATTATACCATAAAACCCAACGCGTGTAAATACGCTTTCATCAAATAAAACCGCACTATTTACAATCGCACTGTTTTAACGTCTGTCAAAATCAACTTGACTTATTAATATTTTCGTGATATAATAACATAATAAATAAAAATTTTAAGGGAAAAAGATATGAAATACATCTCAACTCGCGGCGGGATAGAGACGCTGTCCTCCGCACAGGCAATAAAAAAGGGAATTGCGGACAACGGCGGGCTTTTCGTGCCGGATCACATCCCGCTCCTTACCGACTCGTTGTTTGACAGACTTGTAAAAATGGATTACGCGGAGCGCGCCGCGGAGATACTCTCGCTTTATCTTACCGATTACGACAAAGCGGAGCTCCTTTCCGACTGCAGAAAAGCTTATAAGAATTTTGATACGGAAAATCCCGCCCCGACCGTAAAGCTTGGCGAAAATAAATATATGCTCGAACTTTTCCACGGTCCGACGTGCGCGTTCAAAGACATGGCGCTTCAGATAATGCCGCGCCTGCTCTCCCGCGCGCTTAAAATGACGGGCGAGAAAAAAACGGCGTACATCTTAGTCGCCACCTCGGGCGACACGGGCAAAGCCGCGCTTGAAGGCTACCGCGACGTTGACGGCGTGCGCATAAAAGTTTTCTACCCCGTTGACGGCGTATCCGATATACAGAAGCTGCAGATGTCAACTCAAGAAGGATCGAACGTCTCCGTTCAGGCGATAGAAGGCAACTTTGACGACGCGCAGAACGGTGTGAAGCGCATTTTCGCAGACAAAGAATTTTCAGACAAACTGCGCGAGCAGGGTTACATCTTAACAAGCGCGAACTCGATCAACTGGGGCCGTCTCGCACCGCAGATAGTTTACTATATTTCTTCATATATAGACTTATACAACGCCGGCGAGATCAAGCGCGGCGAGCAGGTCTGCTTCTGCGTGCCGACCGGCAATTTCGGCAACATTTTCGCCGGATATTTAGCCGCACGCATGGGTCTGCCCGTAAAGTGCTTTATCTGCGCGTCAAACAAAAACAACATTCTTACGGATTTCTTAAATACCGGCGTATACGACAGGAACAGAGAATTTTATCAGACTTCTTCTCCTTCAATGGATATACTCATATCCTCTAACCTTGAAAGACTGCTTTACTTCACGGCGGGCAAGGAAAAGACGGCCGAATATATGAAACAGCTTTCAAAGACCGGCAGATACGAGATAACGCAAAACGAGCTTTCCGAGATACGTAAGCTTTTCGTCGGCGGCTTTACGGACGAGGACGGAACGCTTGCCGAAATTTATTCCACGTTCAAAGACACAGGCAAGCTCATAGACACGCACACCGCCGTGGCTTACAGACAGGCGGAGCAGTACGTGCAAAAGACATCCGACAAAGTCATAACCGTATCAACGGCAAGCCCTTACAAATTCGCCGCGTCCGTGCTTACGGCTCTGCACAAAAAGGTAAAAGGCAGCCGCGGAGTACTCTCCCCGTTATACGAGCTGGCGGACGCCACGGATACGGCTATCCCCGCGCCTCTCGCCTCGCTTGAAGGCAAAGCGGTCAGATTTTCCGGCGCAATAAAAAAGGAAGATATGCCGGATTCGCTCTTTGACTGATATGGGAAACGAATATACGGCGATAGCCGCGTTATACGACGGCTTCAGAGGCGAATCGCCCAGTATGTGGGCGGCGTATCTTGACGAGCTTTTCAGCCGTTACGCCGACAAAAAGCCGAAAACGGTGATAGACCTTGCCTGCGGCACGGGGACCGTCACGGCGGCGCTCTGCCGTCTCGGCTACGACATGATAGGTATTGACAAATCCGAGGAGATGCTGGCTTTGGCTCAGCGTAAAGCGCCCGAAGCGCTGCTTCTGCATCAGGATATGCGCGGCATTGACCTGTACGGTACCGCGGACGGCGCGGTATGCTGTCTTGACAGCGTGAATTATCTGCCGTCGGGTGAGGACGTCTGCCGGATGCTTTCATCCTTATACAAATTTCTTTTACCGGGTTCGCTTTTCATATTCGACGTGAACACCGAGAAGAGATTTACGGAAAAATACGGCAAAAACGACTTTATACTTGAAGACAAAAACGGACTTATAGCCTGGTCGTGCGATTACAAGCCGCGTCTCAAAAGATGTGATTTTTACCTGTCTTGCTTTATACCGGAGCCTGACGGCAGATACGTAAGGCGCGACGAGGAACAGTCGGAATACTGCTATTCCGACAGACAAATAAGAGAGTTTGCGGCGCAGTCCGGCTATGAGGTTTTAGCCGCGCTTGACAGAATGGCGCTGCACGAAGCGGACAAAAACAGCGAAAAGGTGCATTATATATTAAAAAGACTATGAGCAGGATAATACGCGCAATGACGACCGACGGCTCAGCCGTCGCAATGGTCACGGACACAACGGACATAGTAAACAAAGCAATCAAATATCACAAAACCGCGCCCACGGCGACGGCGGCTCTCGGCAGAGTGCTCACAGCCGGCTCGCTTATGGGCTCGCGCTTGAAAAACAAAGACGATTCGCTTACCCTGACGTTCAAAGGCGACGGCGCCGCCGGCATAGTCATGGCGGTAGCCGATTACAGCGGCAACGTAAAAGGGTATATAGAAAATCCGTCCGCGGATCTGCCGCTTAAGCCGAGCGGCAAGCTTGACGTATCCGGCATTATAGGCGCAGGATATATGAGCGTCGTGCGCGACGTCGGGTTAAAAGAGCCGATGACGGGTATTTCACAGATAGTATCGGGCGAGATAGCGGAGGACATAGCCTCGTTTTTCGCGCAGAGCGAACAAACGCCCACGCTTATATCATTAGGCGTGCTGGTAGACAAGGATCTGTCATGCGCGGGCGCGGGCGGCGTATTCATACAGCTTTTGCCGTACGCGGACGAGTCCGTGATAGATAAACTGGAGCAAAACGTAACAAAGATAACCGGTCTTTCCTCTCAAATCGCCTCCGGCAAAACGTGCGAACAGATAATGGCGGACGCCCTTGACGGGATCGAATACGAGCTGTTTGACGAGATAGAAACGGATTACGTCTGCGACTGCAGTAAAGCCCGTATGCTCCGCGCTGTAAAGTCGCTCGGCAGGGACGAGCTGCAAAAAATATTCAGCGAACAAAAGACGGTCGAGATATGCTGCCGCTTCTGCAATAAAAAATTCAGCTTTACGTCTGATATAATGGAGTAAAACTATGGAAAATGAAGTTTATACCATACCGCTTAACTCGATAATAGACGAATTTCAGCTTGAGGTGATATACGCACCGGAAAATGTCGCGGAAATACAGGTCGGCAGAAGCGACCTGAACCGCCCGGGACTCAAGCTCTCCGGCTTCGGCAAGCTGTTTGAAAAGGACAGGATACAGATAATAGGCCGGGTGGAATACGAATATCTTTGTTCTCTGCCCGAAAAAGCCAGGCACGACAGCTTTGAAAGCCTCGTTTCCGAAAATCCCGTCTGTATTATTTTTACAACGGAGCTTCCCGTATCCGACGAGCAGATAAATATATGCAAAAAAGGGCGCGTACCGCTTCTGCGCACTAAAACGCTGACGAGCGAATTTATGGCGGCTCTCATCGCTTCTTTAAACGTATCTCTCGCTCCGCGCATAACAAGACACGGCGTGCTTGTTGAAGTTTACGGCGAAGGTATTCTGATGCTCGGCGACAGCGGAGTAGGCAAGAGCGAAACGGCGATAGAGCTTGTAAAACGCGGCCACAGACTTATAGCGGACGACGCGGTGGAGATAAAGCGCGTTTCCGCAACCACGCTCGTAGGCTCTGCGCCGGAGATAATCCGCCATTACGTTGAGCTGCGCGGCATAGGCATAGTAGACGTGCGCAGGCTGTTCGGTATGGGCGCGGTAAAGCTGACGGAGAAGATAGACCTTGTTATAGAGCTTGAACAGTGGGTGCAGGGCAAAATGTACGACCGTTTCGGGCTTGAATCCGAGTATACGGAGATCTTAGGCATAAACATACCGGCTATAACGATACCGGTACGTCCCGGCAGAAACCTCGCTATTATCATAGAGATAGCCGCCATGAACAGCCGCCAGAAAAAAATGGGCTACAACACGGCGGAAGAGTTCAACAAGCGCCTTATGGGACAGATACACGGCGACAAATAACGCAAAAAAACACAGTCTTTAAATAAAAAATTCTCAATTCTTAACCTAAAATCCGTATGTTTTTTCCATATTTATGTGTTAAAATACATGCATACGTTTTATGGGGGTATTTATGGCTGACTTTATAATATCCTGCTGCTCGTCCGCGGACCTGACAAAAGAACGTCTGGACGGCAGAAAAATCAAATATTTATGCTTTCATTTCTCTCTTGACGGCAAGGAGTACCCGGATGACTTAGGTCAGACAATGACGCCGGAAGAGCTTTACCGCAGGATGACGGCGGGCGAAACGGCAAAAACTTCCCAGCCGTCCGCGGGTGAATACATAGAGTTTTTTGAGAGCTTTTTGAAAGAAGGAAAAGACATACTTCACGTAACGCTTTCCACCGGCATTTCCGGCGCGTACAATTCCGCGACGGTCGCCGCGGACGCGATGCGTAAAAAATATCCGGAGCGCAAGATATACGTCGTTGACTCGCTCGGCGCATCAAGCGGCTACGGTCTTATAATGGACACGCTCGCGGACAAACGCGACGGGGGAATGGGTATAGACGAGCTGAACGAATGGCTTCTTGAAAACCGGCTTTATATGCACCACTGGTTCTTTTCCACGGATCTTACGTTTTACATCAAAGGCGGCAGAGTATCAAAAGGCTCCGGCTTTATAGGAAATATGATAGGTATCTGCCCGCTTCTGAATATGGATAATTTCGGACGCCTCATACCGCGTCAGAAGGTAATAGGCAAAAAGCGTGTTATAAAGCATACTGTGGAAAAAATGACGGAGCACGCAAAGGACGGCTTGGATTACAGCGGACGCGTGTTCATCTGCCACTCAGAGTGTCTGCAGGACGCACAGCGGCTTGCAGCTTTAGTTAAGGAAAAATTCCCGAAAATGAAAGGAGAGCCGGAAATATTCCCGATAGGCGCGACCATCGGATCGCATACCGGCCCCGGCACCGTATCCCTGTTCTTCTGGGGAGACAAAAGAGTTGATTAAAAAAACGGCGTTTGCGGTGTACTTCGTAAGGAAGTACACCGCAGCTAAATTCGCTTCGCGAGCTAAATTATGCTTCGCATAGCTAAATTCGCTCCGCGAGCTAAATTCGGCTGCGCCGAGCTTACAGGCGAATTTAATTTAGCTGAAGCCGCGAGGCTTCAATTTAGCTATACGCCGACAGGTGTATAATTTAGCTGCCGCAAAGCGGCAATTTAGCTGATTTATAATCATTTTTGACGTCGTAACGGTTAAGACGACCTGAAAGAGAATAACCCACTATGACACTTTCTCTATACGAAAGATGTCAAAGTGGGTTTGTTTCTTCTTTATGTTGCCTCTCTCTTCCGCCGTTTTTTTAATTCTGTTTTCTCACCGACGTGTATTCGTCGTAGAACTTGAAATACGGGCAGTTCGCGGTCGCCTGACGGGCGAAACGCTCCATTTCGTCCTCGTCTAAGTCCGCCTTGCAGTACATTTCGCCGTAGTATTCGTCGTAATCGTAGAATTCGCAGTCTTCACAGCGGCTTTTCAAGCCCTCTTTTTTATTTTCCACGTTTCAGTCCTTCCTCAACGAGTCTGTCTATCTTTTTTCTCGTGTTCAGTATATATTCATCAGACTTAGGATAATCCGCGAATCTGAGCGGGCGGTCTATATCCTCTTCCAAAAACTTCACCGTCTGCTCTCTGCCGTATATGCTCTCGCAGAGCTTCAGCGCACGCAGGTCGCTTATCGCGTCGGAAAAAACCGATAAGCGAAGCGATTCATACGCCGTTCCGTCCTGCGCCGGCCATACGGAAAACGCGTCGCCCGCCTGACTGAAATAATCGCAGCTTACGGAAAGATACGGGTTTATCGGATAATAGCTGTGCTGACTGTTGTAGAAGTTATATCCCCACTGCAAAAATCCTTTTATATCGTATTTATAGAACAGAAAACCTATTATCCTGTTCCTGTAAGACGGCTGGGAGATAAATCTGTTCGGCACGTCGGTATGCTGGCCGCAGCAGTAATACGTCCACAGATCCGGCACCTCCGCCTCGTAAAACGGTTCAATATGGTCGCACGCCGGTATCGGATGCTCAACTATGCCGTCTTTATAATAATCTATGCTTGAAAGCGCATCCATTATCGGATAGCCTTTTAATAGCTTTGATACGCCGCTTTTAGCCTTTTTATATATTTCAAGATGATCCGCGGACGGCTCGTCGGAAATATGGAAGCGGCAGTTTTTGTCTACGCCCAGCGCTTTGAGCTCCGCGAGCAGCGCCGGTATGAACGCGGCTAAGAACGCTCTGTATTCTTTGCCGCAGGAATCCGTCTCCCAGCCGAAAATACGCTTCTGCCCGCCGTCAACGTCCGCTACGACCTTCGGCGCGTGACCCGCTCCCCACTGTGTGAACAGATGCGATATCTCATAATACTCAATGCCGCATTTTTTGCAGAGCTTTACCCATTTTTGCAGCTTTTCAAAGCCGAATTCATAGCCTTTATCCGTAACTTTTATGTCAACGAGCTGGGTCGTCAGCCTTTCGCCGCCTATATACGTGTCGAGCGGCGGCGTCAAAACCGGCGTCAGTATCATATTCATGCCGTTTCTTACGGCGGTTTTTATATAGTTTTCTATTATTTTCCAGTGTTTTTTTGAAAAAACGGGGACGTTATAGTAGCTTGCAAGGCAGTCGCAATGAAACCACTGCGTGTTGATAAGCTCCTGTTTCGGCAGATCCGCATCTACTATATGCACCTCTAAAGAATCCTCAAACAGAACTCCCTCGCCCTGAGACAAAGACACGGTTATTTTGTGGTCGCCCGGTTTGAAACCGGCTTTGCCCGGATCACATTCTATCCATACAGAGCGCGTCTCCTCCTCGCATACCGGCGTTTTATTGCCTCTTCTCGCGGGGATCAGCACGTCCGGGAAGAGACCCGGCTCTTTTTTCAGATAATCCGCGTCGCTGTACTGCGGTATGACCGGCATAAGGCACGGCACCTGCTCCACGGTGCGCAAAGAGACGGCGGGTTTGCCCTTTTTATTGTCCGACTCCGCGGGGACAAGATCCGTTTTTACGGAAACGTCCGCAAATCCGGCGAACTTTGCCGGAACGCCCTCCGCCCTGTAGCAAAGCTGAAAAGAAAACTTCTCGTTTTTATATGCGGTAAGCTCCTTCAGCTCTTTTTTGTCTGTGACTTTATCTTCTGTAAAGCATTTCTGAAGTGACGAAATGATCCTTGCGTTTATCATATTTTTTGCTCCTTTATAGTACTTAAAAAATTATACCCTATTTTTTAATCTTTTTCTGCGCATTCTATTGACATATCCGCAAATCTGTGTTAAAATATCATTAACAAAAATATAATGCAGTCAAGGAGGCATTAAATGAAAAAGATAACAGCGATCATTCTCGTTTTCGTCATGCTCGCAGCTGTTGCCGCGCTGCCGACGTATGCGGCTGAGGATTTTACATACGTACACATCACAGCAAGCGGAAACGACCCTTATGCCACTTTCAGATTCAACCCCGAAGGCAGACACGCGTCTATCGACCCGGACTTCGTAAAGTGGGCGGTAATAAAGTACAGGACCGTAACGGAAACGGATAACACCGGCGTTCAGCTCATAGGTCAGTTTTACATAAGCCCCGCGGCGGAACCGTTCGTGCCGGTGAAATACAACCACACAAAGCAGTGGGAGACTATGGTCGTAGACCTTACGTCCGTGAGTGAAAAGACGACGCTTGCGTCAAAATGGAACAAATCAAACTATATGGACCTTTCCTCTATAAGATTTGACCCGCTTGAATCAAACAGAGACGCGGAGCTCCAGCAGAGCGAAACGGATACCGCGAGAGTCCAGGAAGGCGACAGCATAGACATAGCTTTCATTGCTTTCTTTGATAACGAGGAAGACGCAAAGGCATACGACGGAACACAGGATACGCCGTACTGCATAATCCTGCCCGAAGACCTTGAATGGTACGAGAGCGGAAACGCGATAGAAGACGTTGAAATAGTAGAAGGCAAAAAGCCGCGTCCCGAAACAGAAACCGCGACCGAGGCCGCAACGGAAGCGGCTACCGAAGCTGCGAACGAAGCTGCGACTGAAGCTGCTACAGAGGCTGCGACTGAAGCTGCTACAGAGGCTGCGACTGAAGCTGCGACCGAAGCCGCGACCGAAGTTGCTACCGATGCTGCGTCGGAAGCTGTAACAGACGCCGCGACGGAAGGTGACACGCCTACGATCGGTACCGAGACCGGGACAAAATCATTCCCGGGCTGGGCTATAGCGATAATAGCCGCCGCGGGCGCGGTTATCGTCGCCGCGATCATAGTGCTTATAGCAAAAAATAAAAAGAAATAAGCCTGTTATTTGCAGGCGGCGTTAAGATCTCTACGCCGCCTGCGTTTTTGTTTTTTTAGAGAATTCTTGACAAACATAAATAATTATGATATGATAATTTTACTTCAATAATGTTTAAATGAGGTGAACAATGAAAAAACAAATCAGTTTTGTTCTCGTTATCTCAATGCTCGTTTCGCTGATATTCACGAGCGGCGCGCTCGCGTTTCTTAAAGGCGATATGAACAGCGACGACGAGATAGACAACAAGGACGTCGTATCCCTGTTCAGATACGTATCCGAATCCGGGCACGACGTTTACGAGTCCGCGTACGATATAAACGACGACGGGCTAATCGACAATAAAGACGTCGTATCCCTGTTCAGAACTCTCAGTTCAAAGGAAGAGGAATACGAGTCCACGCCGGAAGAATACTTTGATTTTGAAATGAAAGGCGACGGAACTTACGAGGTCAAGCCCGCGGATAAAAACGATCTGCCGGAAACTCTCGTTATAGCGGATACGTATAACGGTATGCCCGTAACGTCCATAGGAGACGACGCGTTTTCCGGCTGCAGCATGCTGATCATAGTAATAATCATCGGCGGCATAGAAAACATAGGCAGCAACGCTTTCAAAGGATGTATGGGTTTAAGAGAAGTCGTAATGCCCAAAGGTCTGCGCACGGTAGGCGACGACGCTTTCAGCGGATGTATGAGTCTTACGAGCGTAAAGTTATCCAACTCGGTTACCAGTATAGGAGAAAGAGCTTTTTCTGACTGCGTATGCCTTGAAAACGTGAGTTTGCCCAACAGTGTGACGGAAATAGGCGCAAACGCTTTCTATAACTGCACGTCGCTCAAGAACGTGTCGTTCGGAAACGGTCTTAAAACTATAGGCGACAAGGCGTTTGCTTACTGCGTTGTCATAATCATAATCATAATCCCGGAAAACGTCGAATCAATAGGAGAGGATGCCTTCGCGTTCTGCAGCTCTCTTAAGCAGGTGATACTCGGCGGCTCGCTTACGGTGATAAGCGCCGGAGCGTTCAGAGAGTGCGAGAAGCTTGAGAGCATAGATATCCCCGACAGCGTGACGGAGATAGGCGCGGGCGCGTTTACGAACTGCGTATCGCTTACGACGGTGAATATAGGCAAAAACGTGACGCGCATAGGCGACGGCGCGTTCTCCGGCTGCGTACTGATAATAGTAATTATCATCCCGGCAAACGTCAGATCCATAGGCAAAGATATCTTCGCTCTCTGCTCGGCTCTGACAAAGGTCATATTCGACGTCATTGACGGCTGGTACGCGAACGGAACGCTGATCTCACCCGAAGACCTCTCCGACCCCGCCAAAGCCGCGGAGCTGCTCAGATCGCTTTACTCCGCGTTTGACTGGGAGATAAAGCACGAGCACAAATTCGGAGAATGGGAAATAACGAAAGAAGCGACCTGTACCGAACCCGGAGAAAAACAGCGTGCCTGCGCCGTCTGCGGCGAAAAGGAAACCGAAATAATACCGGCGACAGGACACAACTACGGCGAAGACGGTATCTGCAAAAACTGCGGTAAAGAAAAACCAGGTCCTACACCGGATGAATACTTTACGTTCACTTTGCTAAGTAATGATACATATATAATAGAACCAAAATATAATAGCAATTTACCGAATGATATAGTTATACCCGAAGAGCATAATGGAAAGCCTGTAACGTCAATATACATTAAAGCGTTCTATAACTGCAGCAGTCTTACGAGCGTGACGATACCGGACAGCGTAACGAAAATAGGCTGTGGAGCGTTCTCCTGCTGCAGTAGTCTTGAAAGCATAAC
This sequence comes from Clostridia bacterium, assembly GCA_017443595.1. Taxonomy (GTDB): domain Bacteria; phylum Bacillota; class Clostridia; order Oscillospirales; family CAG-272; genus UBA1248. The sequence goes on from JAFSYU010000035.1 coordinate 28,169, forward strand.
TGTATCTGAAAATAACCCGGTATACCATTCATCCGGAAATTGCGTTATCGAAACAAACAGCAAAACGCTTATAGTCGGCTGTAAAAACAGCATAATTCCAAGCGACGGAAGCGTAACGTCGATAGGCGAGGAGGCATTCTCCTGTTGCAACAGTCTTACGAGCATAACAATACCGGACAGCGTAACGTCAATAGGCAGGGCTGCGTTCTTCTTCTGTGAAGGTCTGGCGAGCGTGACGATACCGTACGGCGTAACGTATATAGGCTATGCTGCGTTCTACGGATGCAACGGTCTGGCGAGCGTGACGATACCGGACGGTGTAACGGAAATAGGCGGTAGTGCGTTCCGCGACTGTATCAGGCTTACAAGCGTGACGATACCGGGCAGCGTAAAGTCAATAGGCGAGTATGCGTTCTACAACTGCAGCGGTCTTACAAGCGTGACGATACCGGATAGCGCCACATCAATAGGTGATTGGGTGTTCTCCGGCTGCAGCAGTCTTACGAGCGTGACGATAGGTAGCGGTACAATAGGCGAAAATGCGTTCTCCGGCTGCAGCAGTCTTACAAGCGTGACGATTGGCAAAGGCGTAACGTCAATATACACACAAGCATTCTACGAATGCAGCAGTCTTACAAGCGTGACAATACCTGACGGAGTAACGCATTTAGGGGAACGTGTGTTCTTCGGCTGCAGCGGTCTTACGAGTGTGACGATAGGGAACGGCGTAACGTCGATAAGAGAGGATGCGTTCTTCTACTGCCGCAGTCTTACGAGTGTTACTATACCGAACAGCGTAACGTCAATAGGCGAGTGCGCGTTCTCCGGCTGCAGCAGTCTTACGAGCGTAACGATACCGGGCAGCGTAACGTCAATAAGAAATGGTGCGTTCTCCGACTGCAGCGGTCTTACGAGCGTGACGATACCGGACGGCGTAACGGAAATATACTATAGCACGTTCTACGGATGCAGCAGTCTTACGAGCGTGGCAATACCTGACAGCGTAACGTCAATAGGCTATGATGCGTTCTGGGGCTGCACTGGTCTTACAAGCATAACTTATACAGGAACAAAAGCAGAGTGGAAGAGTATTTCTAAAGATAATAGTTGGAATAATGAGACCGGATATTATACCGTTCGTTGCACCGACGTGGATCTGACAAAAGAGGAAAGTTAAAAATAAACGTTGTTCAAAAAGGCTGTCTGCGCGACAGCCTTTTTTCTGTTATGAGTTTGCTTGGGTATGAGCGGCGTTGCCGCTCTGTAAGCCCCTTTCATCAACTTCGTTGACCCGCAAAAAACGGGCAAGCAGCGCTTGCCCGTTCTGATTGATTTAATTTCTTATTTCCGCCTCAAAACGGCAGACCTTTATCAAGTACCCACAGCGGGCTTACGAACGTTCTGCCAACGGAGAAACCGAGGTGCATACGCGAGCTGTCGCCGAAGCCGCTGTCGTCGGACTTGGCTATCACCTCGCCCTGCGCTACCGTCTGTCCGACCGTAACGCTGCCCTATGACCTTGAATGGTACGAGAGCGGAAACGCTTGGTAAAAACGGCAAATTAACGCGATGTTTACAAAAAATCTGTCCGTTTTTGTCTCGCCGGTGGTACTATATATATGAACAATGATCATTGCGAGGGCTCGATGGAAAACAAAGCAAGCTCCGCTTTATGCGGCGCCGCCCTGCGAAAAATTGCCGCCGGAGATACGGACGCGTTATCCGAGCTTTATGACGTTATGGGCAAAAAAGTGTTTTTCACCGCGTATTCCGTGCTCGGAAACTATCACGACGCGGAGGACGCGGCGCAGAACACGTTCGTTGAAATAATCAAATGCGCCCGGAAATACGCGGGGGGCGACGCTTCCGCGTGGGTCATATCCGTTGCGCGGAATCAGGCTCTTAAGCTACTCCGGACAAGAAAATCCGCCGCGGAGCTTGAAGAAGCCGAACACGAGACGGAGGAAAAAGACATGGCGTCCGCCGTTACGCTGCTTGACGCGCTTGACCGGCTGAGCCCCGAGGACAAGCGTATAGTAACGCTGCACGCGCTTTGCGATCTGAGCTTTGCGGAAATATCCGCCGAGACGGGGCTGAAAAAAGATGCGGCGCAGAAGCGCTACAGGCGGGCGATAGAAAAAATGAAAAAGTATTACGGAGAAAAATGATAATATGAACGACAGAAAAATCAAAAGGCTGCTTAATAAAGAAGCCGATAAGCTTTTGCGCGAAAAAAAATATGATCTGCTTCAGCAAAAAAATCCGGCAAAACAAAAGCCCGGCTCAAAGATCAAAGAGCTTATGCCGGCTCTTTCCGCCGCGCTTGCGGTATTGTTTATCGCCGCGTTTGCCGTCGTTTGTTATATTCCCGTTGCTTTAAAAAATAACGAAATTATTCCCGCGTCGACCGAAGACGGATCCCTTTCGCCGGATATGACAGGACGTGAAACATCCGACAAAGAACACTTACAATCGGAACAAGTCACCGACAACTTTGAAACAGACGAAAAAACAACTGATCCGGGATGCGATTTGCAGAGCGTATGCGATATTATAAATGAAAGCCGCGATTTTAACGAAATGGCGGAAAAATTTGAAAAGACCGGCGTAAAGATAGTCCGACAGTATATGGCGACAGTTCCGGGGACGGCGGGAGAGGAAGATCGCTTAAGCTTTGGCATAGATTCAAATTACGGCGGCTATCAGTTTCAACGGCTTTATATGCGTATGGTAAATAAAGACATGTATATAACGGCGGGGAGCGAAATAAACTCTTTTCAATACTGTCTCAAACTTACGGAGCCCGAGCTTGAACCGTTTTTTTGCCGCGACGAAATTATGACGCCGGAATACGTTGCCGATAATCTTATTTCAATAGCTGCTTTGAGCTGTTCATCCGGCGACGAGGAGCTTGTAAATGAACGACAGAAACAATATAAGGAATTCGTTTTTGAGGCTATAAAGCGTTATATATCATATATAATGGGCGAGGCGCCGCTGAATTCGCTGGACGACTGTTTCGATATTTGCCGGTTTACTTTCAGCCGCATGAAATCAGCGCTCTTTGACAGTTACAGAACGGAAAACATGAATGTATCCGGGTTACATTACAATGATTATAATGGCAATATCGTATACTGCAGGGTTACGTTTGACATTATCATCAGATCCGGGCAAAAGGAGGTTGCGTATAAATCAGATTTTAACGTGAGTATGCGCAGAATTGACGGAAATCATAAAATATACAATTTGACAAGCAATTTGCCCGACGGATCCGATCAACCCTTTGCTTCGGAAGCGAAGGCTTTCAAAGAACTCTTACAACGCGAAAGAGCCGGAGAGAAGCCGAGTGAAGAAGAAATTGAAGAAATAAAGAATTATATAGACAACAGCTATTGCGGCATAGATCTTGAGTACGAACGCGCGTCGTATGACGACAGGTTGAAGGCCGCGGCAAATGGGGAATTTTCATATGAATATGCCATAACACACGTCAAAGAGTCCGGTAAAGAATATGGCTGGTCCCGCGTACTGGTGTGGGACGATCTGAAAAATCTCGGACTGAAGGATTATTACGAATACCCGAGGCTGACGCTTCAGACCGTATGCGATATAATAAACGAAAGCGACGATTTTGACGAAATCATATACAAGCTCGCAGAGGTCGATAAATTTTTCAGTGCCGCGGGATGTACGGCGTCCGGTGAGTCCGTATATCGTTATGACATAAAACTTACGGGCGAAAAATGTTATGAATTTATAGAAATTTATCCTGATCGCAGCGAAATACTATACCATAAGGTCATTAACGATCCGGAAAGCAAAAATTACCATAATCCATACGCCGTATGCATCTTTTCAAAAGCTTCGGAAAAAACATGTCTTACGCCGGACAGCGTTAAGGAAAATTTAAGCCTTTATGTTAAATAAAACCACGGACGACCGTCAGGTCGCCCGTATGCTTTTAATTCTGATTTTTTAAATTTTTGTTGTCCTCAAAACGGCAATCCTTTGTCAAGCAGCCACAGCGGGCTTACGAACGTTCTGCCTACGGAGAAGCCGAGGTGCATACGCGAGCTGTCGCCGAAGCCGCTGTCGTCGGACTTGGCTATCACCTCGCCCTGCGCTACCGTCTGTCCGACGGTCACGTTGCTTATATCAACTCTGCAGTACCACGAACGCGCGCCTCTGCCGTGATCGATCACTATCGTTCCGCCGTGTATCGGCATCTCGCCGACGTACACGACCGTGCCGGACATGATCGCTTTTACGTCGGAGCCTTTTGAAACGTCGTAGTCTATACCGTCGTGACGTGCTTTTCCGTCCGTCGCCTGGAGCGTTACGTAGTTGCCGTAGCCGGTCTTGTGGTCGCTGCGCTTTGTGGGAACTTTTACTGATTCACCGGCGCAGAGCATTTCAGACGACGAGGAGGACGTGAACACGGATTCCTGTATATCTTTTTCCTTGCCGAGATTCGCCTCGGAGAACACGGATCTTATTACGTCTTCGCGTTCCGTATACGTCTTGCTGTTGTATTTGACCTCGCGCACGGTTATGTTCTGTTCAAACAGCACGCCGTCGTAAGTAAGTCTCAACGTATACTCGCCGGGCTCGGTCTCATACGAGGTGGGCAGGAACGCAAACGCGTTTGCTCCGTCGTCGTAAAACTCCGGCAGACCCTTCATTTCGGGCGTGCAATCCACGGTTATGCCTCGCGCGGACGCGTTTTTAACGCTTATGCCTATTATGCCGCCCTGCTGAATATCGGTTGCGGTAAAGGAGAATTCCGCGTCGGGCAGGATATAGGCGTTGAACTGATACGTCGCTTCGCCGTAGGAGTTCTGTCCTTCTTCCTCCGCCCATTTGGCGTGGATCTGTATCCTGTAATATTTGGCTTCCTTTGCGGGGATTCCGGTAAAGTCTTCAAGCAGTTTGGAGAAAAGCTGTTCTCCGCCGTCCGAAACGGACACTACTGCGTTGGTGGGCTTTCTTGAAAAAGCTATGCCGAGCGTCTTTTTGGATATTTTTTCTATATTTTTGACTTCCGTTACGGTGGGAACGGAAATAGGTGTGTAGTTTCCGTCTACCGTGCTGTAATTCCAGGATATTTCCGAAGGAGAGATGACCGTGCCGGCGTCTCCGACGGTAAGTACGGGAACCGCCGTGTTATACAGGCTTACCGCGTACGATTTTTCCATAAAGCTGCGGCTCTTGAGGCTGTCCGCTTTATAGCACTTGTCCTCGCCGTCCTTGAAATAGACCTGATCAGGTCTTTCAGCGGACATATAGAAGCAGAACGTCGCTACAGTGTCGCCTCTCGTATACGCCATGACAAAAGTCTTAAAGCCGTATACCGCGTCCGGTATGGAATTGACGGCAACACCGTCCGCCAGCTCCGTCAGAAACTTGATCTCATCCTTGTCGTCCACAGTGAAGGTGTTGGAATTTGCGTCCGTTATAGTTACGCGGCTGACTCCCTCCGGGTCTTTGACGATTTCCGGAGCTTTTGGCCTGTAAAGGATTATCGCGAGTACGGCGGGTATAATCATTATCGCCACACATATCACAATAACGATCTTATTCTTCATATGTTTTTCCTCTCCCGTTCATTCGATAATAAATTCAGCTTCCGCGTTTACCTGACCGTTGCTTTTTATGGTGCGGAAACATCTTACTCCGTCTGTTTCCGCGGTGTATATTTTAAGTTCCTCGCCGAGCGGTGCCTCCGACAGATACGATATGTTAAGCGATACCACGCGGCAGTTCTTTTTCTGCCTTACCTCCGGCGCAAACGAAAACAGCATGTCCGCGTAAACGGTGTTGTTCATATGTCCGTTTATGTCGCAGTCCGCGTAATAGACCGTGCGTTCCCCGCACAAGGCGTACTCTATGTCGCGGCGCAAGGTGCGATGCGGCACGTCGATATCAACGGTATCGTCGTCCGAATGGACGGCTGTGTCTATCTCCGTCACGCGGTGTATTTTTCTGTCTTCAACTCCTATAAGCCCCCATACGGACGCCGCTTCCGCTATAAGATCGTCTCCGCGGAAGAGCTTGTATAAGCGGTTGAAAACAACGCCGTGACAGTCCGTCAGCCACGATTCCGCGCGTATCCTTTCATGCGGGTGAAGATCCGTGTATATGCTTGCGTTTATACGGCTCAGAATAAAGGCTTTTCCGCTGTCAAAGAGATCTTTGTACGAAAATCCCGTTGTATACAGCTGAAGATTGGCGCATTCCTGCATATAGCGAAGCACCGCGGACGGACGGACGCCGCCCATATAATCCTCGTCGTGTGAATTTACGTCAAAATAACAGGTATATTTCATTACGCTCTGTTATCGGAGCCGAGCACGTTTTTGATCTTATGCTCCACCGTCGCCTTGATATCCTTGCGCGCGGCGCCGAGATATTTTCTCGGATCGAAAACGTCCGGGCTTTCCGCGAATATCTTTCTTATCGCCGCGGTCATCGCAAGGCGTATGTCGGTATCCATGTTTATTTTGCAAACGGCAAGAGACGCCGCTTCACGCAGTATGTGTTCGGGAACGCCCGCCGCGGATTTCATGTTTCCGCCGTACGCGTTTATCGTTTCTATGACTTTCGGATCGACGGACGAAGCGCCGTGAAGCACTATCGGATATTCCGGCATGAGCTTCTGTATTTCACGGAGTATATCCATTCTAAGCTCCGCTTTGCCGGAGAATTTATACGCGCCGTGGCTCGTGCCTATGGCTATGGCAAGGCTGTCGCAGCCGGAAAGCGAAACGAATTTAACGGCGTCCGCCGGGTCGGTATAAAACGCGTGCTCGGATGAAACGTTAACGTCGTCCTCAACGCCGGCAAGTCTGCCGAGTTCCGCTTCAACTGTAACGTCGTATTTGTGCGCGTATTCAACGACTTTTGCGGTAAGCTCCGCGTTCTGCTCGAAAGGCAGATGCGAAGCGTCTATCATAACGGATGAAAATCCGCAGTCAACGCACATTTTGCACGTTTCAAAATCGGGGCCGTGGTCAAGGTGAAGAGCAAGGTCCACGCCCGTTTCTTTAACAGCCGCTTCCACCATGGCTATAAGGTAGCCGGCTCTCGCGTATGCAAGCGCGCTTGACGATACCTGAAGTATGACGGGGGATTTCAGTTCCGCCGCCGCGTCGACTACAGCCTGGATGATTTCCATGTTGTTGATATTGAAAGCTCCTATGGCGTAACCACCCTGATACGCCTTTTTAAACATTTCTTTGGTATTTACTATTGCCATTTTTTCCTCTCCGTTTGTGTATATTTTTTTGTATTATACTATATAAGCAAAAAAAAATCAACACAATATTGTGACTTTTCGTTGGCAAAACCGTCCCGCGGCGCATAAAATATAATAAAACCACAGATGAGGAGGATGATATGAAAAGGTGTAAATGCGCGGCAGGCGCAGCGACCGGCGCGGCGATCTGCTTCAGCTTAGGCGTCCTGCTCTCTTTCTTTTTGCCGTATTACGTTATGATAATAGCGCTGTCCGTTATTATTCTGTTGATCTGCATACTGAATATAATTTGAGGGAGTTGTTATGAAAATAGTTATTATAAAACCGCCGAAACTCGTTGCGGGCATTTTGAAGCTTGTTATAAAAAATCAGGACAGATGAAAAACGCCCGGAGGGACACTTGCAACAGAGCCTGTGTCCCTCGCGGTTTGTTTACGGGCTTGATGCGAACGGATCGCAGTGAAATCTAAAAACAATATATGGAGGACACTACGGATGAATTCGATCCGCCGCCGTGCCATAGAGATCGTCTTAGACGAAATTATTTACCAATAACAACAGCGCGAGGCGGTGAATTGTTCACCGCCTCGTGAATTTAAAGAGTATCAGAGTTAAAAACGGTATGTGTCATTTTTTGACTCCCCACATTGTGATCGGTATTTTTTCATCCGGTACTGTGATAATACCGTCTTTCACCAGCGTTTCAAAAATGATCGCCGCGGTGTCAAGGCGGTAGCTTATAGCGGCTATCGTGCCGCATTGGTCTCGCACGGAAGGAGGGCAATGCTCGGCAAGCAGTTGTGCCGCTTTATCCGAATATTCTTTCATCAACTCAGCCTCTTTTTCAATAACGGGCGAAAGAATATCGATTAAATGATCGTATGTACCCTCGTCAAAAACAGGAAATTTTGCATATACGGCGCCGTCTTTCACGTCTATAACGTTCTTTTCAGTCAATTCCTCAATAGCTTTTTCATCAATATACCGGACAGTAGTTTCGTCGATAGCCGATAAAATCAGCCTTGCGTTATCTCCAAACCAACCGGATAAGATGCGTGAGCACTTTTCAAAAACTTTGTAATTTTCCGTTGAAAACCACGAGCTGTCTTCGCTGTCAGCCACGTGCATGGAAATGCCTGTGAATTTCATAAATTCATAGTTATTGTCATGTCCCCATACAAAACCGCTGCATCCGAGCGGCAAAGGCTTGAATTCTCCATAGGGATGTTTTCCGTTCGCTTTGTTAAAAGCGTTTACAGAGACGATATTCATTGCTGAAATTATCAAACAGTTATCGTCAAGATCAACGTCTTTATACGCCTCTTTTATTTCCGGCAAAAGCGCTTTGACGTCTTCAAACAATTCTTTTGAGATATTCTTGAAAAAATCCTTTGTTTTGTTTTCAAGTTCTTTTTCAAAATCTTTTGTGAGTATCACGAGATTTGTCTGATACTTGTCCTTATTATGTAAAAGCAGTCCCGCGTCCGTAAGTATTTTGATTTCTTCCTCAAGATACGGCATCGAGACGCCGAGCTCAAGAGAAAGCTCCTTTTCCGTCATCGGCGTATAATACGCCGACAGCAGGATAGAGCCGGGAAGCTTTCTGTTGCAAATATTACTGTAATAATTCTTGTCTCCCCAGAAATTCAGTCTGAATATGCCGGGGTTATAGCTTTTTTCACCGTAAGTTCTTTCCATACCGATACCTTCTTTCAATAATTGCCTTGTTTTGAACAGGTGGTATTTCACCATTTCAAGGCTTAAATTTTGTTGTTCTGCAATTTCTTTGCAGCTTTTGTTTTGGAAATAATAGGCAAGGCAAACTTCACGGTTGGTTTTTGAGAGCAGCGAAAGTTCGCGCCGCAAACGCGAAAGTTCCTCGTTTTTGCTCTCGCGCTCCGTCAGCTCCTCCTCGGGCGACGGCAGGGTATCTGCCTCCGTGTTCCCGTCGGGAAGCGGTAAAAACGATTTGCGGCGTTCTTTTTGTTTTATGAATTTGCGGAACGTATTTTCCGCGACCTTCCACAAAAATCCCCAGAACGCCTCTTCGTCTCTGATCCTTTCCGCCGATCTCAACACCTCGTACACTATCTGCTGAGTCAGGTCGTCCACGTCGTCCTTGTCGTAAAGACGCGCGAACGCGTAACCGTAGATATTGTTCAGATTATCCGAGATAAGTTGTGAGGCGTGTTTGTTTTCCATACCTTTTCATTTCCTTTTTGAAAGCTTTCACCTATATAGTATCGGTTGGTGTGGTTTGGTTAATGGTGATTTCATTTTTTTGCCGTCGAATTTCTCCGGCGGCAAAGCTTTTAACCGTATATGATGATCTGTTTGTTCGTGTATGGGATGATCTGCCCTCCCGTATGCCTCCTCCAAGGCAGGCGGCACGGCTTTGCCGTGACAGAAGGAGTTCCCCTCTCCTTCAGGCGCTTCACGCCGGCTCCCTCAAAGAGAGAGCCTTTCAAAAGCCCCGATACGTCGGGAGGGGACAGGGGGGTATGGGGGGTTCTCGGCGGAGCCGAGCAAAGGGGTTCCCCGTTGCGAACATAGTGAGCAATGGGGGTTCCCGTGAGGGGTGGCCCGGGGTTCCCCGAAAACGAGGTACGAGTTTTTGGGGGTTCACGGGTGGGCGACCCACCATAATTCGTCCCGCAGAAGGGGTTCCCCGACGCGAACTGGAGAGCGTTGGGGGTTCCCGTAGGGACGCCGATTTTATTCTTTCTTATTTATTATATGTTCTTTAAGACGGGCGATCAATGATCGCCTGCCTAAAAAAATAAAAAGCGGTGTCGCCTTTGGCGAAATTTGGGGCTTTTTTGAGGCAGGGGGTCGGCGCCTCGACAAACATTAACTTATATAATGTAATCGGTAATGCAGTCATACCAGTGGACGTACGTTTTCCCGTTAACGGTCAGGCGTTCGTTATCGGGCAGCATTTCGCTCCACGTTTTTTTATACCGCTGCAAGCACCATTTATCGGGATTGAATCTGCGCCACAGTACCGTTTTTCCGTTTTTGTCTAAGAACTGTTCGGACAGGATGCCCTCGTCGTAGGTGCCTGTGTCTATTACGCAGACTGTATCGTATTCTTTGCCGCCGATCCTTACGGTATAGCGTCCGACGATATCGAGCAAAAAGTCTTTTCCCTCGCTCGTGATCTTATCGCCGTCCATGCTGATAATGCCTTTTTGCTTCAGGTGCACTTCGTTTCCGCAGTTATCTTCGCCGTAGCCCCAGTTCGGCAAAAATTCGTCTCCGTCAAGGAACGTATAGCACTTTTTTACGCCGTTTTCGTAATGGCTTTCGGCAAGGATACGGCAGTGCGTGTCCGTCAGCTGCGCTATGAATCTGCGGTCCACGGTGAGAACGTCGCCGTCTTTTTCGGTATCTGCTCTTACTCTGTTCGGCTCCATCGGCTCGTACTCTTTCGCGGTGATCTCAACGCCTTCAATACCGTGTATCTCGGCTCTGCCGACGACCTCCATATCGCAAATTTCCGTGCGGCGGCGCTGCGGCAGATCGTACGCCGCCCAGGTCAGTTTTTCCCCCTGCTTCGGCACGATGAACCAACCCATCATCTCTTCCCATTTTACCTCAAACGGTTCTTTTTCGGATCTTGTAATACTGTATTCCGGCAGAAATTCCGGCATTTTGTTCTTTTTCATGTTTTTTTCTCCTTTCGTTATCGGGTCATACGGATATTCCCGCCTGAAATTCGCTTTTGCGGTGAATAAGCGGCTTTTGACGGTTCCGAGCGGGATACCGAGCTTCTCGGAGATCTGTGCCTGCGGCATCTGTTTGAAAAAGTACAGATAAAGTATCTGTTTATCCTTATCTCCGAGCTTTTCAAGCGTTTCCCGCACGACGGATACGGTCGTTATGCCCTGCGCGCCGTAGGAAAGCTCTGATTCGCGCAGCTCGTCGATCGGAATTTCCAGGCATTTTGCTTTATCTCTGAAATAATCATTGCATTTATGCCTCGCAATACCGAGAAGCCACGGTTTAAATAAACTTTTATCTTTCAACCCGTCAAAGCTCTGAAATGCCGCTATGCAGGTCTCCTGCAGCACGTCGTCGGCGTCGTGTCTGTTTCCGATACGGAATCTGAAAAACCGCTGCAGAACAGACATTTCTTTTTTTAGCAGCTCTTCAAAATCGCCCGTAATACTCACCTCGCTTTCAAGTAGGATCAAAACCGGTTTCACTTAGGGTAACGAGAATTATCCGAACCACGTTTTCGGACGGCATCTCGCCGCTCCTGCTTCGTTAAACCCCTTGCTGTTACGTATAGTAGCACCTGCGGGCTTTGCCTCGCAGGAACAACGATCTGTTCGTCCGAAAATC
>JAFSYU010000006.1 GCA_017443595.1 Clostridia bacterium
GCGGATCAGAAGCGTCTGAATCAGTCGAAGCGAAGAATGAACGAGCTTGACAAGCTGATTTCGTCTGTATATGAAGACAAGGTTCTCGGCAAGATCCCGGAAGACGTCTGCGTGGGACTTCTGAAAAAGTATCAGGACGAAAAAGTCACCATCAAAGCGACGGTGACGGAGATCGAACGCAAGCTGAGCGAAGCGGGCAAGGATGCCGGCGACGTGGACGAATTCATCAAGCGGCTGAAAGCATATATGGACGTGCCTGAACTCACTCGTGAAATGTGTATGGAGCTGATCGAATTCGTCACGGTTGACGAATGCCCGGGCAAGTACAGCAAACAGCCGCGCGAGATCCACATCTACTACAAACTCATCGATAAATCCGCTAAATCCGAACTTCTCCAATCGTGGGAACAAAACAAGTGAGGATTTTTGATATTAACAACCGCAAATATCTACACGCACATTACAAAAGACAGAAAAAAGTTGACTGCGGACAGTCTTTCGGGCACATTTTCTATCTGACAACGTCAGTTTCATTTGCAAAAAAGTTAGAACAATGTTAGAACAGAGCTTTTTACCGAAAAAGCGAAAATACAGTAATTTGAATAATATACACAAAACGGAGTATGGCAAAAGAAAAATCCGCATAATCGTACGATTTCTCGTATAATTATGCGGATAAAGTGGTCGGAGTGAGAAGATTTGAACTTCCGGCCTCTTGGTCCCGAACCAAGCGCTCTACCAAACTGAGCCACACCCCGTTTTTTTTCGTGCGGATTGAATTATATCACATTATTTTGGATTTGTCAAGTATTTATAAAAAAAAGTATGGTTTTTGAGCGGGCGTTTGTTCCGGTTCAGACCATGCGACGGCAAATTTGTAAATATTATTGAATTTTTGTACTTTTATTATGAACTGTTTTACAAGTCAACAGTGTGTCTCGACTCATTTTTTATCAAATTCCGTTTAAGATGTATATAAAAATTTCCTCTTTTTTTAATTATTATATTGACAAATGAAATTTAATATGCTAAAATTATTAAAATGAGAGGGATATCGGTATGAAAAGAATTGTTTTTTTTCTGACCTCGATAGTACTTGCAGCAGCGGTTTTTCTGAACACCGGCGTTACCGCTATGATATTATGCGGAGACGCCTTTGAAGACGGCGTTTTAAACAACAAGGACGTTGTGACTCTTTTCAGGTTCGTCAGCGGAGACAAAACAGACGCATCCGAAAAAAACTGTGATTTCAACGACGACGGAGTCGTGAACAACAAGGACGTTGCCTCTCTTTTCAGAGCGGTGAGCAGCGGAAACGTTTCGTACGTTACAAAAGAAGAACCGGAAGAATTCGTCATCGTGCCGGACGCCGGCGCGACGCTTTCCGTTTCTCACGTTTTCGGCGATTTTATGGTCATCCAGCGTGATCAGCAGATAAAAGTCTGGGGCACGTCCAACAGAAACGGCGCGAAGATACGCGGCACGTTTATGGGAAAAGAAGCCCGCGGGACTGTAGCTGACGGAAAGTGGGAAATAGTATTCCCGCCGCAAAGCGCATCAAGAGTCCCTCAAAAGCTGACGGTCGAAGACAGCTGCGGCAACAGCGTTACGATATCCGAGATACTTGTCGGCGACGTATGGCTGATTAACGGTCAGTCAAACGCCGAGCAGCCGAATACGGACGCTTTTGAACTTATCGCCAAGGTCGTTGACAATCCCGGAAAGCCTCTGCGTCTGTTCCAGGAAGGCGCTTTATACGTCATAAATAACCTGGATGAAGCGGCAAATCCCTGTGAAGACACCGTAAACCGTGGTGAATGGTACTGGAGAAAAGCTAACAGATACGGCGGTTATACCGCTTCCGCGCTCGGCTGGCATTTCGGAAACACGCTGGTTGACGAGACCGGTATACCGATAGGTATAATAAGCATAGCTGCGAGCGGAGCGTATTTAGCCGAACTGATGCCGGCGGATCTGGCCTCAAGTCTCGGTTACGGCGCAAATTATTCATACACCAATTACGGTACGGGAAGATTTTACAACGCTCTTACACATCCGTTCCTCAAATTGAAATTCAAGGGAATGATCTTTTTCCAGGGCGAGAGCGAAAGCGGAAGAGATGCGACGGCCGCAAATTACAAACGCGACTTTGAGGCTTATATGGCGGAGCTGCGCAGCAGATGGGGATTTGATTTTCCGATCTACAACGTTCAGCTTTGCGACTATACGAGCAAGGCGGAGACTGAATACGGCTGGTCAAACGTAGGATACATAAGAGCGCAGCAGTACGGCGCGTACAAGGAAATGACGGGTATACGGCTCATACCGTCGTACGATCTCGGCGCCGACGAAGGTTACGGCAACTACGCTCATTCACCGTATAAAGAAGAACTTGCGGACAGAGTTGCCAAACTCGCGCTTGCCGATATTTACGGTATCGGCACTGCCGACGAGGCGCTTGCGCCGGAGCCCGTGAGCGTAACGGTAGTGAACAGTTCTTCAAGCAGCAGGACGATAAACGTCAAATTCAAAAACGTCGGGGACGGCCTTACAACGACGAACAATTCGACCACGGTCAAAGGCTTCACCTACGGCAGGAACGCATCTCCTAAAAGCTGCACCGCGGTAAGCGCAACGATAATCTCAAATGATACCGTTCAGATGACGGTCAGCAGGAACTACGTATCAACTTATTGCAAGTATATAGGTTACGCCTGCAAAAACAACGTTCCGAAAACCGACGCAAAACTGATCAATTCCTACGGCATACCGGCGCTTGCGTTCTGGCTGCCCGTCAACTGAAAACAGTTAATAATTGCGATATAATAAAATACGAGGTATGAAAATGAAAAAAGCGGTTTCCTTAATTTTGACTTTCATAATGATATCAGTCGTATTCATGAGCGCATCCGTCACCGCCGTTATGATACGCGGAGACGCAAACGGCGACGGAGCTGTAAATAACAAAGACGTCGTGGTTTTATTCAGATACGTAAGCGGCGATGCGGCTGGCAGCACCGTTGTCAAAAACTGCGATTATAACGGCGACGGTGAAATAAACAACAAAGACGTTGCCGCGCTTTTCAGAGGCGTAAGCGACGGGACGGCAGTCGCAGTTGAAGAGCCGGAAACCCTGCAGGCAGGCTGGAAGCAGACCATAGATAACGCCAACGCAGCCGCAAACGGCGTACAGGGCAGATATACAAACACCGGCAGAACGGAATTCCGTATAGATAACCTGAAATCCTCTGTAGTATTTTCAAGCAAAAAAGTCACCGGTATTTACAACGCGGCGGGCAGCGCGTATACGACAAACGTTGACGCGCAGATCATAGCGTCAAGCAAAACGTACCTGGCTTCAAGCTCCGGTACAGCCGCAAGTATGAACAGCTACCGCATAGGTTACTACTATTACGATTTTCACTTCCTTGATCAGAACTTCAGATCAGGCACTTCTTCCCTGTCAAGGATACTCTTTGACCACACATTCCACACCTACGCGGATAAAATGTATGAAGAACTTCGCGCAGTTGCCTCCGGAAACTACAGCACCGGCGGCAAATTCGAATCAAAAATAGTCATTCCGTCAAGCTCGGTTTCAAAGCTTGAGATAAAACGTGCCGGCGGCACCCTAACGGACGTCAGCGGCATAAGCGGAACGGAGCTTACCGACGTTGAATATATAGCGTTTGATATAAACGGAGCCGGTGTTTTCGGCCTGATCATACCTTACGACGACTGCGGCAGAAAGACGGACGGCACGACTAACGCGTCCCCCATGTCAACTACCGCGGCGTACGTGAAAATAACGCTTTCAAGCGGAAACTACGAAATAATACACGGCGTCGCCATGCCGTCTCTGTCGGCGAGACAGGACTGCAAGTTCGGTCACAGGATATATACGTCCGCTCTGCATACGTTTGACGATATAAGAAAAGAAGCTTATATTGAAAGACATCCGCTTACCGATATAACCGTAAGCTCGGTGGACAACGCGCAATTTCTAAGATACGATTCTCTGTGCGGCTTTTATAAATTCACCGTAAAAGCGACGGGAGTCATGACGGCTTTCCCGGACGGAAACAAACGGATGCGTATAAACACCGTGATCAAAAATGATAATACGGACAGAAAAATATACATCCAGACCTCGGAAAATCTTGCCGACCGTGAAGGAAAACTTGAATCCGCCGCCATACTTGACGAAAATCAGCAAATGCTCCCGATACCGATAGAGGTCTGCAAGAACTTTGACGGCGACGAGACCTCAAACGGCAGCACGTATAATAAAAACGTAACTTATTATTTATATGAGACCGGCAGCAGAACTGCCTCGTTCGGCGAAACGTATCTGCCCCTGACCTTAAGCAAAGGTGAGACAAAAGAGTTCACGGTGCTCCACCTGTATCAGAACTGGGGCAACTACCGCTTAAAACAGCTCTCATCCGTAAAATTCCATATTCCGTACTATCATCTGTCGCTCGGCGTTACCGAGACGAACTGTATAACGCCTTACTTCGTATACGGTAAAGACGGCTGGACTCTGCCCGATTTCAGAGCGGTTTCCGCTCCGTACTGGGCGAACGGTACCGGCGTTGACCACACTTCCGTCGGACGTTTGTATTTCCTGAATTCCAACAGCTCGGGCGGCAAGACCGAATCTCAGAGCGCGCATATCAACTCCGCCGGTCCCGTATACGCGGATATAGATATGACTTATCTTTCGGACGACGGCAACTATAAAGCAACGTACAGACACGTTGAGACGGCACAGACGGACGAAAACAGAACGTATTACAATATCCGTATCGAAGTGCTCAAAGACGCCACGGTAAGTTCCTTCAGAGATAACTTCTCGTTCTTTACGTTTGACGGCAGATACACGCAATTCTCAAGCAAAGGGTATTTGAATGAAAGCAACCAGATGACGACCGGCACCGCGACCTCGAGCACGAGCAATTCGTATATAACGCTCGGCACACAGACCCCGTACTTTGACTATTACGGAGCTACCAACAAAGGCGATTCGGGAAGCGGATCCGAAAATGCGATCAACTTTGCGATCATTGTGCTGCGCAGCGATATAACGCTCAACGGTTCAAAATATACCGGCAGCTTTGTAATAAGAGAAAAGGCCATAAATATGGGCAGCTCATGGTCGGGCTACAAAGTCCCGTCCGCGTCTCTCACGCTCAACATAAGCGGCAGTCAGACGCTCAAAAAAGGCGACGTGATGGATCTTGACGTCATACTTCTGCCGTGGGGTTATTCCACCAGCACGGATGACAGCAACGTCAGAAACGTAAGAGAGGACAGCGGACTTGATCCGTTTGTCATCACGCCCGTTGCAAACTGCACGTTACACGAGGACAGATTCATCCCGTCCGTCAACGCACAAAACAACACCGCCACGTTCAGGATCTCCGGCGGCGCAAACGTCGCGGCGGTCAGAGTTTACGGATTTACGGACTACACTCCGCCCACGGTCACGTTCAAAGCGGACGGACACGCAACCAACATAAAGCTTGCAAGCGAACACGGCTACGACGGATACCAGGTATATCTTGACGGCGACGGAACGTACTCGTTTGCGTTCAACGTCGATATGGACGCCGCGCAGGAATACGAAATAACAATAACACAGTAGACCAGGCGGTCTATACGAAAAACCCGGTCGTACGACCGGGTTTTGCACAGGTTCCAGCATCGTTTCATAAATAGGTATATATTTATTTTCATATTGACAAAAAATTATATATATGATAAAATTAAAAAAAACAAAGGGAGTCCGGCATGAAAAAAGTAATATCGTTTATCATCGTTATCATTATGACGGCGTCGTGCGTTTGCGCGACAATAACGGCGTCCGCGCTTCCGGGAGATACTGACGGCGACGGAGAAGTCAACAACAAAGACGTTGTAACCTTGTTCAGATACGTTTCCGGCGACAAAAAAGCCGAAGACGAATCCGTTTATGATTTCAATAACGACGGGGAAACAAACAACAAAGACGTTGTGGCTTTGTTCCGGCACGTCAGCTCAAGCGGCGAGGAAGATAAAACGAATACGGAAGAAGAGACGTTTGATGAATTCATCATCACGCCGGATGAGACCGCCGTGCTTGCCATACCCCGCGTCATAGGCGATCATATGGTGATCCAGCGCGATCAGGATATAAAAATATGGGGAACTTCCAATAAAGAAGGTGCGAAAATACGCGGTATCTTTATGGGCAGCGAGGCGCGCGGTACGGTAAAAGACGGAAAATGGGAAATAACTTTTAAGGCAAAAGAAGCGACGGATGAGCCGCAGACGCTGACCGTTGAAGACGACTGCGGAAACAAGCTTTCGTATAAAGATATCCTGGTAGGCGACGTATGGCTGATCGGCGGTCAGTCAAACGCCGTAAGAACCATCAGCGCAACGGGAGTTCACGTTACAATAAATAAAAGTCTGCCCCTGCGCGTATTTCAGCAGGACGAGACGGACGTATGGAACAACAGAGACTTGTCGGCGCAGCCGTGCGAAGACGTGATAAATCAGAAAAGGCGCTGGAAAGCCGCCACAAGCTCCGCCGTTTCCCTGTTCTCCGCTCTCGGCTGGTTCACGGGAAGCAGGATAGCGGAAGAGACCGGCGTTCCCGTAGGCGTGATATGCATGGCGGCGGGAGCGGCGAGCATAAGCGAGCTCATGCCGAAAGAAGTTGCGGACACGTTCGGATATACAAAGGGCATATACGTCAACGCGTCGGAACACTATAACGGACTTATGCATCCGTTTCTGAACCTTAAATTCACGGCAATGGTATTTTTCCAGGGCGAAGCGGAAGGCGGTACGAATTCATACCCGGCGTCAAAAACCTACGCACGCGATTTTGAAGCTCTTATGACGGAGTTACGAAACAGATGGGGATTTGATTTTCCGATATACAACGTGCAGATATCCGATTATCCGGGGCAGGAATGCGAGACGCACTGGACTCACGTCGGCGAGGTAAGAGCTCAGCAGTACGACGCGTATAAAGCTATGAGCGGAATAAGACTTATACCGTCTTACGATATAGGCTCCAAATCAACAGACCCGGACGGCGCACATTCTCCGTACAAAAAAGAACTTGCGGACAGGATAGTAAATATTGCTCTTGCGGACCTTTACGGTATAGGCAAAGCGGAGGACGCGCTTGCGCCGGAGCCTTCCGATATCAAGGTAATAAGCTCGACCGGTGAAGAAAAAGAAATTGAAATAAAATTTAAATATACGGGCGGCGGTCTTACGTCGCTTAGCAAAACGGACAAGGTCTCCGGCTTTGTTTACGGGAGCACGGAACATCCGTATGACGAAGGGAGTACCGCGGTAAGCGGTACGATAGTATCGGCCGACACGGTGCGTATGACCGTCCCCGCCGGATGCGGATACATCGGTTACGCGTGCGAACAGCGCACGGTGCTGAAAGACGTGCCGACAGCGCAGCTGTATAATTCAAACGGACTGCCGGCTCTTGCGTTTTATCTTGAGCTTAAATAATGTTATTTAATTTTATTAAAATATAAAGGAAATCAATAAACAGGAGGCTTTTATGAAGAAGATCATTTCTCTGCTTATCGCTGCCGTCATGGTGTGCGCGGTGTGTATAAGCTCGGCGATAACGGTCGCGGTGCTTGCAGGCGATACGGACGGCGACGGAGAGGTCAACAACAAAGACGTTGTGACTTTGTTCCGATACGTTTCCGGAGATACAAAAGACGAATACGAATCGATATACGATTTTAACGGCGATAAAGAGATAAACAATAAAGACGTTGTTGAACTTTTCAGATTCGTCAGCTCAGGCAAAGCCGCAGAAGAAATAACGGATGCGGAAACCGATATAGCAACGGAACCGGAAACCGATACGGAGACCGTAACGGAAACATCGTCCGAAGAGACAACGGGTACGGAATCGGGAGAAGTAACGGAAACGGAAACCGATACTGAGACCGAGACGGAAGAATCATCCGTAGAGATAACGGACACGGAATCGGAAGAAGTAACGGAAACGGAAACCGAACCGGAAGAAACTTTTGAGCCGTTTGTGGTAAATGAGGATCCTACGGCGGAGCTCTCCATCCCGCGCGTTATAGCCGATCACATGGTCATACAGCGCGACCGTGAAATAAAGGTCTGGGGAACTTCCAACAAAGAAGGAGCGAAGATACGCGGTATCTTTATGGGAAGCGAAGCGCGCGGAGAAGTAAAGGACGGAAAATGGGAGATAGTGTTCCCGGCTAAAAAAGCGACGGTCGATCCTCAGACGCTCACGGTCGACGACAGCTGCGGCAACACGCTGACGTTTAAGGATATACTCGTAGGCGACGTGTGGATCATCGGCGGACAGTCAAACGCAGAGGCGACCTCACAGGACATTCCCGCCAGGATCAAAGATAAAAGAGCGGCTCCCTTGCGTATATTCCACCAAGGCGCGCTTTACGTAATAAACAACAGAGATCTGGCAAAAGAACCTTGTGAAGATATAATAAATCCCGATTGGATGTGGCGTACGGCAACAGGCAAAAACGCTTCGTTGTTCTCACTTTTAGGCTGGTTCTTCGGCTGCAAACTGGTGGATGAAACCGAATATTCTATACCGATAGGCGTTGTAAGCATAGCCGCGAGCGGCTCCGCCATGTCAGAGCTTATGCCGAAAAACCTTACGGACAAGTTCGGGTATACCGCAGGTTCGGGCGTAGGCGTAAATGAGTTCTATAACGCTCTTACACATCCGTTTTTGAATATGAAATTCACGGGTATGATATTCTTCCAGGGTGAAAGCGAGAGCTTTTACGGCACTCAAAGCACATTTCATTACGGCGCTCGTCCCGATGATTATGCCCGCGACTTTGAGGCTCTAATGACGGAGCTTCGCAGCAGATGGGGCTTTGATTTTCCGATATACAACGTACAGCTCACCGATTATACGGCGCAGTCGGTAGATCCTAATGCACAATACGGTTATACTCCGTACGTAGGTATAGTCAGAACACAGCAGTATAACGCATACAAAAATATGAAAGCAGTGCGGCTCATATCTTCATACGATCTCGGCGCTGACGAAGGATACGGCAACTATCTGCATTCGCCGTACAAACAAGAACTTGCTGAAAGAATCGCGGACCTTGTTCTTGCGGAAATGTATAATATAGGCGATCTTAAAAAAGCACAGATACCGGAACCGGAAGAAATAACCGTTGTAAGTTCAGAAAGCTCAAAAATGGTAATAAACGTTAAATTCAAAAACGTAGGAGACGGTCTTAAGACCACCAACGGATCAGATACGTTTGCCGGCTTCTCATACGGGCGCTCATCAGTACCGTCCGCAATTACCGACGTTGAAGGAAAAATAATATCTGAAGATACGGTACAGATAACAGTCGAAAGAAATAAAGTTTCCACGTTCTGTAAATATATAGGATACGCTTGCCAAGCGCATATTGCCAAGGACACCGTTAAAATCGTCAACTCATACGGTATGCCCGTGCTTGCGTTCTATCTGCCCGTAAAATAGAATATCCCGAGCTTTATTTGTGATAAACGCGTCCGTCAAAAGACGGGAAAAAACTAAGAATATAGAGGTCAAAATGAAAAAACTCGCTTCAATTTTTCTTATGTTATTAACTGCGGCGGTGATCTGTCTCGGCGCAGGCGCCGCGTCCGCCGGCCGTCCGGGAGACGCAAACGGAGACGGTGAGATAGACAATAAGGACGTGGCTGTCCTTTTCAGATACGTCAGCGGTTACACAAAAGGCGCGGTCGCCGAAAACTGCGACTATAATAAAGACGGCAAAACGAACAACAAAGACGTTACGCTGCTTTTCAGAGACGTAAGCTCAGACAGCATACCGGATTCCGGCTGGCTTGCCACAATAGAAAAAGCCAACGCGCTTGCAGACGGCGTACAGGGCAAATTCGCGGATGCGGCAAGAAACAAATTCCAGATAACGAATAAAAACACTTCAATAATTTATGATCTGAAAACGTCCAAGTCTAAAAAAGTTGAAGGCATTTACAATATAAGGGGCAAAAAATTCTTTTCAAGCATGGACGTTTCGGTAATAACGTCGGACGGCAAGGAATACAAAGCGGCGGAATCATCCTCAAACGGACGTATGAACAGCAACCGCATAGGTTACTATTATTACGATTTCCACTTCCGCGATCAGACCTTCGGTTCCCTCTCATCACTGAAATTTGAGCATACCTTCCACACTTATCCCGATAAAATACACGAAGAGCTGCGCGTTGTGGCGACCTCCAACTATACGTCGGGCGGCAGACTTGAGACCAAAACGGTCATATCCGCAAACAGCGTAAGGAGCTTTATCGTAAAGAACGCCAAGGGCGAGTTCACTACTCTTGATTCGATTGACTTTTCAAGTACGGAATACGTCGCTTTCGATATAAAGACCGTCGGTATCTACGGTATAATAATGCCGAAGCTTGATAACAACGGTTATATAAAAGTCGAATATGACGGAACAAACTATACTATAAGACGCTGGATCAATCTGCCCGCTTTAAGCGAAGGCGGCGATCTCAACTTCGGTCACAGGATATATACGTCGGCAGGACACGATTTTGACGATATAAGAAAAGAAGCTTATATTGAAAGAAATCCGCTGACAGATATTTCCGTAACAAAATTTGACGATGCGGTGTACGAGGGATACGACGCGCTCAAAGGCTTTTACAGATTTTCCGTTAAAGCGATGGAATTTTTCGAAGCTTTTCAGGAAAGCAACAAGAACAAGCACATGCGCGTCAAGGCAAAAATAGGCGGCGACGGAATATATGACAGGACCATATACGTTCAGACCGCGGAAAACGCTGCGACCGGTCACGGCAGACTTGAATGCGCCGCGCTGCTTGACGAAAAAGGCTCCTTAGTCCCCGTGCCGCTTGAGGTAGGCAAGAATTTTGACGGAGATATTGAGGAACAGTTATACGCCCCGGAAACCGGAGATTTTTCCGCGGCGTACGGCGAAACTTACGTACCGATAACAGTCGCCAAGGATGAAACCAAGCGTTTTACAATGCTTCATCTGTATCAGAACTGGGGCAACTATCCGCTAAAACAGCTTTCGTTCATAGCTTTCCATATCCCGTATTATCATCTGTCCCTGGGCGTTACGGAAACGAACTGCATAACGCCGTATTTCGTATACAATAAAGACGGATACATGCTGCCGGACTTCCGCGCAAATTCCGCTCCGCTGTGGGATAACGGTACGGGCACGCAGCATAACAGCGTGGGACGGCTTTACTTCCTGCAGTATAAGGACGCGTCCGGTAATTCGTACATGACGGAATCGCAGAGCGCGGATATATCGTCCGCGGGTCCCGTATACGCCGACATAACAATGGATTTCCTGTCCGACGACGGAAAGATAAAGGCGACGTACCGTCACGTTGAAATGGCTCAGGCGGACGAAAACAGAACGTACTACAACATGAGGCTTGAGGTCTTAGACGACCTGACGATAAACAATTTCAGAGACAACTTCTCCATCTTTTCGTTTGACGGCAGGATATATCAGTTCTCAAAGATCGGTTATCTTGACGCAAACAACACGCCGCAGATCGTAAGCAGCAGTACGAAAGCCGGCACAAGATATTTCACGCTCGGCAAAGAGTATCCGTATTTTGACTACTTCCAGGGAGTAAACAAAAAACCGGATTCGAACGATCCCAACAACGGCGCGGACGACACCGTGAACTTTGCTTTGATAGTAAAGAGGAGCGATATTACGATCGGCGGACAGAAATACACCGGCAATCTCGCTTTCAGAGACAAATACGCGTATCGTGACAAAATATACTCAGGTTTCTACTTCTATATCAACACCGGTTCGCTCACGCTTGACGAACCCGGCACCGTAACGCTGAAAAAAGGCGACGTGATAGACCTTGATATAATACTTCTTCCGTGGGGATATACCACCAGCACAGACGACTCCAACGTAAGAAACGTGCGCAACGACAGCTGCGTCGATCCGTATAAGATAAAAGTCATAGAGGGTGAACCGTATGAAGACAGGTTCGTACCGTCTGTAAGAGCGGTCAACAACACGGCAACGTTCAAGATCTCCGGCGGCGCGAGCACGGCGGCGGTCAGAGTATACGGCTTTACCAAATATACCGCGCCTACCGTCACGTTCAAAGCAGACGGCAAAAATACGGACACAACGCTGTCGTCTCCGGCGCACAAATACGACGGATATCAGGTCTTCCTTGACGAAGACGGCACGTATTCATTCGCCTTCAACGTAGACATGGACAAAGCGAACACGTACGAGATAACAGTTAAACAATAAAACGCCTGTAAGGACCGCCGCAAATATCAGTTTGCGGCGGTTTTTATTTTTATTTTATGTTGACAAATAATTTTTAATATGATAAAATAAAAAAAATTACGGGGGTATTGTATGAAAAAAATCGTTTCATTACTTATTCTGATAATAATGATATCCGCCGTCTTTCTCGGAACGGGTATTTTTGCAAAAGGGATCAAAGGCGATACGAACGGAGACGGCGCAACAGACAATAAGGACGTCGTTACCCTGTTCAGATACGTCAGCGGGATCACGTCCGGCGCGGTTGCCGAAAACTGTGATTTCAACAATGACAAAGAAATAAACAATAAAGACGTGGTGGCGCTTTTCAGAGCCGTCAGCGCGGACGAAATAACGCAGTATCAGTCGGAACCGGTGACGGACGGCGAAACTGACGACGGATCTGTGACGGATACGGACACGGAAACGGATACCGAAACGACAGATACGGCGACCGAAGTCCCGGAAGGATCGTCCGACGTATCAGAGTCCGGCACGGAAAGCGAAGAAGAAACGGTAACGGAAGAAATAACGACAGAAGAAGAGATGGAAGCAATAGAACCGGGCTGGAACAGCACGATAGCAAAAGCAAACGATCTTGCAAACGGCGTACAGGGCAGATTTACGGACGCAAAACGCCGCAAATTCTTATTTGAAAACAAAAACGCGTCAATTTTATACGATCTCAGCACCAACGGCAAAATAGGCGTTACGGGCATATATAACGCGGAAGGAAAACCGTATACGGAAAACGTATCCGACGTTTTGATCACGCTTGACGGCGGCAGTTCGTTCAGCGCCGCCGGATCCGTCGTCAACGGACGTATGAACAGCCACAGGCTCGGATATTACTATTACGATTTCCGCTTCTGCAATCAGGTGTTTACAAGCGCGGAATCCGCGCAGCAGCTGACGGAAAACGAAGAGTATTACGACATAATAGCAAAATCCACGGGCTGGGCGCCTAACGACGTAAGCACGGTAACAAAAAGCGGCGGCGTTCTTTCATACACCGTCACCAGTTCTTACGATCCCTACATAGTGGCGTCCGGTATAAATTTCAGCGCTGAAAAATTCGACGCCGTACAGATAACGATCAAAGCCGAAAGCGCAAGCGGCGGAAACATATATATTGCAGCCGGATCTCATAGCAATTTCAGCGAAGATCAGGATATTGCTTTCAGATTCAACCCGGGCGAATGGGTAACGTGCATAGTTCCGTTAAACACGGCTAAGGATTACACGGGAAACGTTACAAGATTCCGCCTGGACGTCGGAAGCGAAGCGGGCGAGCTTATACAAATAAAAGAGCTGAAAGCGATCAAACGCGGAAACTCTTCCGTACCGTTCCAGCTTGAGCGAATTTTCCATACTTATTCCGATAAGATACACGAGGTAGTAAGGATAGTCGCCGTGTCCGAGTATTCAAACGGCGGCAGCTTTTCCTCACAGTATATAATACCGGCAAATAACGTAAACAAACTCGTTTTGAAAAATAAAAACGGCGAGTATTCCTCGCTTGAAGGCTTTGACTTTACAAACACGGAATACGTGGGATTCGATATAAAAGGAGCCGGCGTTTTCGGTATAATAATGCCGTCGCTTGACAGTAACGGAAAACTGAAGGTCGAGCTGAAAGACGGAAATTACATAATAACTCACGAAAAAGAAATAAAAGGAACGATAAAAGAAAAAGGCGACGTTTACTTCGGCCACAGGATATACACGTCATCCGCTCACAGCTTTGACGAACTGAAGAAAGAGGCTTATATCGAGCGCAATCCGTTAAAAGAGGTCAAGATATCAAAGCGCACGGACAATGCAAAATACGCGGGATATGACGCGCTTGCCGGTTTTTACCGCTTTACCGTAAACGCTTCTAACTTTAACAGCGCTTATTATAATGAGCCAAATAAGCATTACAGAATAAATACGCAGATCAAAGGGGACGGCGTGGAAGACAGAACGATCTACGTTCAGAGCGCGGAGTCGGGCGGTATGCTTGAATGCGCGGCTATGCTTGACGAAAACAGCAGTATGCTTCCAATACCGCTTGAAGTGGGCAAAAACTTCAACGGAGAGATAGAAGAGCCGTTTTACGACCCGGCTGATACGGCGTACGGCGAAGTCTACGTTCCGATAACGGTAGGCAAAGACGAAACAAAAAATTATACAATGCTGCACCTTTATCAGAACTGGGGCAATTATCCGTTAAAGCAGCTATCGTTCATAGCGTTCCATATATGTTATTATCACCTGTCCGTCGGCGTAACGGAAACGAACTGCATAGCGCCGTATTTCGTATACGGCAAGGACGGCTGGACGCTGCCCGATTTCAGAGCGAATTCCGCGCCGCTCTGGTCCGGTCAGCCGCAGCATACGAGCGCCGGAAGACTCTATTTCCTACAGTATAAGGACAGCGACGGAAACGCCTGCAAGTCCGAATCGCAGTACGCCGATATAGCGTCGGCAGGTCCCGTATACGCGGACATAAATATGGAGTATCTGTCAGACGACGGGAAGATCAAAGCGACGTACAGGCACGCGGAAATGCCGCAGACGGATGAGAACAGAACGTACTACAACATCCGTCTTGAAGTGCTTGACGACGTGAAGATAAAAAATTTTAAAAACGATTTCTCGTTCTTTACGTTTGACGGACGCAGCGTAAAATACTCAAAGGTCGGTTATCTTAATAAAAATAACGAAATGATAACGGAATCCGTTGTAAACGGAACGAGATATATAAAGCTCGGCAAAGAGTATCCGTATTACGATTATTATGCAGGTAATGAAGGAAATTCCGTAAACTTTGCGCTTATCGTTCTAAACAGCGATATAACGGTGGGCGGCAGTAAATATGACGGCGGCTTCATATTCCGTGATTCGTACGACGGAAGCCTCAATTACGGCTCGCTTTCGCTTGATCTCGGCGCAGTAACTCTTAAAAAGGGCGACGTGCTTGAAATGCAGATCATACTTCTGCCGTGGGGTTACTCAACAAGTACAAACGATTCAAACGTTCGCAGCGTAAGGAACGACAGCTGTTTTGACCCGTATAAGCTGACGCCGGTAAAGGGAACGGCTGTTGAAGACTGTTTCATCCCGTCAATAAAAGCCGTAAATAACGAGGCGGTATTCAAAATAAGCGGCGGAAAAAACAACGCGGCGGTACGTGTTTACGGATTTAAAGATTATACCGCGCCGGCAGTGACAGCAAAAGCGGACGGAAAAAGCATAGATTTCAATTTATCAAACAGCAGTCACGGATACGACGGATATCAGGTCTATAAAGATGCAGACGGAACGTATTCATTCTCGTTTGTCATTGATATGGACAAAGCGGATGAATATGAGATAACAGTTAAGCAATGACGCACACCGGATATTAAAACAACGGAGGCGAAAATGAAAAAACTCACTTCTCTTCTTTTAGTAATTATAATGACCGCGGCGGTCTTTACAGGCGCCGCATCCGCCGGACGCGCAGGCGACGCGGACGGCGATAAAGAGATAAACAATAAAGACGTGGTAACTCTTTTCAGATATTTAAGCGGTGATGAAAACAACGCGGTCAAAGAAAACTGCGATTTCAATAACGACGGCAAAGTAAATAACAAAGACGTAACGTTGTTGTTCCGAGCTATAAGCTCCGGCACTATTTCAGAAACAGGAGAAGAAGAAATGGAAAAACCTTATGAAGAAGGCTGGGATCAGTCTATAACAAAAGCAAACGCGTTAGCAAACGGTGTACAGTGCAGATATACCGACGACGAAAGAAAAGGTTTCGTATTTGAAAACGCGAATATGTCGCTCAAATACGATCTTACGACGTACGGCAATAAACAGCCCGCGGCGATATATAACGCGGACGGTAAGCCGTATTTTGAAAACACGGGCGACGCGTACATAGTAGATTCCGACGGAACGCTTTTCAGCGCCGCGTATTCGCTTACCAACGCCCGTATGAACAGCAACCGCATAGGATATTACTATTATGATTTTCATTTTCGCGATCAGGGCTTTATTAAACCGGATTCCGACCCCACGGGAGATACTTACGATATAATCAAAAACGGTCTTTCCTGGGGCGGAAACGACGTTAAGAACGTGTCAAAAAGAAACGGTACCGTATCATTCCAGGTCACAAGTTCTCTTGATCCGTATATACTTCCGTCAAAGATCAGCTTTTCCGCCGACAAATACAACGCCATTCTTCTTACGATAAGGACGGAATATTCCACGTTCGGCAACTTCTATCTTATCGCCGGTTCACAAACGCAGTACAACAACGATCAGAGAGTGGACTTTACCTGTCTGGCGGGACGTGACACCACGATATACGTTCCGTTATCCGGCATTTCCGATTACACGGGGACCGTAAAAGGCTTCCGTATAGACTGCGGCATACAGAGCGGCGAAAATATAGTGATAAAAGAGCTTAAAGCAATAAGCCGCGGAAAAGACTCCGTGCCGTTCTCGTTTGAGCGCACGTATTATACTTATTCCGATAAAATGCATGAGATGCTGCGCGTCATAGCTACCGATAATTACACAAACGGCGGCAGATTTGAAACAAAAACGGTGATACCTGCGGATACCGTAAGAAAACTTGAGATCAAAAACGCTATGGGCGAAGCGTCAACGCTTGACGGATTTGACTTCTCGACAACGGAATACGTCGCGTTTGATATAAGAGGCGCCGGAGTATACGGCGTTATAATGCCGAATGCAAACAGCAACGGATATATAAACGTTGAGCTGAAAGACGGCAATTACGTGATAACCCGCGGTATAGAGCTTGACAGCAATATCGTAAAAGGCAGCGAGATAGTATTCGGTCACCGCATTTACACCTCAACGTCAAGACAGTTTGACGGCATAAGAAAAGAGGCGTATATAGAAGGAAACCCGCTCAAAGCTTCGGTTACGAGCTACGTGGACAATGCAAGATACAGTTATTACGATCCGCTTAGCGGCTCCTATATCTTCACCGTAAAAGCGCTTGAATTCTCCGCTGCGTATTATGATTCGCCTGACAAACAAATGCGTGTCAACGCGCGTCTGGAAGGCGACGGAAAATATGACAGGACCGTATATATACAGACGGCGGAAAACTCAAGCACAAGAAGAGGCAGACTGGAGTGCGCCGCGATGCTTGACGGTGACGGTGCTCTGCTGCCGATCCCGCTTGAAGTCTGCAAAAACTTCGACGGTGAAAACGAAGAGCCGCTCTATCTTCCCGAAGCCGGAACAGGCGCGGCGGCGTTCGGCGAAACGTACGTGCCCGTCACGGTGGCAAAAAACGAGACAAAGCGTTTCACGGTGCTTCACCTGTATCAGAACTGGGGCAATTATCCGCTGAAACAGCTTTCTTCAATAGCTTTCCACACACCGTATTACCATTTGTCCGTCGGCGTTACGGAAACAAACTGCATAGTTCCCTTCTTCGTCATGGGTAAGGACGCATGGGTCCTGCCGGACTTCAGAGCAAACTCCGCGCCGTTATGGCAGATCCCCGGCGAACGCGGCACGCAGCATACAAGCGTTGGAAGACTGCATTTCCTGCAGTACAAGGATTCAGACGGTATTTCCTATAAATCCGAATCTCAAAGCGCGGATATAGCGTCCGCCGGTCCGGTATACGCGGATATCACTATGGATTATCTGTCCGACGACGGAAAGATAAAAGCAACGTACCGCCACGTTGAGATGGCGCAGACGGATGAAAACAGAACGTACTACAACATAAAGCTTGAAGTGCTTGACGACGTAAAGATCAAAGACTTTAAAAACGACTTCTCGTTCTTCTCGTTTGACGGTTCGTTCGTTGCGTTTTCAAAACTCGGTTACTTAAATAAAAACAACGTCTCCGTAACGGAAACGGTGAGCGCCAAGACCGAAAGGATAATAACGCTCGGCAAAGATTATCCGTATTTTGACTACTACAAAGGCAGCGTTGAAGACAGCGTGAACTTTGCGCTGATAGTAAGAAAAAGCGATATTACGATAGGCGGGCAGAAATACAGCGGCAACTTTGTTTTAAAGGATAAATACGACGGCAACCTCAATTTTGCATCGCTTTCGCTCGATTTAGGCGAGGTAACGCTCAAAAAAGGCGATATACTTGAGCTGCAGATAATACTTATGCCGTGGGGATACAGCACAAGCACAGACGACAGCAACGTCTTAAACGTCAGGAAAGACAGCTGTATAGCCCCGTATAAGATAACGGTATTGGAAGGCGAGCCTTATACGGACGATACCGTCCCGTCCGTTAAAGCAATAAACAACACGGCAAAATTCAAAATTTCCGGCGGCGCAAGCACCGCGGCGGTAAGAGTTTACGGATTTACGAGCCGCACAGCTCCGGCCGTGACTTTCAAGGCGGACGGAAATAATACCAATATCAAACTGTCCGGACCGAACGGAAACGACGGATATCAGGTATATCTTGACGAAGACGGAACTTACTCGTTCTCGTTCAACGTGGATATGGACGCGGCAAACGTATACGAGATAACCGTAACGCAGTAAGCGGAAAAATAAAGCATGACCCGGTCTGTCGACCGGGTTTTTGTTATTGACAAACCCACGTAAATATGGTAAAATAATAAGACTCTGTATAGGGGGTACGACATGAAAAAAACGATATCTTTGATCCTTTCTCTTTTGATATTATCGTCCGTATTCGCAGCTGCCGCTTATGCTGCGCCGCTTCCCGGCGATACGAACGGAGACGGAAAACTCAACAATAAGGACGTTTATCTGCTGTTCAGATACGTAAGCGGAAATTCCGGCGGCGTAACCGAGGAAAACTGTGATTTTAACGGCGACAGCAGAATAAACAATAAAGACGTTACGCTGCTGTTCAGGCACGTAAGCAGTCTGCCCGTACAGCAGACTACGGTTATTGATTTTGATAGTGCGCTCAAAAACGACGTCTTATCGTACTTCACAAAGCCAAGTTACTGCGCCGTATCTTCAGTAAAGGATGAGACCGAAGGCGACGTTATAAAAATATCGACAAGCGTCAACGTCCCGTCAGGCCGCAAGCCCGCCGTATATTTTCTGTACGGCGATTACAGCGAATCCATATATGAAACGCCCGCGGATTTTACAAAAAGACCTTTTGTTTTCCTGAAGGTCAAAACGGTAAACGCGCACGACCGCTTGTTTGATCTTACCGGCTCCGCGTCGGATAAAAACGCGTCTGCCGCAAATCAGGTCTCGGCACGTATCCCCGGCGGAGACGGATGGCATTATATATGCTTTGACTTTACGGGTGCGTCGGATCTCGGCAAATTCAGGGCTTTCCGCATAAATTTTGAACAGCTTACAGGCGATGAAGGCGAGGCCGTGCTTATAAGCGAAATGCGCGTATGCACCGCGGAAGAAGCGAAGGCATATGAAGAAAAAGACGTTTTTGTTGTGCAGGAGCAAACGATGCAAGATTATAAAATCAAGGTAATGCAGTTCAATATACAAACGGAAAACGGAAACGGCGCGCCGTTCATATCAAGATCGGAAATGTACCGCAAGCTCGTAGAAGAGCTTCAGCCGGACGTCGTAGGTATGCAGGAAGTAACTGTAAACTGGCGCAAATGGCTTGACAGTTACGTTTTTAACGATTCGTACGATAGCGTCGGCGTGGCGCGTTCGGCAAAAGCGGAAGAAGGTCTGGAAGCAAATCCGATTTATTACCGCAAGGATAAATTCGATCTTATTGACAGCGGTACGTTCTGGCTGTCGTCCACGCCGGACGTCGCAGGGTCAAAAATCGAAGATTTAGAGGTTGAGGTCGAAGGCGAAACGGTCAAATATTCAGCCAACTATCCGAGGATCTGCACGTGGGTACAGTTGAAGGACAAGGTCACCGGCGCGGAATTCGTACATCTGAACACACATCTTGACCATAACGGAAACAATAAATCCACCGGCGGAAACGCGATACGCAAAAAAGAGATGGGCGTTATAATCAAGTTTGCCCAGAGATTCAACGATCTGCCGATGTTTTTGACCGGAGACCTTAATAATATGCGCACGACAAGCAAAGGCGAAACGTACGCGCTTATCAAGATGATAGAGGGTAAATCAAAGTTTACGGATACGGACGGTACAAAGTATACAATAAAACTGGCCGATACACGTCTTAACGCTCCCGTGACCGTGGATTCGGACCACACCGCCACGATGACAAAGTATTATAATGAAAGCTATGAGCCGACGCGTGAGCCGATAGATTACGTTTTCTACGATCCCGAAACAACGGAGCCGCTTACGTATCAAACGTATCTCATATCGGAAGACGACGTATGGATATCAGACCACCTGCCGCTGTTCACGACTTTCCGCATCAAATAACCGTACTCAAAGAGGCGATCACGATCGCCTCTTTTTCAGCCTTCTCCCCTCGGAGAAGGTGGCGGCGAAGCCAACGGATGAGGCCAAGCCTTCTCGGTCGGAGAAGGTGTCAGCGCAGCTGACGGATGAGGCCAAGCCTTCTCCCCTCGGAGAAGGTGTCAGCGCAGCTGACGGATGAGGCCAAGCCTTCTCGGTCGGAGAAGGTGTCAGCGCAGCTGACGGATGAGGCCAAGCCTTCTCCCCTCGGAGAAGGTGTCAGCGCAGCTGACGGATGAGACTTAGCCTTCTCCCTTGGGAAAAAGGGAACCCCTACGCTCCGCGCACCCTGAAAATCACTCCCGAAACAGCCCGTTTTCCCGCTTTCAGCAAGTGTTGCTATTCATCGCTCTCAATGAACAACAAGGTAACAGCAACAAATATGCAGATTACAGCAACATCTAATCTGCCTTACCTTGTAATCAACGAAGAACTCGCTGAAACGAATACAACTTACGGAACAGTTGCTGACGCAATGACTACATATGGTA
>JAFSYU010000036.1 GCA_017443595.1 Clostridia bacterium
CAAGGAATATCATCTTGAAGGATCGTTCAAGCTCTCATACAACGGTGCGATCTTTGCGAAAGCGGGTCTCGGGTATCTGCTTACCTTTGACAGGATCGTGGATACGTCTGAAAAGAGCGGACTTGTATTCAGACCGTTATCACCTCGACTTGAAACCAAACTGTATCTCGTTTGGAAAAAGTTTCAGCCGCTCACCCCGATCGCCGAACGGTTTCTTGTAGAAATAAAAGGGTCGTTTGACTGACAGCAATAAATCCGAGGCAATTAAACCTTTCAGATTTTTTACAAACAGAATCCTCCTTTGCGGCAGCGTTTACCGCAGAGGAGGATCTTTGTAAAATATGCTGTTTTTAGTTCTGATCCATGGAGGAAAAATGCGCGCGGGTGCCGTAAATACTTGGTTTTATTTGTGGTTTAGTCAAATCCGTTATCTCCACTCGGACCATTGAAGAAATACAATTTATTTAATAAGGCAAATTGCGTTTCTTTGCGACTTTTGGTGTTAAAGGATTGAAAATTTCACATTTTTATGCTATGATAAAAAGGAAAATTGAAATTGACAAAACGGGATTTGTTGAAACAGACTTCCGTTATGCGAATAATACGGATATAACGACAAAGAAACGGAAAGATAAAAA
Source organism: Clostridia bacterium (assembly GCA_017443595.1). Classification (GTDB taxonomy): domain Bacteria; phylum Bacillota; class Clostridia; order Oscillospirales; family CAG-272; genus UBA1248. Next base: position 639 of record JAFSYU010000036.1, read on the forward strand.
CAAATGACAAAAAAGCTGACTGAACCGATATTAGTATGCGTAATTATTTTAGCGCTTCTTTGCGGATGCACATCGAAAACCGAAGAGCCTACGGAATATATCGGGATCATTTCCGCTATGGATAACGAGATCGACCTTTTGCTCAAAGAAGCGATGATCGACCGCGTGGATACCGTGGCGGATGTAAAATATCACGTCGGCAGTCTGCACGGACAGCCGGTCGTTATAACACGCTCCGGTATCGGTAAGATACGCGCGGCATCCGGCGTCACTACCATGCTGAATACATATAAGATCTCAAAAGTTATATTCACGGGCATTGCCGGGTGTGTAGCGGATGAACCGCAGGTGCTCGATGAAGTCATTGCCACCAACCTTGTTGAACACGATTACGGCATTTTTTCAAACGACGGATTTGAATGGCGTTCGGGAGATCCCGGATTCGGAGGTGAACCGGGCCTTTACTACGACTGCGATGCGCAACTCGTACAACTCGCTTACGACGCGGCGGTTGAAGTCATGGGGATGGATCACGTCTTCAAGGGAACGATCGCCACAGGTGACCAGTTTATTGCAAACAGTGAATATGTGCAGAAACTGCGAAGCGATTACGACGCTTACGCCTGTGAGATGGAAGGCGCCGCAGCCGCTGTTGTTTGTATCCAATATAAAATTCCTTTCGTGGTGATTCGCGCGTTATCCGACAAAGCTGACGGAAACGCACATGAAAGTTATGAAAATTTCGGAGATACAGCGGCAAACAATTCAAGCAGGATCGTTATTAAAATGCTGGACACTGTCGGAAAATAAAAAAGTATCGTTTGACCGCATTTTAAAATAATTATCCGCCTGGTTTTTCTAAGAACGATTTCATCAGAGAGACGCTCGACGGGCTTTGCAGATTCAAGGTCGTGCTGTAGGCAAAGGTTTCCGTATATAAATAACTGCCCCCGCTTTTTAGCGAAAAGCGGGGGCGGTTATTATAATTCAAATTATATAGGCTTCTATGATTATTTCGCTACGCTTTTTAAATATTCTTCCATTCTTGCAAACACTTTTTTTGTAAAAGCGACCGCTTCAATGACCGTCTTCGGACCGGAAACGATGTCGCCCGCGGCAAAGACGCCGGGAGTTTTCGTTTCGCCGTATTCGTTCACGTCAAGAAGTCCTCTTTGCGTCAGCTGCACTCCGGAGGCGCGCATATCCGCGCCGGGTCCCTGACCGATGGCGATGATAACGGAATCCGCGAAAACGTCGAAAACGTCCGAGTAGTCTTCTTCAAAGCTGACGCTTCCGTCCGCGTTTTCCACACGCTTCACCCGCACGCATCTCACTCTGTCCTCGAGGATGCGTACAGCCTGAGCATAGTGAGTGAATTCCACTCCCTCAAGCTGCGCCATTTCTACCTCGTCGCGGTTGGCGGTCATATTTTCCTCACCCATAAAGTGAAGGATGTTAACGTGAGAATGCGCGCGCCTTATCGCGGTACGCGCCGCGTCTATCGCCACGTTGCCCGCTCCGACAACGGCGACCCGCTGACCGAGCTTGAACGCTCCCGGCGATTTAAGATAATCAACCGCGAAATGGACGTGTCCGAGCGTTTCGCCCAAGAGTCCCAGCTTGTTGGGTCTTCCCGTACCCGTCGATACGAACACCGCTTTATACCCGTCCGGGAACAGGTCTTCGATCATGATATTTGTCCCTATTCTCGTATTCGGACGGAAATGAAGCCCCATACGAAGCATGATATCCTTATACATTTCAAGAATTTCCCTCGGAAGACGGAAAGGCGGAATGCCGTATCTGAGTACGCCTCCGATGTTGTCCTGCGCCTCGAACAGCGTTACGTCGTAACCGTTCGCAAGCAATAAAAGCGACATAGTGATACCGGCGGGACCCGCGCCGGCGACGGCGACCTTGATCCCGTTCTTTTTTATTTCCGGGATCTCCAATGTCTCAAGATAAAATCTCGAAACATATTCCTCTATGCGGTAAAACATTACCGGCTCGCCCTTAAGACCGCGCACACAGTGACCGGCGCAGTTTCTTTCGTGCGGACATATCACCGACGTCACGGCGGTAAGCGGATTGTTATAGAAAAGTATTTCACCGGCTTTTTTTATATTACCGTTCAGAAAAAGCTCAATGACTTCCGGTATTGCCGTTGACACCGGGCAATTTTTGGAACACATTGCATTTTTGCATTTCAGGCATCTTTGTGCTTCCTGTTTGATCGTAGACATACGGATCCTCCTTGAAAAGATGATGTGTTATATTAAATATTGTTTATTTTGCTTTTCTTTTTGCCTTATCCGCGTACTTTTCGTAAATGCTGATCCCGATCGTGCCGTCAAGAACGAGTCTTGAAAGGTTGCCGGCTATGCTTGCCATAACTTCATTTTTGTCAAACGTGAGTACGGCGAGGACAAGCTCCAGCGCAATGAGGATAAAGAAGATTATCCACGTTCTCGTTTTGCCGAGATTTTTAATAAACCGGAGGGCGAGCAGAGCGAGGATGATAACGATCATCAGGCAGGCGTTGACGCCGAAGCCCGGATGGATCAGCGTACCGACGAGACGGAGCGTAACGCCGAGCGCTATAAGCAGAATAAGCGTTTTATACCAGATAGCCGCAGATTTGCCGCTGCCTTTTAAAAGATATGTAATACCGCACGTAAGCGCCAGGGCGTTTACAACGTGCGCCGCACCGTACAGAGCGGCGGTGGTTTTATACGTGGCCTCGCTTGCCTCAAAGCCGGAGGGGATGTTGCCCGTGAAAATGATGATCGCGCTCACGATGCTCAAAGCACAGAGCAGACCCATAAGGACGACGTGGGCGATAAGCGGTGCTTTTTTCTTTGATTTTTCCATAATAATGCTCTCCTTTTATTTAAAAAATGTTCTGATTCTCCGGGTAATAAGCCCGTTTATCCGCCTGTTCTCGCAGAATACGGTATCAAGCCGCTTTGTCGGTATCCTCGTGCCGAGTCTCAACGGGAACGTACTGCTGCTCGGCTTTTGTGATGCTGTCGGGATAGATTTTTGCAAAATCATCCTTCATAGAGATCGGAATAAAGCCTTTGGATATGTAATCCGCGGATTTCGCTTCCCAGTCCTGCGTGCCCCATTCACGAACGTTGTCGTCCGCGACGATCATATACGCCTGCGCCTTGTAGGGATTTCTTTCGTCTGTGGCGTAGTTCATCATACTCGTATCGCTTCCGCTGTTGCCGAAGGCGAGGACCGGACGTTTGCCGATCTCGCGTTCAACGTATATGGATTTGTTGGCGTTCAGGTTTTTCTGGATGAAGCCGCCGGTCAAAACAAGCTCGTCGCCGTTTTCATATTTGAAATTCATATTTGAAGGTTCGTCCTCGTGTCCCTTTTGCTTTACCTCAAAGTCGGTGCCTATCACGTGCTCGGGGGCGACGTAATCCTTTATAGGTGAATTGGCGACGATGGCGCGTGTGGTAGTGCGCTCGGTACCGCTGATGACCCAGATCTCAAAACCGTTTTCATACAGATATTTAACAAGCTCGACCATCGGCAGATAGAAGTTGTCGATATAGCGCATATTGTTGAAGCTTGCAGTTTTTTTCTGACCGAACTGCACGGCGTAGTTATAGAACTCTTCCACGGTCAAGCCGGCGAAAGCCTTTGCAAAGTTACGCGCAAGCGTTTCGTCAGCGACGTAACCGGGCTTTATCGAAGCGGCTACTTCTTTGAGCTCGTCGGAAACGCGCTCGGGATGATCATTCAAACAGTATTCGATGAACATCATCGTGTCGTAATACGTATAGAAAGTCTCGCAGGCGAGCGTACCGTCCATATCGAACACCGCGATACGGTCCTCGGCCGGGATATAATCGGTGCCGCCTTCTTTGGTGACGGAAGTGACGTAGTCGATCAGACTTTTCTTTGCGCCGGTGCCGTCGTTCCACAGCGACAGCGCATTATTTCCGTCAATTTTCGTCGTACGGTTTTTGTTTCCCGCACAGAAAGCGTATAAGAGACTGACCGTCAGCAGCGCGCAAAGCGATATAATGGCGATAATACGCCAGATTTTCAGTTGTTTCGTTGTTTTTTCCATAGCGATCCTACTTTCTGTTATACAATTTTATTTTCTGAAGTACGGTTTTTCTTAACAAGGAATATCGCATAAACGATAAGCAGCGACGCCGCCGCGACGGTTCCGATTATATAGGAGGCCGTCTGATCAAGTTTGAAACCCTCTTTTGCCATAAGTATGTACGTAACGCTGACCGCCGTCATAAACGTCGCGGGAAGAGCAGTGAGAAGAGAACCGAAGCGGTATTTGCCTTTTTTCAGCAGGTATGCGCTCGCCACCCACAGCGCGACCATCGCAAGCGTCTGGTTGCTCCACGAGAAATAACGCCAGACGATCTGAAATCCGCTGTCGTTTGCAATAGCAAACCACGTGAGCAGTCCGCCGACGACAAGCAGCGGGATCGTGATCAGAAGACGGTTTTTGATCTTTTTCTGATCCAGCCTGAACGTCTCCGCGAGTATAAGTCTCGCGCTTCTGAAAGCGGTGTCGCCCGAGGTGATCGGGCATACGATAACGCCGATTATGGCAAGTATTCCGCCGAACGTGCCGAGCACGCCGGTTGATATTTCATACACGACGTTAGAAGCGCCGTTTGCGAGCGCGTTGTTTAAAAGTTCGGTCGTTCCGTAGAATGCTACGCCCGCCGCCGCCCACACGAGAGCTATTACCGATTCACTGATCATAGCTCCGTAGAAAACGCTTCTGCCTTCTTTTTCGCTCTTTATGCACTTTGCGATCATCGGCGACTGCGTGGCATGAAAGCCCGATACGGCGCCGCAGGCGACGGTTATGAACATATACGGCCATATAGGCGTATCTTTCGGATGCAGATTCTGCAGCGACAGTTCGGGGATCGTGAATTTGCCGCCCGAGAAAATTATGCCGCCGATAACCGCGCCCGCCATAACGATAAGCAGAACGCCGAAAACCGGGTAGAGTTTTCCTATCAGCTTGTCTATCGGCAATAGAGTTGCCAGCAAATAATATACAAGTATGATGATCGCCCAGAAGGTGCCGTTCATCCAGTCCGGCGTGAGTTTGCTGAGCAGTCCCGCGGGGCTTGTAACGAAAACGACGCCGCAAAGGACCAGAAGTACGACGGAGAACAGTCTCATAAACCATTTCGCGGCTTTTCCCAAATATGTACCGGATAATTCCGCAATTGAAGCGCCGTTGTGACGCGAGCTTATCATACCGCTCATATAGTCGTGTACCGCGCCGCCTAAGATAGAACCGAACACGATCCATAAAAACACCACAGGTCCGAATACCGCACCCATAAGCGCACCGAATATCGGTCCCGTTCCGGCGATATTCAGAAGCTGTACTAAAAACGCCTTCCATTTTTTCATCGGAACGCAGTCAACGCCGTCGTTTACGGCGATGGCGGGCGTTTTTCTGTCATCCGGCGCGAATATCTTTTCCGCCACTCTGCCGTATACAAGATATCCTACGATCAGCACGGCAAATGCAATAAACAGTGAGATCATAATATTGTAAACTCCTTTAATTGATAACAGTTATATTTATCGGAACGTCTTCAGCAGTTTATTGCTTTTCAGGCTCCGGTATCGTTATTTTCACCGACGTGCCGCCGCCTTCGCGCGGCGAAATGGTCAGATTTCCTTTGCACATCTGATGCGACAGGCCTTTTTTTTTGTCCGCAGCTTTTTAAGAGTATCTGAAAAATAACGGTTCTTCATTAACACATACCCCATAATATACAATACGGTTTATTATTGGTGATATTATAAACCAAAATTTCATAAAAAGCAATATATTTTTTTGAAAATATATAAAATTTGATATTCCATTCTGGAACACCCCCTTGAAAAAATAAGAGGAAAAAGGTAGAATGTAATTGTAAAAAAATGCTATAAAAAACGCAAAATAAAAGAGGCATTTATCAATGTACCTGTATTTATCGCTTGCGCTGACGGTCGCGGCCGCGGTCGGTTTCGGCTACGGACTGTTCCGGTTCTTCCGTGATGAGTCGGCGCTGTACGTTCGCATGATCATTTTCGGCGTCGGATGCGCCATGCCCGGAAGGCTCTTTGAAACGCTTCTGATCTTAGTGAACGGAAGCTTGGAAAACGGCTTCCACGTCATTATGCTCGGTATCATAGGAAGCTTCAATTGGTCCCATTGACCCTCAAATGACACTGACAAGGCCTAATGGGGTTGACGTGCCGTCGGAGCGAATTTTTCGATCGCCCTCCGTTTTTCATTTTTTTTTACAAAATGATGAAAAACTCTTCCTTTTTTTGCTTTTTTGTGTTATACTAATTGAGAATATCTTCTTATCACATCAATATTGCATTATCAAACAAGAAAAAAACCGTTGTTCGCGTGTAAACGGAATGACAAGGAAGCGGAAAACAGTATGAAAAGAATATTGGTTGTTGTCGTTAACGTAATCATCATGATTGCGATGCTGATCTTCGTGGTTCTGTATTCGGATTTTGAGCACAGCAACGCGACGCAGATACAGATCGAGCATTTTGAAAACACCACGATCACGATGAAACACGTTACCGAGAATTATCTCGAAGGCGAGCAGCGCATCTGCGACGTGTGGGCACGCTATATCAACAGCAAGGATATGACGATCGAAGAGGCGGTCTCCTTTATCCGCATCTCCCACGTGCTGCCGAACGCCTCCGCCCACATCGTGTTTGCCGACACGCTCTCGGGGCTTTCCACCAAATCGCGGCAGGACTCCCCCGACAACTTCGCCGTCACTTACGAGCGTATGGAGTTTTTAAACGTTGTGAACTGGATCGGCGAGATCGGAAACTCGATCAACGTCACCCGTGCGTACACGAACCCGGTCAACGGGGAACAGTCGATCGCGTTCTGCAATACTGTGACGGTCCGCGATCCCGATACGGGCACGCTGCGGGACGCTATTCTGCTTCGCGTGCTTCCGATCGCGGAACTCGAAGAAAAATGGATCTTCCCGAAAGAGGAGTTCGCGAACGCGGAACTATCCATGATCGACGCGGACGGCGACTATATCATCAAGGGACATTCCTACAAAAACTCCAATCTCTTCGAGTTTTACCGCTCGTATAACGTCGTGGATACCGCCAAGGCGGAGGAACTCTTCGGAAAGATCACGTCGACGACCGGCTCGACCACCATGCTGAACTCCCGTGGGGAGGAATGCATTCTTGCCTTTACCCCCATCGCCGCGACCGAGGGATGGACGCTGCTCTCCTTTATGCCGATGAAGGAGTTGAGCGTGGATACCGAAAACTGGCTTCTGA
>JAFSYU010000037.1 GCA_017443595.1 Clostridia bacterium
CGACGTTGAGGTCCCGCAGAATCTGAAGCGCGACGCGGACAATACTTATACCTACACGTTCAAAGGCTGGGATAAAGAAGTTGTGACAAAGTGCGCGGGCAGCGCCGAATACAAAGCCGTATACGAAGGCAAATATATCGACTACACGGTAGTATTCAAGGATCACGACGGCACAGAGCTGAGTAGCAAAACTTATCACTACGGCGATAAAGTTGAAGTTCCCGCCGAACCGACGAGAAAAGAAGACGACAAAAACACGTACAAATTTAAAGAATGGGACAAAGACGTTGATCCGTTCTGCAAAGGCGACGCGGAATATAAAGCGGTTTACAGCGCAACGGAAAAAACGGTGGATCCCGAAGGAAAAGATCCCGAAGGAAAGGATCCCGAAGGAAAAGATCCCGAAGGAAAGGATCCCGAGGGTAAAGACCCCGAGGGTAAAGATCCCGAGGGTAAGGATCCCGAAGGTAAGGATCCTGAAGAGACCAAGCCGGGCAAGAGGATAAAGGGCGATATGAACGGAGACAACGAGGCAAACAATCTGGACCTTGTGTTCCTGTTCAAATACGTTTCGGAAAACGAAAAATCCGATGACGAATCCGTTTATGATTTTTACGAGGACGGAGAAGTCAACAATAAGGACGTTGTCTCTTTGTTCAGATACGTAAGTTCGATTTAATATATCATAAAAGCATAATGCGGGAGCGACGGCTCCCGCTGTTGTTTTGCATAAGGTGTTGGCAGAGCCAACGGTTATGGTGGGTTTCCCACCCCTCAAGCTCGCCTACGGCGAGAACCCCCCATACCCCCTGTCCCCTCCCGTCAATTTTATTGATGGGGAAGCGCGCGGGTGGTAGGACAGGGTCTTGCTTCCGCTGAAAAAGCCCCGAGACTTCGGGGGGATGGCGGGGGTTTGGGGGTGGATAGGGGGGCGGGGAACCACCAAATGCGGCGTGAGCCGCACAGATCGTCGGCTGTGCCGACACCGATTTTTCTTCTTTATTATTTACGGGCGATCGATGATCGCCCTCACATTATTTTATGTAAATTTACAAATATGCTTTGATATGCGCGTGATTATATGATATAATACAATAATAAACTAAAATGGAGTAATAGTATGTATTGCCGGGCGTTATCCGGCATCAGACTGTGATTGAATATGAAACGTTTTATTCTGATCCTGACTTTGATATCCGTTCTTATCTGCGCCGTATCATGCGGCGGCAAGCTGAAAGAAACGTATCCGGACGATCTGCAGACAGACGCGGAGCTTAAATACACCGTTATCCTCGTTGATCCGGACTGGCCTTATTACGAGACGGCGGACGAGGCGGTTCAAGCGTCCACCAACGTTTACAGCGGAAAGATAACGGATATTTCGTTTGAGGTCATAGATATCGTCACCGGCAAAGCCGCGCGCGATCCCGAGTCAACTGACAACACGCGTATGCTTTATACCGTATATACGGTTGAAGTCAAAAACAACTACAAGGGCGAGACCGGCAAAACCGTGAAGATCGCCAGGATAGGCGGCATCAAGGGCTATAAAATGGAAGATCAGTACATGCTTATGGAGCTGTCCGGACTTCTTGACACCACGTCAAAAAGCATACCGGTCTATTCTTCAAAATGTGCAAGTCCGGCAGAAGGAAACGAATATCTTTTCTGCACGTCAAGGAAAGTTACGGACTTTGATTTTGTTATAAATCCGTCTCAGTTCGTCCACAGTACAGGAAGCTCGAACGCAAACGCCATAATAAAAGCGTGCAGCGCATCGGAAAAATAAAAGGAGCGGATATATGTATATACTCGGTATCGACCCGGGGCTTGCGATAGTAGGCTGGGGAGTTGTCGAATATCACAACAACAAGTTTACAACTTTGGGCTACGGCGCGATAACGACGCCCGCCGGGATAGACGTTGAACAGCGGCTGCTTATGATATACGACGGGCTTGACAAGATAATAAAAAAGTACAAGCCGGATCAGATGGCGATAGAAGAGCTGTTTTTCAACACGAACCAGAAAACCGCTATAGCCGTTGCGGAAGCGCGCGGAGTGATAATGCTCTGCGGCATACAGAATAAGATACCGCTTTATGAATACACGCCGCTTCAGGTAAAACAGGCTGTCGTCGGCTACGGCCGCGCGGAGAAAAAACAGGTCATAGCTATGACAAACGTCATACTTGACTTGAAAGAATCCCCGAAATTAGACGATACGTCGGACGCTCTGGCAATAGCCGTTTGCCACGGACACACGAGCGGATCGGCGCTTAAGGATTTTTATAATCAAAAGAAAAAGAAGCTGTTATAAGGTGTTATTATGTTTTATTATATCGAAGGAAAAATAGTTTTCTGCGAGCCGGGTACGGCTGTTATAGACGTAGGCGGCGTGGCGTATAAAATGACGGTGTCTTACAACACCTTCGCGTCAATGGCGGGAAAAGACAGAGCGAGGCTTTATACGTATCTGTCAGTCAGCGAAAACGGAATAGAACTGTACGGTTTCCACAACACGGACGAGCTTGACGTTTATAAGCTCTTAACGTCCATTTCCGGCGTAGGTCCGAAAGCCGCGCTTGCCATACTTTCAATAATGACGCCGGCTCAGCTTCAAAGAGCGGTGGCGGCGGAGGACAGCCGCGCTATATCAAAAGCGCAGGGCATAGGCAACAAGACCGCGCAGCTCATTATCCTGAGCTTAAAAGGCAAATTAGACCTTTACAGAGAAAGCGGCGCGGAAGAAGTGAAAAACGGCGGTGCAAACGCCGCGGACGCGCTGGAGGCGCTTGCCGCTCTCGGATATACAAAGGCGGACGCGTCAAAGATCATAGGAAGTATGAACGTCTCGTCAATGAGCGTTGAAGATATCATAAGAGAAGCGCTCAAACGCATGAATTAAGGAGCTTTTATGGCGATTTACGAAGATTTCGGAGAAGAATTTATAGCAGAGCGCCTTACGTCGGCAGAGCAAAGCGAAGAAGAGTCAGAGGCGGAGGTATCGCTGCGCCCTACCGCGCTTGAAGATTTTACCGGCCAGGAATCAGTCAAAGAACAACTGCGAATCGCGATAGACGCGGCGAAAATAAGAGGTGAAGCGCTTGAGCACGTCCTGTTGTTCGGCCCTCCGGGTTTGGGTAAAACCACGCTTTCGCAGATAATAGCCAACGAAATGGGCACGAATATACAGATAACGAGCGGACCGGCTATTGAAAAGTCCGGCGACCTTCTTGCGCTTCTGACCAATCTCGGCACAGGCGACGTGCTGTTTATAGACGAGATACACAGACTGCCTAAAACGCTTGTTGAAATGCTTTATTCCGCTATGGAGGACAAAGTCGTTGACATATTCATCGGCAGCGGTCCGTCGGCGAGAAGCATACGTATGTCGCTTAAAAGCTTTACGCTGATAGGCGCTACGACGCGCGCCGGTCAGCTTTCACAGCCTTTGCGCGCGAGGTTCGGCCACGTTCTGCGGCTTGAGCTTTATACGCCTGAGGAATTATCCGTAATAATCCGCCGCAGCGCCGGAATTCTCGGAATAGAAATAGACGACGAAGGAGCTATGGAGCTTGCCTCACGTTCACGCGGAACGCCGAGAATAGCAAACAGACTGCTTAGGCGTGTGCGCGATTACGCGCAGATAAAAGGCGACGGAAAAATTGATAAAGATATAACGAAATACGCGCTGCAAAAGCTTGATATAGATAACTTGGGACTTGACAGCATAGACAGGCGTATGCTTACCACCATAATAAAATTTTACGGCGGCGGTCCCGTCGGTATGAACACGCTTGCCGCTACGATAGGCGAGGAAGCTGTAACGCTTGAGGACGTTTACGAGCCGTACCTTTTGCAGATAGGCTTCATATCGCGTACGACGCGCGGAAGATGCTGTACGTATTTAGCGTACGAGCATCTGGGGATACCGATGAGCAAAGATGAGAACAAAAACGGTCAGCTGACCGCGTTTGACGGGGATGACAAATGATATTCATATCGGATAAATGGCGCGATTACGAGCTTATAGACGCCTCGGACGGACAGCGCCTCGAACGCTGGGGCAGCGTTATTACCGTCCGTCCCGATCCGCAGGTGATCTGGCAGAACAAAAAGGACAGCCGCCTGTGGAACAGGGCGCAGGGCGTTTATAAACGCTCGTCTTCCGGCGGCGGAAGCTGGGTCAAAAACGATATGCCGGAAAAATGGGAGATAAAATACGGCACTCTCGGTTTTAACATACATCCCATGTCTTTCAAGCATACCGGGCTTTTTCCGGAGCAGGCTGTCAACTGGGACTGGTTTTCGTCACTTATTAAAAACGCCGGCAGGCAGATAAACGTGCTGAATCTGTTTGCGTACACCGGCGGCGCGACGGTCGCCGCGGCTGCCGCCGGAGCGGACGTCGTTCACGTTGACGCGGCGAAGGGCATGGTTGCGCAGGCAAAGGAAAACGCGTTTCTTTCCGGCTTGGGCGACGCGCATATAAGATATATAGTTGACGACTGCAAAAAATTCGTTCTGCGCGAGATACGGCGTGGAAATAAATATGAAGGCATAATAATGGATCCGCCTTCATACGGGCGCGGACCTTCGGGCGAGACGTGGAAATTGGAGGAATGTATAGACGAGCTTGTAGGTCTGTCTTCACAGCTTTTGTCCGATAAACCGCTGTTTTTCCTGCTGAATTCATACACCGCGGGACTTTCGGCTTCAACTATGGAATGTCTTTTGAGGCTGAATATAAAATGCGGCGGCGTATTTGAGAGCGGCGAGGTGGGTTTGCCGGTTACAGAGAAAAAAATCGTGCTCCCGTGCGGCTGCGCCGCAAGGTGGCATACAGAGAAGTAAAAAATGGAAAACATTATTGAAATTAAAAATCTCAGCTTTTCATATAAGGACTCGGAGGGCAAGCTTCATCCGGCGCTCCATGATATAAACTTAAATTTTGAGCGCGGGACTTATACTGCTATCTTAGGTCACAACGGTTCCGGTAAATCAACGCTTGCAAAGCTCATAAACATGGTGCTTACGCGTGAGGACGGGGTGATAGACGGCAGTATAACTGTTTGCGGCAAAGAGGTGACCGGCAGTATTTCCGATGAGGACGCGTACGATATACAGTGCCGCATAGGTATGGTACATCAGAATCCGGATAACCAGATAGTCGCGACTACAGTTGAAGAAGATATAGCGTTCGGACCTGAGAATTTAGGCGTGGATCCTGTTGAGATCCGTAAAACCGTTACGGAAATGCTCAAAGCCGTGGGCATGGAGGGACATGAAAAATCCGCTCCGCACCGTCTTTCCGGCGGTCAGAAACAGCGTATAGCCGTTGCGGGCGTGCTTGCCATGCGTCCGGAATGTATAATATTTGACGAATCCACGGCAATGCTCGATCCGCAGGGCAGAGAAGCCATAATGAACACGATAGACGAGCTTCATAAAAATACGGACGTCACCATAATAACTATAACGCACTATATGAACGAGGCGACGGACGCGGACCGCGTGATAGTGTTGAACAAAGGCGAGGTCTTTATGGACGGCACGCCCGAGGAGATATTCACGCAGGTGGACACGCTTCATTCCGTAAGGCTTGACGTTCCGCAGGTCACGGAGCTGTTCTGTAAACTGAAAAAAGCCGGTGCGTATGAAGGAGAACTGCCGCTTCACACGGAGGAAGGCGCGGCGGCGCTCAAAGAATTACTTGATAGCAAAAGAGGTCAGAAGTGCCTATAATATTTGAAAACGTGTCTTACGTTTACGGTCAGAATACGCCGTTTGAACATAAGGCGCTTGACAAAATAAACCTTACGGTAAATGAAAATGAAATAACCGGGTTGATAGGTCAGACCGGCTGCGGCAAATCTACCATAGCTCAGCTCTGCAACGGCTTATATAAGCCTACAGAGGGCAAGGTCACGGTAGACGGAGTTGATATAAACGCCGACAAGAAGAACAAAAAAGAAAACTTTTTTAAAGTCGGTCTTGTTTTCCAGTATCCCGAATATCAGCTGTTTGAGGATACCGTTGAACACGATATTGCCTACGGACCAAAAAACATGGGTTTGTCGGAGGATGAGATCAAGCGCAGAGTTACAGACGCGGTGAGATTTGTCGGTTTAAGAGACGATGAAATGCAGAAATCCCCGTTTGATATATCCGGCGGTCAGAGAAGGCGCGCCGCGATAGCCGGCATCATAGCGATGGAGCCTAAATATCTGATACTTGACGAGCCGGCGGCGGGACTTGACCCGCAGGGCAGGGACGATATTTTATCTAAACTCAAAAAGTATCAAAGAGAAAAGGGGACCGCCGTCGTTATAATCAGTCACAGTATGGAGGATATGGCTAAATACTGCGACAGGATAATAGTGCTTTCACAAACCGGCGTATATAAATGCGGAACAAAAGCGGAGATCTTTGAAGACCCGGCGGCGCTGCGCGATATGGGGTTATCCGTTCCGCAGATAACGAAAATGGTCTACTGCGCCAAAGAGCTCGGGGTAAAATTTGACAGGCCTCTTTACACCGTTGACGCTGCTTTTGAGGATATAATGAAAATGCTCGGCGGAGGTGACGGCAGTGATACGTGACATTACTCTCGGCCAGTATTTTCCCGGCAATTCTCTTATCCATAAAATAGACGCAAGAGCAAAAATAGTAATAACGCTCATCCTTATCGTCGCGGTATTCGTCGCGTCAAGCGGTATTTCGTTTGCGTTTCTGTTCGCCGTATCGCTTGTTATATTCATCATGTCCGGGATATCGTTCAAGACGCTTGTAAAAGGTCTTAAACCCATAGTTTTCATACTGATATTCACGACAATATTCCAGATATTCTTTACGCGCACCGGAAACCTGCTTTTTGAATGGTATTTTATAAAAATCTATTCAAACGGCATAATATTCGCCGTAAAGATGTTCATACGCATTATAGTGCTTATAACCACGACGTCCGTAATGCTGTCATATACCACGTCGCCTATAGTGCTGACGGACGGTATTGAAGGACTTATGATGCCGCTATCCAAAATAGGCGTGCCGGTGCATGATTTTGCGCTCGTTATGTCTATCGCGCTGCGCTTTATTCCGACGCTTTTAGAAGAGACGGAAAAAATAATGTCCGCGCAGAAGGCGAGAGGTACGGATTTTTCCACCGGCAGTCTTATGAAGCGCGCAAGAGCGCTTCTGGCGGTATTCGTGCCGCTGCTCGCATCCGCGGTGCGCCACGCTTTTGAGCTGGCGGACGCCATGATCTGCCGCGGTTACAGAGGCGGCAAAGGCAGAACAAAGCTGAACAGGATGAAATTCAGATTCTCAGACTTTATCTGGATGCTCCTTATAGCCGCCGTTCTCGCCGGAGTGATAATATTGAACAGATATACGTTTACGGTGTTCGGAGGTACGTTTGTACTATGACGTATTTACTGCAGTTGTCGTATTCCGGAGTAAATTACAGCGGATTTCAGATACAGCCTAACGCAAAAACGATAGCAGGCGAGCTTACGCGCGCGTCAAAGCTGCTTTTCGGCGTTGACTGCAAGGTACAGGGCTGCAGCAGGACGGACGCGGGCGTGCACGCAAAGCAGTTTTTCGCCTCCGTTCATCTGCCGGACAACGCAAACAACGTTCCGGTCGACCGCATACCCGCGGCGATAAACTGCCTTTTGCCGTACGATATTGCGGTCAAAGAGGCGCGGGCAGTACCGGACGGATACAACCCGAGATTTGAAACGGTAAGCAAGGAGTATTGCTACGTTATATATAACCGTCCTGAGAAAAATCCGTTTTTCCACAAGCTGAAGCTGCCGTATCCGTACCGCCTGGATGAAAAAATGCTTGATATGCAGGCGAAAGATTTTATAGGAGAACATGATTTTTCGTCGTTTATGGCTGTCGGCTCGGACGTTTCATCTACAGTGCGCGAGGTATACGACGCAGCTGTCCGACGCGAAGGCGACGACGTGATCTTCACCGTCAGCGCAAACGGATTTTTATATAACATGGTAAGGATAATGGTGGGAACTTTGCTTTATATCTCCGAAGGGAAGATAAAAGAAGGCGCGATCCCTGACATCATAAAAGAAAAAAACAGATCTGCCGCCGGGATGACCGTTCCGCCGGACGGACTGTATTTATCAAAGGTCATACTTAAATGAGTTTGTTTTCAAAAAGAAAAAAACGCCCGGATCGTTCCTCCGATGAGCTTACGGTCAAACGTACCGAAATAAGCTCGGACGGAGAAAAGATAGAGGGCATATATGGCGAGGATGAGCCGGCGCCCGTAAACAAACGGTACAAGCGCGCCGCCGTCGCCGTGGGAATATCAAAATACATAGTCATTACACTTTTCTTCCTGTTTTTTATGACTATGACTTTTGTGTATTCTTCCGATATAACTTTTGAAAATTACAGATATATACTAAAGGATATGAACCTTAAAATACCCACCGGCGTTGAGGAATACGGGCAGATATACTACGTATCGGATATGGAGCAGAGCTACGCCGTATACCGTGACGATTTCGTATGCGTCGGCCGCGGCACGCTTGAGGTCATAGACATGACCGGCAAGCAGGTGCAGAGCACGCCGCTCAAATACGTTAATCCGCGGCTTATAACAAGCGGCAAGTATATGCTCGTATACGACCTTTCAAACAACAGCTACAGTATTTTCAACACTTTTTCGCTTTTACATTCGGAGACGCTTGATTATCCCATATCCTGCGCTGACTGCAACGACAACGGATATTATATGATAGTCAGCCGCGACGCGGAATATAAAAGCACCGTGGGTGTGTATAATAAGGACATGAAGCGCGTTTATCTGTATCAGACAAACGAAAGATACGTTTATGACGCGCACCTGTATAACGACGGCTCGTTTGCACTTTACACCTGCAAAGCGCAGAACGGAGACAACTGCTCCGAAATAATAAAGGGCAATATAAAAGAAGAAGGCGTAAAAGTGACGTATGAAAAGTACGGGACCGCGTTTTTGTCCGCAAAGAAAAGCGGCGCGGATACCGTCTCAGTTCTCTGTTCCGATTCGCTTCTGTTCTTCTCCGCGGACAATCTTGTGGCTGAATACTCGTTTTTCGGAAGAGTATGCAGAAGATTCGCGGCAGGCGACGGGAACACCGCACTCGTGCTGTCGTCCGAAGGCGCCGGAGCGGATTCCGTGCTGATAGTGTTTGACACCGCGGGCGAAGTGCTGTACGAGACAGAGACCAATTCCGATATTTCCGCGCTTTACTGCAGCAACAAAAACGTTTACGGCGTTTATACGGAATACGTGCAGAGGTTTGAGATAAACACGTCCAAAACGTATAATTACGATTCCGGTTATGAAACGAAGGGGCTCGTTTTCGCAAGCGACGAGGTCATACTCGTTGCCACCGCGGGCAGAGCCTATCCCGTATCGGTCTACGACGATTTCAAGGAGACCGGACGGTAGGAGGATCTTATGGTGTATATAATCGTTGATCTTATACTTGCGGCAATAATAATCATTTGTACGGTAATAGGCTTTATAAAAGGATTTATAGATCAGGTGCTTGATCTATTGTCCGGCATAGCGGCGTTTTTTACGGCGTATTTTGTGACTCCGCTCGTTGCGCCGTTTGTAAACGAGCATCTGTTTTACAACAAAATAGCGACACAGACGTCAAACGTGCTTCACAATATGTATGAAGGATCCGGCATCTCCGCGCTGTTCAGCGGCGGAGAGGTGAACGAGACGTTCAAAAACTTCATTTCAAAATTCGGCGCGGATTACGACTCGTTAAAACAGAGCTTTTCGGAAAAAGCCGCTTCGTCAGCGGAAGAAGCCATATCCGGCATAACGGAAAAAGTGGCAAATCCCGTTTCTTACGCCATATCCTACGCTTTGTGCTTTATTGTAATATTCATAGCCGCGCTGTTTTTACTGTGGCTTATAAAGCACCTGCTCGATCTTGCGGCTAAGCTGCCGGTGATAAAACACGCGAACAAGGCTCTGGGACTTGTCTCGGGCACTCTGCTCGGTATCCTTGTCGTATGGGTCGTCTCGCTCGGACTTAAGCTCGGTCTGCCGTATCTGCACGTTATGGCGCCGGAGGTGTTCCCGGAAGATCTGTTTGAAAAATCGTACGTCCTGCGGTTCAGCTACTATCTTAACGCTCTGCGTTCAATGATAGATCTGTCGTATATAAATAATCTGATCAAAGCGTGATCCTTATAAGGAGATGATAATAAATGCAATTATGTTCAAGATGTAAAAAAAGACCTGCCGTGGTCTTTGTAACAAAAATGGAAAATAACGAGACTCATAACGAGGGCCTCTGCCTTCCCTGCGCAAAGGAACTCGGTCTCCCCGTTGACAACATACTTAAAAATATGGGCGTCACCATGGAGGATATAGACGACGCGGCAAACGAAATAGAAGCTATAGTCGATCAGGATCAGACGGATATAGAACCGTCAATGGCGGACGACGAGGAGAACAACGCGCCGGCAATAGACCTTAAATCCATATTCGGACGCCTTTCAAACGAGCTTAACAATATGGGCGGAAAAGGTCCGCAGAACAAAGGAAAAGCAAAAGAGCAGACTGATAAAAAAGCAAGCAAACGCAAGTTTTTAAACGACTACTGCAAAGACCTGACCGCGGCAGCGCGCCGCGGCGAGCTTGACCGCATTATAGGACGTGAAAAAGAGCTTGCCCGCATGGTGCAGATACTCATGCGCCGTCAGAAAAACAACCCGTGTCTCATAGGCGAGCCGGGCGTCGGTAAAACCGCTCTTGCGGACGCGCTTGCTTTGAATATAATAAACAAAAAAGTGCCGTATAAGCTTCAGAACAAAGAAGTCTTCGTGCTTGATCTGACGGCTCTCGTCGCCGGTACGCAGTTCCGCGGACAGTTTGAAGGCAGGATGAAAGGGCTTATAGAGGAGATAAAGCGAGAGGGCAATATTATCCTTGTTATAGATGAAGTCCACTCCATCGTCGGCGCGGGCGACGCGGAGGGCAGCATGAACGCCGCCAATATTCTAAAACCGGCGCTGTCAAGAGGCGAGATACAGGTCATAGGCGCAACGACCCTGGGCGAATACAGAAAGTATATTGAAAAGGATTCCGCGCTTGAAAGACGTTTCCAGCCTGTCGTCATAGAAGAGCCGTCCGTGGCGGACACGGTAGAGATAATAAAAGGCATAAAAGAATATTACGAAAAATATCACGGCGTTATAATAACAGACGAGCTTGCGGAAAAAGCGGTAAAGCTCTCCGAGCGTTATATAACGGACAGATTTCTGCCGGATAAGGCTATAGACCTGATAGACGAGGCGGCGTCGTACGTTGCAATAAACTCCCCGGTAATTGACGAATATGAAAGAAAATCAGATAATCTGTCCGCCGTAGTCCGCGCAAGAGAAGCGCTTGAAAACGTGCCGGAACCGCAGGATGATGAAGGCAAGCGCAGAAGATACGAGGAGCTTGCGACGCTGAAAAGCGACGAGCTGCGCCTGCAGGGCGAGCTTGACGGGCTCAAATCAAAGCGCGATCACGTGTATCTTACCATAGAAGACCTGGCAAGAGTGCTTGAAATATGGACGGGTATCCCGACCGGCAATATAACCGAAAACGAATTTGACCGCATAGCAAAGCTTGAAAAAGAGCTGCACGAGCGCATAATAGGTCAGGATGAGGCGATATCCGCCGTAGTCCGCGCAATAAAACGCAAATACGCCGGAGTTTCCGTAAAACGCAAACCGGTATCGTTCATTTTCGCCGGTCCCACGGGCGTGGGCAAAACGGAGCTTGTAAAACAGCTTGCACAAAGACTGTTTGATTCTCCGGAGTCGCTTTTGCGCCTTGATATGTCGGAGTATATGGAAAAACACTCCGTATCCCGCATGATAGGTTCGCCTCCCGGATACGTCGGTTACGACGAGGCGGGACAGCTAACGGAAAAGATCAGAAGAAAGCCGTATTCCGTCGTCTTGTTTGACGAAATAGAAAAAGCTCATCCGGACGTGATGAACATACTGCTCCAGATACTTGACGACGGACGTATAACGGACGCACAGGGACGCGAAGTGAATTTTGAAAACACGGTCATAGTCATGACGACAAACGCCGGATCGACTTTGACTACGGCGCAGGCGGGCTTCGGCTCGGGCGGCGTTGAGACTAAAACCGAAAAAGCGTTATCCGAATTTCTGCGTCCGGAATTCATAAACAGACTTGACGCGGTGATAACGTTCAATCCGCTTTCAAAACAGGATTTCCGCGGCATAGTGCGCGTGATGCTCGGCGACGTGAGCGCCGTTATGGCGGAGCGCGGCATAGAATTTTCATATACAGACGAACTTTGCGAATTTGTTATAGAAAACTCATATTCTGCTAAATTCGGAGCGAGAAATATGAGAAGATATATAGAAACAAATATAGAAGACGCCATAGCGGAGCTTCTTATAACAAATAAGGGAGTTACGCCAAAGAGCCTTACGGCAAGCGTCAAAGACGGCAGGATAACAGTTGATTAAAGGTGATCTTACTTGAAAAACAACGCGCAGAACGAGATCAATCCCGATTACGTCAGCGAGACGGACTGGTACAGATTTGATATAAACACTCTGTGCCGGAAACTCGGTACGGACAAGGAAAACGGACTTACGTCAGAAGCTGTACGCGCAAAAAGAGCCGTACAGGGGAAAAACGATATTTTCCCGGACGCCGCAAAAGAAAAAGACAACGCGCCGAAAACAGCGTTTTCGGTGCTTTCCGTGCTGCTTATAATCTGTCTTATACTGTCTTCCGTTTTGCTCGGCGACAAGACTTCTTTGCCCGCCGCGATAATGACCGTAATAGGATATATCGGCGTTATCATACTGTTTTTATCGTCAAAGCGTAAGGCCGAGTCTCTTTCGCAGTATTCAACGCCGGACGTCCGCGTTATACGCGACGGAAAAACTTACCGCATAAATCAAACCGGTATTGTCCAGGGCGATCTTATATATCTCTGCGAGGGAGATCTTGCGCCGTGCGACGGAAGGCTTGTTTCCGCCTCGTCTCTTAAAGTGCTTGAAAAGAATATTTCCGGCGGAGACGGCGTAAAGGACGCGGATTTTTACGAGAGACTGAACGGCCTTGACACGTCAATGCAGAAAAATATGGTGTTTGCGCGGTCTGCGGTCGCATCCGGCTCCTGCTTTATGGTAGCCTGCGATACCGGTCACCACACGCTTCCCGTAAGACGCGGTATAAAGGCGAAAGTGGCGGAAAACTCCGCGCTTGATATATTTACAAAAGTATCAAGGTTCTCGCGCGTATACGCCGTGATCTGCAGTATCATACTGTTTACCGTAACGGTGATATCGTTTATACGCGGCGGAGAAGAGAATATATTCTCAACGTTTCTTTTGCTTCTTTCCGTCGCAGCTTCCTCATACTGCGAGCTTTTGTGCGCGTTTGCGTACGCGGCGGTCTCTCACGGTATCTCTCCGTCAAGTGAAAAGAAAAAAACGTACAACACCGGCGTGGTAATAAAAAATCTGTCCGCGGTAAAACGTCTGCGTGAGCTTTCATGCCTTATGGTGCCTAAGAGCGCCGGTATATGCGAGCGCAGGATAGTTGCGGAAAAGATATTCACAAACGACAGAGAGCTTGACGTTAAAGAAGAAAACGCGGACAAGCTGCGCCGCACGGTATACATAGCTTTATCCACTTTCGGCGGCCATGAAAACCACGCAAAGAGCCAGACCGCAATGACGCAGGAGCTTGACGCCGTTACGGAGCTTGCGGATACGCTGGGAATAAGCTATTCCGACGCGGAAAAAAGCATGATCCCGCTTGAATATTCCGTGGGTGACGGTGAGCATATGTTCGACGTTGCGCTCGTTACTTACAGGCAGCAGTATATGATATGCGTCAGAGGCTCCGCCGCACAGGTGGTCAACAGATGCAGCCGACGCATATCAAACGGCACGCCCGTTCCGCTTTCGCAGGACGGCGTAAACGATCTGCTTGCAAAAGCGGAGGAATATGAGGAAATGGCGTACCGCGTTTTAGCGATAGCCACAAAACCTTCAAAATACAACAACCTGCAAAGAACTTCCTACGCGGAGGACGACCTCTGCTTTGAGGGATTTATAATAATGCGCGAGCCGTTTGCGGAAAACAGCGCGGAAACGGTGGCGGAACTTGAAAAAATAGGCGTAAAAACGGTCATGTTCTGCGACGATATGACGGCGCAGAGCGTGAACCTGGCAAAAAAAATCGGCATCTGCCGCGATGAGAGCCAGATGCTTTCCGCGCCGGAATTCGTATCGTCCAACATAAACATAATAGATCTTAAAATGATGTCGTACAGGCTTTTCAGAGGCTTAGGCAGCAGGCAGAAACGGTACGTTGCGGACTCTTATCTCGCGGCGGGCGAGCATATCGGCGTTATAGGCCAGCATTTATACGATATCTCTTTGATGAACGGTACGGACACGGTCGGTTTTGCCGCCAACCTCACGCTTTCACGCAAGAAAAACAAAGACGGCACGGAAGTAAAAACGGCGTTTTTCAGCAACGAGGGGAGCGAGGCGCTCAAACGCGCCGCCGACGTTATAATACGTCCGGTTGACCGGTACGGAAACGGCGGTATAAACGGCGCGTATGAAGCGATACTCACCGCGCGCAAAGTCTGTAACAACATAAGAAATATCTTATGCTATATAATAGCTTCGAACACGGCGAGGCTGCTTATAGCTTTGTTATCCGTGTTTACCGGTTTAAACGGTCTTTCTCCCATACAAACGGTGTTTTCCGGTATAGTTGTGGATCTTATCGCCGTTATTTGTATGTGTACCGCGGACAACAGAAAATTATCTAAAGACGCGGATCTGTTCAAAAAAGCGTCGGAAAACCCGATAAAAACGGCTTTGATGTCCGTTTTTGCCGGCTTGATCAGCGGCGGTCTGGCGCTTGGCGGTTCGGTGATCGCCGCCGCCGGAAATCACGGAGATACATCCGCCTCCGCCGTATGCTTCACGTCGCTCATACTGCTTCAGATATGCGGATGCTTTGAGCTTTCGAGAGGGCGTTTCGGATTTTTTGACGGTCTTACGAACATACATATAATCTCCGCGATACTGGTTTTGGAATATCTGGCGTTATCCGCCGTGTTCCCGACGTTTTTCAGCACGTATCTGACCGGCACGGTGTATACCTCCGGTATCATAATTTCGGCGATCCCGGCAATACTTTTCATCGCCGTATGCGCGGTTTTGAGGATAATAAGCAACATCAGGATAAAAAAGAAGGAGGCAACGGAATGAAAAAGATCGTATCTATACTGCTGTTCGCCTCGCTTCTTATATCGGTTACCGCCGTCTTTTCCGGCTGCGGAGGGGGAAAATATGAAATAGTGCTGCTTACGGATACAGGCAGTATCACGGACAAAGGCTTCAATCAAAGCGCCTGGGACAGTATGACGGAATTTGCGGTACAAAGAAATCTTGACTGCAGGTATTTCATACCGCAGTCAGCCAAGCATGAAGACCTTGCGTCGCAGCTCCGCGCCGCCGCTAAAGAAGGGGCGACGGTCATATTCGCTTCCGGGAAAATATACGAAACCGCGTTATACGAGGTCCAGCGCGAATATCCGGATATCAAATTTGTTCTGATAGACGGCAGACCGCACCCGCAGGACGCGCAGACCGCGGAAATACCCGTCAATACGACGTCCGTTATGTTCGCGTCGGAGCAGTCCGGCTTTCTTGCCGGATACGCCGCGGTGTTTGACGGATTTACGTCTTTGGGCTTTATGGGAAGCGCTCCCGACGACGACGTGCGCGCGTACGGCTACGGCTTTCTGCAGGGCGCGGAATACGCGGCTAAACAGGCGGGCAGCGGCGTGAACGTTTTTTATCAGTATATCAAAGACAATGAGAAAAGCGATAAAAGCAAGCAGACAGCGGAGCAGATGTATGAGGACGGCGCGGACGTGATCTTCGTCTGCGGAGATGAAACGGCAAGATCCGTAAAAGAAGCCGCCGCGGATAAAAGATCGTACGTAATATGCGCGGACAGGGACGACAGATACGATTCCGGCGCGGTTTTGACGTCCGCCGTAAAAGGCGTTTCATCCGCGGTGAACATGATACTCAGATCCGTGTACGATACAAAGGATTTTGAATACAGCTTCGGCGGCAAATCCACGTATTTTGACGCGGCAAACGGCGGAGCCGGACTTGCTTCTTTTGTGTATAACGACAAAAACGGAGACGCGTTTGACAGATTTTACAAATTCAGCCGTGCAGACTATGAAGAGATACTTGAAAAGCTGTCTTCAAAAAGTATTGAGGTAAAGCGCAGTATAAGCGTATCCGATCCGTACGGAGCGGTCAAGGCGGAGGATCTTGTTTTAGAGCTGAGACTTGAACTTGTAAACGTTACGGTTTTACAGTGACAGCAAAGAGAATAAAGCACAAAGTTTTTTATGCATTTTGCACAAAAAAAGCAGGTTAAATTTTACAGCTTTAAATAGGGAAAAATATAAAAAACTCTTGATTAAAACAAGCGTTTAGTGTATAATATTTACGTTATGTTAAAACAGAATTATTAATATATAAGGAGTTCACTATGGCAAAAACTATCCGCAACGTGTGTCTGACGGGACACAGCGGTCACGGTAAGACCACTCTTGCCGAGGCTATGCTTTATCTGACAAAAGCGATTTCCCGCTTCGGCAAAATAACCGAGGGAAACACCACCCTTGATTACGATAAGGAGGAGATAAAGCGCGGATTTTCCATATCTGCGGCTATTGCTCCTATTGACTGGAAAAACGCAAAGATCAATATTATTGACACTCCCGGGTATCTTGATTTCTACGGTGAAGCGGCAGAAGGCATCCGCGTAGCGGACAGCGCCGTTATCGTAGTTGACGGAAGATCCGGCGCAGACGTCGGTACGGAGCTTGCATGGGAGCGCGCGGTGGATCGCGGTATACCCAAGGCGTTCTTCATCAACCGTTTTGATGATGCGGAAGCAAAATTCGAGCGTGTGTTTGACGACCTGCGCGAGAAATTCGGTCCCACCGTATGTCCTGTCGTTATCCCGATGATAGAAGGCGACAAGGTCATAGGTTTCTTAGATCTTATCGATATGCGTGAGTACGTCTACAAAGACGGTAAACACGTTGAGGCGGAGATACCGGCAAGCTTCATGGATACCGCCAACAAATACAGATCAGAGCTTCTTGAATCCATAGCCGTAACAAGCGAAGAGCTTATGGAAAAGGTCCTTATGGAAGAGGAAGTTACAAGAGAAGAAGCGGTCGAGGCCATACATATAGGCTTCAACAGCGGTGATATAGTTCCCGTTATCTGCGGCTCCGCCACTAATATGTGGTGCGTTGACGTTCTGCTTGATCATATATCCGACTATTTCCCGTCACCCGAGGTGGCAAACAAGGATAAGGTCGAGGACGGAGAAAATCTGAAGCCCGTAACGTTATCCGCTGACGCTCCCGTTTCCATATTCGTATTCAAGACGATAGCCGACCCGTTCGTAGGTAAAATGTCATTCTTCCGCGTCATGACCGGCACGCTCAAAAAGGATACGGCTCTCAAGTGCAACGAAAAAGGCACAAGTGAAAAATTCAGCCATATCTATACCATCTGCGGCAAGGATATGAAGGAAGTGGACGAGCTTGTATTCGGCGATCTCGGCGTTACTACCAAACTCGCAAACGTAAATACAAACGACACGTTCTCGGCGGACGCCAACGCTCTGCCTTATGCAAAGATCAAAGCTGATGCTCCGAACATGAGAATAGCGCTTTCACCGAAGGCGAGAGGCGACGAGGAAAAGATCTCCCAGGGCATACAGAAGCTCTGCGAAGAAGACCTCACGCTCCGCTTCGAGAACAACCCCGATACAAAGCAGTTCGTTCTCACCGCGTCCGGCGATATCCACGCGGACGTAACGCTCTCCAAACTGAAGACAAGATACGGCGTATCGGTCGATACCTCCGCTCCGAAGATAGCATATAAAGAGGCTATAAGAGGTCGCTCCGACGTTCAGGGCAAACATAAGAAACAGTCCGGCGGTCACGGTCAGTACGGCGACGTCAAGATCAGATTCGCTCCCGGTGAAAACGGTCTGGAATTCATGGAGTCCTGTGTCGGCGGTTCCGTTCCGAAGAACTTCCATCCGGCTGTTATCAAGGGACTTGAAGAAGCTATGCAGGAAGGCGTTCTTGCCGGATTCCCGATGGTAGGCCTTAAGGCAGACCTGTACGACGGTTCGTATCACGAGGTCGACTCTTCCGAAATGTCGTTCAAGCTCGCCGCAAGACTTGCCTATAAAGAAGGTATGACAAAGGCCGGTCCTATCATACTTGAACCGATAGGCGATATGAAAGTCACCGTCCCGGGCGATTATATAGGCGACGTTATGGGTACCATAACAAAGAAACGCGGCAGAGTAATGGGTATAAACGAAGCGGCGAAGAAGGGTTATCAGACCGTTGAAGCCGAGATCCCGTTCTCCGAGGTTGCGGATTATCCGACGGTACTGCGCGCCATGACGCAGGGCAGAGGCAAGTATACGATAGAATTCGTACGCTATGAGGAAGTTCCCGCAGCTAACGCAGACAAGATAATCAAAGAAGCACAGGCTGCAAAGGAAGCTGAACAGTAATAGTTAAAAAAGGGGCGGTAAGCCCCTTTTTTTGTGAAACGGCAGATCTGCAGGGGAGGGGGTGAGCCTTCCGAATTAAGAATTCAGAATTCAAAAGCAAGGTGTCGCTGCGCGACGAATATGGGTGGTCACCCACCCGTGAACCCCCAAAAACTCGGCAAGTTCGTTTTCGGGGAACCCCGGGCCACCCCTCACGGCTCGGCAAGCCTCGCCACCCCCCATACCCCCCATCCCCTCCGGAACCCCCATTGCTCACTATGTTCGCAAAGGGGAACCCCTCGGCCCCTCCCACAATCTCTAAAGAGATTGTGGGGGCGCGGCAGTCGTAGGGGCGGCGCCGATGTCACCGCTTGTAGGGGCGATCGTTGATCGTCCGCTTATAAAAAATATGAAACACGAAATCGATCCGGTTTATGATAAAAATTCAAAAATACTGATATTAGGCAGCTTTCCGTCGGAGGCGTCAAGGCTGGCGGGTTTTTTCTACGGCCATAAGCAGAACAGATTCTGGCGCGTTTTGTCCGCGGTAACGGGCAAGCCGTGTGGTGAGAGCAGAGAAGAAAAGATAAAATTCCTGCTTGACTACAACATCGCGCTGTGGGACGTTATAGGCTCCTGTACCGTGACAGGCTCGTCCGATTCAAGTATAAAAGACGTTATACCTAACGATATAACGCCTATTATAAATACTGCCGATATCAAAGCCGTGTATCTAAACGGCAAGCTGGCGAACAGGTTATTTGAAAAGTATATAAAATGCGATATTCCTCACATCTGCCTGCCGTCAACAAGCCCGGCAAACGCTGCCTGTTCGCTTGAAAGACTTGTGTCGGAATGGTCCGTTATTTGTTGTAATTTATAAAAGAAGCGTTGTCCGTAAAGTCCTTATTCGCCTTGAATTTCTCTCTTATATCACGCAGCTGACCGGACGTTACGATGTAGCTGTAACACAGAGGCTTATATGATAACAGCTTTAGGCTGTAAATCGGCGCGACGTAGTTCGTCGGTCCCGCCGCCGGGTCTTTCGTCCCGTTATGGCTGAAACGGCCGCCTACGAGCATTCTCACACCGGGAACGTACAGACCTATGCCGTAATCGTTTATATCCACCCAGGCGCACCACGTCTCGGTGTTTTTTTCGTTTAAGGGGAATCTGTGGCGCGGCCAGTCCTCCGGCCAGAATATAAGATCGCGCCGCACCTGCAGCGGCTGATCCTGCCACGGCTGATCGCCGTTATAGAAATAGAAATTGTCCAAGTAGCTTACCGTATAGAACGCCGGGACTTCCTGACCGGCTTCGGGATGCTCAAATCCGGACCAGTCCGTGAATTTGTTATCTACTCTCAAAACGTCGCCGTCTATCGTGTACGTATTTTCCATGTAACTGAAAGTGTATGATCCGACGTGACCCCAGTCGCGCGGGCGGCACTTTACCCAAACGGAGTTTTCGGTAACGGCAAAATCTATCAGTTTGCTTTTGCAGTTGCCGCGGTCGCCGCCCTGAACGGGATTGTATCTCCACGGATTGCCCATGAATTCACCTAAAATATACGGCGGCTCGCCGGTGCCGTAGTATGACTGCTGTACGAGTCTGCCCGTATCGGCGTGGTTGAGCATATTTGTTAGTCCTTCTGCCTTACAGCGCTTGTCCTCGTAATATGAAAGTCCGCCGCCCCATACGAGCTCAACGCCGACCTTTAAAATCTCATTTTCAATAAAGTGCGTTTTGCTTTCCGGCACGTCTTCTGCGGAAACTGAAATATCGTCTATGACAGCCTCGCCGTCTCCGCGCGGCTCTACCCGCAGATCAAAAACGCCGTACGCGAGTTTTCCTTCTAAAAACCCCTCCGTATAGCTTACGAATTCGCCGTTTTTATCCACCGGAAGATAGAAAAGCTCTCTTACCGTTGCTCCTTCACAGGTAAAGTAAAAGCTCGCTACGGCGGGTACGTCGCTGTGATATTTTACGGTAAAACGGTTGTATTTTTCCGCTATGTATTTCATTTTCTTAAACCTTTCAAAAGCTCTATTTCGGCTGCGTAACCTTCAAGTTCGTTCGGCGTTTCAAGCTCAAACGGCAGATCAGCCAGGTATTTGTGGTTTATGATCCGCTCTATGTTTTCCAAGCCTATAAATCCCTTACCTATTTTTTCGTGTCTGTCCTTATGAGAACCCTGCGGATTTTTGCTGTCGTTTAAATGTATCGCGTGAAGGCGCTTCAGACCTATAACTTTATCAAATTCTTCAAGGGTTTCATCAAGTCCGTCGCCTACGTCGTAGCCGCCGTCTGATATATGACACGTGTCAAGGCAAACTCCTAAATGCTCTTTGTATTCGCAGCCGTCTATTATCGTGCGCAGCTCTTCAAAGGTCGCGCCTATCTCGCTGCCTTTGCCCGACATCGTTTCAAGCAAAACCGTCGTTTTCATACCGGAAAACATATTTTTATTCAGCATTTCAAGTATGTATTTAATGCCGACGTCCACGCCCTGACCGACGTGAGAACCGGGATGGAAGTTATACAGACTGCCGGGTATGTGCTCGAGGATCGCTATGTCGTCCGCAAATACCATATCCGCAAACTCGCGCGTCTTCGCCTCCGCGGACGCGGGATTGAGCGTGTACGGCGCGTGAGCGACGATCTTGCCGAAATCATGCTCTTTCATATATGAAACCAGCGCCGCCGCGTCATCCGGGTCAAATTTTTTGACAGCTCCTCCGCGCGGATTGCGCGTAAAAAACTGGAAAGTGTTAGCTCCTATTTCGCTCGCCTGCTTTCCCATTGCAAGATAACCGCCTGACGACGATAAATGACAGCCTATGTAAAACATAAATATCTCCTTTTAAAATCAGAAACCTATAAAGATACCGAGTAACAAAAATATTATAACGAGCGTAAACGTTACCGCAAACAGCGGCCACGATTTTTTAAGCCACTTGAAATACGAAAATTCTATCATTGACAGGCCTATAAGAAGGACCGGTGAGGTGGGGAAGAGCAGATTTGTGTAACCGTCCGCAAAAGTATATATAAGCACCTGCATTTCCTTTGTAAGATCAAGCGTTAGGACGCTTAATATAGACATGACGAATATCGCCTTTGCCGTTGACGAGGATATAAAGAATTCAAGCACTAAAACTATAAGGAAAAGAACGAGAGCCAGCGAATACGGATTTCTGTTTTCCACAAGTCCGTTTATCGTGTTCGTTATCGTAGGCAGGACTTTTCCTTCAACGAGTATGTATTTTACGGACGACGCCATGAGTATGAAAAGGATCGTCGGCACGGCGCTCAAAACGCCTTTGAAAAACGATTTGAAAGTTTTTTTAAAGTCAAATCCGGAAGCGATAAGGGAAGCAAGCGTTCCGCCGATCAAAAACACGGCGATAAGCGCGACGACCGTGTAATCGCGTATCTTATCAATAGTTGAAAACGTGATGAGCACCGCTAAAACAACGGCGAAAAATATGATATACGATATAAAGATCTTTTTTTCGTTTATAACTTTTTCCTGTGTAAAAAGCCTGTCTTTCAGTTTTGAATCGCGCTCGTACGTATAAGAAGATCCCGGATCTTTTTCTATTTTTCTTGTGTATAAGAAAAGGGATAGCTCAATAAGCCCGTACATCACAAGGAAAATTATTATACGGAACCACACGTTTATCATCGGGTTCACGTCTATGAGCTGAGAAGCAAACAAAACGGTGAACGGATTTGTGATGGCTGATGAAAAACCGAAACCGCAGGCGACTATCGAGACGAGAAAACCGGTAAAAGAATCGTATCCGAGAGAAAGCGAAAGGATAACTATGACCGGCAGAAGCGTAAGCGTTTCTTCAAACAGCCCGAGCATCGCCCCGAAAAGCATGAATACCAAAGATACTATGCTGAGCAAAAGAAAACGGCGGTGCCTGAATTTTGAAATAACGCGTTCCACAATGACTTTTATGCCGTTATTGTCATTCATCGCCTGAAATGTGCCTACTATGATGAGAAGAAATACGGACAGCATTATCAAATTTAAACCGTCGCTGCCGCCAAGCAAAAGAAACGGCGCCAGAATGCCTTTCCATACGGGTATTCCCGGTTCTTTTGAAAGGGGTATATAACTCTGATAGTCAACGACTTCTTCGCCGTTCACCGTGACCGTCTGATACGCTCCTTTCGGCAAAACGTAAGTCAGAACTATAGAGACCGCCATAAGAACGGCTAAGAGTATAAGCACGGATATGAATGATTTACGGGATATATTCAAAAGTCTGCCGTCGTTATCATCAGTTTTATTCTTTGGCATTTTGCAACTCTCCTCTCAGCATTTCATAAAGCAGAGCGACGCGCGTACAGACCTGCCGCTGACCTTCCGGCGGGTAGAAATAATACAGCTCGTCTTTGTAATACAGCTCAAACTCCTCGTTTACGGAGTACGCTATGCCTTCAAGATGCCCGATCGCATATTCAAAATAAAGATCGCTTATATCTGATCTGAAGTAAACTTTTTCACTGTCCAGATGAAATACGCCTTTTTCTTTGCGTACTTCTTTTACCTGATCTTTAAATATCTTAACGTCAACGGGAACGTCAAGGCTGATGCTGTGCAGCGTTTCTTTTTCAATATTCTTTATTTTTGCGTAATAGTCGAATATCGTTGGAATATCGCTGTCGGTAAAGCGGTAATCGCGCCCTACGGTATACTGTTTTCCGCAGTGTGTGCACGAAAGCGTATTGCCTTTTGAGGTGTTTGAATAAAGCGTTTTACAGTGTGGGCACATATAAAGTATGTTATGGAGCCCTTCGGCTTTTTTATGCGAGCCAAAAGACGATATGCTGCGCGAAAATTCGTTATATGAAAGGTTCTCGCGTATGATATCCGCCAATTCTTCTGTTTCCGTTTCTTTCAGCTCATCCGGGCTTATAATACGCTTTACCTCGACCTCGCAGACACCGCGGAATATCTTTTTTCTCCATTTGGGTGCTATGAAATAGTTGTTTCTTATCTCCACCAAAACGACGGGGACGTTCAGCTTTTTGCACAGCCCCGCTATATTGGAGTCTATATAGGAAGGACCGCCGTCGGTGGAAAGTCTCGCCTCCGGCATTATGGCAACGGGGCGTCCTCTTTTTATTGCGCGCATAATGCCTTTCAGGCACATAACGTCCGGGTAAAACAGTTTTTTGCTTATATGTCCGCTTTTGCGCATTATTTTGCCGAGTACGGGTGTGCGGAAAATGTATTCGTTTATAACGCCCGCCATGTCTTTATCCGTATCTATACGGTAAAGCGCCGCAACGTCAAGCGCGGAATGATGTTCCGCAAGATAAACAAACGGTCCCGTCATTTCACGCACGGGCTCCGCTCCTATGACTCTGTAGCGTATTTTAAGCGAGATTATTTTTAAGATCAGTTTTTCCGCTATGCCTATCAGAAAAGGCGTATAGCCTTCTTCGTTTTTGAAAAAGAATTTTTTCAAAACAAAAGCTAAAAGAACAAAAAGAACAGCCGCCGCAAAGATGATTATAAGGATCAGCGCCCATATCGGCAAAGCGTCCGCAATGAATTTTTTGATGGCGGATCCCATTAAAATAGACGTGGATATGGACGGTATTACGCCGGTCGCGCACGTAAGAAGGTATTTATGGTAAGGTATCTTTTTGCTTGATCCGTAATAGCAAATAGCGCCGAACGGTATGATAGGCATGATAAAAAGTATATACATGAATATCATCGTGTTGCGCGTTTTTGTTATATGCTCATACTTTTTGATCTTATCTTTTTTATTGAAAATATCTCCGTTGAAGCGGAAAACGTTTACCAAAAAATATATCATTGAAGAGCCTAAAATGACGCCCAGGTCGCAGAGTATCATCGCAAGCCACCACGGATAAGACATACCGCTCGTAAGCTGTATAAACTCAGCCGGGATGAATATTACCACCATCTGCAAAGCTTCTATAAGCGATACGGTAAGAAAACCTATGACGCCGTTATCCAAAAGCAGCTGTTTTGCGCCTTCAAAATCACGCTTTGCCTCAAGTTTTATGAAAGGAAAAAAGATGTTTCTCAAAAAGAATATCAAAAGACAGATAACGAATACGGCGATACATAAAATGACTATCCTCTCCGTTATCTTCTGTTTTTGTGTTTTTTCCATGCTGTTTTTATTGTCCATAATACGTTTATACGATCTTTGCCTGTATGCTTCCGTTCTCTTTCTTCATTTCAAGCTTGTTTAAATACATCATTTCATCCGACAACGAGTCCGAGCAGTGTTCCCAGAACTCCGGCCTTTGCAAGATAAGTGTTGCAGGTAACGACAAGCGAGCCCCAGCCTATACTCGTACCAATGGAAAACGCCAATACGCTTGCCCGGTTGAATCCGGGTTTAAGCCCCTGTATTTGATCATCCGATGATGATTTAAGCGTTTTTTTTTCAGTGTCCATTTTTACTTCCGTCCATGTTTAGATAACATATCAAAATATATTATAACATAAATATATGCAATTTGCAAGAGTTTTTTTGAAATTATAAATATGAAAGAAAAACCGCACGCAATGGCACAAAAAGTGAAGTTTGCGCCGTTGGCGCAAGTGAAGCAAAGTGTTTTGCAAAATCGGAACTTTTTGCCGTGCTTAACGCTTGAAATCGCAAAAAAATGAAATCGCGGCGTCCGTTCCCCACGAATCGCTGTTCGCGATTCGCCGGGGACCCCGACGGAAAGCCGCGGTGAAATCCTCAGACTTCGTCCTCGGATGAAATCTGTCGCTATGGCGACAGATGAAATTAAATCCGTCCTCTTTATCCCGCACGTCAGCGCGGATTTCATCGCGAAGCGATTTCATCACGAAGTGATTTCACCCGTCCGTAAGGACGGATTTAGTTGAAAACCCGATGCTTTCGCATCGGGTTTTCTGGCTGGGATAGCTGGATTCGAACCAGCGTAGTGCAAGAGTCAAAGTCTTGTGCCTTAACCGACTTGGCTATATCCCAATGAACAGGGATATATTATCACAAAAAAGCCAAAAAGTCAAGGCGTTTACAAAGAATTTTACAGATATTGTTTCATATCGTTTATCGCCTGAAGCTGAAATGACAGCATATCCGAAACGAGCGTTACGACCGGCTCGGACAGGCCGGCAACGTCGGACTGCTGTTTTTTCAGCTCCGTAACGCCCATAACGTAGCCGTTTATCATCATCTGCGCCGTCTTTGAGTCGGAGCTGTCCATCATCCTGCTGACCGCCATACCGACCTCCGCCGGTATCTTCTCCCAGAAACCCGCGTCCTCCGGCGCTTTGCCCGTTTCCGCTAAGCACTGCGAGGCGCGCGCCGCAAACGTCTGATATTCCTTAAGATGCTCGCCCATTGTGCGTTTCATCTGCTCGTTCTGAGTCTGCGGCATAAGCTTTGCTATTGATTCAAGCCCCATTTTACAGGTTTTGTAAATGTCGGTCAGTACCTTCTCGTCGTTTGTATTTGCGTTGTTCTGCATACGGTTTAAAAATTCCTTTCAAAAAAATAATACCCGCTGTTGTGCAGGTATTATTGACAGAATGATATGTTTTATTCCGTTTTGAGAAATTCCAGGTATTCTTCAAGGCACATTCCCATTTCGTATATGCGCTTTGCGTGGTATCTGCCGATGAAACGGAAGTGCCACGGCTCGTACGTATACGTCGTTATTTCCTCTTTTCCCGGCAAATAACGGAGGATAAAGCCGAATTTCCAGGCGTTTTCCGCAAGCCACTGCGCTTCGTAGGTATCTTTGAATTTGAGCTGCGCGGAGCTTAAATTGTGCATATCAACGGCAAGCCCGGTCTGATGCTCGCTTTCGCCCGGGTACGCGGTGTCAAGACGCTCTTTCGCTATCGCTTCCTCTCTCGTCATACCCTGCTTTATAAACCTTTCAACGTCGCCGTCAAATATTTCTTTCTGCGATTCGTAGCTTCTGTACGCGCTTGTTACCGTAACGTCCTTGCATCCGTTCGCGCGGGCTTCTTTAAGAAACGCCTCAAGAGATTTTGCGGCGTAAAGCCGCATATATCTTTTGCTCCTGTCTGAACGCGTGTCAACAAGCGGCTCAAGATCGTCCGGCTTGTAATCTTTGCCTACGGGATTGTCAGGATTTACGAGGATAAGATAAGCGTCTTTGTCTTCCGGATCCATATATTTTTCATACGCGGAAAGGTCGACTTTAAAACCCAGCTCGTTTGCGTAAGGCTCTGTTTCCGCCTCTGTCGTCTGCGCTTCCGTTTCTGTTTCCGTTTGTTTATCCGTTTCCTTTTCCGTTTCCGGCTCGTCCGTCTCTGTTTCCGTCGGGTCTCCGCTTATTATCGGCGCAAGCGTTACGGGTTCCGGCGAGGTTATCTCCGGCCGCGTTCCTTCCGTTTCCGCCTCAGCAGTCTGCTCCGTTGTTTCATACGTCGTAAGCAAACCGCACGACGCGGCGGGCAGTACGCACAGCACAATCAGTATAAATGAGATGATCCTTTTTATATTCATTTGAGTTAAAATATCCTTTCCTTAGGGTAACAAGAGTTATCCGAACCCGCTCAAACGGCGCTATTTCGGCTCTTTTCGGTTTGTCGTCATTGGAATACCGGCGTATTCCTGCTTCCTCCGCGCCGAAAATATCTCGAAATTTCATCCGTTTGAGTC
>JAFSYU010000038.1 GCA_017443595.1 Clostridia bacterium
GAAATTCATGATCGACGTAAGATACCAAGGCAATGGTTACGGAAAAGAAGCCATGCTGCAGGCGCTGAATCTGATCCGCACTTACCCGGCGGGTGAAGCGGAATACTGCTGGCTGAGCTATGAACCTGAAAATACAACGGCAAAGAAACTGTATGCATCTCTGGGCTTTGTTGAAAAGCCTGAACTATATGAAGATCTCGGAGAAATGCCGGCTGTATTGAAGCTGTAATTTGCCGGTAATGAAATCGAGCTGAGCGCCCTGACTCAACCGGTCAACGGCATATTCCTGACGCCGGGGGTCGAGACAACAGCGTAAATAACGGCCTTTTTATTCACGCTGTTGTCCCAAGGCATGTTGAGACCGTCGTCTTATTACGTTTAAAATTGGTTTATTAAAGTAAAAATGCATAACGCGATTTATCGCATTCAGGAGAAGTTATGGCAAAAGTGAAAACCTCGGACTACGTTGAAAAGATCTATAATACGTATAAAAACGACCGCAAGAAACTTTTTTCCGAATTGAAAAAACTTATAAAAAAAGGAAAAGAGTCTACGGACAAGGATCTTATAGGCGCGGCTTATTATTATATCGCTTTAGCCGCCAAGGCTACGGAAGAAAAAGACTTTATGTTCACTAATTCCCTCAAAGCCGTTTCTTTCCTTGAAGACACAAGCGACTATCTGCTTCTTGCCAAAGCGTATATCATATTGGGTTATTGTTACGGTATTGACGAAAACACGCAGCTTGAGATGCCTTGCTACGACAAAGCGTACCACATAATCAAAAAGCACAGGATATACGGCGACGCCAGGATAACCGTTTTGAATAACCTTTCCGCGTGTTATCACACTATGGGTGAATGCGAAAAAAGCATAAAGATACTTACCGAATGCTTAAATGAACTGAAAGACAAGCCGGAACACGACGATTACGACGTCTCGGATATACTGATGTATACCATAAATTTAAGCAACTGCTATGAGGATAACGGCGAACCGCAAAGATCACGCGCGGTGCTTGAAGACGCAAAAGAATGGGCGGACAAAGTAACGTTTAAATCGCTTGTATGCGACTATTACGTTAAACTCGCTATAATATCTTTTAAGCTAAACGACGGTATAAACGGTCAGAAAAACGCGGATACGGCGTTTGACTATATTGAAAAGGACGTTTACCCTCTTCCGTTATATGACGATCTGCGGCAGCTTTCTCACTTTTTAGTTGAAAAAGAAGATAAAGAGCGCGCGCAGAAGATCGTTGACGCTATGTTCATCTACGCAGAAAACAACCCGGAGACTATCAGTCAGCTGATATCATACCGTGCAATATCCGAGTTTTACAAAAAATTCGGTGATCATGAATACGCGCTTGAATGCTACGAGCGTCTTGAAGAGATATACGCCAAGCGCACAAAAGAGCTCAAGACCGTAAAAATAAACATATACAGCAGGATGAAAAAGGTCGAATCGGAGATCAACCGGCTCAACAAAAAGATCAAGAAAAGCGAAGAGCTTGTAAGCAAAGAACCGCTTACCAAGCTTTTGAACCGCACGGCTCTTTTGAAGACCGCCGCAGAGTTTATTGAAACGGCAATAAAGAAAAAAGCAAAAATAGGCGCTATATTTATAGACATAGATCACTTTAAGGAATTCAACGATACGTACGGTCACGCAAGGGGCGATGAGATAATAAAAGAAGTCGCCCGCGCCTGTCAAAAGGAAGAAAAAGCAAACGTAGTATTTGCCAGATACGGCGGCGACGAATTTTTCGGCATTACGAACGGGCTTGACGACACAGAGGTAACTGATATCGCCGCGCGTATATGCGGCAGGATCAAAAGCGAAAACATTGTAAGCGAGAAAAATCCCTACGGCATAGTAACCTTATCCGCCGGTGTGGTGAACGTAAAAGTTACGGAAAATACGGATACCATAATAGAAATAATCAACTACGCGGATAAAGCTGTTTATTATGCAAAAAGAGCCGGCAAAAACGCGATCTATTATCTGCAGCACGACGTAAACGCAAAAAAAGAAGGAAAAACCGAATTTATTAAAATAGATTTCTGAATATACCAACGCATAAAATTATAAATCACAAAAAGGAATCCGTGTCATGTCAGATCACTTTATTTACTATGCAGAATCTAATATCGTTTGTTTTCTGATATTTGCTATCATGCTTGTCCACGACAGATTCAATATGGACCGGCAGGAAAAGCAAATCAAGTACGACCACGCGCTGATCGCGTTTATGTGTTACTTTGTATCGGATATTTTCTGGACGGCTGTCGTATCCGGTCTGTTGCCGAAGAACACGTTTACCGCGATACTTACAAACTTCTTAAACTATATCATAATGGCCGCCGTTACTTACACATGGCTGCATTACGTTATGGCGGTTGAACAGGCGCCTAACAGAAACAAAAGAATAAACCGCTTTGCAATTCTCTTCCCGTTTCTTATTATTACCGTCGCTATGATCGTTTTGCTCATATTCGCGCCGGGATTTATGCTTACGGACACGTTTGAGCCGAGCATTGCTTTTAACATTTTACAGACCGCCGTCCCGTTCATTTATATTGGCGCCGTCATAGTCTACGTTGTACGCAGATCAAAACAGGAAAAAAATCTTGCGGACAAAAGAAAGCATATATATATCGGATTTTTCCCGCTTATCGTCGTTGTCGGCGGCCTTGTACAGATAGCGCTGCCGAAGATACCGATATTCTGTTTCAGCTGTACGGTACTGATGCTGATCTTTTACATACAGTCCATGGAAGTTCAGATATCAATAGATCCGCTCACGGGACTAAACAACCGCAACCAGCTTCACAGATTTCTTGAACAAAGCTCCAATGTCAGAAGTGAAAACAAAAAAACGTACGTGATGATGATAGACGTGAACGACTTTAAATATATAAACGATAATTTCGGACACTCCGAAGGCGACAGAGCGCTTGTACTTATAGCCGAATCGTTACAGACCGTTGTAAAGAAAAGCGGTATATCGTCTTTCCTGGGCAGGTACGGCGGAGATGAATTCATTCTCGTTATCCAGTCCGATAATGAAGATGAAATAGAAGCGTTCATCGCTTCTCTGCGCAGTGAGATAACGCTTAAATGCCTGGCTCACGACCCGTCGTATATGATCACCGTGGGCGTCGGATATGACGAATGGTACAGCAAGCAGGATTCCTTTAATAAATGTATGCAGCGCGCGGACCACAAGCTGTATCTTGATAAAGAACGCGTTAAACGTCACGCCAGTTAAACTCTGATAATTGATACCAAGGCGGTAAAACCCAAATGAACCTCAATATTTTCCTTATAGTTATAATTCCCTTTGTCGGCACGTGCCTCGGCGCAGCTATGGTGTTTTTCTTAAAAGACAACATTTCGGAAAACGTGCAAAAAGTACTCTCAGGATTTGCCGCAGGCGTCATGGTCGCGGCTTCCATCTGGAGCCTTTTGATCCCGGCGCTTGAAGAAAGCGCGGACAAAGGCAAGTGGGCTTTCGTACCCGCGGCAACGGGATTTATAGTAGGTATAGGATTTCTTCTTTTGCTTGACGTAGTTACGCCGCATATACATCTTGACAACCAGAAGGAAGGACCCAAGCACGGGCTTAAAAAGACAACGGAGCTTATGCTCGCCGTTACGCTGCACAACATTCCGGAAGGTATGGCGGTCGGCGTCGTATGCGCAAGCTGGCTGAGCGGAAGCAATAATATCAGCTCTACCGCCGCTCTTATTCTTTCTATCGGTATTGCGATTCAGAACTTTCCGGAAGGCGCAATCGTTTCAATGCCTTTGCGCGCGGAGGGAATGAAAAAAAGCAAAACGTTTTTACTCGGTTCTCTTTCCGGTATCGTTGAGCCTGTCGCCACGGTGCTTACGCTACTTGCGGCTCAGGCGGTCGTAGCCGTTCTTCCCTTCTTACAGGCGTTTGCCGCGGGCGCTATGATATACGTCGTTGTTGAAGAGCTTGTTCCTGAAATGTCGCGCGGCAAACATACTAATATCGGAACTATAACTTTTGCGCTCGGTTTTGTACTTATGATGATACTTGACGTTGCGCTCGGGTAATATATATGAACGTTAAACTTATAAAACTGACAAAAGAATACGAAAAACAGCTCGGCGAGATGATAGACGAATGGAAAGCCGATCAAAAGATAAATCATACGAATCACTCTCCTTATGCGATCTTCAAAAACGACTATCATGATTTTGACCGCTATTTAAGCGAGCTTGAAAGAAAAACGCCTACGGAGAACAGAGTTCCGGATTCCGTGTTTTTTCTGCTTGATACAGACAGAAACAGACTTTTAGGCGCGGTCAATATACGCCATTATTTAAACGACTCTCTTCTTCAGTCCGGCGGTCATATCGGCGACGGGATAAGGCCGAGTGAAAGACGCAAAGGCTACGCCACGGAAATGCTTCGCCTGACTCTAATCGAATGTAAAAAGCTGGGGATAGACAAAGTTCTTATGACGTGCGATAAGGATAATATCGGCTCTGCAAAATCAATTATAAAAAACGGCGGCGTACTTGAAAACGAGTTTTTAAACGAGGACGGCGAAATAGAACAGCGATACTGGATAACGATAGAATAGTATGAACACGGATAAAATGACAGATCGTATCGAAACAAAGCGTCTCGTTTTGTTTCCGTATACAAAAGAAAACCTGCACCTTTTCAATACTGATCTTAATAAGTTTGAAGAAGAATTCGGCGTCGTATACCGCGGCGAAGAGCTTGACCATCTGTTGCGCAGCTTTCTTAAACGTCTTGAAAACGAGATAGCGGAAGATCCCGTAAACTATCTGTATTTTACCGAATTTCTTATAGTTTTAAAAGAAACCGATCACATTATAGGCTCAATAGATTTTAAATACGTCCCGAAAGACGGTTTGACGGAGGTAGGCTACGGGCTCAATCCTTCATACGAGGGAAACGGTTATATGACGGAGGCGCTGACCGCTTTTTTAAAATTCGGAAAAAGCAAAGGTATAAAAACCGTACGCGCGGATACGTTAAAAGACAATATCAAATCGCAAAACGTTCTTAAAAGATGCGGATTTGAGTTTTTAAATGAAGACAAAAATCTATGGTTGGAAATAAAACTTATCTGATAAAGAGGCATTTATGGATATAAAAAATATTTTTAAAAGAAAAAACGCCTTTCCCGGCGAAGAAGGCGAAGAAGGCATAGGAAAAAAGGCTGATGATAACAAAAGCGGACTTTGCGGTTTTTCCTATTCTTATGACGGCACGATAGGCGGAAATAATTTTCATTACAGAATAAAAAAAGAAGCGGACGCTTTTGTTTTTGAATATGATTCAATGGAGCACAGAGATTACGGCATGATGAAAATCGCTGTTTCTTCCGATATAATGAAGCAGCTGTACGACTTGTATTTATCCTGCCGCGTTGCCGAATGGGACGGATATTCAAAATACAACACTATGGTATGCGACGGCAACGGTTTTTCGCTGTCTCTTAAGTTTAACGACGGGGGTCGTTTGAGTGCAAGCGGCACAAACGCTTTTCCGCCCGGATACAGACAATTTTGTGACGGAATGAACAAAATACTTGATCCGCTGCGTGATGAGATGCTAAAAAAAGCAAGACGGCAAATGATAGATAAAGGTATCAGCGGAAATTTAAAGCAGCTTATAGTTTTATTTAAACAGCGCGGTGATTCCGGCAGCGATGAATACAAATTCTTATTATCAAAAAGCGGTGTACGCGATCCTAATTACGAAATAAACGTTAAATCAAAAAGCGGACAGTTTTTCCCCGCGGGTGAATACAATGAATACAGATCCGTACCCGACGAATATATTCCTTTAGACAAGATAAAGGAACTTATCACAAAATACAAACTTATCAATTGGTACGATCACGAAGGAACGGATCCCGCCGGCAATAACCGCGAATGGTATCAGATACATTTCAACTTTGACGACGGTTCCGCGCTAAATTCATCAGGCACCGTTTATTTAGATAATTATGACGAATTTCGCAGTGATTTTCTGACACTTATGGCAAAAACGGCGGACAGGATAGAAAAAGAATTAAAATAATTTTTTACCGGGAGGTATATTATGGAATACAATACAGATATTTTTTCAAAATTTGACAAGCAGTGGGCGCTTCTTACGGCGGGTAAAGAAAACGATTTCAATATGATGACGATAAGCTGGGGCAACATGGGCACGTTATGGGAAAAGCCCGTTATGACCGTTTACGTCCGCACGTCGCGTTATACGCACGAGTTTATGGACCGTGAAGACTATTTCACCGTCAGTTTTTTCCCGGAGGATTTACGCGACAAGCTCGCTCTTCTCGGCTCAAGATCCGGCAGAGATATTGATAAAATAAACGGTTCGGGTCTGAGTGCCGTAAAGTGTGACAACGGCGTTACGTTCAAAGAAGCCGAGGTAACTTTCCTTTGCAAAAAGCTCTTCAAACAGCGTCTCGATCCCGATAATATGCCTAAAGACGTAGCTGATACGTTTTATTCAAAAGACGCGCCGCAC
Organism: Clostridia bacterium; assembly: GCA_017443595.1. Classification (GTDB taxonomy): domain Bacteria; phylum Bacillota; class Clostridia; order Oscillospirales; family CAG-272; genus UBA1248. The sequence goes on from JAFSYU010000038.1 coordinate 6,554, forward strand.
GATATGTATATAGGTGAAGTCGTAAAAATAATATATTGATCGATTTTTAAAGGCTTTACATGTTTATTTTAGACTATATAACAAAAAATTACATTTTGATCATCGAGCTGATCGGTCTTTTACTGTTGCTCTCTATAAGCGTATACGTTAAGAAAAGGGCTGTATATTACACGCGGTTAGCGGTCATTCTTATATTTTTGAGCTCTGTTCTCGTCTTCGTTGAATCAAAACTGTCTTTTATTGACGAGGTCTGGAGTATTGTTTATATCTGGAGACCGCTTTTTACAACATTCGTTTATATACTTCATCCGCTTATTCTCATCATTATGATGCAGATAACTTCTCCGCTCAATAAGAAGTTACACTTTATACTTCTTATACCCGTCGGAATTTGTCTGCCTCTCTATCTGACGTCTCAGCTTACACATTTCGTATTTTACTTTGAATTTCCGAATCACTATTCCGGCGGACCGTTAGCGTTATTACCTTATTTCTTATTTGCGTTATATGTAATTGTTTTCATTGTAAGAAGTATTATCTACTTTAAAAACTTTCCGATACGCGACAAAGTAAACAAAAAGCGGCGGCGAGCAGCGCGGAAGATCGAATATTTAATTGATATTATGAAAAAAGTTGTTTTGACAGTAACTGAAAGCCGCTGCAGAAGCGGTTTTTTAAAAAAAGGAGATACGTTTACCGTATCAGATATCTGCCCGCCTGTATGCGCGGAGCTGTGGCACGCCGCGTACCCGTACGTTTTTGCGCTGCAGAACGGTGCGGATCTTGACTGCGATAAAAACAAAGCAAAAGAGTTTACCGTAAAGTGTCCGGACGGCGGCAGAGTTGTCCTGCACGGTAAGCTCTCGGAGGAATGATATGTGCGGCAGATACACAGTTTTTACGCAGAATGACGACAGCCTGATGCTTACGCTGCTTGAGCAGGCGGGTTTTACGGAAATGCCGACCGATATCCGGCCGACAGACGCCGCGCCGGTAATAGCGTACACCGACGGCAAGATAAGATCAAAATTCGCGTACTGGGGTTTTCCCTCCCCCGAAGATCCGTCAAAACCGGTTATCAACTCGCGATCCGAAACGGCGGGCGTAAAAAGATTTTTCAAAGACGCGCTGTTTTACAGAAGATGCGTTATTCCTGCAACGGGGTTTTACGAATGGTCGCGTGAAACAAAGCTCAAGTATCTGTTCAACGCCCGTGACAGCGAGATGATGTTTATGGCGGGTGCGTATAACGAATACGGGCCGGTAAAAAAATTCGTTATCTTTACGCGCGAAGCGGACGACGATATAGCAGATATACACAACCGTATGCCCGTTCTTTTGCCGCAGGAACGCGTAAGACAGTATCTGACCGATACTTCATACTACGAAAAAGCGTTTATCACCGCGCCTCTGCGCATAACAAGGACGCTTGTATCAGGTTAGTATTTCCCGGAAAATATAACCCGCGATATCTTCCTTTCGGATGATAACGCGGGTTTTATATATTATTCAGATCATTTTATTGAAAGCCAGTCTTTCAACAGCTGTATTATCTCGTTTTTCATATCTTCCGGCATATTGGATATCGTTGATCCGTGCGGATAATCCGGATTCACAAATCTTTTAATATTATCGTTTCCTTTTGCGGCTTCTTCCGGGACTGCCTGAGAGAACCACGGGTCTGTCGCGCCGAATATCATCAAATGTTTTGCTTTTGTAGTTTTCATATCTTCCAAAAGACCGTTGCGGAACGTTCCGTCATAGACGAACGCTTCTCTTTGCTCCGGAGTGAAAACTATGCACCACGGGATATCCTTATCCATATCTTCGGTAACGGATAACACATCCGCGGCGCCTTCTTTTTCAAGCGCTTTGCGGATATATGAGAAATCATACAAATACTGACCGTAATACGTTGCGGTATTTGCATAGTAAGGCCAGGCTATGAAGTTGTACGCCCAGTCCTGAGGACTCTGTACTTTTATAAACGTCTGAAACATAGCATCATACTTCTGAGCTTTTGCTTCGGTCGTATCTTCCGGCATATAAAGCAGCGTTTTAAGTGTTGTGAAATCCTGGTTATCCTTATTCTGCCATATCTGAACGGCAAACTCTAAAACGTTAAGATCATACAGTATGCCGTAATCTCCCAAATCGTTCTGGAATTTCATGCCCTGATCTTCAACGAAATTCGCGTACGCTCCGAGAAGAAGGCTTTTGGCTTTTAAAAGCTCTACCTGATAATCAAGAACTGTCTGACGGTATTCCGCCGCAGTCTCTTCGCCGAATACGTCGTTTCCGACCTGTTCGTATACGAATTTATACATACTGTCGCTGTCAAGTCCGTCGGAACACGGAGCGACGTACGGGATATAAACGTCCATATCATCAGGATAAAATTCAGCGTATACGTTAGTCATTAAGCCTCCGCGGCTCGTACCGACGGAGACCCAGCGCTCACCTAAAACAGGAGCAAGCGACGAATAGATCTTGTGATAATCGTTTGCGGCGTTTTCCGGGGTATGATACTCCCAGTATTTCGTGTCGGTATTGCTCATATCGTCCGGTCTTGATCCGCCGAAGAATCTGTGTTCTACGTTTATGTAGTTGCCGTTCTTGGTAACAAGCTTCGTCATTTCCGGCGCAATAGCGTCCATTCCGAGCACGTTTAGGGATTTATCGTACATATAATCGGCTAAGCAGTAGCCCTGCGTTTCCATTACGTTTATCTCTGCGTCTTCACTTATATATACGGCTACGCGCTGCGGGAACGTTCCTTTTGACGGGTCGCTCCAGTCAAGCGGCTGTTCAAAAGTCAAAAGATACCGCTTTGAAAAAGTATTTGATCCTTCCGCCGGCTCGATAATTTCCACGCTTTTGACGCCCTGTATCTTTTCAAGCGCTTCATGCACGGGTATATCGTCATTTGCCTGTTCGGTTTCGGACCCGGAGCTTGCTTCCGTATCGGTCGTTTTAGTCGTTTCTTCGCCTGAGCTGACGCACGATGCGAAACTCAGAAGCAAAAGCAATGCAAGACTAAGACATAACAGTTTTTTTATCATACTTATCTCCTTGTTATCAAATCAATGCTTTTAAAAAACAAAAGACAATTGATACTTTTTGTATCAAACGTCTTTTTGTTGTTTATTTATTGTTCTTTTTTGTTTACGTGCTCAAAAGAGGTCTGATCGCTGTGAGGTATAGGCTTCCAGCCGAGTCCTTTTGAGAAAAACGCCTGTATATACATGGGGATACCGGCGGCAAAGAAAAGCGGCCAGCATACGATAATAGCTGCTTTTTGAATAAAGCTGACTCCGCGTATCCTTTTTCTTTCCGTTATGAAAATAACGATAGCCATAAGCACCATGCCGACGTACGACGTAAGCGCGGAGCGTGCGTACGTTATAATAAGCCCGTCAGATAAGATAAGATCAGGCGTGAAGCCGAACAGAACTCTGTGCATGGTAAGGCTCTTATCGATAAGCGGAGCGGTAAGGAAAAGCGCTATTTGTATAAGCTGCAGTCCGAACATAAGTACCGGGGACGGCAGAATATACGCCGTTATATCGTATAGCGACATATGGTGTTTTGTTTCTTTTTTGAATAACTGTCTGAACAGATCCGCAAACCTCGCGTAAAACACGAGCAGATGTCCGCGCGCCCAGCGCACCCTCTGACGCCACATGATCTTAATATTCGTAGGCTGTTCATCGTAGAATATCGCATCGTCGCAGTAGCGTATCTTATTGTCGTATAAGATCTGATCCGCCGTGAACTCCCAGTCTTCCGTAAGCGAAACGTACGGCCAACCGTTTTTTACTATTTTTGAATTTATAAGATAACCGGTTCCCTGAACGCGCGTTGAGCAGCCTAATACCGTTCTGCCGCAGCTTTCAAGACGGCAACCGGCAAGAAAATATATACCGTACAGACCCGATATTATATTTGAGCCGAAATTCTTTGAATTTCTGTATGACGTTATAACGGATTCGCCGTCGTAATAATTGTACGCGTCGTTCATTTTTGATATATAGTTTATATCAAGCAGATTGTCAGCGTTGAATAAAAAGAATCCGTCGTAATTCTGCGTACCGTAATCACGCTCTATGCACGAGAACAGGTATTTAAAAGCGTATCCCATGGTATTCTCTTCGGGATTGTTGTATTCATATACGGTCACGCCGTATTTACGCGCGATCTCCGCGGTCTTGTCCGTGCAGTTGTGAGCTATAACGAAGATCTGCAGCTTGTCCTGCGGGTAGTTGTTTTTCTGAATACTCTCAATAAGCCCGGCAACTACGTTTTCCTCGTTTCTTGCCGGAATTATAAGACCGAATTTATTTATTTTGTCTGTTTTAGGATATCTTTTTCTGCAAAATACACCGGCAACGCCGAAAACTGCGAAATGCGCTATCACTAATCCCAGAAGTGTGAGCAGCAAATTCGTTGCAATGCTTATTACTCTAAAATAACTCATTTTTACCTGCCGAATGATAATTTATGCGTCCGGATAATTCTTTTTAATAAAATCCCATATAATGTCCGCCGCTTTTTCCGCGCCGAAATACTCGTGATAGGAAAGAGCCGCTTCTCTGTACTGTAAAAGCCCCGATCTGTCTTTTGCAAAGCCGCAGATAAGATCGGCTGTTTTTTTAGGTGAAAACTCTTTGATGGCGCAGCCTACCGTGTTTATATAATGGTCTGCGATATTGCGCTCTATTATATTTGCAAAATGCGTAACGATGGATAAATTGCCGAAAAACGTGGATTCCGCCAGAATATTGCCGCTTTTGCCGCAGAAAATATCGGATGCCGCCTGGAGCTCTAACATATTTTCCGCAAATCCGAGCGGAACGTACGTCACCTCATCAGTGCTTTTTAAGGCTTTCAGCTCTTTGTAAAGCTTTTCATTCGTGCCGCAGACGGATATTACGGTAAGCGGGACGTGCTGTTTTATAAGCAGCTTTGTCACCCTGTCCATCTTGCCTATGCCGTAGCCGCCCTCCGCCAGCAAAACCGTAAGATTGTCTTCCGGTATGCCGAGCTTGCGGCGGATCTCTTTTCTGTCTTCGTTTATCTCAAACGCTTCTTTTCTTATAAGAAACGGAACCAATTTTATATTATGTATATTATATCTTTTTTTACGCAGAGCTTTTAAATACCCGTACGGCATACTGATAAGATTCATATCGCAGCGGTATTCAAACAGCTTGTTCAACTGCGCGTCCGGACAGTACATGACTGTTTTAGGTTTTTTTTCTTTAAGGTGCTCCGCATAGTAGTTTGAAGCCCAGTGAGTGCTGACGACGACGTCCGCGTTAAGCTCCCTCATATGTTCTATGCCTTTTTTACATGCTACCGGTCCGATCAGCCGCATACAGCCGAACGTTGAAAGTCTTACGCCGACGGTATCGCTGACAATGGAACCGAGAAAACCGATGGGCGGGAGTTTGTTATAAAGTCTGACGTGGTTTGACAGCATTTTTTCATACTTAATCATATGGCTGTCGTTTGTTTCTGTAAAGAACTTTGATGATACTATTTCTACTCTATCGCCGTATTTATTTTTAAACGCGTCCTCAATGGAACGCATTGGCATTATATGTCCGTAACCTGCTTCAACATACGGGAACAAAACTCTGATTTTTTTCAACAATCCATCCCCTCCGCAGGTAATTATAACATATAATTTAAAATAAGTCAAGCGTTGTGTTGATTTTTGTAGAATAATAAAACAGGCCGGCCTTGCGGTCAGCCTGTGGTATGATCAATATTGATCACGCTTTTTTCTTTTTGCTTGTTACAATAACTATAACAACTACAACAGCTATAACTGCAACACCGGCAATTATACCGATTATCGCGCCGGTCGGAAGTCCGCCGTTGTCCTTTTTGTCGTCAACGGGTTTCGTTTCGGCTGTGGTGTCGTCAGCAGTCGTATTTTCGGTCGTTTCGGCTCCGCCTTCAGTCTCGTTTGCTGTGTCGGCGGTCGTTTCGGTCGGTGTGGCTTCGCCGGAATCCGTTACTTCTTCAGTTTCGGTAACGGCGGTCTTTTCGTAGAGCTTTGCATACAGATCTGCAAATCCCGCATACGTGTAAGCTTCTTTCTCGGTTCTGAAGAAACCGAACCACATAAGGTCAAATTCTTCGCCGCCGAGATGCGTGTCGGAAGCTACGTCAAGACGGAAGCCGTGGATATTACCGTTCCACGTGTCTTCGGAAGAAAGGTCAACTGTAAGTATCTTCCAGCCTTCTTCATCTTCGTAGTCGCAGTCAGCCCATGAAAGCGGATATTTGGAGTCTTCCTGTGCAGCGTAAACGTCGCCCGCGCAGTACCAGAGCATACTTGAATCCGCAATATCGTCAAGAGATTTGAACTTTATGGCGAGTATCGGGAACTGCTGTGCGTCGTACAGATATTTCTTTACGGTGCAGTTGAATAAAGGCGCGGTGGAATCTTCAAAGGTGATGTGGAGTGATCCGTCTTCGTTTTCAACGGATTTCATAGCGTCACCGGGTTTGCCGTCGGTAACTTTTTCGGCATTCCAGAGCCAGCAGGGTTCGTTAGCGGCAACTTCGGGACCTTCTACCGGAACTTCGATATCTGACGGGATGAAGGGATCTTTTGCGTCCGTACCGGTCGGTTTAACGCCGTTGACTTCCGTTACGGTTATAGCGATCTCATCACGGTTGCCCTGATGTCCGACAACGCTTACGTAGCATTCGTTGTTTTCAAAATCAGCGTCAAAACCGGTAGCCTGCATAGGCAGATCGTTTACGTATACCGCAAGTTTGCCTTCCTCGTTCTTAACGTCAAGGATAAGAGCGCCGCCGTCGTAGATGTCAACGTCTGCCGCGACCTGAGTCTTAAGGTTGGTAGCGGTGTTGATGAATGAAAGTACGTTGGCGTTGCCCTGACCTACGTTAGGTCTGACAAGGCAGAACCAACCGGTGCCGTGCTCGGTATCGGCGGGCGTAGCCTTGGGCTGAGTCCACAGACAGAATGCTATCCATTTGTCTGTGCTTGCGTTTTCGGTATACTTGTCAACGATAGCGGTCATTGTGAAACCGTCTTTAAGGTTGACTTTTTCTTTGAGCTGAAGTCCGCACCATGCGTTGGCGTTCATAGCTTCAAGCTGTTCATGTGTCGCGGTATATACCTGTACGCCGGCTTCAGTATATTTCATACCGGGTTCTTTAGGCATATCGCTTTCTTTTTCATACTCATCTTTGTACTTGCCTACGGAAGCATAGACCTCCCACTCATTGTCGGCAGCGTTTGCGGTAAATACCATTACCGACGCGATCATCGCGACTGCCATAATAACTGCGAATAATTTTTTCATTCTTTCCTCCTGTAAATAATTCGCTTTATGCGTTTATATTTTACAACATTTATTTCTGTTTGTCAAGTGTAAGTTATTTAATATATTCAAATATATGCGATATAAACGTGTGTTTTTTAAAAAATTCAATAAATATTCAGTATAAATAATATAATATACATTATTTCGTATAAAAAGGAGCCGCCGTTTGTACGGCAGCTCCGATATTTATATCTCACATTTACGTATAAGATATATTATTACGCTTTCTTCTTTTTGCCTAAAACTATGGCGATAACTATTGCAGCTACAACTACAACCGCCGCTACGATAATGCCTATTATAGCGGGAGTGGTAAGTCCGCCGGTCGTTTTATCGTCAGTGGGCTTATCCGTTGTGGGAGCATCTGTGGTAGCGTCACCCGCGGGCTCGGCTTCTGTCGTGGTCGCGTTATCCTCAGTCTCGGTCGCGGTCTCACTCTCGGTAGTGGGTTCGGTCTCTTCGCCGGTGGTCGCGTCAGCTTCCGTTACGGCTTCCGTTGTTACGTCGGCGTCCGTGGTATCGGGCTCGGTAACTACGTTGCCTGTGAAGTACTCGGTCTCGGTGCTGCGGGTCGTTTCGCCGGGCTGTGCGAACAGAAGGATAATGTCGTAGGAGTCAACGGTCCAGATGGAAGGATCGCCGTCCGTGCAGGTACGCGCGGTGGAAGTGATGGAAGCAGCGTCGGGAGCGTGATGCTGAACGTATGCTATGGTAGCAGTACAGAAAGCTCTCTTCTGGTTTTCATCCTTCGGGTTGAAGTTGGTGAGGTATATCTCATCTGTTTCGTCAAGGTCTGTGTATCTGTCGGCGGTGGCTATGTATGTCCACGGAACGATGCATTCAAGGTTCCAGCCTACAATATTCTCGCCGTCTTTGATAAAGGTGTATTTGCCGGTATATCCGTCTTCACCCTGTTCTACAAAGTAGCCGTCGTCAGCGGTACCTGTCTGCCAGTTGTGTCTCATAAGCATCACTTCATCTGAATCATTAAGAGGAGTGAGCGAGAAGAACAGACCGGGATAATCTTCGCAGATTATGCCTGCGGGGTTCAAAGCTATCTGGAAACGTGTGGCAAGCGCGCCGTCGGACGCGCCGTCACCGATCAGATCATCGTAAACAACTGCAGCCATATAAAGACCTGCATCGCCCCAAGAATAATAGAAATCTATCGTTCCTTCAAATACGCCTATGCCCCATGTCTTCATTGTCTTTTTGCCTTCAAGAGCGAGCTTGTTGGTCTCGGACCATTCGCCCTGTGCAAGCGTACCGTCTATCGTTATGCCTTCACCTGTGGTGTAAGGAACTATAACGTTGCCGTTATCGCCGGATCTTACGTACTCTTCGTCAGCTTCCGCGTTTACGACGGCAGGTATCAATGAAGCGATCATTATTACCGCAACAATGACAGAAATCAACTTTTTCATTTTTTTCCTCCATTCATAATAATAAATGTGAAATATAATACAGGACTGTTCCTGCTTATTACTTCAATTATACACTTTAACGCCGTTTTTGTCAAGTGTTTTACGTTATTTTATTTATACTATTTTTTTGTATTTTTATGCAAGCTTCATTGAATGAAGCATATCGTCATAGCACTGTCTCTCTGCCGCGGTAACGTCATCCGCTATGAGATACACGGATTTAAAATATCTGAAGCCGCTTGTAAAACCTACGGTAAGCGTGCCGGACGCGGCTTTGCCGTTATATATACAAGTAAAATATATTTTTCTGTACGTTACAGAGTTTTCTACTTTATAGCTGCCCTTGTCTTCAAAAGATATTGACGTAAGCTTTCCGTCGCCGAGCTCAATTACGGACGGCTTTAACTTATCATCCGTCTCGTCTGAAACAAGCTGCGGCATGCTGAATTCTATATTCTCCGGCAGATCGAGCATAAAATAGCCGTATTCCGAGTACGCCTGCATTCTTCTGTAAGCGGAATAATTCGGGCGTATCACTTCCCCGGTCTCCTCGTCTACAGTTACGGCGGGGACGTTATCCGGATCAGGATACAGTTTTACCGTGTAATCAGCGGGAACGCTCACGTAACACGTTTTATTGTAAATACCGTACGCGGGTGAAATAAACTGGTTGTCTTTAGGTACGTTTGCGTATATGTCAAAATCAAATTTAAGAGTTTCGCATACGTTGTCCGCGTTTTTATCGCCGCGTTCAAATTCGTATTTTACGGTATAAAGCATTCTTTTTGTCGACGCGAAAATAAAATACGCCGGTTTTTCATCCGCGGGACATTCGCGTCTGTCGTAGGCAAAGCTGTTTACTGAATGCTCAAACTCATCCATTGAAAGCGGTGTTATCTTATCTTTTTCAAATCCGGACAGTTCCGCGTATTCATACAGATTTGACGCCTTTTTGTACGATATATCAATGTATATCACGTCGTTTTTGTTGTTTATCAGCTCAATTCCGTACTCGTCTCCGTTTTCCTGTGACGGCGTTTCTTTTATTTCGCTGAAATATGAGGGATATACGAGACTGAAATGATAATCGGAGTTTGTGTATTTTGTGGTTTTCGGCTTTTCACCGCGCAGAGCGGCTATCCTTGAGCATGATATAAAGCACGGCAAAAGCATTACCGACAGTAATATTACGGCTGTGATCCTGATTTTTTTCATAAGCTCTCTTTTCTTATTTACATTCATACCACGTATCTCCGCTCGTCGCCTCTACGCTCAGTTTTACGCCTATGGATACGGCGTTTTCCATTTCGTTTGTAAGCAGTTCTTTTATTTTTTCAACGTCTTTTTTATCCGCTTCTATTATCAGCTCGTCATGCACCTGAAGGATCAGATGCGCGTCGCAGCCGCTGTTTTTCAGCGCGTTATACGTGTTTACCATTGCTATTTTAATTATATCCGCCGCCGTGCCCTGTATCGGGCTGTTCATGGCGACACGTTCACCGAACGCCTGCTCCGGTTTTTTAGCCGATGTAAGCTCCGGTATATATCTTCTTCTGCCGAAAAGCGTTGTAACGTAGCCCTGCTTTTTCGCTTCCGCTTTGATATCGTCAAGATACGCTTTTACGCCGGGATACGCGGCTAAATAATCGGATATATATTTCTCAGCCGCTTTTTTGCTTACGTGTATATCCTGCGAAAGTGAGAACGCGCCTATTCCGTATACGATACCGAAGTTTACCGCCTTTGCGCGTTTTCGCATCTCGTGCGTGACAGCTTCAAGCGGCACTCTGAACACCTGTGAAGCCGTGACCGTGTGTATATCGGTTCCGTGCTCAAAAGCAGATAACATATTTTCATCCCCGGATATCGCGGATAGCAAGCGCAGTTCTATCTGTGAATAGTCCGCGTCTACAAGCGTATAGCCCGGTTTTTGAGGGATAAAGAATTTACGCAGTTCTCTGCCCAGTTCCGTTCTTATGGGGATATTCTGCAGATTGGGCTCCTTTGACGATAATCTGCCGGTCGCCGTAACGGTCTGATTAAAGCTCGTATGGACTGTTCCGTCCGCGTCGCAGACGGCGAGCATACCGTCAACGTACGTTCCTATCAGTTTTGTTATTGCTCTGTATTCAAGTATATCTTCGATAACCGGCGAGATGGGACGGAGCTTTTCAAGCACTTCCGCGTTTGTGGAATAACCCGTCTTTGTCTTTTTTTCAGCCGGCAGGTGCAGGACTTCAAATAATATGTGACCAAGTTGTTTTGGCGAATTGATATTGAATTCCTCGCCGGTCTGCATATAAATGCGTGTTTTTATTTCTTCAAGCCGGCCGTTTAGCTTAACGCCGAACTGTTCAAGACCCTTTGTATCAACGCGGAAGCCGTATTTTTCCATATCGTACAGCACGCGGCAAAGCGGCAGCTCTGTTTCATAATACAGCTTTGCAGCGTCTTCGTCCTCTATGCGCTTTGACAGTATGCCGTATAATTCAAACTGATCCCGGCACAGCTTTGTTTCATTAGTGCTTATTTTACTTCCGTTTATCTCGCGTTCGTTTTGCGTATTTGAACCGAGGTATCTGAAAGAAAGCTTTTCCGCGCTGTAATCGCCCTCGGACGAGTTTATAAGATACGCCGCGACGGACGTATCGAATACGACGTTCGTCTGCTCGCATTTATAATATTCCGCTTTTGAGTCCGGCAGAATAAATCTGTTGTTTTTCAAAAAATCCGTTTCAAGCGGCTCGGATACGGCGTAACCGTTTTTGCCGTCGTACAGAAAATCAAATTCACCTCTGTATAACGAATATAAAACGTTGTTCGTCTCCGGAGCTTTGTCAACTATTTCAAAATATACTTTATTCTCCGTTTTTTTTGTTTTATCAAGTCCGAAGCGTTTTATATAATTTGAAAATTCAAGCTGTGACAAGATCTTCAAAAGCTCTTCTTTGTTTTCCGTTTTTCCGGCCAAATCATCAAGTGTGAAAGGCAACGGAACGGATCTGCAAATAAGCGCAAGCTCTTTTGACAGATATGCTGAATCTTTTCCGTCTTTCAGCTTTTGTTTAGCGGACGGACCGACGGGCACGTTATCTATATCATTATAAAGATTGTCAATATTTTTATATTTCGCTATAAGCGGCAGGGCTGTTCCTTCGCCTATGCCTTTTACGCCGGGAATACAGTCGGAACTGTCGCCCATAAGCGCTTTTGCGTCCACGTAGTCGGACGGTTCTATACCGTATTTTTCAAAAAACTTATCTCTGCCGTATTCCTTCGTTTCGCCGTTAGATACGAGCAGAACGGAGCAGTTTTTGTCTATAAGCTGAAGCGAATCCCGGTCACCCGTCAGGATATAAACGTGCAGGTCGTCGTCGGCAAATGATGACAGCGTACCTAAAATATCGTCCGCTTCATATCCTTCAACGCCGCAAACGGTTACGCCCATCGCGTCAAGCACCTTTTTTGCGTACGGCAGCTGGACGGCAAGCTCTTCCGGCATTCCTTTGCGGTTTGCCTTATATCCGTCGTACATTTTGTGGCGGAACGTGGGGGCTTTCAAGTCAAACGCCGCGACTGTCATATCGGGCTGTACGTTCTGCATCTGCGACGTTATAATATTCAGCATACCGTATACGGCGTGAGTGTAAAGCCCGTCCTTGTTTGTCAGAGGCTTAACGCCGAAGAACGCGCGGTTTATAATGCTGTTTCCGTCTATTGCAAGCAGTTTTTTCATACGTTTTCTTTCATCAATTCTTCTACTTCTTCACGCGCCGGCATACTTGAAGCGGCGCCCGGTCTCGTAACGGATAAGGAAGAATAAGCCGAAGCGAATTTCATGGCGTCTATTATGCTTTTGCCTTCCGCCAGAGCCGTGCAGAACGCGCCGTTGTAAGCGTCGCCGGCGCCGGTCGTATCAACGGGTTTGAGATCGACCACGGGAATTACAAATTCGCCTTTTACGCCTTTATAATACGAGCCTTGTTTTCCTATCGTCACGATCACGTTTTTACAGCCCTTAGCGATTATATCGGACGCGGCCCACTGGAAATTTCCGTCGTGACCCGGGGCTATAAGATCCGCTTCCGTCTCGTTCGGCGTTATTATGTCAACGTCTTTTATTATATCAAACACGACGTTCGAAAACGGCGCGGGATTCAAAACTATTTTAACGCCGTGCTTTTTGGCTGTTTTCACGGCTTCGATTATAGATTCTCTGCTTGTTTCAAGCTGGAGCAGAAGTATGTCGGATGAAGCGATAAGGTCTTCTCTTTGCCTTATTTCGTCTGCGGATAAGCTCATATTAGCACCGGGGACAACGACTATTCTGTTCTGCGCCGTTTCTCCGTCAACTTCAATTGCGGCAACTCCCGTGTTTACGTTAGCGTCGCGTATAATATTATCAGTCGGCATACCTATCTTTTCATAAAGCTCAAATCCGGTCTTTTCCATTCCGTCGCAGCCGACTTTGGCAATGAATACGACGTCCGCTCCGGCTCTGTGTGCTGCGACCGCCTGATTTGATCCTTTACCTCCGGGATTGAACTGCATTGACGTGCCGAAAACGGTCTGGCCGTTTTTCGGCAGATGCGGCACGTTTAAGGTTATATCCGTATTATAGCTTCCCACTACCGTTATTTTCGCTTTTTTCATCGGTAAGCTCCTTGTTCTTTTTCTTTGCTATAAGCTGTCTTAAATAGTAAACGCCTATTGATATTATGTTGAATGATTCCGTTATTATTCCGGATATGGAAAACGTGAAAATGTTATATACTAGCCAGCACGGCGACATAAAAGACAGCTGTGCGACGCGGATCACGTTCGGCTTTTTTACCCACATGGCGCCCATGCCTATTATGTTTCCAATCATGGGCAAAAGGCATATAATATTTCCCTGCTGATATGTAAGCACGGCAGTAACGGCGGAATAAGCGCATAACGCCGTAAGTATTATAGGGCTTCTCCACTTTTCGTTTTTCTCGGATAACACAAGCGGGATCCTGAATAACAACCCGCCGAAATTCTGAGCCATTCCGGAAAACGCGCCGGGATCTCCGCCCAAGCCCAGAAGCATATAATGCACGGTGAACAGCGTGCAGGAACATATCTGCGCAATAAACAGTTTTTTATTGTCTTTGAACTGAAAGGAAAAGATCAGTATAACGGCGGCAATGCCGCCAACTACCTGTCCGATAATACTTAACGTGCTCATATACACCGATTCTAAAAATATTTTTTATATTATATCCTTTATTTATTTGCTTGTCAAGTTTATTTTATTTATGAGATATGAAATAAAAAATTAAGACTGCCGCGCGGCAATCCTAACTTTAAACTTTTAATAATTATTTCTGAATTCTTCTATACCCTTTTTAAGTCTGTTCAGTCCGTCGTAAAGCAGCGTTTTCGGGCAGGCGATATTAAGACGCAGAAATCCGTCGCCGACCTCGCCGTAATGCGCGCCGGCGGTTAGAAACAGTCCCGTTTTCTCTCTTATAAACGGCGCTATCTGTCTGCTTTTTCCTATTTTTGAAATATCAAGCCACAACAGGTACGTCGCTTCGCTTTTTACCACGCTCATTCCGGGTATTTCGGCTTTTACGAAGTCCTCTGTTATTTTTCTGTTTTCCGATATATATTCACGCAGCTCGTCAAGCCACGCCTCGCCTTGTGTGAACGCGGCGATAGCGCCGACCGTAGCAAATCCGTTAGGCTCAGCTACCTCATCCGTATTGATTGTTCGGCGTACTTTATAAAACAGATTTCTGTCAGGTACGTATATCGCCGCGCTTTGTATTCCCGCAAGATTAAAAGTTTTTGTAGGCGCCATGCACATTATGCCGACTTTTCTGCAATCGTCGGAAACGGAAAGGAAAGGCACGTAATCGCGGCCCGGTTCGGTTATATCGCAGTGTATTTCATCCGATATTACCGTGACGTTATATTTAGCGCACAGCTCTCCTGTTTTATAAAGCGTTTCCTTATCCCAGATCTTTCCCGCGGGATTCTGCGGATTGCAGAGTATCATGAGTGTTGTCTGCGGATCGGACAGTTTTTCTTCCAGATCTTTAAAATCTACGGAATAATTTTCCCCGTCATATTTGAGCTTATTTTCAAGCACGCGGCAGCCGTTGTTTACGATGCTGTTGAAGAAGATGTTGTAAACGGGAGTTTGTATCAGCACGTTTTCATTAGGCGTCGTCAGCTTTCTTACTATGCTTGATATAGCCGCAACTACGCCCGTGCAGAACAACAGTCTTTCGCGATCCATTTTCAAGCCGTGACGTCTGTCCCACCAGTTTATATACGCGTCATACCATTCGTCTTTCAAATCTGTATAACCGAAAATACCGTGTTCAGCTCTTTTGACAAGCGCTTCTGTTATCTCCGGCGCGGTCCTGAAATCCATGTCCGCGACCCACATCGGCAGCTCGTTTTCTTTTACTTTCCACTTTATACTGTCCGTATTTCTTCTGTCATATACCGTATCAAAATCATATTTCATAACAGCCACTCCGGTTTTTCGGATACTTTATCGATCGCATCGCATATGATATGTATTTTTTCTTTATCCGTCTTGTCTTTTTCGATTATCAACTCGTTTATATGCTCGGCTTTTACGGTGCAGTTCTTCGGGTTGAAAATGCTGTCAACACAGCCGACAAGCTCCGCTTCAACGTCCGAATGCTCAAAAGCAAGCGTTGTGTTTATAAGTCTGCAGTTTATCATTTTAAGACTGTCTATAAAACACATACCCTGCAGGCTTTCTATCGTGCAGTTGACAAACGTAAGATTTTTTGAATTCCAGCCTAAATATTCACCGGATATGAAAGAGTCGTAAACGGTAACGTTTTCACTGTTCCAGAAAGCGTCTTTTGTAATAAGGCGGGAGTTTTTCATCAAAACGTTTTTCGCGCCGTCAAAAGAATAGTTGCCGTCAAGAGAAAGCTCTTCAACTTCTATCCCGGTGCAGTTCATGGCGAAATACGGGGCGTTCGTCGCGGTGACGTTATTCATCTTAATATTGCTGCAGTTCCACAGCGTTTCCTGCGCGTTGTGGAACACGACGTTTGACAGAGCAAGACCGTCGCAGCGGCGGAAAGCTTTAGGCGCTTCTATTATCGTATCCGTGAATTCTATATTATTTGAATACCAGATCCCGGCGCGCGCCGTTTCAAATAACGTACATCTTTCGACTTTTATATCGTCACAGTACCATAACGGATATTTCCATTTGAAAAGGCAGTGCTTTAAACTGACGTTTCTGCTTTCCTTTAACGGAGATTCGCCGTCTTCAAAAACGGTGTCTTCTATATGAAGGCCCTCCGAAGCAAACAGCGCACGTTCTTTTTTATATCTTCCGTTTTTTATCTCTTTCATACGGTTTTCTCTTTTCGTAAAGTTTTTGCCGTTCTGATCACTGTTCGTCGTGCTGACCGTCGTTTTTTCTGATCCTGTGCGTCTTGCCGTCGCTTCCGAGATACGTATTCTCCGCGGTATACGGCTGGAGCTTGCCGGACGTTATCAGATCTACAACGACTTTTGATATTTTGGGGTCGAACTGAGTTCCGGAACAGCGTTTGAATTCGCCGATGATAACGTCAAGAGAGAACGGCTCTTTATAAACTCTCTTTGACGCCATTGCGTCAAAGCAGTCGGCGCAGCATATTATCCTTGCGACAAACGGGATATTCTCTCCGCTTATGCCTTCGGGATAACCGGAACCGTCATACTTTTCGTGATGTGATTTTGCGCCTTCTATTATCTGCGGTATGGTTGAAATACCTTTTAGTATCGCGGCGCCGCGCGTGGTATGGCTCTTCATAACGGCAAACTCATCGTCCGTCAGTCTGCCCGGTTTATTTAAGATGCTGTCCGGTATAGCTATTTTTCCTATATCGTGAAGCAATGCGATATAGTATATATTATCTACCTCATCGGATCCCATTCCCATATTCTCTGCAATGATCCTGGAATAATAACCAACACGGATGGAATGGCCGTTCGTATATTCGTCCTTGGCGTCTATCGTCCGTGCGATAGCCTGTATGGATTCAACCGTTATGTTCTTATATTCAAGCTGGCGTTTCAGCGACTGCCTCGTCTTGACGCGTACGAACAGCGCCGCTATGAAGAAGACCGCCGCGGCTGAAACTACAGTGATCATCGCCCAGAACCACCACTGCTCGTTTACCTTTTTCTCTTTTTCAAGATGTATATGTATAACGTTTGAATCTTGCCCGTATTCGTCTTTCACGTAGACTTCAAAGTCATAGCTGCCGCCCGCGAGGTTTGTATAATACATACTTCTGTTGTCGCTTGAATATACTGTAAAATCGTCGTCTATGCCGTCCATTTTATAATAAATGGTATATCCGTTATTCGGACGGAATCCCAGAACGGAAAGATTGAAAGTGACGCGGTATACGTTTTTATCAATATTTATATTGTCACCGTAGTAATGGACGCCGTCAAGATCGACGGATGATACTACGATCTTTACGGGAGGCGGCACTTCTCTTGTCAGATTGAAATCATAAACAAAGATCCCGTTTGTTGACTGCAGATAGTATTTCTGTTCCGTTTCGTCATAATAACCGGAAGTATTGGCTATGATCGGCTGCAGGCCGTTTGTAGAGTCATACGTTTCGTAGTCGGTCAGACGGTCGCCTTCAAGCGAATCCGTTATATAAAGCTGCGTCTGGCTTCCTATTACGTATTTGTATTCCGTCTCTCCGTCTTTGCCGGTGTATTTGATCTTTGCAAGCTCAACGATGGAGCCTTTGATATACGGTATTGTGATCTCCTCCGACGCGGCGTTTTCATTCGTCGTATTCATTCTGAAAAGACGGCTGTTCAACGTATAGTATATATAATCACCGTCAACAAGGAATTTAAGACGGTTGCCGGTTATGCCTTTTTCAGTGGGTATCTCCGTTGCGGTCGTAAAATCGTCGTCAATGACGAACAGGCCCTGCGTTCTGTCAAGCAGGATTTTTCCGTCTTTTGTTTTGTTAATATACAAAACGTTGGAACCTATATTCATTACGGAAAATTTTTCACCGTCAAATTTCATTAAACCGCGTGAATATCCGAGCGCAAGAAAACCGTCAAAGCTCCGCATTGAACGTATGGAATTTGTCAGTTCAAGGTCAGGATCACCGACAACGTCGCCGAGATGGTTTTTAATATATTCCAGGTCGTAGATCACGACTTTTTCGGTACTCGGATCATACTCAACCAGACCTATGCTGGAAACTGCGAAATATATCTTGTCTTTGAATATTTCAACGTCTTTCGGAGCGTAAGTAAACGTAAAATTGCCGTCTCCCTGGGCTTTGCCTTCCTGCGTTTTCACATCGGCGTATTCGTCTATTGTCTGCATTATGACGTTATCCGGCAGTATCACGTTTTGTTTTAAATCATATCTGTAAAGCCGTGTTGCGGCGACGATATACAGTATGTCGCCGTACTTTTCGACGGCGTATACGTTTCTGTCAAACGCGGGCGGTTCGTTCAACGACTGCCAGACGGGATCGTCATACAAAAGTTCCGATAAAGCGTTTCTTGTGATTATGGAAACTCCGGATGCGCCGATATAATGCGACGCTACCCATAAATTACCCTCATAGTCTATCATAAGGTCAACAAGCTGGCTTTTGTTGTCAAGATCTCCCGCCAGCGTTATTGACGGTGTCCCGGAGCTCATGTCAACGCAGTATATGCCGTTTTTCTCACAGGCGACGAAAAGGACGCCGTCCTGCTCCGAATAAAGCATTTTATTTACCTGATCCGGAACGGTAAGATCGTCAAGCATCTTTTTGTTCTGCATATCGTATCTGTGTATTATACCGCTGTCTTCAGCCATATAAAGCGTTGTGTCATACGAATATATTTCAAGTATCCTGGAATTCAACAGTATATCTTTGCCGTCTTTGTCATATACTCCTTCTTCAGCCTGGTAGAAATATTCACCGTCGCTGTTATAAAGCGCTATGTCGCGGACGTATCTTCCCTCTGTATCAGCTATGGTGGTTTTCGTTTTTTCTGCAATGTTATATATGATACCGCCGTTTTCCTGAGTGCAGATATATAAAACGCCGCTGTTTTTGTCAAGGATAATATCGTTTATCACACCGGCTTCCACGTCCAAAGGCTCAAAGTGATCGTCTTTATGAACGTATATGTGCTCTGACGTAGCAACGTAAAGAGTATTTCCGTCAGACGCAAGCGCGCGGACGTTTATGACGGAATACTCCTGTCCTTCATATTCAAAACTCTTATACGTTTCAAATTCTTTTGAGTCGTATCTCGTCAGTCCGGAATACTGAGCTATCCAGACGTAACCGTCGTCTGTCTGGCATAAGGCTTCCGCCCCGGAGACTTCAAGGTCCACGGGGATCTCCGTTTTATTGCTCATGTAAGATCCCGCAAAAGCCGTATTCTGAAACGCGGGAAACGCCGATATTACCATCAGGCAAGTCAGGGTCATAATTATGAATCTTTTTTTCATATTAACATCCTGTTATATTACAAATTTTATCATTTTAAAATTATAACATTAAATTATGAATGATTCAAGATTCGTAAAATAAAAAGTTAAGTTTTTGATTTTATGATCGTATTTCCTAAAAGGATTGATTAAGTTAAAAACCTCGTCCGTAGACGTAGTTTATTTATCAAAGGCAGGACAAATGAAATCGAGGCTTCGCCTCGGTGAGATCTTCGGTCTTCGACCTCAGGTGAAATCACTCGCTTCGCTCACGGTGAAATTAAATCCACCCGCCCGACAGGGTGGATCTAGTTGAAAAAACCTCGTCTTTCGACGAGGTTTTTTCTGGCTGCGGCACTAGGATTCGAACCTAGGTGATGACGGAGTCAGAGTCCGTTGCCTTACCGCTTGGCGATGCCGCAATGTTTGATTGCGGGTGCTATTATATCAAATAGTGTTCGATTTGTCAAGAGGTTTTTTGAAAAAATATCAATTTTCGTAACTGTTTTTAAGCGTCATTTTTGCAAAAAACTCCGGAGTGTGAAAATCCGGTTTTTCGGTTTTTACCGGCGCAAACGAGCCGTAATGGACAATCTCGCATTCATCTCCGCACTTATAGAAATTTCCGTATATAACGCTGTTTTCTCTGTAAGCGCACGATCCGTAAACAGATCTTATGATATCAAGACTGACAAATATTTCCGCCGTCCATCTGTTTTTATATCTTCTTATCCTGACCTGCGGAAAACTGCCGGCTATTTTATCAAGCCGTGTTCTGTTGCCTCTGCCCTCTCCGTACGCGGACAGTATCGCCCCGTTTGCATTCACCTCGCAATTTACGTACCCGCCGTTTTTATAGCGGGCAAAAAATTCAAGGCAGCTGTCGGTATATACGGGATCCATATTGTCAAAATATACCGCTTTCGGGTTTGTTTCGTACGTTGTAAGTCTTGCAATAAACCCTTTTCCCGGCATAAAAGCGAGCTGTGCGTACGTTTTCGGCCTGTATTCTCCGCCCCAGGCGTAATTATCAACGTAAGCCTTTTTTATTTTTCTGAAATCCGGCTTATCCGTTATCAGTATTTCATATTCTTTCATTTGTTTTCAGCCTTTTCAAATTCTATCTTGCCGGAAAGACGCGGGGATACGACCGCGACGTAAGTGTTGCCCGCGGCAATTTTAAGCGGAGTGAGACCGTCTGTTTCGTACAGTCTTATCGGATTAGTACCGTCCGTACGCTGCCATTTTATCATAACGCTGCTGCCGCCGTATACGTAGTATCCGCTGCCGCTGCCGTTGTTTACGACTTCCATCTCGCCCGTGCTCTGATCTATCGTGTTATAATCCGCGATCAAAAGAATAAGATTCGTGAATGAAAGCGGTTTTCCCGTCTCGGCGTCCGTATGCGGCTCTCCGTACTGAGATCTTGTATATTTGTTCGTAAGCGTTGAATATGAATATTCGACAGTTGCGTTTGTTGAAAACGGTATGCTTAAATACGTGCAGTATTTGCCGTTGTTCATCTCTCTGTTAAGAAGATAATCCGTTATTTCATAAGGCGATGTGCGCGCGGAGACGGAAAGAGATACGCCGTACTGCGAAGCTCTTGCTTTGAGTCCGCTTGCGTCCGTTACAACGCTGTTTTCAAACCCTCTCGCCTTATTCAAAAGTTCGTCTCTGTAAAAGCCGGGCGTCATATCTCCGACTATTGCGTCAAGCGCCGTGATACCGCGTGATACCTGTGCTTTGTTTCCGCTCGCAGTCGTTCCGGCCTGAACGAATACGGCGTTATGATTTGCGGCAAAATCATAAAAATACGTTCTTGAATCTATTACAGGACCTACTTTGCTTACAAGAGAAACGTCGGAATAAACGGCAAGAAAACGCGTTATACCGCCTTCAACGAGAGCCTCGTATAATACCGCGGCTTTTGATAACCCGTATTGCGGAGACGCTTTTCTGTCGTTTTTGACGACTACCGCAACGGGACGCGAATACGTGTAATCCTTATCGGACGGTTCTCCCGTCAAAGGATCCGTAAACGCCGGCTTTATTATCTGCTGCGTCTCCGTCACTTCCGCCTCGGTCTCCTCCGTTTCCGTTTCGGTCGTCTGCGGGTATATGAAGCTGTTTATCACGTCGCACGATACCGTGTTTACAGTAATTGCCGCCAAAAGCATAAGCAGTATGATCTTTCTTTTCATTTTAACGTCCTTTCGTTTTTCTATGTAAAATCGGTCTCTGTCAGTTTTGACGATACGGGTGTTGAATATATGAAGCGGTAAACGTGCGTCACGTTTTCCGGAACGTAATATTTCAGCGGTGACGGATGTGATCTGCCCTGTTTTCCAACGATAACGAGCTTTACTTTCATTTTCTTCGGGTCAACGCTTTTGATATATACGGCGACCTCGTCTCCGGGCTCAACGTCGTCTCTGTATTCGGACAAACCGGAAAGATTAGGCGATAGTTCAATAAATATCCCGTAAGGCTCAATGCCGCGCACAACGCCTCTGACGGTCTGTCCGGGCATGAACTGAGCTGCGTTTTCCTCCCAAGTGCCGAGCAGCTCTTTGAGAGTTAGAAACATTCTGAACGGGTCTTTTTCAATACGGCTGACGACGCATTTTATATCGTCTCCGGCTCTTAACCTGTCCTGTGAATGCGATATGCGTGACACGGAAATGCAATCTATCGGCAAAAGCGCCGTAATACCGCAGCCTACGTCTGCAAAAGCTCCGAATTTTTCCGTATGAGTCACTCTGCAATTTATAACGTCGCCGGGCTGAAGATACGATATATAATCTTCCGTACATTCTCTCTGCGCGTCCGCACGGGAAAGAACCGCGCTCTTTGTTTCACCGTTTTCAATTATATCTTTGATCTTGAAACAAACGGGTTTTCCCACGCGGGTGATAACGGCTATATCTTTAACAGGCCCGCCGTCCGGTGAGTACACCGTTTCATTATACGGTATCACGCCGGTGATGACGCCGAGATCTAACGTAAGATCAAGATCCTTTGAACAAGAGGTAACTATCCCTTCAAGCGTTTTCCCGGTCTGATGCGCAAGACGCAGTCCCGCTTCGTTTCTTATATATCCCGTATTCTCCGCGGTGCCGTATAAACGTCCCTCGGGGACAAAACTGTTTTGCATATTCTTTTCCTCCGCTTTAAACTGATATATACTATTACAGTCAAAGCGGAAATATGCACAACCGCATTTGTATAACCATTATACACTATTTTTTGGTATTTGTATAGTAATAACTAAAAATTTTTTTGAAAAAAGACTTTATTTTTTTTTCATTATGTGTTATAATACGACAAAACGGGCAAATCGTCCGTTTTGTCTGAATTGATTTACGGAGGTTGCCCGCTTGATAATACACTCATCTGACACAGCTGAAACGGAAAAAGCGGGCGCGGAGCTTGCAAAAAAACTTAAACCGCGTGATTTTGTAGCGCTGTACGGCGATCTCGGAGCCGGAAAGACCGCGTTCGTACGCGGCGCCGCATCCGTTCTTTGCCCCGGAGCCGCCGTCTGCAGTCCCACTTATGCGATAATGAACAGATACGACGGAAATACTGCCGTTTATCACTTTGATCTGTACAGGATAACGGACGGGGACGATCTGTACAGCACCGGTTATTACGATATTATTGAAGAAAACGCCGTATTTTTCTGCGAGTGGTGCGAAAAATGTCCGGAAGCTATACCGGACGGCGCGATAAAAGTCCGGATTTCACGCGAAGGCGACGGAAGGAGGATAGAAATTGCTGATACTTTCTCTTGACACTTCATCCGTGTCCGCCTCGTGCGCGCTTGTCGAAGACGGAAAGACCGTTGCCGCCGGATTCCTGAACGCTAAGATAACTCACAGCGCGACGCTTATGCCTATGATAGAAAATCTTTTCTCGGTTTCCGGCAGAAAAATATCAGACGTTAATATGTTTGCCGCAACGTCCGGCCCCGGCTCGTTTACCGGAGTCAGAATAGGAGCTTCTATCCTTCTCGGGCTTGCGTTCGGCAAAAACGTTCCGTGCGTCGGCGTATCCGCTTTGCAAACGACAGCGTATCCTTTTGACAATGAAATATACTGCGGTAAGATAATTTGTCCCGTTATGGACGCGCGGCGCGGTCAGTTCTACAACGCTTTGTTCAAAGACGGAAAAAGACTTACACCGGACCGTGCGTTAAGCGCTGAAGAGCTTTCAAAAGAGCTGAAAAACTACGGTGATCCTGTTATTATCTGCGGTGACGGATATGAGCTTGCGGAAAAACTGATGCCGGATATACCTCTTATAACACCCCCGGCGCAGCTTTTATATCCCACCGCGGCAAACGCCGCGAGGCTGGCATTAAAGATCTATGAAAGCGCAGAAGATAAAAGCATATTTACCGATTTTGCTTTCAAACCAGTTTACCTGCGGCCTTCACAGGCTGAAAGAAATCTGCAACAATAATTAAGGAGAATATAAAAATGGAAAAAAAGATACTTGCTATAGGCTGTGATCACGGCGGTTATGAACTCAAAGAAGCGATCAAGACTTATCTTACGGCAAACAATATTGAGTTTACCGACTTCGGCTGCGACGGTGAATCCGTCAACTATCCGGATTACGCGGATAAGGTCTGCCGCGCGATACAGAGCGGCAAATGCTACCGCGGCATACTTGTATGCGGTACCGGCATAGGTATGAGCATGGCGGCTAACAAGCACAAGGGCATACGCGCCGCGTGCTGCTCGGACACGTTTTCCGCAAGGATGACGCGCGCCCACAACGACGCAAACGTACTTTGCTTAGGCGGCAGAGTAGTTGGTTTCGGCCTTGCCATAGATATGGTGGAGCTTTTCCTGAAAACCGAATTTGAAGGCGGAAGACATCAGGTACGCGTTGATATGCTTACCGCTTTGGAAAAATAATATACAAGGAGAAAAAATATGTATACCAAAAGACCTCCTCTCGGCTGGAACTCCTGGAACACCTTCGGCAACGACATAAGCGAAGAACTTTTGATGCAGACCGCGGACGCCATGATCGAAAAGGGTCTGAAGGACGCGGGATACGAGTACGTCGTTATAGACGACTGCTGGTCTCTGCTTGAAAGAGACGCAAACGGCGACATAGTTACCGACCCGCAGAAATTCCCGCACGGAATGAAATATTTATCGGATTATATACATTCCAAAGGTTTGAAATTCGGTATGTATTCCTGCGCCGGCGTCAAAACCTGCGCCGGTTATCCGTCAAGCTATCACAATGAATTCCGTGATGCAAAGCTTTTTGCGTCTTTCGGCGTAGATTTTCTCAAATACGATTTCTGCAACGTCCCGCAGGGCGCAAACGGACCGCTTCTTTATCATACGATGGGTATGGCGCTCAAAGAATCCGGACGCGATATACTTTTCTCCGCCTGCAACTGGGGCGCCGATCACGTTGAAACGTGGATCCGTTCATCGGGCGCCGGAATGTATCGCTCTACCGGCGATATAAACGACAATTTCTCATCCGTGCGCGACATTGCTCTTTCTCAGGTAGATAAGATAGCATATTCCGGCATAGGCTGCTATAACGATATAGATATGCTGATAGTCGGAATGTATAACCGCGGCAACGTAAGAAACGGCGGCTGTACCGACGTTGACTACAAGACGCATTTCTCCGTATGGTGTATGTTCGCATCTCCGCTTATGATAGGCTGCGATATAAGAAACGTAAACGACGTGTCTCTTGCTCTGCTAAAGCATAAGGACCTGCTCCGTATCAATCAGGACGAGGAATGCAGAACGCCTTTCGTATGCGGCGACAACGGCAATAAAGGGCTTGTATTCTTCCGTCATCTTTCTGATAACGAATACGCGCTCATGTTCGTGAACTTTGCGGACGAGGAAGCCGAGATAACGCTTGATCTTGATAAGATCGGTCTCTGGAACGGCTGCGGTTACGGCTTGTCCGCAAGAGATATATTTACAAACGAAAAAACGGTCATATCCGGCACACGTACGGAAAAATTAGCCGGACACGACAGTAAGGTATTCCTTTGCAGAACGAAAGCTTTATAAGATGCACCGGCTGCGGCTCGGCGCTGACGAAGGACGAGATCGCGCTTCATAAAAAGCTGATAAACCGCGGGGCTGCGGAACATCTTTGCATACGCTGCCTTGCCGCTCATTTCAGCGTCGGCGTTGACAGTCTGTATGATAAAATAAAGCAATTTCGGCTCACGGGATGCACGCTGTTTGAGGAAGATAAAAAACCGCGTTATCTCGGCGTTGATTACGGAGACGTAAGAACGGGGATCGCCATATCCGACGAGACGAATATTCTTGCAAACGCTTTAGGCTGTATTAAAGAAGAATGGGCGCCCAAGCTGACCGAGAAGATAAAGGAGTATATCGTATCATACGATATAACCGACGTTGTTTTAGGCGATCCGGTCAAT
Source organism: Clostridia bacterium (assembly GCA_017443595.1). GTDB lineage: Bacteria > Bacillota > Clostridia > Oscillospirales > CAG-272 > UBA1248. The sequence continues at coordinate 32,285 of JAFSYU010000038.1, forward strand.
ATGAACGGATCAAGAGGTCCGCGGTCCGAAAAGGCGCACGCGTTAGCGGAGCTTATCAAAACGGTATGCGGCGTGAACGTTATATTATATGACGAGCGTCTGACAACGGTATCCGCGCATAATTATTTGTCCGAAAGCAATATACGCGGCAAAAAGCGCAAGGAAACCGTTGATAAACTCGCCGCCGAAATAATCCTTCAGGCATTCCTTGATTCCGTACCTAAAAAGACTTTATAAAAAATTGCGGCAGACTTTTTTCGTCTGCCGTTGTTTTTTTATTTCTTTTTCTTTTTTATTATCACAACAACTGCTGTGCAAACCGCGACTGCCGCGGCTGCTGCAATTACAAACGGAATAACATTTGTTTTCTTTTCCGTTTTTACATCGTCGTCCGGCTTTAAGGTTATTTCTTCACTTGTTTGCTCGACCGCTGTTTCGCTTTCCGTTTCGGTTTCCGTTATCTCTTCTTTTTCTTTCCAGGCGTTGACCGTGTCCTGTTTGCCGTCTGAAACAAGTTTTTGATTCAACTCGGATAAATACGCAAGTTTTAATCCTGCCGGTCCCTCGTCCGTATAGTCCTGGAACTGCCACAGCGCCGCTATCTGGATACCCGAATTCGATATAGCGTCCGTTACCTCTTTGAACTTGTCCATCATATCCGGCTCGTTTTCCATAGCGAGCATATCTCCGAATTCGCCGAAGAAACAGCCTTTGCCGAGGTTTTTAGCCGTTTCATAATAAGCTCTGAAATACTCTTCGCTTGAAATAGTTTTGCCGAAAACATTGTGAGTCAGAACGTATTGTTTGCTCCAGTCCGTCGCGGCGTTCTGGAAGTGAAAGCACACCGTATCTATCGGATCCGGCGTCATATACGCGTTCATATAATCAAACTGTTTTCTCGTGTTGCCGTTCCATTTCATATCCCAGAGATGGTCTTCTCCGGCTTTGGACGAGGATTTATGTATAACGTACGCAAACGGCCGCATTTCTCCATTGCCCGTCGTTATCATTCTGTAATCATCGTATTCTCTTATGACTTTTGCTATTTCGGTATAGAACGTGCGAAGCTCCTCGGACGTGTAATAATCGTAGCCGTTTACGTTGTCAAGCGGCATGGAATCTATACCTTCCGGCCACAGAAACTGCTTTAATTCTTTATCGCACAGATCGGCGTCAAGGTTGTATTCGTTGCCTATCTCCCAGCCCCAGACGGCGGGGTGAGAAACGTATCTCTGCACTATCGCCCTCGTATACGCTTCCGCGTAATTGAGCGTATCGCTGCCTATGACACCCATATCGGAACGCTTACCGCCGACGTGCGCCGCGATAACGGCGTCCCACCACATGAGAGAGACTATAACGCCTATATTGTTTTTACGGCATTCCTCAAGCACCTCGTCCATATAGGAAAACACTTTTTCCGGGTCGGAATCAAAGAAACCGTAATACGACGGATAATACGCACACAGCGGCATTCTTATAAACGGGATATTGTATGATGCAAGTCCGGCAAGCCCGTTTATAAAGTCTTTTTGACAGTTTTCTTTCTGCTCCGCATAACGTACAAAAGCGCCGAAATAATTTACTCCGAAGCCGTAAAACGGTTTGCCTTCAAGCGTTATAGTTCCGTCGCTTTCCACGTGAAATCCGTAATTGTAATTTTCCATTATTTCCTCTGCGAGCGCGCACGGCGCAAGTTCAAACAGCATTGCAGCGGCGCAAATAATCGAAATGATTTTTTTCATATAAAGTCCTTAGGGTAACGAGAATTATCCGAACCACGTTTTCGGACGGCATCTCGCCGCTCCTGCTTCGTTAAACCCCTTGCTGTTACGTATAGTAGCACCTGCGGGCTTTGCCTCGCAGGAACAACGATCTGTTCGTCCGAAAATC
>JAFSYU010000039.1 GCA_017443595.1 Clostridia bacterium
AAGATCAAAGATAAATCTCCGCATCTGTATGATCTCTTAAAAGACGAATTACAGAGAGAGACGCCGTTTGTAAAGATCACCCGCGACGGTCACATTGTAATGAAAGACGCTCCCGAATGGGGAGCACGATAAGAAAGAGAGGTAAAATATAATATATGAAATCTAACAAACCCAAAGCGCCGGTGATGATACCGGTGGAGAATCTCGTCCCCTTTGACGGTCATCCGTACAAAGTGTTGGACGACGACAGTATGAACGATCTGACGGAGAGCGTGCAGGATAACGGTATTATGGAGCCGATCATCGTGCGACCGCTTGAAGACACAGACAATTATGAGATCATATCGGGACACCGCCGTTATCACGCGGCAAAGAAGGCAGGACTTCGTGAAGTCCCTGCCTTTATTCGTGCCGTCAGCCGCGACGAGGCGGCGATCATGCTCGTGGACAGCAATCTGCACCGCGAGCGTATCCTGCCGTCGGAAAAGGCGTTTGCGTACAAGCTGAAATACGACGCGCTAAGTCACCAAGGTGCTTCGCGCCAAGTTGGCGCGAAGTTGCGTACAAGCGAAGAAATGGCAGAAGTCGCAGATGACAGTGCGCGCCAAATTCAAAGATATATCCGCCTCACCAACCTCATCCCCGAGCTTCTCGATATGATGGATGAAAACAAGATCGCGTTCTCGGTCGGCGTCGAACTGTCCTTCCTCGACGATCAGCTTCAGTATGACGTTCTGAACGCTTGCGAGGAAAACGACAACACGCCGTCATACGCGCAAGCCGTTCGTATGCACAAAGCTTATGGAGCTGGAGAACTCAAGCGTGAGGATATTGACGCCATTATGTGCGAGGAAAAGGCAAATCAGCGGGAAACCATAAAAATTCCTGCCGACAAGCTGAAAGGCAAAATTCCAAGCGGGTATATCGGTCAGCAGCGGCAGGACTTCATTCTGAAAGCCTGCGACTATTATTACCGTCATTTGATTCGTCAGAGGGATGCGAGGTGATAAAGTAAGATGATTGAAGCGGATCATACCAAAAAATATATGGTCATAGACGGTCATCTTATCACCTTATCATTTTCAAAAGCACCGAACCCTGACCTTTTCAGCCGTATCAAAAGCATTCTTTTATCGTCCGACGCCGCCCCGCATATTCGTAAAAAGACGGCAGATGATGATAAAATACAGCAAATCAAAGAAGGAGATTAAGCAATGGAACACAACAGAGTTTGCTGTTTATACCGCGTTTCCACCGACAAGCAGGTGGATTACAAGGACAATCACGAAGCCGACATCCCGATGCAGCGCAAGGCGTGTCACAAGTTCGCCGAGCAGATGGGCTGGGAAATCGTTCACGAAGAGCAGGAGGACGGCGTTTCCGGTCATAAAGTCAGAGCGGAAAACAGAGATAAGATACAGACGATAAAAGAGCTTGCCCGCAAAGGCAAGTTCGATATCCTGCTCGTCTTTATGTTCGACCGTATAGGGCGTATTGCGGACGAAACGCCTTTCGTCGTAGAATGGTTCGTCAAGAACGGTATCCAAGTATGGAGCACGCAGGAGGGCGAACAGCGCTTCGATAACCACATCGACAAGCTGCTCAACTATATCCGTTTCTGGCAAGCCGACGGCGAGAGCGAAAAGACCTCGATCCGAACGAAAACCAGTCTCGGTCAGATGGTGGAGGAAGGACACTACAAAGGAGGAACCGCGCCGGTCGGGTATGAACTTGTAAAAAGCGGGCGTTTCAATAAGCGTAAGCACGAGTTGTACGATCTCAAAGTGAAAGAGGATGACGCCGGCATCGTTCGGCTCATCTTCTCCAAATACGTCAACGAGGGATACGGTGTACAGAAGATCGCCAACTATCTTAATTGCAACGGATATAAAAACCCCACCGGTAATCCTTGGTCGCACAACACGATCCGTAATATCCTGCAAAACGAAACCTACGTCGGCATCCTGCGAAGCGGCGACACCCGCTCGCCGCATTTGCCTGAGCTTCAGATCGTGCCGCAGGAACTCTTCGACCGGGCACAGAATATTCGCAGTCAGCGCGCGGAAGCGAAGGCGAACACACCGAGAGTGCCGATCAATATGCGCGGTCATTCGCTTCTGTCCGGCAACGTCTTCTGCGGTCATTGCGGCTCACGGCTCCATTTAACGACGACAAGCCGCTATTATAAGAAAGCGGACGGAACGGTCGTAAAGAAACGCCGTGTACGGTACGCTTGCTACAAGAAGGTGCGCAAAATCGTCGAATGCGAAGGTCAGTCCGGTTACTCTGCTGAAAAACTGGATCGGATGGTAGAGGCTGCGATCAAAAATGTGTTCAAGCGTATGCGAGGTATTTCTAAGGATGAAATAATCGCTTCGAGATACGAAAAAGAACTGTCGCTGCGGAAAACCAATCTCATAAAAGCCAAAGCCGATCTTGAAAAGGAACAGGAAAAACTCTCAAAACTAAAAGCAGAGGTCGTCAAATCCATTCAGGGAGAAAGCGCGTACTCGCCGGAGCTTCTCTCCGGTCTTGTAAACGAGACCGACGTAAAAGTGCGTGAACTTGAAAGTCTCTGTGCAACTGCGGAACGCGAACTGGCTGAAAAACAGATTTTGATGAAAGATCTCAGCGACAGCTACGACGAAATCATTTCGTGGTCGGAGCTTTACGACAGCGCAAGCTTTGAAGCGAAAAAGATGATCGTGAACGCGATGATCACTCGCATCGACGTTTTCAGCGGGTACGAGCTGAATATCGAATTCAATTTCAATATCAGTCAGTTCTTTGAGGGGATCGTAGAAGAAGAAGCCGAGGCGGAAGAACTTGTTGCATTACCGAAAACCGCATAACGAAAGGCATAGAAAAGCCCGTCTGTTCGATTTGAACAGGCGGGTTTTTCTTGCCTTAAGGCGGTGGTGGACCTGGAGGGATTCGAACCCTTGACCTCCGCGTTGCGAACGCGGCGCTCTCCCAACTGAGCTACAAGCCCTTGTCAAATGTATGAAATTGCGGGGTGTGTAAGGATGTCCTTCGGGCTCCCAACTGAGCTACAAGCCCTTGTCAAATGTATGAAATTGCGGGGTGTGTAAGGATGTCCTTCGGGCTCCCGGATGAGCTACGCCCCCAAACTTGACAAGCGGTATTCTATCACAAAAATGATGATTTGTCAAGAGTATTTTAAATTATTCTTTATCTTTTTCGGATTTTTCTTCGCCCGGCGCGCCGGTTTGAAGCGGATTTCCGTATTCATCATAGTACGGATCAATCATAACCTCTTTTATTTTCGGATAAGCGGCGTACGTACCTATATATCCGCAGACCGCGACGGTCAGAATAAACGGCAGTATTGCGCCGAGAGGCAGGAATACAAAGACCAGAAATGCGTTTATCGCAACTGCGACCGCCATTCCGAGCAGTCCCAGGATATTCCTTTTGATGCCTGCAAACGTGAAAATGAACGCGTTTTTGAATATCTTGAACGTACCGAGATTGAACGTTACGAGCATGGGATAAATATACGTTCTCATAACCGCGTAAACAGCCATGAATATTATAGTTGCTATATACATCAGATAGAATACGGTAGACGACGCGTTTGCGGAATAAAATCTCATATTATAGTAAAGCAGCCCGATTATCAACGCGTCAATTATTCCGACGAGCATTCCCTGACCGAGGTTCTTTTTAGCCGTTCTGAAAAAGTCGCTCCAGACGAAGACCGGATCGCCTTTCAGCATATTTCTTATAGTATACGCCATTCCGGCGTTTGCGTAGCCCCAGGTGAAAAGCGTCAAACCGGACAGGCAGTAAAACACGATAGACGGTACGGATATCTGAGACGCCATACCGTCCCTTATGCCGTATACGCCGTACAGCGACATCGTGAGCGGGTCGATCTGACCGCTTAATATAAAGCCGTTTAAAACGGAAGCCAGCGGATGCGATACGTCCGTTACGCTGTGGTCAAAATATCCGGCTATCGCAAACAGAGCGAAAAACAGCGGCAGGCAGAAAAACGTGAACATGAGATTCACGTTCAGAAGCCGCGTAAAAGATCTTCCGAAATACTTGAAAAAATTTTTAAACGACGGATCCTTTACCTCTCCCTTTTCAACGCCTTTTCCGACGCGCTGGGAATTGAAAACGTCAAATATATTGAATTTTTTCTTTTTTTGCTTCTCTTCCATTTTTAATATCCTGTTTTATAGTTTATCCGAACGTTTTAAAAAACAAAACGGCAAGATCACGCAAGATCAAAGACAGTATAATCGCCGTTAAAGACATAAGAAAATATGTAAAACAACTGTGCAGATCATCGTATACCGCGCTTTTTTTCCTTCTGCACTCTCCGTATGAAGCGCATACGGGGCAAAACAGCGTATAAACCGACATTATGATCAGAACGTGGCATATATACGGAAACAGCTTGACCATAGCGGAAACCGAAAAAGACAAAAGCGTGCCGGACAGCTCCGTATAACAGATAAAACCGATGACCGTACCGTACAAAGCCGGAAATACGGTATCGCAGCATCTGCTCAGCCTGCCGTTAAAACAGCCGCACAGCGCAAAGCATAACGACGGTATGACAGACAGTAAAAACAGCTCCTTGAGCATTCCGCGCAGATAAAACGGAGACGGTACGTTTTCAAAAAAAACGTACGTATTGCCTTTTTCCATGGCGTATATCGCAAAAAAACATCCGAATGCGATAAACAAAAGCGTCAAAAGCGCACAGCGGATAAGCGATTTGCAAAAGAATTCACGTCTTTTTTGCCGCGAAGCTATTGAAATCAGCGCTTCCGCACCGAGCGACGAACCGCGTACTTTCCCGTCAAGCAGTTTTATATCCATTTAAACAGCCTCCTTAATAGGTACTGTTAAAGGATATGAGACCGCTTTTACGATTATTCTCATTTTATCACCTTGCAAAAACAAAGTCAAGGCGATTATTATAAAAATCTTTAAAAATGATATTGCAATTCATAGATTTTTATGATATGATATATTTTGTAAAAAAACGTAAAACACGGAGGAAAACAGCATGGACAATAACAAACGCGATGAAAATATGGTTAGGATCACAACAAAAGAACTTGCGGAAAAGTTTATCGACGAGCAGATAAATGCGCTGCGCGCACAGATAGGCGACAGAAAAGTGCTTCTTGCGCTGTCCGGCGGAGTTGATTCCTCCGTCGTTGCCGCGCTTCTTATAAAAGCCGTGGGAGATCAGCTCGTTTGCGTACACGTAAATCACGGACTTCTCCGCAAGGGCGAGCCGGAACAGGTCATAAAAGTATTCCGCGACGAATTAAAAGCAAATCTGATATACGTTGACGCGGTCGACCGTTTTCTTGACAAACTGGCGGGCGTAGCCGAGCCGGAAAAGAAAAGAAAAATAATCGGTGCGGAATTCATACGCGTATTTGAAGAAGAGGCAAGAAAATTGTCCGGCATAGATTTCCTCGCGCAGGGCACTATATATCCGGATATCCTCGAATCCGGCCCCGTAAAAGCTCATCACAACGTAGGCGGTCTGCCGGACGATCTGAAATTTGAACTTGTTGAGCCTATAAAACTGCTGTTCAAAGACGAGGTCAGAGTCTTAGGTAAAACGCTCGGGCTGCCGGACAACATGGTATACCGTCAGCCGTTCCCCGGCCCCGGTCTCGGCGTGCGCTGCTTAGGCGCCATCACGCGCGACAGGCTTGAAGCGCTGCGTGAAGCCGACGCGATACTTCGTGAAGAATTTGACAAAGCGGGTCTTGCCGGAAAAGTATGGCAGTATTTCACTATAATTCCGGATTACAAATCCGTCGGCGTCAAAGACGGCTTACGCAGCTTTGAATGGCCTGTAATAATCCGTGCAGTCAACACGCGCGACGCAATGACCGCGACGATAGAGCCGATCCCGTACGAAATTCTCGGAAAGATCGTAGACCGCATAGTCCACGAGGTAAAAGGCGTAAACCGCGTCCTTTACGATCTCACGCCCAAGCCTACCGGCACGATAGAATGGGAATAATACAAAATTTTTGATCGACAAACGGCGCGCTTCGTTCTGAAGTGCGCCGTATTTTTATCTTTGATTAAATAACCTCAGCCGTTGTTTTTGTGATCTATTTTGAATTCTCCGCTGTCAAGGTCGGCTTCTATGACTGTTCCGTCGGAGAAGGTCGTGCGCTGGCGGCGGATATTTCCGTCTATAAATTCATGTGAAACAAGCTCGGTAAAAGCTAACTTTTCAGCTGACGCGCAGGCAGTTTGGACGTCTTTAATATCGGCCTCCGTCGCGTCGATCGGGCAGTAGACCGGACAGCCGTAGAGGACGGCGTATATATACGCGCTGTCGTTTACGGGGATGCCCCAGCCGCCGCGTCTGGCGGGCAGACCTATCCACGGCACGACGATACAGTCGTGATAAACAAGCTCAAACAGCGGGATCGGCACGCCGACCGGGTTTGAATCCTCCGCGCCTAAGATCTCTGTGTAAAACGGCGCGTGGTGGCACAACGCAAGCGACGGGATTATGCAGTCAAGCGCTTCTTCCGACGACGGGATTATGCCGCGATACGTAAGCATATCAAGGCAGTGTCTTCTGTTATCCGCGCAGTCGCGGCGCATGCACATATGGTCCTCGTTAAAGCACTCGTCAAGTTCGACGACCGAGAAAACGTCAAGATACGAAGCTTCGATATGTATGCCGAGGCGCTTGAATTCGTCATAATTGCGCCTTACGTAGTCCGGCGCTAATTCCGAGCATAAAAACGTGTGTTTGCCGCCGTTCCAAACGTCGTGGAACGGATGGCTGCCGTCCTGATAGACGAGCGCCTCGTCAAAGCTGAAGTCGGGATTGTCGTAATAGTAATCCCTGTACTGATCGTGAATGCCGAAAATATAATCTATTTCTTTGCACGTATCGGCAAGCCTCTTCATACCGTCCGCGCCGCCGGCGCCTTCATGCGGCGGGAACGGTGACGGATGGAGATTGTCGTAGCCGTGGAAGCCCCAGCCGTCAAAATGCGTGTACGCTTTTTCCAAACCGAGCTTTTTCAAGCGTTTGAGCTGCTCCGCCCTTTTATCAAAGCTCGTATATCTGTCGTTATTTTCCGGGTGTTCTTTATCGTAAAACATCGATTCCGGAGCCGTGTGAACGGCTATGTCCGTATGTATCACGGGACGTCCGATAAGACGGGCGACGTTTTTGTTTTTTTCTATCTTTTCTTTAAGCGTTATAAGCCCGCCGCGCTCTTTAACGTATTCGCGGTAGCATTTGGCAATGACGTTGTAGTCGCATTTTTCTCTGAAACAGAAGCGGATCTTTCTCGTATAGCTCATACGCCCGAGCGACGTCAGCCAGACGGGCGCTATATCGCTGCCCTCCGGCAGATATTTGCAGTCGTAAGGCGTTTCAAATATGGCGGTGTAGCCCGCTCCGTCTCTGACCTGGCCGTATATGGGCATATACGCGTCGCGCTGGAACACGAGCCCGGTCTCAACGATTATGGGATCGCCCGCCGGGATAAGCGTGCCCTGCATACGTGACAGGACTGTGTATCCGTGCCCCTTCTCCGCTCCGAACTCAAACGGAGCCGGGAAGCTGACCGTGTCTATTTCCTTAAACTTATCACCTAACACGTTTATATTGAAAAACACGTCGCCGGTCGTTTTGTCTATCCCTATACGGGCAACTGCATAAACGTCGCTTTTACCGAAATCGCGGTAAACGGCTTTTATCACCTCGCCCGTGCCGGAATGGAATTTGTCGATCTCGCACGGCGAAGGAAAATCGACCGTCCTCCCGTCGGCAAACTTAATATAAGGTTTTCTTTTTGTTCTCCATACCGAGCCGTTTCCGAGAGTGACGGTAAAAACGTTTTCTTCCGGTAGTACGCACAGCGTAAGACCCTTGTTTTTCAATACGATTTCTTTCATGATCATTCTCCGCTTTTTTCTTTATTGTATCATAATAATGCGGGTTTGTAAAGATGTTTTTTGATATTGATTCATATATATCGCAGGGCGGGAGCAAACTCCCGCCCTCGTTATGAAATTATTACGGATCGACTACCGTTCCCTCAAAGAGTATCACGTCGTCATACGTCGTTATTATAAATCCGAATTCACGGTCTAAAACGAAATCCGTGCAATACTTTTTATCGGGTAGAGGTATAGCCGTTTCTTTACTTACGATAATGGTTACCGCAGCGCCCTCCACGCCTTTTTCGTCGACGTTTACGACGGCTTTATGGATTATATCCGATACAGCAAACGAGCCTGCAAGAAGATTTGACGTATAGCCGGTAAAAGCGTTGCCTAAATAACCGTTTTCCGCAAGTATCTTGTCCATATCCGTTTCGCTTTCAATACGGAATTTCGGGAAAATACATCTTGTATATCTTTGGATCCCGTCTTCGTGTTCCTGTACATAGCTCTTACGTGAGTTTATCACGTTGAGGGCGCTTTCGGACATCGCCTGTTTAAGTGTGACTCCGTCTTTCGGTAATATCAGCTTTACCTTATATCCGTTTTCGGTCCTTACGCTGAAATAATACGAAGACCTCGTTTCCGCTATCTCTCCCGGAACATATTCCGTTATCAAAAACTCTTTTTCCGTTTCTTTTCCGGCGCTGTGAAACGTTCTTTTTTCCGTTTCCAATGCTTCGTCACCCCACACGTCTTTTAAGTAAAGCGTGTTGATTATGGCGAAAACGGTGTCCGCGTCAAGATCAAAATCCGTATCTATAAGTCCGCGCGTTTTTTCCGCTATGAATTCTCTAATCGCCTTATTCGCTTCATCATTATCCATAGCAAACGGCGTGCTGTGCGCGTAGCAGAACAGCTTTTCCGCAAGCATATCGAGCGTTTTCTTATTTGCTTCTCTATTGCTGTCTATCCAGACGGTATTCGTAAGATCGAGCTTTGATATGAGCGAATCTTCAAAGCTGATCTCTTTTACAAGACTTAAGAAAAGCTTTTTTGTCTTCTCTATATCTTCCTGCGTCATGCCGAACAGCGTTTCTATATCGGATTTGACTTCGTCGTCTCCGACGGCGTTGAGGATAGCAAGCGCCATATACGCGGACAGCGGCGAGACGGTGTAATTGCCGTTTTCATTTTTTGCCGACATTGAAAACATTTTGTTTGAAAATGCAGACAGTTTCGCTTTAAAATCATCGTCGTCAAAATAAGTGTAATTTCCTTTTTCGTTATACTCAACGGAATTCAAAAGCACAGTAGAGGGCAAATCAAGTTCTCCCGTTTCGTCTGTATCATAACCGCACATTTTTCTGAACAGCACGGTAACGTCCTTGTTGTTGACTTTGCCGTCTCCGTTGATATCATAATCGCTCGGCAGTTCTTCATTCGTGCTCAGATATCTGAATAAAAGGACGACGTCCTTGTTGTTCACCTCACCGCTTTTGTCCACGTCGCCTTTAAGCCCGGACGCCGATACGGACGCGGAGAACAAAACGGCCGACAGTACGAAAACAGCCGTAAGCAATAAGCAGACAGTTTTTTTCATAACTTTCCCCCTTATTATTTTCCGAATTTATTTTACATCAAAACCTTGTACTTTGTCAATATAATAAATAAAAATCACAAAGCAAATTCACAATTAAATAACGTAAAACACATTTTATTATATTTCTTTATGTGTATAATGTAGTTAATTACGGTCACGGAGGAATAAAATGAGATATAATTATAAAACAGAGGGCGTATGCACTCAGATGATAAGTTTTGATATAAACGGCGACGTTATAACAAATCTTGTGTTTACCGGCGGCTGCAACGGCAATCTGAAAGCCATATCAAAGCTTGTGGACGGCTGGACCGTTGACAAGATCGAATCTTATTTAAAAGGCAATACCTGCGGATACAAGCCCACTTCCTGCGCGGATCAGCTTGCAAAAGCCGTACGCGCCGCATATAATGATACAAACAAATAACATTTACGCGTAATATGCGCTTTTATTATGGAACGAACTAAAAAAATTATCAAGACAAGTATCTACGGTATCGGCGTAAATCTGGTGCTTGTCGCCGTCAAGGCTTTTGTCGGTCTTATCACGGGCTCGGTCGCCGTTATTTTAGACGCGGTAAACAACTTATCCGATGCTTTATCGTCGGTCATAACAATAATAGGTACTAAGCTCTCAGCAAAAGCGCCGGACAAAAAACACCCTTACGGCCACGGAAGAGTTGAATACATAACGTCCGCCATCATATCCGCTATCGTGCTTGTGACGGGCGCTTTGTCGCTGAAAGAATCAATAGAAAAGATAATAACTCCGACAAAAGCGGAATACAATACGATATCCGTTATCATAATAATCGCGGCAATAATCGCAAAGATACTTATAGGACTGTATTACAAATCGGTCGGAAAGAAGCTGAACGCAAGCGTGCTTATCGCGTCAGGCTCCGACGCTTTATCAGACGCTTTCCTTTCCGGCGGCACTCTTATAGCGGCGCTGGTAAGCCTGATATGGCAGTTTACCATTGAGGGATGGATCGGCGTCGTCATATCCGTATTCATTATCAGAGCCGGTATAATGATAATAAAAGAGACGTTTGACAGCATAATCGGCACGCGCGCAGATCCCGAGCTTACCGAGAAGCTGAAAGAAAGGCTTTGTGCGTACGACGACGTTCACGGCTGCTACGATCTTGCGCTTCACAACTACGGACCGGATCAGATAATCGGCTCGGCGCATATAGAAGTGCCGGACGATATGACCGCGGATAAGATACACAGGCTGACAAGAAAGATTTCCGCCGATATTTATATGGAATTCGGCATTGTCATGACCGTCGGTATCTACGCGTCAAACAACAGCGAAAAAGCGACCGAGATCAAAAACGCTCTGCTTGAAATTGCAAAAAATCAGCCGGGGCTGCTTCAGGTACACGGCTTTTATCTTGACGAAGAAAACAAAGTCGTAACGTTTGACCTTGTTACGGACTTCAAAGCGGACGCAAAAGCGATTGGCGATAACGTTACGAACGAAATAAAAAGCAAATATCCCGACTATGAATTTCACGTTGTGCTTGATTCGGATTACAGCGACTGAAAACAAAATAAAAAAACCTGTTTTTTTAAAAATATTTTAGTAAAACATCTTGACAAAAAGCATATTTTGTGATATATTGTTTAGGCTGAATTCAAGCATTCGGGCTTTTAGCTCAGTTGGTTAGAGCAACCGGCTCATAACCGGTCGGTCCGGGGTTCGAGTCCCTGAAGGCCCACCATTTAAACAAAGCCCGGATCCTTATGGGTCCGGGATTTTCATAGGGGTATAGTTCAGTCGGTAGAACACCAGTCTCCAAAACTGGGTGTCGTGGGTTCAAGTCCTTCTGCCCCTGCCATGCTGAGTGTTCATAACGCAAGTGAGTTATGGACACTCAGTTTTTCTATATATTCAACTTATCTGATTTTCGTATGTAAGGGAGCAGGCTCGGTGAGTCTGCTCGTTTTTGTCAGGCGGTCACGGTGTTTGGAAGATATTCGACCGCGACGCCGCGACGGGTATCGAGTTTGTGATTGGCGCTTTTTGATCCCGCAGGGATCTCAAGCGCGCCGATGAATTTGTAGTGGATCGTGATGCGCTGGGTACGGTTCTTGCCGGTTCCTTCTATTCTGTGGACTTCGATCTTGTCGACCAACTCCCGCAGAAGCACGGGCGTGAGCGTCTGCATCCGCATAAAAGTGCGTATCGCTGAGAGAAAGTGATCTTTTTCGTGGCGGATATCCTCTAAACCGAGGAGCTGAATCCGATAATTCTTGATCTTGTCCTGCAATTCGCCGCGCTCGATCTCATACTTCTGCGACATGTGCATATACCACTGTTCCGTGACCTTGCCGTTTACCATATTCTCATACAGTCCTTCGTAGAGCCGATCCACGTCTTTACTGCGGACGATGGCTTTCTGA